>JBDHJS010000013.1:0-82463 GCA_039586795.1 Gemmatimonadota bacterium
TCCTCCCCGACAAACTCGACGCCCGCGATGCGCAACCCGGGCTCAGACATCCAGAGAAGAGCCGGAGGCGTTGTCTGACAGAGAAACACCTGATCGGTGCGCGTCAGGAAGGCGAGGGATTCACGACGCGGACTCCAGCGCACGTCGGCCAGGCCAGACCGCGGGTAAAGCCCTTTCGACTCTAGCCACTGCTGAGCCTCCCGATAGACGCTCACTGCTGCGCGTCTCGCTCGTACTTCTCCACCAGCGCTTGGAAGCGAGGGTCGTTCCGAATCGGATCGATTTGCCGATCGAGCACGATGGACTTGATGGACTCGAGCGACGGCATGGACAAGTAGCGGTCGAACTGCTCGACGGCGGCTTCGACCTCTCCGAATCGCGCGTAGATCGTGGCGAGGTTGCGGACGAAGCCCGGGCCATCGACAGCATCTTCAGAAACCGGTAGCAGCTCCGCCGCGCGTTGCGCCGCCCAAATCGCTTCTTCTTTCAAGCCGATCAGGGAGAAAGTCGTGCTGAGAGAAGCGTAGAGCCGCGGATCTTCAGGTCGCTCTTCAAGCCACGACTCCACCTCGGCGCGCGCCGAGTCGCCCGCCGCCCGCGCCCGGTCGGTTTCACCCAGCCCAGCGTAACACAATCCTGTTAGCAAAGACCGCGGGGCGATGCCTCCCTGCCATTCGAAGTATTCGCGTTCGCTGTGCGATAAGACGTCAAGCGCCGCAGCGTACTCCCGGTCGAAGTACTCAACGGTCCAACGCAGGACCATGACGGCGCCACCGGGATCGAAGCCCAGTGGAATTGGTTCGAGAAAAGCGCGTAGCGGCCGCGAGTCTCCCATGCCGATGAGCGATACCAGGGTTCTAACCACCGCCACCTCGCCGGCATCGGGCTGAAGCGCGAGGCTCATGTCGAAGTAGCCCTCGGCGTCATCATAGCGACGGAGTGAGAAATACGTCATCCCCATCTCGAATAGCAGGTACGGCTCTCTCGGGCTCAGCTCCAGCGCGCGCTCGAGGCTCGCCGTCGCCTCTTCCCACTGGCCCTGGCGCTTCTGAGTCAGAGCACGTACCCACAGCAGCCAGGGCGATCCCGGTAGACCCCGCTCTGCGATCGCCAGCTTCTCCAACGCCACGTCGTGAACGCGGATTACATAGTGGTAGTAGCCGAGCGCGAGCTGTCCCTCGGGCAGGCCAGGGTCGATCTCGAGTGCCCGGTCGGCCGCTTGCCGGGCCCACCCCAGACGTTCGTCGGATCGATCGAGGCCGTACTCGTAGGCTTCCGCGTGAACGGTCGACAGCCTGGCGTAGGCCAGAGCGAAGCGAGGATCGAGCGCTATACCCTGCTCTAACATTCTCTGCGCGTTCTCGTAGTTATCCTGGCGGACTCCAGGTCGACCCAGGTACTCGAGCGCGCGCAGGTAATAGTCGTAAGCCTCGAAGTCGTCGGTCGGCACCCTTGCAATCTGCCGACGTTCCTCCGGTGTCAGCGTGGCCTGGAGAGCGTCGGCGATCCGCATCGCGAGATCCCGCTGAACGGCCAGCAGGTTCTCGATGGAAAGCTCCCGGTCGTAAGCTTCGGCAAAGACATGCTCATCGGTTTCGGAATCGATGAGCTGGACGTTTATCCGTACTTGCGCTCCGGCTCGCTGCACTCCCCCTTCCAATATGTATCGGGCGTCCAGCTCCTCTCCGATTTGGCGGATGTTCTTCGGACTGTCACGGTATTCCATCACGGATGTGCGAGCCCTCACGCTCAACCTGCCGATCCTCGACAGACGTGTGAGGATCTCGTCGTGTATGCCGTCGGTGAAGTACCTGTCGTCTTCTAGCCCGCTCCTGTTCTCGAACGGAAGCACTGCGATGGAGGGATCCCGTCCCGAACCCCGTCCTCCAGTTCCCAGACTCACGGCGAACCAGCCGGCGACAAGCACTACAGTTGCCGCAGCGGCCGCCCCGGCGATGATCGCCCTCTGCTTGCGAACGACGCGCTGCGTGCGGGCCAACGCGCTTCGCAGGCTCGCCGCCTTCTGCCAGCGGTCCTCCGGCTCCCACTCGAGCGCCCGGCGAAGCGGTGCCGCCAGTTCCCCGGGCACATCAGACCAGTCCGCATTTTCGCCCAGTGACGCGATCGACCACCTTCGGCCCGTCAGCGCTTCGCAGATCAACATTCCGGCCGCGAAGACGTCGGTCGCGGGAGTGACATCTTCACCGAGGAGCTGCTCCGGTGGCATGTATCGAGGTGTCCCGATACGCTCGCCGGGTGCGGTGAGGCCTTCTTCGGATGGGTCGCTCGGCTTCGCGATACCGAAGTCCGCGAGCAACGCGCGGTCGTCGACAAGAAAGATGTTGCTGGGTTTGACATCGCGATGAACGATGCCCCGCTCGTGCGCCGCCTCCAGCGCGGCGAGCAGGTCGTCTGCTAGCTTCAGCGCCTCTTCTTTGGGCATCGCGCCACTCTCGAGCCGCCGCTTCAGCGTATCGCCCTCCACGTATTCCATGACGTAATAGCTGAGGCCATCAGCGTCTCCTGCGGCGTGCACCGGCACAATGTTGGGATGACTCAGCTTGGCGAGTATGCGGGCTTCGCGTAGAAACCGGTCGGAAGCGTCGGAGCTGATGAGATCCGGCTTGAGTACTTTGATCGCGACATTGCGATCGAGCTTCGGATCGCGCGCCAGGAAGACCGTGCCCATCCCTCCGCTCGCCAGCTCGCGCTCCACCTCGTACTGAGGCGCGAGGGCGTTACGCAGGCGCTCAAGTAGAGGCGGCATGGTCGGATGCCTTATTTTGATGAATTCACTGGTCGGGTTGGCTACAAGATGCGGACCATGCAAGTGTCGAGCAATGAGCGACGGTACTCCCCCACTGGCCCGTCATTCCACACACGCTCCGCCTCGAACCCGGCGTCGGACAATACGGCCAGCTCCGCTTCCAACGGCAGGTAGGTATCCTCTTCCGACCACTCTTCGAAGTACTGCCAGGCCCGATCCTCATCGATACCACTGGCCACCATGTGGTCGGCCCAGTGCCGATAGAGTTGCTCACGCTCTTCATCATCGACCGGCATGTTCACGTCGCTGTTGACGAAGACGCCGCCCGGGCGCAGCGCGTCGAATAGCCTGCCGAAAAACTCCGACTTCTTCTCGATGGTCGGGATGTGATGAAGGGAGAGCGATGCCCCGAAAGCATCGCACTCCGCAAGGTGTTCGAAATAGGAGCGCAAGGTGAATCGCACGCGCGCGCTAAACCGCGCCAGTCGTTCTTTCGCCTGGTCCATCATCTCCGGATCGACGTCGAGCAGCTCCAGCCGCCCGACGCCTGGTCTCTCCAGCAACGCCTCCGATAGCGCGCCCGTCCCCGCGCCCAGGTCGATGACCAGCGCCGGCTCAACCGCGCTCACCGCCTCGGCCGCAACCCTGAGCATGAACTCGTAGCCAGGAATGAAACGACGGATCGCCACGTCGTATTCGTCGTTGCCAAGCCGAAGATGCTCGCGAGCGCTGTGCGACACGGCTTCCATCCTGGAGAGCGGGTCGGTTTGCCCAGAGTGATCGAGTGGTAGTATGCTATCCAAGTTCACGCCCTTACATCCCCGCCGCAACTGGCGCATCGAGCGGCGAAGAGCACCCACTCAGGGCCAGCAATCGCAGAACTTTGACTCCATGACCGCGTTCGAATTCCTTTCGGTGGCGCTCTCCTTCGTGCTGGGCCTGGCGGTGACGCTGCTGCTGACGTCTTTTCTCGGCGTCTTCCGCCACCGACGAACCACCAGAATAGACTGGCTCCCGCTCATTTGGGCCGTGTACGTCCTTGCCTTTCAGTTCCAGTACTGGTGGGCGCTCTGGGAGCTGGCCGCGCTGCCGCGGTGGACCGTCGCCACTTTCGGACTGGTCTTGGGGCTGGCGGCTCTGCTCTTTCTTGCTGGAGGCCTGGTCCTTCCGACTGGCGTGGGCGAGTATCCCGCGGACCTCGGATCCTACTTCGAAGATGACGGAAAATGGGGCGTTGTAGCGCTGGCCGCCTACGGCGTGCTGGGTACGTTCGGAAACGTCGCGCTCTTCCATTCGCGCCTCCTGACCACGCTCCACTACCTCATTGCGGCTGAGACGATACTTGGACTAATCGTATTCTTCGCGAGCGGTCGCCGAACCCGGGTAATCGCCACCCTGCTCTTTGGCATGCTCGTGTGCTTCTCGATCGTCCGAGCCACCACATTTGCCTACTAGGAAAGAGGAACGTGGGTCTCGCGGACTACTTCCATTCCGTTGCCACCGGACCCAGGCGCCGACGCCAACGCTTGACGCCACTGGGCCTCCTTGTTTTCGCTACCACCCTGGCCATCGTGATCATCGGTGGCCTTAACACGGATAGTTGGTTGGCCTTGCCCCCACTCCTGCCGGGGACCGCCAGCACTATCGCCGGCGCCCTCTTCCTGACAGCTGGTGCATGGCTATGCGGTTGGTGCGTGGTGCGATTTCTCAAGGCGCGTGGAACGCCGGTGCCGCTCAACCCTCCTGACGAGCTCATCGTAAGTGGGCCGTACGCATTCGTCCGCAATCCGATGCTCAGCGGTGTCTTCGGAGCTCTCTTCGGCCTCGGCCTGCTGTACCATTCCGTCGGGCTTGCCTTGATCTGGACGCCGGCGTACTCCGTCTTGCACATGATCGAATTGAGATGGGTGGAGGAGCCGGAACTCGAGCAGCGGTTCGGAGCGGCCTACACGGACTACCGAGCGCGAGTCCCGATGTTCATCCCGCGCCTGCGACGTTATCGTACGCCAGCCGCACCGTCCAAGACGGGTTAGAGCTGTGGACGAGGTGGGTAGCCTTGATGTGCGGACCAGTTTCATAACGACGCGCATACTTCCGTTCGCCGTCGGGATCATCAGCCTTCCCCTCGCCTACTACGTCCGAACCTGGGATAGTCTGTCCACCGTCCGTAGAATCTGCCCGAGATTGTTCTGCGACTTCTCAGATTACTACTATCCCATGGGCGAGGTCATATTCCAAACCCATCTTCCCATCGACGGTTATCTCTATTCCCCTTTCATCGCCATTCTGCTGGCGATCTTCCCTCCGCTGGGACTCGACGCTTCGCTTGTTCTCTGGGGCGTTTTGCAGGTCGTCTTCGTTTCGCTGTATGTTCATGTCTTCCGCCGGCTCGTCCCGGCGGGCCTCACGGTTCAGCTCATTTTCATCACCTTGGTCCTCACGTCACAGCCCCTGCTGCTGAACCTCATGGGGGGCCAGGTTAGCGTCTTTATTATAGGGGGCATTCTGGGCACGCTCGCCCTCTACGAGCGCGATCGCCGCGCTGCCGCCGCCGGCTCCCTAGCCTTCGCGGTGAGCTTCAAGTTCTACCCGATCCTATTCATTGCACCGTTCGCCGCTCGCCGTGATGCGCGTTTCGTGCTATTCGCTATCGGCGCCTGTATCGCATTCTTGCTCGTCGTGCCCGGCGTTCTCCTGGGTCCCGCCGATACGCTTCGCTTCTACGGTGGGCTGGTCGACCAGTTCCGCGATTCCGGCTGGGTGGTCACGAACCCTCATTCCCAGTTCCTTCCTCACGTCGTCCTTCGCTTTACCGGTGCTACCGACGCCCAGCTTCCGCTCCTGCACGTGATCAGCTACGCTGTGGCGGCCGCTAACATGGGACTGGTCTACCTGGTTCAGCGCGGGCGACTGCGCCACGCCGATCTGTGGAGTATGCAGATCGTCTTCCTGACGATCCCGTTCGTGCTGAAGACATCTTGGACGCACGACTTCGTCTTCTTCTCGTTCACTCAAGCCTTTCTGGCCTGGCAGCTCATGGAGGCAAAAACGGCGGCGCCGGAGATCGATACGGCACAGGAGCGCCCTCCCGAGCGCTCGACGGTTACGTGGACTCTCCTTATCGCGTCGATCGTCCTTTCCAACATCGTCTTCTATAATCTGGTCGGAGACTTCACTCGCTACGGCTCACTGAGCTTCCACTTCTGGGCAAACTTGCTCCTGCTGATCGCGATATACGTGGAGGTTCTGCCGCCGGCGCTGCAGAGGCTTCGCGAACCAGTCTGAGCAGCGCCCCTCTCTAGCGGCGGGCCCGCCTCGTTTAACGAACCTCCCGAACGCAGCATCTCCACAGAGGGCGCCTAGCGTACGAAAGAGGCATACGACATGAACATCTATCGATCGGCATGCGTCATCGCACTAACGTTGTCACCCCTCGGCTGCGGGTTGTTCGGAGATAACGGCGAGTTGAAGACCTACCAGGTCAACCACCACCGCCTCGAGTGCTCGGGCGTCGCAATGACTCTTTGTTTGCTGGTCCGGGAAAGCGCCACCGAGGATTTCACGTTTATGTACGAGACGCCCCGCGGCTTCGAGTACGAGTGGGGCTACCTGTACGCGATCGAGGTCGAAGAACGCGAACTCTCCGAAGTCCCGGCGGATGCATCATCGATCAGCCGAACGCTGCGCGAGGTGATTTCAAAGGAGCGAGTCGAAGCCGGTACTGCGTTTGACATGATACTGAGCGCCGCTGAATCGCGGGTTATTCAGCTCTCCCCCAATCTCTACCGCTTTTACAACACAGCCAACTTCGAATGCGCCGACACCGACTGCGAAGGCCTGGCCGCGGCGATCGCCGACGGCGCCCGCATCCTCTATAGCTTCGAGCACCCAGCGGAGCCGAACGATCCACTGCGCCTCAGCGATTGGAAGCTCTGCGACGCACAGTTGGTCGGTAGCCAGACCTGCAATGAACCTTAGACCCTGCCGTGAGTCCTGGTCCGACGCACCTAGTTCGAGTGCGTCCGGCCGCGCCGCTGCGGCCCACCCATGTGCGTCGGCCACGGCGCATCGGTGGCGGGGCCGACCGTGTCACGCACTGCCGCGACGCCGGTTACGGTGGGCGAGTAGACTGTACCATCTTCACCTAATACCACACCGAAGTAGGCGGCCGCGTCGATCTGCGTCGCGAAGCGAAGCTCGCCGGCTTCGTTGTAGCTATAGAGCGAGTCGCCGTGCGTCAGGTATATGACGCCATTCGCGCCCAGAGTGACGGCTCTTCCGAAACTCGCGTCCATATCCCCGACCTCGGCTTCGGGGTCTCCGGCCATATTGAGTATCCGATAACCGCCCCTGCAATTCGCCATGTAGAGATTCTCCCGACCGATCGTCATGCCGGAATCAACGAAATAGCCGAGCTCGCGACGCCAGATGACCTCCCCTGAGGGAGTGAAGGCCGCCGCCGCGCGGTACCTCGCGGCGTAAATCGTACCGTCGGAACTCACAGCCGGCATCCAGTCACGATATCCTGAGTACGGCAAACTAGCAGACCACTCTACGACGCCCGTTCGGGTATCGACCGCGAAGATCGAGTCATGTGTGTGAATGGCCACCGCGAGCGTGTCACCGACGAGCACCGTCGAACCTTGAAACGTCTTTCTCGGGTCTCCCTCGAACGCACCGATGGGAACCCGCCACTTGAGGCTCCCGTCCGGATGCAGCCCGTACATAGGTGCGTCAGCCTCCGTGCTCACGAAATAGACCGAGCCATCTTCCGCCACCGCGAGGCTGCCCTCCACCCGGTAGGTCGGGCTGCCCGGTGGACCGTGGTGCTCCGTGAAGAAAGTCCAACGCCGGGTGCCGTCCGAGTTGAAGGCGAGCACTCCGCCTTCCTGGTCAACGTCCGCTTCGGCGTGTGGAATGTAGATCGTTCCATCCGACCCTAGAGCTACGAACCCGCGGTAGTTGGCCTTGAACGTCTCAGAATGCCAGTTGGCGACCCCACCCGGACCGATCGCGATTATCCTGTGGCTCGATTCGCCGTCGGACTCGAGCGCGTATACAACGCCTCCGGGACCCAACGTGATCTTGTTCCCGCCGCGGATGGGAGCTTCCCAGATAACCCGACCGACGGACTCCGCGACATCCAGGTCTACCGAGACTGAATCTTCTCGATCCTCATACTGAGCATGGAAAACGAATCTCACTCGACCCAAGCGGACAATATGCCGCATCATTCGTCCGGGTACGGATCCGATCGTTTCCCCCGTCCACCAGACGGAATCCTCGGGCAATAGACCGACGTCCGTGGCCGTCGCTTCGCCCATGAACAGAACCGTATCGCGATCGAACACGCTGTCCGTCGCGAGGGGCGAGACAATGTAAGCTTGCAGCGTGCCTGGTTCAGGCTCGACCATTTCTTCCTCGCAGCCGACCAGAGCCAACAACACAAGCAACGCGACGAGCAGTCTCATGGCGATCTCGCTCGGCTTGTCCGCTTAGGTCCCGCGTATGACATGGGCCAGGCGGAGTTGAGCGGTCCGGCGCCGATGTCTAGCGCTTCCACGTAGTCGGCCCAATCGACGAAGACAGCAAGTCCGCTCTCGGTGATGAGGAAACTATCGACAATCCATGCGAACTTATGTCGCCAGAGCTCGGTGCCGGTCACCGCATCATAGGAAATGGCTTCATCGCGACCGCAGAGAATGATTTGTCCGTTCGCCGCGAGCGCCGGCGGAGCCCACCAGTTCCAGGTCGGGTCGGCCACCCTCCACAGCTCACTACCGTCGTTGTCGACAGCGGACAGGGTGACCGCACCGGATTCGTAAGCGTAGTAGACCGTGCCGTCGCCCACGACAATTGCTGTCGGCTCGCCTTCTCCCCCCGCGAAGCGCCACCGTATCGCGCCGTCGTCATCGACGGCGAACAAGGTGTCGCTATCAGAGAATTCGACTACGACGACGATCGTCGTGTCGTCGGCTATCGCGAGCGATGACGTCGTCCACGCGCCGCTCCAGGGAAGCTTCCATCGCTCCGCACCGTCGCTAGTAAGCGCAACCAGGGTAGCGCCCCACCAGTCCATGTAGCCGGCGTAGATCGTTCCGTCCCTGCCAACGGCGAGCTGCTCAATGAAGCTCCAGGCAGTGTCTAGCTGCACACTCCACACAACATCTCCTGAAACAGAGACTCTTCGTAGCCTAGCCCGGTCATCTGTGCCGACGATGGGCACGATCAGCGAGCCGTCTTCGAGAACCGCAGGGCCGAAGTCCGGGTAGCCTTCAACGTCTGGTGCCATCACCCAGTTCTGGGCTCCCGCCGAGGAGAGACTCAACAGCTCCTTTTCTCTTCCACTGCCTTCTGCCTCGAGCACTCTGGCTAGGTAGATGTGATCGTTGCTGCCGGTCACGAGAGGTGGCGATCCAGCAGGAGAATCGACGGCCCATCGTTGATCTCCATCTTCCGTTAGAGTAACCACCCTTCTCATGACGTTGTCGCTCGAGCCCTGTCGCCACCCATCGTGAAGCACGAGCAGCCCGCTACTTGTTGAGGAGACGTGACTGAACACATTTTCCCTGCGGCTCGGGAAACGTTTCCGCCACAGCGCCGGCGTGAGCGGATCGTAGGCCACGGTCGAGTAGCGTGCGGTGTCCGCCGCGCCAGCCGGATCGCTGACGTGAACGGTCAGTTCGTAGAACACATCGAGCGACTCGGGTAGAAAATGGAGCTCGGCGCCTGTGGCCAATGCGATCAGCGAGTCATTGGTCGTTCTGTACCACTCAAAACCTTCGGTACGGACCGTATCGCCGTCTGGGTCGGAGTAGACAGCGACGAGCCTGACCGTGTCGCCGGCCGGAACGCGTCTGAAGTAGTCGTCAGTCAATTCCTCGATGCTGGCCTCGGGGCGCGAATTGGGTCGGGTGATGAAGCGGCGCTCAGCCACCCCCTCCGCTCCATTTGCGAACCGGGCCACGGCCCGCACAACCTCCAAACCTTCCCCCAGGGGCGAATACAACAGGCTGTCGGCGACGACACTGTCGCCGCGCGGATGCACAGTCCAGTGAACCGAGAGGGGAGGCTGCGCGGTCCAGTGACCGGTACGCGAAGGAAGTAACGAGGCGACAGAGAGCGTGATCTCATCGTAGAGCCGCAGCGTATCGCGGTTCGGACTGGCGACGATCTGGATTGGAACGAGGGCGTCGGGGGCAACCACCTCATCCTTGCAGGATACGGCGCCGAAGCCACCGATAAGGAGTATCAGTGTTGTCTTATGAAGAAACCGAATGAACTGTCTGGGCCACGGTCGACTACGATGGCCGTTGACAAACAGAGACATGAAAGCCGACACACCGCGGGTACGGCGCGTCGGCGGAGCGCTACATATAGACTCCCTGTACAACACGGCTGGTCACTTTCGTGCCTGGCACGTCTTCTCGACTCAGCCCATCAACCGTTGTTCAATATACAGCCGGCAATCGCAACGAGCTATGACGGCGACTCGAGCTCTCCTAGGCCACCGGCGAACACCAGTAACCTTCGGCGCGCGTGACGTGTACGGGATAGACCTGCCGTAGCCAGACGGTCCGGTCTCCCGCACGTCCCGTACGTTCCTTAGAATGAAACCCTGAGAACGTACGATCACCTTGTCAGGAACAGGACGGCCTGGGGAGGGTCTGGACATGGCAGGAGTTGAGGGACGGGTGGCGCTCGTCACGGGCGCCGGCCGCGGAATCGGGCGCGCCACCGCGGAGCTGCTCGCGGAGCGAGGCGCACGCGTGATGGGCGCAGCACGCAGCGAAGGCGAGCTTGCCGCACTGGGTCTCGAGTACGCGGTGGCGGACTTGGGCACACCGGAAGGCTGCGCGTTGGCGGTCGCCGAGACCGAGCGGCGGCTGGGGCCTGTCGAGATCCTCGCCTGCAACCATGGCATCGGTTCAGCCCACGAGCGACTAGTCTGGGAGCAGGATCCCGACATCTGGGACGAAACGATGCGGATCAACCTGGACGGCCCGTTTCACCTCTCCCGGTTGGTGTTGCCGAGCATGGTCGAGCGCCGCTACGGGCGCCTCGTGTACACCAGCTCCACATCCGGCCTCGTGGCCGAGTACGCTGGCAGCGCGTACACCAGCTCTAAGCACGGGCTGCTGGGTCTGATGCGCTCGGTGGCCCAGGACGCGGGTCCGTACGGCATCACGTCCAACGCCGTGCTGCCCGGTTGGGTGCGCACCGAGATGGCCGAGCGATCGGCGCTCGCGGAGGCTGAGGAACGCGGCATAACCACCGAGCAGGTGTGGGCGGAGCGTGCGGCCCTCTACCCGCCGGGCCGCGTCGCCACACCGCAGGAGGTGGCTGAGACGATCGGCTATCTCGCGTCCGAAGAGTCGAGCGGTGTCAGCGGCGAGGCCATCGTGGTGGCGCTCGGGAGTCTGGCGTAGGAGCGGCTCGCGCCTACGACTAGCCGGCTACACCGCCGCCGTCCACCACCAGCGCCTCGCCGGTTACAAACGAGGAGTCGTCGGAGGCCAGAAAGAGAACCGCGCGGGCGATTTCGTCGGCGGTGCCCATCCGGCCGAGCGGGCGATCCGATCCGCCGGCCACGTAGTCCTCATACTTCATGCCGCGCTTGTCGGCATCGTCCGCTGCCATCGGCGTTTCGGTGTCACCAGGACAGACGCAGTTGACTCGGATGCCGTCGGGTCCGTGATCGATCGCCATCGCCTTGGCCATGACGACAAGACCGCCTTTGGCGGCGCAGTAGGCCGCCGCCCGGTCGCCGCCGAGGATCCCCCAGCCCGAGCTGTTGTGAATGATAGATCCGCTGCCGCGCTCGATCATTGAGGGGAGAGCGTACTTCGACATCAGGAAAGCGCCCTTCAAGCTGGAGTCGATGGTCTCGTCCCACTCCTCCTCCGTGCATTCCGGCACCGTCTTCGGATAGTAGACTCCGGCGTTGTTGAACAGCACATCGATTTGACCGAACCGCTCCAGTGTACGCTCGACGGCCCGCCGGCACTCGTCCGCGACACGCACATCGCAGCGGATGAACATCGCCTCACCGCCAGCATCGTTGATGGCCTGTGCGACCTGCTCGCCGCGCTCCCGATTGCGTCCCGTGAGCACGACGGCCGCCCCTTCCCTGGCAAACAAGTCGGCGGTGGCGCTACCGATGCCCGAGTTTCCGCCCGTGATGAGCGCAACCTTTCCCTGCAATTTCATCCGGATCGTCCTCCTGCGGTGGTTTCGTGTCGCTCGACGCGTTGGGCGTCTTGCCGGAATTCTCTACTCGTGGGTCCACTGGCTGCACAGACCACCCGTCGTTTCCGCGCCGTCCATCACGTAAACTTGGCCGGTCGCGAAGCCGGCGTCGTCGGAGGCCAGAAAGGCGAACAACGCCGCGATCTCCTCGGGCCTGGCGTGCCGGCCCAACGGGATCTTGCGATTGACAGCATCGAGCATGGCATCACTGTACTCAGCGTGCTGCATCGGCGTCAGCACGTAACCAGGGGAAACTGCGTTGACGCGGACGTCAGGCGCGAGCTCGAGAGCCATCGCCAGAGTCAGCGCGATCACGCCGCCTTTACTGGCTGAGTAGTCGGCATAGTGCGGGTAGCCGGTGCTGCCGGCCGTGGAGGCGGTGTTGATTATCACTCCCGAACCTCGTGCGACCATGTGGCGAGCTGCCGCTTGCGCCACCAGGAAGACCCCCTTGAGGTTGACGTCCAGGACCTCGTCCCACTCCTCCTCCGTGATGTCAAGGAAGTCGTGCCGGATGCTGATCCCCGCATTGTTGATCACCACATCCAGCGCGCCCATGCGCTCGATCGCCTCGTCGACCGCCTTCTGCACCTGCTTGTGATCCGAGACGTCGGCATCGATCACGCCGCTGAGAGCGGGTAGCTCGCCAGCTACCCGATCGCGCGCCTCGGCGCTGCGGTCGAGCACGCAGACGGCACACCCCTCCTCCAGGAAGCGGGCCGCCGTGGCCTGCCCGATGCCGCTGGCGCCACCCGTGACCAATACGTTCTTGCCGGACAACCCTCGCATCGATGTTCTCCCGTGGATCCCGAACCTATCCCAGGCCAGCTGACGGTGACGTACCCCGACCTGCCTTGCCGAGGCAAGGTGGGATCATACCAGGTTCGCCACCGCGTCCGTCGCTCTATCTATGTCGTCGAGCGTGTTATAGAAGTGCGGGGAGTAGCGCACGTTGTCTCCCATAATGGCGCAGCCGACATCCTGATCGTATAGCGCGTTCAGCGCGTCGCCAGGGTCGAGCCCCGGAACGTGGAAGACGACGACGCCCCAGCTCATCTCGTGCGGGATCGGCGTCACGATCTTCGCGCCGGCCTGCTTCCGCTGCACGCCTTGCTTGACGGCGTCCGCGAGCTGGCGCGCCCGCGTGATGACACGAAGCGTGCCGATCTGGTTTTGAAACTCCACGGCATCGGCCATCGCTGATATGCGGGAATCGTCTCGCTGGCCCAGCGTCTCGAACTTTCGGGCATTGTCCTGTATCCCGTCGCCCCACCCGACGCCGACGGACAGCGGCCAGAGATCTCCGATTCGCTCCCTCCGAACGTAGAGGATGCCGACTTCCTTCGGCCCACAGAACCATTTGTGCGAGCTGGCCGTGTAGAAATCGCAACCCATCTCGCTTAGCGCGAGGTCGTAGGTACCGAAAGTCTGTGCGCCGTCGACCAGCGTCAGGATCCCTCGCTCGCGGGCCATCGGGCAAAGCTCCTCGGCGTTGATCCTGACCCCGCTGACGTTCGAAACGTGAGAGAACGCGAGCACCCTGGTATTCGGCGTGAATGCGTCGGTGAATGCTGTGATGAGTTCTTCAGGGCTCCCGGGGTTCTCGGGCGTCGACACGCGCTTCACCGTGAACCCGTAGCGTTGCGCCCGAACGTCCCAGGCGACGTTCGCCGTCGGGTGGTTCTGGTCCCAGATCACCACTTCGTCCCCGCGCGTCAGCTGTAGGCCACCGACAACGGTGTTGTTCGCTTCGCTCGTGTTTCGGACCATGGCGATCTCGTCGATGCTAGCCCCCACATAGGCCGCAACGGCAGTACGCGCCTCTTCCCGCTGCTCTCCGAATTTCGCTCGGTTCGTGAACGAGGCGTCAGCATCGACGTCCCGGGTCAGCTCAAACACTCGGTGCTGTACCCGCGTCGGCGACGGGCAAAGATTCGCGGCGTTGAGCATGATCAGGCCGTCCCTGACCGGGAACTGACGCTTCACCTCGTTCCAGTACGCTTCATCCCCCGGGTCCGTCGGGTCCGTTCTCGCCGCGATGGCATCGAAGGACTCGCCGCGCCGCTCCGCGTCGGCGCACCCCAGCAAGGGCAGCGACGCGGTGGCGGCCGCGGCGCCGGCGAACTTCTTCAGGAATGACCTGCGTGGAAGGCCTGATACGTCGTCCGGAAAGTTCAGGATCGTTTTCGGATACATGATAACCCTCTACCGCGTGGACCTGAGCTAGATCGCGTCCCGCAACCGATCTTCCTCCGCGCGGAGCCAATCGAGCAACTCGCGGAAGTCGGGATGGTCGCGCAGGTCCTGCAAGAAGTCATCTCGTTCGTAATAGGGCAGGCACGGGAATCCGTTGACGGCAGCCTGGCTCAGCCATTCGACGGCGATGTCGTGTTCACCTAGCAGTGCGTAGGCGACACCAACGTTGTATTCGATGTGATGCGCGTGGCCAAATGCGGCCCGGCCCGCCAACGCGATCTGGGCCTTCTGTTCAGCGGCGCCACCGTCACCCTCTACGGCGTAAGCGATCGCGAGCACACCGTTCAGAACCGGGTCATTCTCTCCGAATTCTCCGGAGCTTGCGGCCTCAACGAGACGCATGGCTTCATCTGTTCTGCCAAGACGGAGCAACGCCTCTGCCGCATACGGTGAAGCCCAGGTCGGAAGAGGCTCGAAGGCAACGTACGCACTGTCGAACTCCCCCCTCCACAGCAAGATCAGGCCGCGTCTGAACTGCGCGTACACGCTCAGCGGGTCTAGAGACTGCGCTATCAGCGTCTCCTCCAGAGCTTCGTCCAGCAGGCCCACGTGACTGTAGATCACCGCGAGGTCGTCGTGGGTGTCGCTCAAGTTCGGATTGAGAGCTATTGCCCGCTTCAGATCTCTTGCGGACTCGACGTGGAGGAATCCGAACAGGGATGACCACAAAACATCTCCGCGGGCGGCGTAAGCCTCCGCCAGGCCCGGATCCAGAGCGAGCGCTCTCTCGCTGGCCGCCAGCGCTTTGTGGAGCCATTCCTCAGAGCCCTCGATCGTCGTGCCCTGTTCCTCGTACACACGAGCCAGGACCGCATGCGCCAGAGCGAAATCGGGGTCAAGTTCGATGGCCAGCTCTAGGTAGGCCATCGCCGAATCCTGGCTTTGGAGGGTGAGGTGGCGGGAGTAGGCCAGGCCGCGCAGATAAGCGTCATACGCCTGCTGGCTAGTGGTCAGCCGCTGCTCGATTCGTTCCACTTCGTCCGACGTCAGAGTTGCCTCGAGCGCCTCGGCCACTTTCAAAGCGACTTCGCTCTGCACACCCAGCAGGTTCTCGACCGTCAGCGGTCGATCGTAGCTTTCGGCCCAAACGTGCTCGTCGCTCCGAGCGTCGACGAGCTGGACGTTGATACGCACCGTCCCGCCCGCCCGCTGCACACCGCCTTCGAGTATGTAGCGGACGTCGAGTTCGTTTCCGATCTGCCGGAGAGTCTTCTGCGTTGCGCGGTATTGCATAACCGAGGTGCGGCCTCTCACGCTCAAGCTGCTGATCTTGAAGAGTCGCGTGAGTATCTCGTCGTGCATACCATCGGTGAAGTACTCGTCTTCCTGAAGCCCACTCCTGTTCTCCAGCGGGAGCACCGCAACAGAGGGGCGCTCCTCGCTGACCGGTGGCGTCCCGCCCGCACCGCCGAGCACGAGCCACGCCGTCGCCACCACTCCCCAGACGGCCAGCGCAGCCATGAAGCTCAGTCCCGCATTGCGCCAGGTAAGCAGTCGCCGTTTTCGTGCTGCTGAAGAGTCGCCTTCCTCCACAGGTATGAGCGTTGGATCGGAGACGACCACATCCGGTTCGCCCTCCCGCACGAACGCTGTCGCAACCACGATCGGCAAGCCGACCAGCAACAGCAGGGCGGCAAACGCAGGGAACCACTGCGGTAGCCCGAGCCCCTCCGTCACCGTCTGTACGACCTCGAACACGAGCCACCCACCGCCGATATAGATCAGCAGCACCTGCCAGAGGCTGCGTCGATGAATTTCAGTGATCAGCTTCTTCAGACCGGACATGGGGCTGCATATCTGGTGACAGGATTCTTTCGGCTGGCAACAAGATGCTACTCAGACAAGTACCGAGCAACGAGCGGAGGAACTCGCGTTGAAGGAGCCGCCTGCGTCTGGGTGCGGGAGTCTCTTCCGTTGACCGAATCGACTAGCGACCCGTTTCGGCTGTGGCGTAGTCCAGATCGAAGGTCGATACGATCAGATAATGGTCAGAGGGAAAACCAGCCGGCCATGTCGATACGATCCGCGTCGACGTGTTTGTGAGTCCTGCGCCCTTGTAGTAAAACTGGTCGATCCTGTTGCCGCTTCGGTGAGTATGCCCTGGATAGACCGCGACGTCAGGGTGTAGGCTTCGGAATGCGTCCGTAAATCCGGTGTTCAACAGCGCCAGCGAGGCCGGACTGTCTCCGTTATCCGTATGCGGGACCGCATTGAAGTCGCCGGCAAACAAGACCGGAATGCTATCCGACTCCAGGAACCGGGTCTGGTGAAACTCGAACACCGCCGGGAACTGCCGCATGCCGTACCAGTTCGACATCACGTACATGTCCTGTGTCTCGCTGATCGCTACCTTCGCCGCGAGGTTCATGAACGGTGATTCATCCTGGACATATATCTCTTTGATCGGATAACGACTCAGCACGGAGATGTTGGATCCCTGGTTTAGGTAATCCCAGTCAACCGTCGTCGCGAAGTAGAAGCCCAATTCCGCGGCGATGAAGTCGCCTGAAGAATACGTCTCCTGCATCATCACTACGTCTGCGCCTTCCCTGCGGAGAATCTCGGCAATCGCGACCCTCGAATCCCAGCCGTGCTCATCTATGGAAAAGTGCTTACCGCCATGCCAGATGTTCCAGCAGCCTGCCGTTATTGAGGTGAGCTCCCGTCCGAGTTTGGCTACAGCGGGAACGAAGTGTTCAGAATAGGCTTCCAGCACTTCCTGAGGTGAGAGCGCACGATCCCATATCGCCAGGTTGTCCATGTCAAACTCGGGCGCGTACAACCTCTCAGCTTCCCCAAATCCTCCTGCGGCGCTCCGATTCACGGTCACCTTACCATCCTCGAGAGCGTAGATCTTCATCAGCGGTGCGACTGCCATGAAGTACAACACCTGATGCACCGTGTACGGATTGGACATCAGTGCGTCTTCCAGTTGCTCGATCGGTTCCCAATCCACCGAATCCATGGCTTCACGAAACTCGAGGCTGTCTGCGCCGAGACGTTGGATCCTTTCAGTCACCTTTTGATCGAACAAGCGACGGGGATCGACGACCAGATGAACGAACTCATCAGAGTCGATTTCATCCAGGCCAAGCCCATTGAAGGCGTCAACCAGTGCCTGCAGCTGTACCGCACCCGTTTCAACGAGCGGGAGAACTGCCGGTTGTGGGCCGGCAGCCGCCCCATCCCACCCAACCACCATCGGATTCGGGTTCCGGAAGTCAAAGCCATCCGAGTCGCGCACGTTGTATGTAACCTTGTTGTCCCCGTCATAGAACAGACGGATTGTCGACTGTGCGCTGCTGTAGGTCATCGTCAGCTGATGCCACCGGCCATCGTTCAGCGGCATATACTTGCCGTTGTCCCGTTCGTAGGTGATTCGCCGCTCCCCGGAACCCAGGTTCCACGCCCAGGTGCCACCCGAGAAGTAGAACACCCACCCGGGCCGTTTTTGGGAGGCGAGGCTGTTGTCGACAAACTCCTTCTGCGACAGCAGCACAAACCTCCTGTCATCATCCGTCACGGTTCTCAACCAGAACTGAACGGAGAAGTCCCGGCTGCCATCGAACGGAAGTTCTTGGTTGTCGAAGGTCAGGAATCCCGACTGATCATCATCCCCCAGACTAAGCGCCAGCCCGTCGAGGCCCCGCCCGAAAGAAACGGGCCCACCAACGATCTCCAAAGGTGAAGTGCCAGTAGCACTGCTCACCGTACCGTCAAAATCAAATTGGACGACTGCATCTGATTCGGACTGTGGCTCGGCGGCTTGCATCGTCGCGCCCATTTGGGGAACAACGAGCGAACTTGCGTATAGGTGGAACGACTTGACCGCCAAAAGATGGAAGCCACCAGAGAATAGGAGCGCTACTGTCAGTGTCTTACGGCCCATAACCTGGATCCTGGTTCCAAGAACTTTGATCAAACGAACGAGGAGTGGTCCTGGGAACCTAGATCTCCGGATCCACTGGGCAACTCGAGTCGACACCGAGGGCATCGTCCTGCGGAAGTTGGACGCGGAGGCGATATCACGAAGACCGCCTCCGCATCCCAAGGGCAAGCGCCTGGAGCAGCCTCTACTTGATCACCTGGATGCTCCCCGCTTCGATGTCATGAAGCTCCAAACCGGTGGGCGTGTTCGCACAGGAGAAGAACTCCGCGTCGGCAGGCCACCCGATCGACTGAAGACTGATCTGGTCCGGCGGACCCCATCGCCCTGAACCATTGTCTCTGACCCTCCAACGAACGGCGTTGTCGGGAGGCTCACTGTACGGCCCAGAGGTCGCATATCCCCCGATCCAGGCCTCATCCCCTACAATGGTGATGCAGGTGACCACGCCGCGACTCGCTATGGTCCCCTCCGCATCGTCCCGATTCACGCGCACCCACGTACCATCAACCATCCCGTTTGCGTGCCGGCGCGCCGAGAAGCTGAATGTACGCCAGCCGTCGGGCTCTGGATACGTAAACGACCCGCTGCCCGCCACGGACTCGATGACGCGGCCCGGATTGCTCACCCTCGTCCGCTTGATGCGGAACTTGCCGTGCTGGTGGTTGGTGAACGTTCGTCCGTGCGGCCTGAACGTGTTCTCGAGTTCCCAGCCATCGCGTTCAACCGACTCGTAGTAGTTGGCACGCATCTGTATGGAGGCACTGCGCTCGCGGTCATCGACCACCGCAAACGTGACAACCCCGTAATCCTTGGAGTGGAAATCTGCCAGCACCGAGAAATCAATACCTACTTCGAACTCGCCGTGCAGAATACTGTTCTGGGTGTTGAAGCCGGCGGCGCGGCGAATCTCACCGTCCTCGACGCCCTCCGCGATGTGGATCACGACTTCTTCGTCTTGGCACGCTTTCTCGATTCCCCACCAATTGCATTCCTCTCCTTCTCCCCACCAAAGCGGGCCGATCGTCTTGCCCGCAAAATCGTCGGACAGTTCGCCGCCATCGATATCGCCCGAGGCATAGAAGTTGTCGAAACTGGCGTCGAAGGAAGGGTAGTTGAGCCAGTTGGAGGCGACCAGCACGACTCGTAGATCCTGCTCGAGATACGCCGCATTCCACCAGCCGTGCTCGATCCAATCACTTCCGTCCCAATAGTACGTGGTGATAATCCAGGACTCGTTTCCGATGGCGTCGATGTTCGGGGTGACCGATGTGGGCCCGGACACCGGGTCTTCCTGATTGCACGCCACCACTAGAGCTAGGGCGAGTAGTACAGAGACAACGGGTACTCTACGCATTTGACAGCGCTCCTGCCGATAGCACCCAGGAGTCATGGTGCTCTTTGCTCGGCCTTAGTTACAGAGTCTCAAACAATCCCGACACGACCGCCCTTACTCTCGGAGGCGGAGCGCGATCCCAGACCGCGTATCCCTTGAATTCTTGGACATGAAAAGAAGAACAACTACTGGAGTGCGGACCCAACCAGAATCTGCGGAAGCCACCTACAGCCGATACTACCAAAAGAGATCCTCTGTCTGTCAGCGAAACGATCGTGCCGACTATCGTGCTTTCAGAAGAGTCTACTCAAATATCGCTGAAAGTGATTGAAGGTAGTGTGAAGTTGTGAGAGGTCAATCGATCGGTACCCGAAGAACCCTACCAATAATCGCTATTCGTTTTCCGTGTGAGACCCCCAACCGCGACGGCAACGGAAGACCTGCTCATCAGATAGCGACCCTAAACAGACCGCGAAGGGCGAACGCGGCGATCATGGTCAAGATGAAGAAGACGACGAGCCAGTGCGTCTCCCAACCGAATAAGCTCACCTCGGCTTCAGGATATCCGACCGCGATCGACTCGATTGGGCCAGGCGGAAGCGGCGGTTCGACGGGATAGAGTACCTGGCTGAGCAGCCCTCCGGATGGACGAACCACAGACCGTCGTACGACGGAGTTTGACACCTGCACGGACTTATCTAGCTCCGCGTCGCCCAGCCGGATGCTAAGCCGGTAGGTCCCCGGCCGCTGAGCACGGATGCGCCAGTCCGCTTCGTTGAGCGAGGGAATCCAGAGAAGCGGAGTCTCGACCGTGACGTCCGAGGGAGCATCGAGCTCGAGAGGCGGCGACTCTCCGGCCGTCCGGTCGGCATTCAACTTGACGGTGACGATCGCTTCGCTTCCCACCTCCAGGCCCTGGTATCCGTAGCGGTACTGCAGCTGAACGATGACAAGCAGAAGAGGGATGCTCATCCAAAGCAACGGGACCAGCGTTAGCCGCATGTAGCGGAGGCTATGCCGGACGATCCCCATCTGGGCACTCAGCATGGTCCTCGGGTCGTCGCTAAAGAGCCGAATCTCGAAGATCCCGGCGTGCATCTGACGCTTGGCGGCAGCGAGCGCTTTCTGATCCGATGTGGCTTTGAAGATGAGGAGCACTGCAACTGCCGTGATGACGGACATCACAGTCAGGCCCACGACGGGCGGGAGATCGCGAAAGGGATAGAGCAGCACGTCGAACGTGCCGCTAACCAGAGCATTCAGGATACTCATTCAGGCTATCCTCGGAACGTCAGGATATGTACCCCAATCCTTGGAGGCGCTTTCTGATCTCCTCCTCGGAGTCGGCCTCCTCGAGATGCGCCAGCTCCTTCTCTAGGGCGTGAGTGATGAACTCCTCGACCGACGAGTATCCGGCTATGTCCGCGTAGCGCTTGACTCTCGTCAAGAGATTCTTGTCTAGCTTGACCTTCGACCCGAACATCGTACTACCTCCTAGTCTTATCTACTTTCCGCGGCAGGAGATTCATCTTCACGGGGGAAGCCCTCGATCCCAAACTCTGCGAGCACCGCCGCGGCCATTTCTCTAAGTGACTCAACCTCCAGGCGAAGCGGGCGGTTCGTGAACAGCACACCGGGCACTGCCTCATGGTCGATCTCATGGCCCGCGCTCCACTTGCTCACGTTGTCGTAGAACAATCCGTGGGGGATCCTTCCAACGGCCGACTCATCGGAGCTGCGAAACCCTGCGGCGTAACCAACGATCATGTCCGGACCGATTCCGCGATGTACGGTATCCCTGTAAACGCGATCACGATGGTAGACTTTGGCTATGGCCGGCTCACCGGTCTGCGGATCGGTGACCCTTAAAAGACGTCTTGAGATCTCATCGATGATCAGGGTCCGCTGCTCTCGCGGCACGATGCCAAACCGTTCACGACCCCTCAGGTTGATGTACAGGCCGTTGAGACCCAAAGCATAGGCCTGGGTGCGCGACCAGTCGACGTTGGCAAAGAACTCCGACTCGCCCTGCCGCGACGGATCTTTGAGCACCAGGTAGCCGTTCTCCTCGAGCCACGTGTTCAGGTTGAACGCGCGCCGCCAGGAGACGAAGCCGTGGTCCGACATCACGATGAGCGTGGTGTTGTCATCGATGTGCTCCAATGTCTCGCCGACGATCTCGTCTGCCTCGATATAGAGGTCTACGATCTCACCTCGATAAGGGCCATCAACGATGGGGTCGTGGGCGGGATGAGTAGAGTCCATGGCGCTCCACATCACATGCGAGACCATATCGAGATGCCCGAAGTAGTAGAAGAGCAATCCACCCTCGAAGCGCTCCAGAAGAAAGTCGTATTGTTTCCGATTCTCTGCGGCTACCATCGCGGCCTGGGCAAGAAACTCGTCATCGTCGAAGACGCCTGCGGTGAGCGCCCGAGTGTCCTCCGCCATTCCCTGGGTGTAGTAGCGTCCGGTGGCCGATGCTAGCTCGGCCGCAAAGTCGGGAGGACTCGAGATGGGCATCGCCGGGTCCAGCGGGTCCAGGTTGATCGGCGTGACGTAAAGTTGAAACTCGGGCCGGACCTGCTTGAGGTAGAAACGGCACGTACCAACCAGGCTCTTCACAAAGATCATCAGCTCGTAGTCGACCGTCAGCCACTCGCTCCACTCGCCTTCCTGAAGAACGACCTCCTGTTCACCCAGTACGATCTTGGCTACGGGCCTGGTGGGATCGATGTAGACCGTGAAGTCGGCTTCCAGGTTACTCGATTCGGCCAAAAAGGGATGCGCGGGACCTCGGAGGCTTCCGTTGAATACGTGATCGATGACTTCCGCTTCGTAGACGGCGCCGCCGCCGGCGATCGTCGCAGTTATCCGCTCCGGAGCGGTGGTGAAGAACGAGAACGTGCCATAGGTCCCCAGGATGTCCGGCGTACCCATTCCGCTCAGCTCGCGGCTGGCCGATCCGGATGGCGGAAAGTTGGCCGGCATGCGAACGATAGCGGTGGGGACACCGTGGTCCTCCAGCACCTCCCAAAACGGTGTGCCGTAGCGCAGCAGCTGAACGCCGCCGCCGGACAGCGGGAACTGCCAGCGGCCCAGCTTGATGGTTCTGCCCGGCCCCTCCGTCCTCGAGGTCGACAGGTACGGTACCATCGTCGCCGGGTCCCGGTGCATGAAGTCGAATATGCCGTGGCCGCCCGCATCGAGACCCGTGATGAATTCCGACCATGCCACCGGGCTCTGCGGAGGAATCGAGGTCCGCAGCGCTCCGAAGCGACCATCACGGGCGAGCTGCATCAGGTTGGGTAACCGACCCTCGGACATCAGCCGCTCGGTAAGACTGTAGTCCATCCCGTCGAAACCGAGCACGATCACGCGTTTCTCTACAACAGAGGCGTCGTTCCCACAGCTCGTGCTGGCAGCGAGAACGAAGAGCATCAGGAGGCCGACCGAACGGGCACTCGCCCACCGGCGGGGAGCCGAGATCAACTCGGGACCGTACCTGCTCTTCACCGCGCACCCTCCGCTGAGGACGCAGAGGAAGCTCCGACCTTCCCTGTATCGTGAAATAGCGTGCTTCCATCCATGTATCCCGGCGGCTCGACTCCGAACAGCCAGAGCGCGGTCGGCGCGATGTCGACCAACGCCGGGTCGGCTCGGTGGGTGGGCCGATTGCAGAACAAGACGCCCGGGACCAGGCGCGGATCGATACAATGATCTCCGCTCCAGGGCTTGCGATTGTCTTCGAAGATGGGACCCGCAATCACTCCTGTCGCTCCATCCCAAGAAGTCCGGTAGCCGGCGTTGTATCCCATCAACATGTCGGGCGCATCCTTCACGTACGGTCCTTTGTACAGCTCATCCGTCGCAAACACCTCGCGGATGGCGACGTCGCCAGTCTCCGCATCCACGAGGCCGCTGAGTTTGTCGATCAGTTCAGTCTTGAGCGACATGGCTGCGTCGCCCGGCTCCACAATCCCTTCAGCCTCTCGACCCTTCAGGTTGAGATAGAGACCGGTCAGACCCAGAGCGTAGGCCCGTGTCTTCGACCAGTCCACATCGCGAAGCCAGTCGGACCTTCCGTCGGTTCCGTCTTTGAGCGTGAGATAGCCGTTGGCGAGCAGCCAGCTGTTCAGGTTCACGCCGCGCCTAAACGAGCTGAAACCATGGTCGGACAACACCATGAGAACGTCACCGTCTTTCAACGCGCTCATGGCCCGTCCAACGATGGCATCGTTGTGTACGTAAAGCTTCTCTATAGCATCGCGATGTGCTGACTCGGTCTGCCCACCGTTGGCCGGGTGATCGGCTTCGAGGTAACGCCAGAACATGTGTTGGATCCGATCGGTGGCATCGAACACACAGGCCAGCATTCCCCGGCGCAGCTTATCCAGAGCGGTGAAGAACATCTCTTCCCGCTCCTTGTCTATATCGTAAGTGAGTTCAAGGAACGATTCGTCGCCGATGACGCCCTCGTTCAGGGCCCAGGTGTCCTCGGCGAGGCCCGTTGTAGCGTACTTGCCGAGCTTCTTCGCCAAATAGATGGCATAGTAATGCGGGTGCGAGATCGGCATCGCCGGCTTTTCGGGATCGATGTTGATCGGCGTCATGTAAAGCGAAAAATGCTCGCCCATCTCGGTGACCATCATCCGGCAGATCCCGCGTATCTTGACGCCCGGCGCAGCGCGGAAGCCAACGTTAACCCAATCGCTCAGAACCCCGGTCTGTAGCACGAGCCGGGTCCCGTCGAGCGACAGTCGAACGAGGTTGGCGCCGCGGTCTAGTTCAATCTCGAGAGGTACCTCGAGCGGCGGATCACCATCGATGAAGGGGTTCGCCGGACCCTGCACGACCGTTGCGGCACGATCGCCGTTCATCTCGAGCTCCACCCGGGTGCCGCCCTCCTTGAAACGCGCTTCGGAACGCCGGGTGGTGTACAGCCTGAACGTGCCTTGTGTACCGAGAAGATCGGGCACCGACATGGCGCTCAGCTGGGCCCCATAAAAACGGTCCGGCGGGAACGTTATGGGCACTCGGAGGATCGTGCTCCATATGTTGCGTTCGCCAAGGATCGACCAGAAGGGTTTTGATTTTCTCAGCAGGCGCAGTTCCGGGCTTTTGAGAGGAACGCGGAAACGGCCCAATCTCAGAAATCGATCGACCTTGCCGACCCGCGTAGATGAGAGGATCGGAAGATAGGTCCGCCGATCGCGGTCGAGGAAGTCGAAGATGTTGTGCTTGGCCGGATGAGTTCCAGTGCTGAACGAGGACCAAGCCACAGGCGACACCGACGGATAGGTCGTGGCGAGTCGGTGATAGCATCCCATCTCGGCGAGGCGCCGGAAGTTGGGCAGCTTTCCCTCTTCCAAGAAACGATCGGTGAGTTTCGGATCCTGGCCGTCGAAACCGAGCACGATCAGCCGTTTGATCCTCGGGCGTGCCCGGCGTACGCGGCGGAGCGCGCGCCACACCATGCGAAACGGCCAAAGAAGCATCGAGACAACGGCCATGAGGCCCGTCACGAATACGACCAGAAACGAGGTGACGAAGACGAAGCCGGCGCCCGGACCGACATAGGCGGCCGCCGGGCTGGGCGTGGCGAGCAGCAGCACCAGAGCGAGGGTTGCCGCTGCCAGACAGCGGCGCTTCAGCTTATCTTCTACCGCTGACCGGCTATGCGACCCTGCCAACCAGAGAGCGTTATCGTGGCCTCTTCGCTCCTTCGATTCTTCAGGCGTGTTAGATACGGAAAGCCGATCATCGTCGTTTCCGGCCTCCCACGCTCCGGCACGTCGCTGATGATGCAGATGCTCGAAGCCGGCGGGATAGAGATCGTGACCGATCGCGTCAGGACAGCCGATGAGAGCAATCCTCAAGGGTATTACGAGTTGGAGGCGGTCAAGGAGCTCGATAAAGGGACCCACCCGTTCTGGCTCAAAGATGCCAGAGGTAAAGCAGTCAAGATCATCGCGTTTCTCATAAACTACCTGCCGGAGACCTTCAGCTACAAGGTCATTTTCATGCATCGAGACATAGACGAAGTGCTCGCCTCCCAGACCAAGATGCTAGCACTGCGCGGCGAGCCCTCAGACACCGACGACGCACGCATGCGTGAACTCTTCGAGGGTCACCTCGCCAGGACCAAGCGTCTGCTCACAAGCCGTGCTTGTTTCGAGGTCCTCGACATCAGCTACAATGAGATCCTCGAAAACGCCTCCGAGCATGCGGGGCGCGTCGATCGCTTCTTAGATGCGCAGCTCGACGTCGAACGCATGGCCGCGGTCGTGAACCCCGATTTGTACCGGAGCCGTCGCTGATCTTCACTGAATGTATCCCAACGACCGCAGTGTCTCGAGTTGCGCGGGCGTTAGACTCACCTCACCACCTGGCGTGAAGAGCTGCGCCAATACCTGGTGCGCCTCGAACTGCGCCTCGAGGAACTCGGTGTACCTCTCCACCAGGTCGGGCCGCTCCTCGTGCAGGCTGTGCCAGCAATCGGGATCGTTCCACAGGTCGCAGATCAGCAGTGGCGCGGGTCGGCCCTCCGGACGAATGCGGGGACGAGGCGCCGGAGGATGCCCGATAAGCAGCGACGCTCCCCAGCGGCCGTCGATCACCTCGATGAAACCGCTGAGCTCACCGGTCTGCGGGTCCGCGTAAAACTGGTCCAAGATCACCGGCCGAGGTTCCCAGCCTTCCTCGCCCAGAAGCAAGGGCGCCAGCGACTGGCCCTGCATGACCTCGGGCATCGGCAGTCCGGCGAGGTCCAGGATCGTGGGCAACATGTCGATCATCGACACCGGCTGTCTGAAGCGCTGGCCACCCGCGATGCGATCCGGCCACACGATGATCAGCGGAATACGGCTCACCGAGCTTCTCAATATCGGGCCCCAGTGAGGCGAGAACGGGTCGCGGAGGAGCGCGGACCATTGGCTATGATCGGAGGCGACGACGAGCACCGTGTGCTCCCACTCGCCTGCGGCCTTCAGCCGTTCCACCAGTTGCCCAATCTGGTGATCCTGGTGCGCCATCGTCTCGTCGTAGAGGCGGCGTCGGGCTTCGAAGTACGCGATCGGACTGATGCCGGTCTCAGCGAAGGCAGTTGAGTCCGGGTCGGCGGCCCACCAGACGCCGCCTGTCTCTTGTAGCTGGCGCTCCCACGCGTAGTAGCGCTCCCGCAACTCGGGACTGATGAAGAGGCCGGCGAAGGGCGTCGCCGGTCTCCACGGCCAGTGCACGTCGGTGGTCTGGAAGTGCACCCAGTAGGGCTCAGCTGGGTAAGTCTCGCGCCATCTCCAGAAGGACCCGTGAAGGAAGACCGAGGAAACCGAATTGTTGTCGCTCCGGAACCAGGGCAATCCCGACCAGCTTTCACGCAGGGCATCAACCCCTCGATGGAGGCTGCTCATCATGCCGGCAAAAGGGTTGGCGGTGAACACCGCCGTCTGGTAGCCGTCCGCATGTAGGTATTGGGCCATCGTCACTGCCTGTTCGGGCAGCGGATCGGCGTTGGTCCTGTAACCACCCAGCACGCTGTGCTGCAGTGAGGTCATGAACGAAGGCGTCGAGACCTTTGTCCAGCTGGAATTGCTGTAGGCATGCTCGAACACCGCTCCTTCGGCTGCCAGACGCTCCAGGTTCGGAGTCGTTCGACGGTTGTATCCGTAGACGCTCATGAGATCCGCCGCAGCGCCGTCGATGATGTAGAAGACGACGTTGGGCTTGTCAGTGGTTCGCGCGCCGCTGAGAGTCGGTGCGGCCCAAAGGGCCACGGTGCCGGCGCGCTCCGCGTCTGCCTCCAGTGTCAGCGTCACAGTCTGTCCCGCCAGGTGGGACAGATCCACCGAGCGCTGCGCCCAGCGGTTCGGGTCGGCATAGGTCTCCGCCAACAGGGTCTCGGCCTCGCGACCTTTCCGCTGCGCGGTGATCGCGAACGTCACCGGCGCATTGCCCCGCAGCACCCCCAGGCCGAGATCGAGGCGTCCTGCTTCGGGCACCTTCACCTGGTAGTCGAGCCGCCCTGGCGTATGGGTGTAGAGGGTCCGACGATGGGCATTGTCGCGCTCCTCCATCCGCAACCCGGCGCGACTCCCCGCGAACTCGGCCTCCCGCGCTATCACACGCACCGACAGAATGTCGAGCGTCACTTCTTCCACGTCCGGCTGGCTGTTGAACCAGATAGCCAGCTGGGTCCAGGTCCCTTCCCACCTCCCAACTCTGGGCGCGTCTAGAGACAGCCGGTACGTCTGGACCGTGCCATCGGTCACGAGGCGCGACCACTCACCGCGGCTCTGAAAAGGGAGGACGCCAAGCACCGGGTCTTCTTCAGTGTAGTTGAATCCCAAGCCTATGGCGTTCATCCGATCGCGCGTGCGGGCGCGAATCTCTACGTACGCCCAGTCCTCCAGCGCCCAGTCCGGCAGATCGACATAGATGGCGCCGATCAAGCGGGGGCCGTCGGCACGGTGTTCTGCGGTTAGGGGCAGAGCCAGAGCGTCGTCAGTTTGAACAGGCTCGACGGACCCCAACTGTGCCCCGATCGGTCTGGCTGGCCTCCAGTCCGGCTGCGGTTCATCGAAGCGCCAAGCCACCTGGGGAATGCCCGCGGGAACTTCGGAGCCCACGACGGTGGCGGCGGCGAGATGGTCTTCAAGGTGCAGAGGCCGCTGAGCCCGTAGCACCGGAGAGCCGGCGTCGCCGCATCCCCCTATGAGGATCAAGCCAAGGAACAGTACTCTAAAGCGGAACATTGCCACCTCACCCCATGAACAAGTTCTTCGTAGCGAAGTCCGGATCGCTCGTGAGATTCACGCCGAGCTTCCTAAGTCCGGCCTCATCGCCGGGCGTCGGCATGTGGGTCATGTGAACTTCGCAACCGCGCAGCTCCCTGAGTCCTTCCAGGGCGGCCTTGGCAGACGGGTTCGACGCGGTGCTCACGGCGAGGGCGATGAGTGCCTCTTCGGCGTCGAGGCTAACGCGTTTGCCGCTCAACACCTCCGTCTTCAGGTGCCCCAACGATTCGATGACCGACGCAGGCAAAAGGTGCTCGTCCTCGGATATGCCGGCGAGCCGCTTCGCCGCGTTTAACACGAGGCCGGCCGCCGCGTGCATCAACGGAGAGTTGCAGCCGGTCACCACCGACCCGTCCGGTAGCTCAACGGCTGCGCCGCAGTAGATACCGTCGTTGCCCCTGCCCGTGTGCTTGGCGCGCTGCGCTGCATCGCGCGCCGGTCCCACGACCTGACGGCTTTCAGGGCTTATCCCGAGATCGTTCATGAGCAGCTCGATCCGCTGCACCGAGTCGCGATCGACGAGCCCCATGGCGTGTTCGCACGCGTACCGGAAGTACCGGCGCACCACTTCCCCCTTGGCCGCTTCCTGCACGGCTACATCGTCCACGATCCCGAAACTCGCCCGGTTCACGCCCATGTCGGTGGGTGAGCGGTAGAACGAGTCTCCGCCGGTGATCCGCTCGAGAATTCGTCTGAGCAACGGGAACGCGTCGATGTCACGGTTGTAGTTCACCGCCCGCTCGTCGTGCGCCTCTAAGTGAAAGTGATCGAGCTGGTTCACGTCCTTGAGCTCGGCGGTCGCCGCCTCGTAGGCCACGTTCACCGGGTGCTTGAGCGGCAGATTCCAGATGGGGAACGTCTCGAACTTGGCGTAACCCGAGGCCAACCCGCGGTGGTGATCGTGGTACAGCTGGGATAGGCAGGTGGCGAGCTTCCCGCTACCGGGCCCGGGGCCAGTCACCACGACGATCGGCTTGTCCGTCTCGATGTACGAGTTGGCGCCATAGCCCCTGTCGCTCACGATGACGTCCACGTCGGTGGGATACCCGCGCGTGAACCCATGCGTGTAGACGCGGATACCGCGGTTCTCGAGCCGCTGCTTGAACGCGGCGGCCGCGGGCTGCTCCTCGTACCGGGTGATCACCACGGCACGAACGTGGACACCCCATTCCCCGAGGTCATCAATCAACTTGAGCGCGTCGGCGTCGTACGTTATGCCGAAGTCGGCCCGCATCTTCTTCTTCTCGATGTCTCCGGCATAGATGCAGAGGATCACCTCGGCGCGGTCGTTGAGCCCCTGGAGCAACTTGATCTTCACGTTTGGGTCGAACCCCGGAAGCACGCGGGCGGCGTGGTAGTCGAACAGCAGCTTGCCGCCGAACTCCAGGTAGAGCTTGTCGCCGAACCGGGCGACGCGCTCGTTGATCGCGGCTCTCTGTTGCTCGAGGTACTTCTCGTTGTCGAACCCAGCCCGCAGCTGCATCTAGGATCCTCCCAGGGTTACTCTGTCGGAAGTGCCCCCACACGGTACTCGGCAGCGCGCCCCGCGGCAACGTGCCCCAGCCCTCACTGCGCTCTAGAGAAGCGATGCAACAGTAAGCTCTTGGCCCACCCTAGACAGAACAATGTGATGTGGAAGAACGAGAAGGAGACGCCCCAGCAGTACAGAAAACCTGGGTGGAATCGCGTTGAAGGCGCCGCAAGGCGCCTGCATACTGAACATCGCGCCGCCAGGCGCGGTGTGACTCTCCACCACCGACTTCGCGCTATGACACAGAAGAGCCCCGCGGCAATGCAGGGCCCGAGTTTCCGCCAGTGATCAGCGCAACTTTGCCTTCCAGTTTCATCCGGATGCCCCTCCTCGGCGGTTTTGTATCACTAGCTTACGGTTGCGGCACTAGCCGGGTTTCGATGGATTGGCGGCGCGCTAGCCATTGCCTTGAACCAGTTGTAGTATGCGATCGTTGGAACCTCAAGAACATGTTTTGTCTCCCGGCCTTGGGCTGCCAAAGCTGCAAAGTGCAGCATCAGGTGGCTGTTAACAGGCACAAAACGGAGGTGTGATGCGCTTACCGTGCGCGGTTCGGTCTATCGCTCCCGCCGTCGCCCTGATGGCGGCCAGCATCCTGGTGGGTTGCAGCAGCCACGTCGGCCCGGCCGATCGCGACGACATCGCCGCCTGGATGGCGTTCTACGATGTTCCGGGCGTGAGCGTCGCGGTGATCCGGGAGCTCGCTATCGACTACGTAGAGGTCCACGGCGTGAAGAGCAGAGAGACGCAGGAGCCGGTGACGGAGCACACGTTGTTCCAGGCCGCGTCACTAACAAAGGGTGTGTCCGCGGTCGGGGTGGTTCGCCTCGCGCAGGAAGGAATCGTTTCGCTGGACCGCGGCGTCAACGACTACCTCACCTCGTGGCAGGTGCCCAACAACGAGTTCCAGGCGACGGAGAAAGTCACACTGCTGCGACTGCTCAGCCACACGGCTGGGACCACGGTGTCCGGGTTCCGCGGCTACCGCTACGACGAGCCTCTGCCGACGCTGATCCAGATCCTGAACGGCGAAACGCCCGCCAACTCGCCCCCTGTCGTGGTCGAACGGGTGCCCGGCAGCGAGTTCAGCTACTCGGGAGGCGGGTATGAGATAGCGGACCAAGCGGTCCGAGACGTCACGGGGACCACGTTCCCGGATCTCATCGGGGATCGGGTGCTCGCGCCCATCGGCATGACGCACAGCACCTACGAGCAGCCGCTGCCCGCGTCGTGGCGCGACTCCGCGGCCTCAGGGTACTACGCGGACGGGACCCCCGTCCCCTGGGGTCACCATATCTACCCCGAGACTGCCGCTGCGGCGCTGTGGACTACTCCCTCCGACTACGCCCGCTTCCTAATCGAGCTTCAGCTGTCCCTACGCGGGGAGTCCAACCGGGTGCTCACCCAGGAGAATACTCAAATGCTCCTGACCGAGGTCAAGAACTCCTACGCCCTGGGATTCGGCCTGCGGTCTCTGCACGGGCAGACGTATATCTGGCACGCCGGGGCCAACGATGGGTTTCGGGGCGGCATGCTGGCGCACCCGACCCTCGGATACGGCTTGGTCGTCCTGACCAATAGCGACCGCGGGAACGAACTGACCGAAGCGGTGATCGAGCTGATTGGGAAGCAGGAAGGGTGGCCCGGGTACTAGCTTCTTCGAGGTGGCCCTTCTCGTCTGTGAACAGTGCTGAACAAGAAAAGCCCACTAACCACTGCGGGCTGGGGTTTCCTTCAATGGGCCTGGGTGGACTCGAACCACTGACCTCACGCTTATCAGGCGCGGCGGATCCCCCCCCAAAGCCCGACACCATACCGGAACTCCAGAGCAGACTGCGCGATTTGTCCGACATCGCTCACCTGATTCCGACCTGAGTCCGGAATCAATCGACACCACAATCGACGCCATGCGCGATCAGCCTGAAGGTGTTCGGCGTATTCGATTTCCCGGCCGTTGGCTGCAAGGGATGCGATGCACAATCGCAGGAACCTTGCAGCTCAAGGAGTGGTTGGCTAGCGCAGAAGGGACCTCTTGCTCGGCGAGGTACTGATCCTCAGAAACCAACGGAAAGTGAGGTGTTGATATATGACCAGACGACTTCGACTTGTCCTGGTAATGGTCTCCGGCTGTCTTGTTCTGGGCCCACAACCGGCCATGGGGCAGGACAAGCCAAATATCGTCCTCGTGTTCATGGACAACTTTGGATGGGGCGAGCCGGGGTTTAACGGAGGCGGTGTCACGCGAGGTGCGGCGACGCCGCGCCTCGACAGACTGGCCGATGAGGGACTTCGCTTGACTAACTTTAACGTCGAAGTGCAATGCACACCCTCTCGGTCGGCGCTGATGACGGGCCGTTACGCGATTCGCAGCGGGAACGCCACGGTCCCCCTCGGCGAGGGTGTCTACGGCCTGGTGCAGTGGGAAGTGACGATGGCCGAAATGCTGTCTGAGGCAGGGTACGCGACAGGCATGTTCGGAAAGTGGCATCTCGGGCGGACCGAGGGCCGTTTTCCTACTGACCAGGGATTCGACGAATGGTATGGAGTACCGAACTCGACCGATGAGGCTGTCTATTCTTCATTGCCCGGCTTTTCCGAGAGCGGCGTCGCCGAAACGTACGTGATGGACGCGCGGAAGGGCGGGGCACCGACCAAAGTGCGCCCCTACAACCTGGACTACCGTCCGCTGATCGATCGCGACCTAACCGACAGGGCAGTTGATTTCATGCGGCGTCAGGTTGAAGCCGGTAAGCCGTTCTTCCTGTACCTGCCCTATACCGCGACGCACTTCCCGACGCTTCCGCATCCCGACTTCGTGGGGCGTTCAGGTAACGGTTTGTGGGCCGACCTGCTCATGCAGATCGACAGTTACACCGGCGAGTTACTGGATGCGATTGACGAACTGAGCGTTGCAGAGAACACCATCTTCGTCTTTACCGCGGACAATGGGCCAGAAGCTTCAGACTTCGAGAGCACGAACCTGACCGTCGAGACGGCGGTCCACGGGTCGGCCGGTCCATGGCGGGGCACGCTCTTCACGGGGTTCGAAGGTGCGCTACGTGTCCCGTTTGTGGTTCGCTGGCCGGGGCGTATTGCCGCCGGCGGCTCCAGCGACGAGATCGTCCACGCCATGGATCTCTTTCCGACCTTCGCAACCATAGCGGGAGGCACCGTACCAGACGATCGTCCTATCGACGGCCAGGACATGACCGCCTTTCTCTTCGGTGATGAGGAGAAGTCAGGTCGCGAGGGCTTCGTCGTCTACATGGGCACCGAGATCTTCGGCGTGAAGTGGCGTAACTGGAAGCTGCACTTCAAGGAGCAGGACGCGTGGTCGGATGAACTGCGCACCTACACGATGCCCCGCGTGTACAACCTCCTGAGCGATCCCCAGGAGCGTGACAACGTGATCTTTCCAAACACCTGGGTGCCCAAGGCGGCGCTCGGCCAACTGGAAGACCACGTCGCATCGCTGAAGGCGTATCCACCGATCCCCTCTGGCGCGCCGGATCCGTATGAACCGCCGAAGTGACTTCGACGTTTCCTGCCCGGGCGTGCTATCGAGGTCGTGGCAGGATCTAGAACGCAGGATGCAGGTGGGCCCCGGCGGACTCGCGTTTGAGGAGCCGCCAGCCACCTTCGTACACTCACACCGCGCGTCTTGGGCGCGGTGTGAGTCTCCACGACCGACCTTACCTCTTTCGTGGGAAGTCTGTATTTCAGGAGGGATGAAGAAGAGACACCATCTACCGCTCAGTGCTCACCGCATACCGATGAATGGGCCTGGGTGGACTCGAACCACCGACCTCACGCTTATCAGGCGTGCGCTCTAACCACCTGAGCTACAGGCCCCGGACCTTCACGCTACCGGCCGGTCAACGCCCGGTCAATAGCTGGGCCTGCAATATACCAAGCCGTGCCGCGCTTTCCAGCCTCACCAGCCGAGTCGCTGGAGCAGCAGGGTCGTCTCTTCCGGAGTCAGGTAGCGCAGCGGCCGGCCGGGGTGGTCGGCCAGCTCCCAAACGGCGGCCGCGGCGGCGGCGGCCATGCCGCGGATCGCGTTGAGCTCGATCTTGTCATAGGTATCGGCGGCGTTGTGGTACCAGCGGGGCGAGTCGTCGGGCAGCGACGACTGCACGTAGATGGTGGGGACGCCCTCTAACAGGAAGGGCTGGTGGTCGCTGCCGGGGCCGCCGCCGTGGTTCACCTCGGCGCCGACGCCCAGGTCGCGCAGCCGGGTCTCGGTGGCCAACCGGGCGAACAGCGTGTCCGCTTCGTCGTGGCCGGTCGCGCCGTAGCCCAAAGGCGCGCCCACCATGTCCAGGTTCATCATGGCGACGGCGTTCATCAACTCGTTCGCATGCATGCCCACGTAGTAGCGCGAGCCCAGTAGACCCAACTCCTCGCCGGCGAAGAGCACGACGCGGATCGTGCGCCGCGGCCGTCGCCCGGCCTGAGTGAGCGCTTTCACCGCCGCCATCGTCGACAATACGCCGGTCCCGTTGTCGATAGCACCGTCGCCGATGTCCCAGGAGTCGAGGTGGGCGCCGAGGATGAACACCTCGTGCCCCACTGACGGATCGCTCCCCTTCAGCTCGCCGATGACGTTGAGGACGGTTCCCACCCGAGTCTCCGCCTCGACCCGCATCTCGAGGATCACCGGACCGCCGCCGGCGAGCTGCCGACGCAGCCAGAGTCCGTCTTCACGGGACAGCTCGAGCACCGGCAATGGCGCCGGTGGATTCGGCCAGGGCGCGACACGCGCCTGGGGCAGGCGACCCGGTTGGAAGGTGACGCGCATGAGAGCTACTGCGCCCTCATCGACGGCGCGCTGGATCAGACTGGGATCGATGGCGTCGGTCAGCCACGCCGCCCCCCTCACCCGATCGCCGAGCGCCGCCACGCTGGCCGAGTCGCCGCGACCGATATCGACCACAGGGACCGAATCGGCGGTGATGCCCGGCGAGTAGCCGTGAGTGATGGCGGCGATGGGTCGCAGCCGGGCGACGGCGGGTGTGACGGCGTGCACGAATGTGGCGCCGCGTCGCCAGACGGGGATGCGGACGACCTCGTAATAGACGGTGTCCAGCCCGAAACTGCGCAGCCAGCCAGCCGCCCACGCTTCGGCCCGCGTCCCGGACGGCGTGCCCGACAACCGTCCACCGATCGTGTCGATGAGGCCCGCCGCCATGGCCGGAAGCTCCGGCGCTTCTATGGCGGCGTCGATCACGTCGTGGAGCGCGTTATCGGGCTCCTGCTGCTGAAATCTGAAGCCGGACAGGGAAATAATGAGGGCAAGAACAGCAGCGGTCCGCGGCGACAAAAGACGAGAGGGCCAGGCGGGCCCTCGGCCGGCGCTGCCTACTACCGGATGCTCGTCACTCCCACTCGGTGCGACGGCGACGACGGGTAGCGACGTCGTCGTATCCTTCTTCGTACTCGTACTCCTGGAACTCGTCAGCCCAATCCTCCTCGTCCTCCTCCTCCTCACCTTCCTCGAACTCTTCCTCGTCGAGATCGAGACCCTCCTCATCGTACTCGCCGCCGTACTCGTCCAAACTGTAGTCGTCTGCGCTGCGCGCGCTCAAGAATCCGCCCGGGTCGAGCGACCGATCCTCTAACGAGCTCATTTTCCTCCTCCTGATAATTCTCCTGGTCTGAGTTTCGTCTTCCGAACGACTACACCCCTTGTTCGCTGAATAATAACGGGCGTTTTTTTTGTCAAGCACTTGTTGTTTCGCCGCATCGCCGACCGCCGTTGCCCGCCGGTGGAGTGACGGAGATATTGAGCGAACAAACCTGCACAAGATCGAAAGGATTGACGGCGGTGATATGTTAGAATCGATGACCCCGCAACATCTGAAGCGATCGGTTCTCGTCTTTGCGTTGGCCCCCGCCCTGCTGTCGCTGCCGGGGTGCAAGGCCCCCCAGTCGTTCGGTGACCGTCACGCCGTCATCGTCCGCGCCGAGCCCGGACTATGGGCCGAGGTCGAGTCGGACGTGCTGGAAGCGCTGGAGCAGACGGTCTTCACCACACGATCGGAGCGGAAGTTCAAGGTGACGTTCATCGGAACGGACGATCCGGACTGGGCCAGTCTCCGCCTGTGGCAGCAGATCCTCCTGATCGGTTCCACCGACGACCCGATCGTCGCGGAAACCGTGAATTCCGACGTCGTGGCGCCGGCGCTCGTCCAGACAACAGAATTGTGGGCGCGGGCCCAGACCGTAACGGTCCTCTACCTACCTCAGGACAGTCAGGCCGAAGCCGTCCGCGAGCTATTGCCCGGACTGTACGACACGCTGGCGGAGCAGTACGAGGAGTGGGTGATCGAGCGCATGTTCGTTACCGGCGTCAATGACTCGCTGAGCTCCGCCCTGGCCGAGTTGGGGTTCACGCTCCAGGTGCCCAACGTCTACATGGTCAGCCGGGATGAATCGGTGATCCGCCTGGGCAATCCGTACCGTCAGGGCGACACTGACCTGCTGCGCTCGCTGCTCATCACCTGGGAAGACGGCGCACGGGACCTGACGCCGGACGAACTGCGCAGTTGGCGTGCGACGATCGGCGAGTCACGGTACACGACACCGCAAGAAATCCAGGAAGACGGTTTCCGCTACGCCGAGATCGAGGTGGACGGACGACCGGGTCTGGAGATCCGCGGCGTGTGGAAGGATCGCGACGAGATACCGGCGGCGGGACCGTTCATCACCCGGGCAATTCCCTGCCGCAATCAAGCACGGACCTACTACATAGACGCGTGGCTGTTCGCACCCTCGGTAGACAAGTACCCGTATGTGCGGCAGCTCGAGATACTTCTCGACTCTTTTAGATGCGTTGGGAATTAGGGCAGTCCTCACAACAACATAGACATGTCATTCGTCCACCTTCACTGTCATAGTGAATTCTCGCTGCTCGATGGCGCGAACAAGATCGACTCGCTGATCAATCGCACCATCGAGCTGGGCATGCCCGCCGTCGCGCTCACCGACCACGGCAACCTGCACGGCGCCTGGCGCTTCCACGAAACAGCTACCGCAAAAGGGATCAAGCCGATTATCGGCTGTGAAGCGTACGTAGCGTTCGGTGATCACCGCTCGAAGGAGAAGCCGGCGAACGCGCCGTCGGACTACGCCCACCTGGTTTTGCTGGCCCGCGATCTGGAAGGCTACCACAACCTGGTGAAGATGGTCTCCATCGGTCAGATGGAGGGCTTCTATCGCCGGCCGCGCATCGATCACAAGGTGCTGGAGGAGCACGCGAAGGGGATCGTTTGCCTGTCCGCCTGCATGTCCGGCGAGCTAGCGCAGCACCTGAAGCTGGAGCAGTACGACAAGGCGAAGGCGGCGGCGGAATGGCACGCGAGGCTGTTCGGCGACGGGAACTACTGGCTTGAGGTGCAGAACCACGGGATACCGGGCCAGGCCGAGGTTAACGACGGCATCCAACAGCTGGCCGGCGAGCTGGGGCTGCCGGTGCTGGCGACCAACGATGCCCACTACCTGCGGCGCGAGGATGCCGATGCCCACGACATCCTGCTCTGCATCGGCACGGGCAAGGACCGTGACGACCCGAAGCGACTGCGTTTCTACGGCCAGGAGAGCTACTTCAAGTCGGCCGACGAGATGCGGGAGAAATTCCCCAACCAGCCGGAACTCATCGACAACACGCTGGCCGTGGCCGAGCTGTGCAACATCGAGTTCGAGAAGAAGGTCTACCTGCCGGAGTTCCCGCGGCCGGAGGACTACGACTCGGAGGACGCGCAGCTTCGGGAGCTAGCGCTGAAGGGCGCCAAGGAACGCTACGGCAACCCGCTGCCCGACGAGGTTCAGCAGCGGCTGGACTTCGAGATCGATGTCGTCACCCGCACTGGTTACAGCGGCTACTTCCTAATCGTTTGGGACTTCATCCGCGCGGCCCGCGAGCGCGGCGTACCGGTGGGCCCTGGCCGAGGCTCCGCAGCCGGCTCGCTGGTCGCTTACGCGCTTCGTATCACCGATATCGATCCGTTGCGCTTCGGATTGCTGTTCGAGCGCTTCCTGAACCCGGAACGCATCTCGATGCCGGACATCGATGTCGACTTCTGCTACGAGCGCCGCGGCGAGGTGATCGACTACGTGCGGGACAAGTACGGCTCTGACTCGGTAGGCCAGATCGTGACGTTCGGAACCATGCAGTCCCGGGCGGTGATCCGCGATGTAGGCCGCACGTTGGGCTTCACGCCGGCGGAGACGGACCGGGTGGCGAAGCTGATCCCGAACGCGCCGGGCTATTCCCTCTCCGTCGAAGAAGCGGTGGACAAAGTCGAGGAGTTGAAGCAGCTGTACGAGGAAGAGCCGCGCTACATGGAGCTGCTCGACTACGCGGCGACGCTGGAGGGTCTGTCGCGACACACATCGGTTCACGCGGCGGGCGTGGTGATCGCGCCGGGCCCGTTGGCCGACTACGTGCCGGTGATGACGGCACCGACCCGCGGCTCCGCCACCGACTCGGAGAACGGCGAGCTGGTCATCACACAGTACGACATGGTGAGCCTGGAAAAGGCGGGGATGCTAAAGTTCGACTTCCTCGGCCTGAAGACGCTCACCGTGATCAGCGATGCCGCGGAGGCGATTAAGGAACGACACGGCGTCGACATCGATTGGGACGAACAGGACCTCGACGATCCCGAGGTCTACGAGATGCTGGCCAGCGGCGCGACGGCCGGCGTGTTCCAGTTCGAATCGTCGCTGGCCACCGACAAGCTGCGCGCCATGCGCTGCGACCGCTTCGACGACCTGATCGCCGTCAACGCGCTCATCCGGCCTGGCCCCCTCGACTCCGGGATGACCGACGTCTACATCCGGCGCAAGCGGGGCGTCGAACCCGTCGCCTATCCGCACGAGACGCTGGCCGGCGTGCTGGAGAACACCTACGGCGTGATCACCTACCAGGAGCAGGTGATGCGCGCCGCGAACGAGATGGCGGGCTTCAGCCTGGCGGAAGCCGACGTGCTCCGCAAAGCAGTCGGCAAGAAGGACGAAGTGCTAATCCGCCAGGAACTGGACCGCTTTATCGGCCGCTCGCAGGAGCGTGGCGTCAGCAAGCGGGACGCCGAGCACATCGCCTCGTTGCTGGAGACGTTCGGCCGCTACGGCTTCAACAAGGCCCACGCCGCCGCCTACGCCGTGCTCTCCTACCGGACAGCCTGGCTCAAGCGTCACTACCCGGCGGAGTTCATGGCGGCGCTCTTGTCGTCAGAGATCGGCAACACCGACAAGGTAGTGGGCTACATCAACGTCTGCCGTTCCCTCGACCTCGAGGTGCTGGCGCCGCACGTGAACGAGTCGGGCTACAAGTTCACCGTGGTGAGCGATAAGAGCCTGCGCTTCGGGCTGGGTGCGATACGCGGCGTCGGTCGCTCCGCCATCGACTCGATCCGGTCGACACGACGGAAAGAAGGTTCCTTCGAATCGTTGTTCGATTTCTGCAGCCGCGTCGACCTACGACTCAACAACAAGCGGGTGATCGAAGCGCTGATCGGCGCCGGCGCGCTGGACGGACTCGGCGTGCGAGCGGCGATGGCGGAAGGGCTGGAAGCGACGCTCCGCGAAGCGCAACTCCAACAGCGCGAACGAGAGACCGGCCAGCACAGCCTGTTCGGTGGCGACGAGAGCCCGATCATGAAGACCGAGCCGGTGCTGCCCAACCTTCCTGAGTGGACGGAAGAGGAGAAGCTGGCGCGAGAGAAGGAGCTGGTCGGATTCTTCGTGTCGGGCCACCCGCTGGACGAACACCGTGACCTGGTCGACCTGTGGGCGGAGACCACGAACACCAGCACGATCTCAGATCACAGGGACAAGAAGGTTGAGGTCGCTTGCGTCGTCACCGAGATCAGTCGCCGTATCTCGCGCAAGGACGGTTCGGAGTGGGCGCGGATCGTGTTCGAGGACTACCACGGCACGGCCGTAGCGCTCGCCTTTCGCGACGTGTGGGCGAAGAATCGCGAAACGTTGGAGCCGGGCGTGCCCGTGCTGTTGCGAGGCAGCGTTTCCGGTCGCGAGCGCGACGAAGGGGACCCGCCGGTCTTCCTCGATGGAGTAGAGCCGCTGGCGTCGCTGTACGAGAGCGGGCGCGTTGCGGTTTGCCTGGATATCGCGGGGTCGGACGACGTCGAGAGCGGGAGACTGGAGAAAGCGATCAAGGTCGTGAAGGGTCATCCGGGTCCGACGCCTCTGCGGGTGCTGTTGCGAAACGGCGGAGAGGAACCATCGGTGTTGCGGTCGAGGATGTTGAAGGTGGTGCCGGCACCGGAGGTTTTGGCTGAGTTGCGGGATGTGCTGGGCAAGGAGAGGGTGAGGTTGGTTGAGGTGAAGGTCTAGACGAGGCTAATGTTCAACACCTAATCGTTAATCCTCAAGGCCTAGGGTGAACGTCTCCAATGTCCACACCCAACTCCTAATTTCCAAGAACCTGGATATTGGAGAGTGGATGTGGACATTGGGGACGTTCCACTTATCACCTTGAGGATCGAGGATTAGTCGGTTGAACATCAGCCGGCCACAGGCCGGCCTCCCCTCTATTGCCGCCGGCCTTATGTGCTAGATTACCAGACTCCCCTAGGTCAGTGGCGTGAACCTGCTTAGGCGACAAATGGCATCACATCAGGAATTCGAACGCTCCATAGAAGACGTGGTCGCCCAGATCGGCCACCTGCAGAGCCTTGCCAGCGAGAGGGGCCTGAACGTGGACGAAGAGGTCAAGCGGCTGGAGGCGCGGCTTGACGAGCTGCGGGCCGAGACGTTCAAGTCGCTCACCGCGATGGAGCGCGTGCAGATCGCTCGCCACGCTCAGCGCCCGCATTCCCTCGACATGATCGAGCGCGTATTCACCGACTGGATCGAGTTGCACGGCGACCGAGCGTACCGTGACGACCCGGCGGTGGTGTGCGGCTGGGCGCGGCTGGACGGTCGGTCGGTGATGGTGATCGGTCAGCAGAAGGGCCGCAACACCAAGGAGAACCTGAAGCGCAACTTCGCGATGATGCATCCCGAGGGTTATCGCAAAGCTCTGCGCATGATGCGTCAGGCGGAGAAGTTCGGTCGCCCGATCATAACGATCATCGACACGCCCGCTGCCTACCCCGGCATCGGCGCCGAGGAGCGCGGGCAGGCGGAAGCGATCGCGCGTAACCTGCTCGAGATGTCGCTCATCGAAGTGCCGATCGTCGCCGCGGTGATCGGGGAAGGTGGAAGCGGTGGCGCGCTGGGCCTCTCAGTCGCCAACCGCATCATCATGCTCGAGTACGCCATCTACTCGGTCATCTCGCCGGAAGGTTGCGCATCGATCCTCTGGAAAGAGAACACTGAGGAAGTTCGCAAGCAGGCCGCCGCCGCTCTCAAGCTCACGGCGCCCGACCTGTTGGAGCTCGGCGTCATCGACGAGGTGATCCGGGAACCGGAAGGCGGCGCCCACGACGATTGGGACGGCGCGGCCAGGATCCTTAAAGACGCACTGATCAAGAACCTGGAAGATCTGGACAGACTGCCCACCGAAGAACTACTGCAGGGCCGCTACGAGAAGTACCGGAAGATGGGAGCGTGGGCGGGTGGCTGAGCATGTCCCGGGCGGCAACGGTCGGGAGCGGAGCGGGGACATCGAACCATCGACCGGCGAACCGAATCGCCCGAGTGATCCCGGTGCGGATCAGCCGGAAGCCCCGCAAGATGCCGATCGCGAGCTGACTTCAGAAGCAGAACAGTCGACGGAAGCCGGCCCGGGCCCGACGGACGAAGGGACGGCCGACGCCGACGCCGAATCCTCTGATCAACCCGACGAAGCCGGTAAAGCCGACCCCGAGACGCCCGCCGCGCCGACGCACGGCATCATCAGCAAAGGCCCGGCACCGCAGCTGCTCGAGATCCGATTCAAGGGAAAGCGACGCGACTTCTACACGGCGCACGTCACGCCGCCGATCCGGGTACGCGAGTACGTGGTCGTCGAGGCCGACCGTGGGCAGGACCTCGGGGTCGTCACCTCGTTGGGCGACCTGGCGCGGCGTAAGTGCGAGGTCTGCGACGACTGCCAACCGAACAGCCTGCCGAGCAAGCGGATGCTGCGGCGTGCCGCTCCGGTCGACGTCGAACGGCTCGTCACGTTGCGCGGCGAGGAGGACGACATCCGCAAGTCGGTCCGCGAGATGGTGGAAGAACAGCGCCTGAAGATGAAGATCAGCGATGCGGAGTGGCAGTGGGACCGCAACAAACTGATCATCTACTTCACCGCCGACAAGCGCGTCGACTTCCGCGTGTTGGTCCGCAACCTGGCAAAGAAGTACCGCACGCGCATCGAGCTCAAGCAGATCGGCGTTCGCGATGAGGCAAAGCGACTGGACGGCGTTGGTCGCTGCGGGCGCGAGCTATGCTCGGCCAACTGGCTGCCCGAGCTGAAGCCCGTCACGCTGCAGCTGGCGAAAGACCAGAACCTGTCGCTGAACCCATCCCAGATCTCGGGAGCCTGCGGCCGTTTGATGTGCTCGTTGCGCTTCGAGCACGACTTCTACGTGCAGGCCCGGAAGCGGTTCCCGAAAGAAGGCCGCCAGGTCCAGACGTCGGTCGGCCAGGAGACGGTGGTCGCGATCAACTTGTTCGCCAACCGCGTGACGCTGAAGGGCCCGACCGGCGAACTACGGAGCCTGGCCCTGGAAGAGCTGAAGCAGGAGACGGCGACAACGCGCAGGAGCGCTAGGAAGAACTAGAGGTCCGAGGCCTTGCCCAAGTTCTACATCACCACAGCCATCGATTATTCCAACGGCGATCCCCACCTGGGGCATTCGTTCGAGAAGATCGGCGCCGACGTCATCGCCCGATACCGGCGCATGGCCGGCGACGATGTCCACTTCGTGATCGGGATGGACGAGCACTCGCAGACCATTCTGGAGCCGGCCGCTGAGGCGGGACTGACGCCGCAGGCGTGGGTCGATCGGATGGCGGAGACGTTCTCCAAGGCGTGGGAGCGGCTCGAGATCAGCCACGACGATTTCATCCGCACCACGGAACCGCGTCATGAGAAGGCCGTGATCGACCTGGTCGAGCGGACCAAGGAGGCCGGCTACATCTACCCGGGCACCTACGAAGGCTACTACTGCGAGCGCTGCGAGACGTTCAAGCAGGAGAAGGATCTGGTCGACGGCCGCTGTCCCGAACACCCGGACCTCGAGATCACGTGGACGAAAGAGGATAACTACTTCTTCAAGTTGTCGGCGTTCCGCGACCCGCTGCTCAAGCTGCTCGACGAGCACCCCGAGTTCGTGCAGCCGGAGATCCGGCGCAACGAGATCCGCAACGTGCTGAAGGAAGGTCTGCAGGACGTCTCGGTGTCGCGCCCACAGCGCGAGTGGGGCATTCCCTTCCCCGGCGACCCGGACCACGCGGTCTATGTCTGGTACGACGCGCTGATCAACTACCTGTCGGCCGTCGGCTATCCCGGCGACTATCAGGAATGGTGGCCGGCGGATGCTCACGTGATCGGCAAGGGCATCACGCGGCACCACTGCATCATCTGGCCGGCGATGCTGATGGCCGCCGGCATTGAGCTGCCCAAATCTGTTTGGGCCCACGGCTACATTCACTGGGGCGGCCGCAAGCTATCGAAGTCGGCGGGCGATCAGGTGACGTTGGACAGCGCCATCGAACGCTACGGCACCGATCCGCTGCGCTACTACCTGCTGCGCGAAGTGCCGTGGGACAGCGACGGCGACTTCACGTGGCAGCGCTACGACGACATCTACAACGCCGAGTTGGCGAACGACCTGGGCAACCTGGCGAACCGCGCCCTGTCAATGATCCACAAGTATCGTGGCGCCACGGTCCCGCAGGGACCCGAGACATCCATCGATCGGCGAGCCAATGACGCGCTGGACGTGTATCGCGACGCGATGGACGGGTTTCTGCTCCATAAGGGCATCGCGGCGGCGATGGATCTGGCGAACGCGGGGAACGGATTCATAGAGGAGCAGGCACCGTGGGCGCTGGCCAAGGACGAGTCGAAGGCGGCGGAGCTTGACGCGACGCTGGCGGCATTGGCGCGGACGCTGGGGCGGCTGGCGATGCTTCTGGTTCCGTTTATGCCGAGCAAGATGAGCGAACTTTGGCAGGCGCTGGGGCAAGGCGATTCGATTTCTGGCCTTGATGCGTATGCGGCGCTCGATTTTGCCGGCGTGACGGTTGATAAGAGTGCGGTGTTGTTTCCGAAGGCGGAGAAGTAAGGGATTGGACTCGGTGCTCAGGATCGGGGTGTTGGGAATGCGGATGAGTCTTGAGCCATGAACCTGAGCGTTAGGTGTTGTGGATTAGGTATTGGTCTATTAGCGACAGCCCCCCTCTTTGTCCTCAGCACGGAACCTTCCCTCGCCCAAGAGCTCACCACTGCGACTGTCCGAATCTGCGCCGGCGGCGACCTACTAATCGGCAACAACCTCGACACCCTCTGGGCCGCCCGCGCTTCCGACCGCCTCGGGTTTGATATCCCGGCTTTTCCCAACCCCGACTCGCTTCTCGCACCACTGTCACCGCTCATCGCGGACGCCGACATAGTATTACTCAACATCGAGGGCGCGATCGGCGAGGGCACGGCACCCAGCAAGTGCCGGCCAGGATCGACCAGTTGTTATGCGTTTCGCCAGCCGCCCTATGTGGCGGAGTCGATCGGCGGGATAGTCGACGGCGCTTCCGTGGTCGGCAACGTGGCCAATAACCACGCGATGGATGCCGGGCCGGACGGATGGGATGCCACCGTTCGCCACCTTCGGGATGCCGGAGTTGATGTGACAGGCACTGACACGCTGGCAACGGTCGTCGTTACGGAGGCCGGCGACACGGTGGCGATCCTCGGCTTCAGCACGTTCGTCGCCGGGCCCGACGCCCGGGACCTGCGCGGGCTGCGCCGGCACGTCGCCCGGGCGTTCGCCCGCTACGGGCGCGTCATCGTCTCGGTTCACATGGGCGGCGAAGGGCGCGGCGCGCAGCGGACGAGGGACGCCACGGAACTGTTCCTTGGCGAAGATAGAGGGAACCCGGTGGCGTTCGCGCGGGTGGCAATGGAATCCGGTGCTTCGCTGGTCATCGGTCATGGACCGCATGTACTGCGGGCGGCGGAGTGGCGTGGCGATGCGCTGGTCTTTTACTCGCTAGGTAACCTGCTGACGTATGGTCCGTTCAACTTTCGGGAGCCAAACGATCGGGGCGGGATCGGGTGCGCGCTCATAGATCGCGCCGGGCGCGTGGTCAGGGCGGAGTTTCGGTCGACGTATCAGGTACCGCCGGGGCTGGTGTTTCCGGATGGGTCGGGGCGTGGTGCGGTGCTGGTGGACTCGTTGGGTCGGTTGGACTTTCCTGAGACGCGGGGCGAGGTGGCTCGGGACGGTAGAATCAATCGTGGGTCGCGGTAATCCCCTGTTAACAAATGCTCAACACCTAAGACCTAATCCTCAACCCTCAGGGGAACCCTGGGAGTTGAGGATTAGGTCTTAGGTGTTGAGGGTTATTAGGCCAGCTACTCCTCGGGTTTCCCCTGACCCAGCTTGCTCAGAATATTTACGCCCGTCGCCGACTCAATCTGCTCCGTCAGCTTGATCACCGCCGAAGGCAACTGATTCGCCGCCGTCGCGACGCCCGTTCCTTCTCCCGAATCGATGATCGTCAGGCGGTCGACGTCGATGCCGTCCACCGTCTTCGCGATCTCGCGAATGATCTCGGGCAGCATATTGAGGATGAAGATGCGCTCCGCATCGCCGCCGGCGTTCAGGTAGAGCTTGATCATCTCCTCGAGCACGTAGAGCCGGGCGCGACCGTCCTCGACGATCGTCGCCGCCACACCCTTGGCCAGCTGCTCGGCCGCCTCGCGCTCGGCGCGGGCGGGCAGCAAAACGTCGGCTTCCAGGCGCCGTTGCTCGAGGGAGATGCGCTCCTGCTGCAGATCCTGCTCGGCGACGACCTTGGACTTCTCACCGGTGACCGGCGCCGCCAGTTCCTTGGCCAGCGCGTCGGCCTCCAGCTCGGCCGTGCGGATGCGCAGCTCGTTGTTCTTTTCGACGATGGCCAGGTCCGCAGAGATCTTGGCGACTTCGGCGGCCCGACGCGCCGCCGCCTCGGTCTGCTCGGCCTCGGAGCTGCGCTCGGCCTCGGCGACCCTGGCCTTCTTGATGATGTCGGCAGTGCGCTGCCGGCCGATGGAATCCAGGTAGTTCACCTCGTCGGTGACGTTCTGGATCTTCATCGTATCGAGCTCGAGGCCCAGCTTCTGCATGTCCTCGTCCGCCTCTTCGATCAACGTTTGGGCGAACTTGAGCCGATCCTCGTTCACTTCCTCGGGCGTCAGCGTCGCGACTATGCCGCGCAGGTTACCCTCGAGGGTGTCCTTGGCGATCTGCATGATCTCCTCGAACGGCTTGTCGAGCATGCGCTCGACCGCGTTGTGAGCTACGGGGTCGCGAGCGCTGACCTTTACGTTGGCGATGCCCGCGACGATCAACGGGATCCCGCCCTTGGAGTACGCGTTGTGTACGGTCACCTCGATGGGCAGCGTCGTCAGGTCGAGGCGCGCCACGCGCTCGACGATGGGCACGCGCAGCGTGCGTCCGCCATGCAGCAACCGGTATCCGGCGCGACGACCGTCGGCCGTCAGTCGCTTGCGACCTGTTATGACCACCATCTCGTTGGGCTGGCAGATCACGATCAGCGACTTGACCGTATAGACAAGCGCAACCAGGACTCCGAGCCCAACCGACCCCAGTATTAATGCCGTGTCCGGATTCATCGTGTTACCTCACCTTTCTGCGGGCGGAAGCTCCGGTGTATCGAACGGAATCACCTCCGCTACTCCGTTTTCGATGCGCAGGACGACGACCTCGCTCCCGGGATTCAGCGTTCGCGTTACTTCCGGCGCCAGCCGAGCGGTGCAGTACTGCTCCCGGTCGCCGATCAGACAGCTGATGCGTCCCGGCTGCCCAGGCGCCAGCGCGAGAACCACCGTCGCCGGTCGGCCCTCGATGTCGCGCTCGCTTACCGCGTCGAGCCCAACCTCGCTGCGCCGGATCCAGAGGAAGACGGCGTGGGTCAACAGCCCCGCTCCACCACCCATCGCCAACGCGAACGCGAAGGTCGAGCCTTCCGGGTTGCCGGACAGCGTCAGGAGAGTGCCTGTTAGACCGAACCCGGCGAGGAAGAAGATGATGTTGCGCGGCTTGAACAGCCCGAGCACCAGCTCGCCGGCGCCGGCGTGACCCACATCGACATCGTGGTCCACGTGCACATGCACATCGACATCCGCACCGGCGACATCAACGCCCGACACATCCACGTCGACGCCGGCAACGTCCACATCCATGCCGGACACATCAGTGTCCAGGCCGCCGGACATATCGACATCGCTCGCGTCATGGTGCGCGCCGCTCAGCACGGAGAAGAGAAGCAGCCCACCGCCCATAACAGCGGCAAGGATATAGACTCCTAGCATCGGCTTGCCTCCCGGATCGAACTCAGGTGGGGCTGTCTAAACCTGCCGGCGCCTGCGATGCAGCGCAACTCGCGTCCCGCACGTCGTTCGGAAGTAGAAACAGCCACCCCCTTCCTTACAGATACCCATCATATACGGCTCTTATTCGGGCTTGACCTATCGGCCGGAAGCGGCGGCAAAAACGCAGGCGGCAAAAATGCCCGATCGATACGAAATAATTACCGATTTCGGCGATTTTCCGGAGACTGACGTTTCCCTGTAACTACATGTTATATAACCATTTAACCTATATCGGCCACCCCGGAACAGACCTTGCTGATCTCTGGACCGGCGCGGTGGCTTGACAGTCCTGCCGCCTGGCGTTTAACTTGGCGCCTGCCCCTCCTCCATCGGAAAGGCCGTTTCCCCCCGTGGGCGCTAGCGTGCGTCTAGCCGGGCTAGGAAATGCACTTTTTGTTAACCGGTGGAGAGGGCGCCTCACACCGGGGGAACTAGAAACCAGAGCCGCGAATGGAACGAGACCGCCTGACGTTCCTGGTGATCACCGACCCGGCACAGCCGGCGCACACGTTGCAGATTACGCATCGTATGCTCCAGTTTGTCATCGGGGGTGTCGCCGCATTACTCCTATTCATCTTCGTATCAGCTGGAGCGCTTGTTCTGAAGCTGGGCGACCTGCGTGAGGCGTCTACGCTGAAGCAAGAGAACCAGCTGTTGGTGACGGACGTACTGCGGATGCAGGAAACGGTTGACCAACTGACCCAGTCGCTAGCGACGATCTCTGATCGGGATCGTCGCTTTCGTTTGCTAGCCGGCCTGCCGGAGATCGATCCGGAGGTCCGCCAGGTGGGTATCGGCGGCCCGGGAACGCCTTCGGCCGAGAGCGAGCCGCTGCTGGAGATGGATAGCGAGCTGGGCGGCCAGGTTTACACAACGACGTCGGACCTCAACCGGTTGCTGCGGCAGTCCAACCTGCTGCAGGCGAGCCTGGTGGAGGCGGCGCGCGCGCTGGACGATCGTCGCGACGAGCTGACGCGAATCCCGTCGATCGACCCGTCGAGCGGTTGGCTGAGTTCGACGTTCAGCCGCAGCCGCTGGCACCCGTTGCTCAACAAGCGGCGTCCGCACGAGGGGATCGATATCTCGGCGCCGCGGGGCACGCCGGTGGTCGCGACCGCTGACGGCATAGTAACCTACGCTGCGTGGCGACCCGGCTACGGCTACACGGTCGAGATCGATCACGGCAACGGGATGCGAACACGTTACGCGCACAACCAGAAGGGACTGCGCGTGGATGTGGGCGACGAGGTCCGTCGCGGCGATACGATTGCGCTGGTGGGTAGCAGCGGCCAGGTGACCGGCCCGCACGTCCACTATGAAGTACTCTTGAACGGACAGGCCGTGAATCCGGTCAACTACCGACTAAGCGATGTGATTGTGGAGTAGGCAGAGCAGGACAGTAGAGAAGAGGGACAGTTTGAGGAAGAGCGGGCCGTTTTGGTCCGCTCTCTCTTTATGTAGTGGATCTATGTAGGGGGGCGATCCTTCTTCAATGTTCACCTCCGACTAATACCTTCTCGCCCTCTACCTTCACGACATACGTCCTCACCGCCACCCGCACCGGCCCACCCATCGGCTCTCCAGTCCGCACATCGAATTGTCCTCCATGCCAAGGACAGTTAAGCGTGCAACCATCGACCGATCCCTCACTCAGCGAGGCGCGCCCATGTGTGCAGCGGTCGCTCACGGCGTAGTAGGTGCCGTCGACGTTGAACAGCGCGATGGCGTCGGCACCGTTGTACACCCGCTTCGACGAGCCCGGCGCAATCTCGCCCACCTTCGCCGCCACCACAAAGCCTTCCTCGTCGCGCTCCGTCACCCGAGCCTGCTCGGAAACCGAGGCGCCGCCCAGCGAATCGAGTACGTCCCACAACGACATCTGGATGCAAGTGAAGATCGGCGTATCGCGCAGCGTGTAGGTTGACGCTTTGCTCTCTCGCAGGTCCATCACCAGGTCGAGGAAGGCGCCGGCATCGTCGCCCTCGAACCCAACCATAAACTCCTGGTCGTCCAGCCCGAACGAGTACGCCGTGTTGATGCGTATGTCCGGATACTTGCGGCCCACCACAACGTGCTGCGTCATCAGCTCTTGACGCTCGGCGTGCGGCAAGCTGTACCAGGCCCGCGTCTTCACGAACGGGTAGAGAAACAGATACTTCGAGTCCTGCGGCGCCACCGTGATGCTCTCTTGCTGGTCCAGCTCGGCGGGAAACTCGTACACCGAACGCTTGGTCATCGCCAGATAGCTGTACGGCGTCGTCAGGTAGGCGCCCAGGCGGGTGGAGAAGATGGCCGTCTCCAACGCCTGCAGCGTCTCCAGATCTTCCGCCGCCTGCCAGATCATCATGTCGCAGTCGCCCCGCGTGCCGACCGTGCTGTAGGAACGGAGGAGCGACCGGGCCTGGAATCCGCGGATCGTGTCCGCAAGCTCCACCTTGTGGTCGATCTGCTTGTCGGCGGATAGCCGGCGCCAGGTGGAATCGAGCTTGAAGAACAGGTAGCGGACGAGCTGCCGGGCTTCGCCTTGTTGGGTCATTCGGGGACCTCTGTCGTTGGTTTGGGCCATGAAAAGCCCGAATTCTAATCGAGATCGCGCAACCGCGGAAGGTCAGCCTGAGCATTGAGCGTTGAGGATTAATTGATGAGGATTGCCATGAAACTCTCAACACCTAACGCTCAACCCTCAATCATCAGGTTCCGGTTCTTGGAATGCTCTGGTGGCACGGGAGGTTCCCCGAGGCGCTGAAACCCCGCTCAGGGAACGCACGTAGTGGAGGATGACTTTCACAGCGGGCAGGCTATTTACTTACAACGGGGCAGAACAGTGGGTAGACTCTTAGTCAACGGCATCACTCTTTACCAGGGTCTGATCATCCTCCGGGCCATCCTCTCCTGGGTCGCCGGCCCGAACACCGAGAACCGGCTAGTCGAGATACTTCACCAGTTGACGGACCCGGTGCTCAAGCCGGTACGTGAGATGCTTCCCGCTTCCAGCGGGATCGATTTCTCGCCGCTGGTCGTGCTGATCGGCCTGGAATTGGTAAAGAGGATCTTACTCTGAACCCGAGCTGTCGGCCGGGGGCGGATACGTCCATTCCCACGGCTCGAACGTCTCGAGGGGAACCGCGCCGATGACCTTGGCCGTCACCAGCTGAGGGAACTCGGCAATGAACTCATTGAAGCGGGCCGCGGCTTCGTTGTACATGCGGCCCGCTTCGATTATCGCCTGCTCCGTGTCCCGCAGTTGGGACCTGAGCAGCTGATAACCCTGGTCGCTCTCCAGCTGGCTGTAACGGCCCACCGCCGCCAACAGCTCGTCCAGCGCCTGCGACAGCCGGGCGCTCCATTCCTCCATATCGCCCAGATCGCCGGCCCGCACCGCGCTGACCAGGCTGGCCCGGGCGTCGGCGACCGCCGTCACCGACTCGTCGCCCACCGACCCGTAGGCCTGGAGCGCCGCCAGCAGGTTGGGTACGAGCTCCGCCCGGCGCCGTAGTTGGACCTCGATCTCCGACCGGGCCCGGATCGCCGACTCGTCCAGCTCGTGGATCTGCCCATAGCCGCAGCCCGCCAGCAGTGCTGGCAAAGCGAATACCGCCACGGCGAGCCGCCGCGGCTTGCGGCCTACGAGTTTGTAGCTTATAGCACCCATTCCATCAAGAAGCGCCGGCTGCCTGGAGGGTATCCGCCCGTCCCACAGCGGGCGAAATGGGTCCGGCCTGTGCGGCGCTTGATAACTCGCGAAATCGTTCCTAGCTTTTTGACGATTCAGCGGGTCAGAACTTTAATTCGGGAGAGCTCAATGAACAAGCATTGGGTCATGTGTCTTGCCGCCCTGGTGGGGCTGTCGGCATGCCAGAGATCCACCCAACTCGCGGTACGTGCCGTCGCAGAGTCGGGCGACGAGGAGGTTGCCCGGCAGCAGGAGATCATCCGGCTCCTGCCCTTCGACCGGGATTCGCTATTCACGGCCCTAGCGGCGCTGGCGACGGAATCGGAGCCGGAGCCGCCCGAGTACCTGGTGGCGCTGCGCGACTCGGTCTCGGCGGCGCGGCAGTTGTGGACGGACTCGGAAGCGGCTTGGAATGACATGCGTTCCGAGATGCAGACGCTCTCGGAACAAATGAACGAGATGAACCGGGCGAGCCGTGAGTACGCCAACGCGTATCGCCGCTTCGACGAGTTGGACCGCCAGATTGGGCGGCTCGAACGGGCGAAAGACAACTTCTTCGACACGTTCACGGGCCTCCAGGACGCGTACCGGACAAGCGCCGATTCGTTCAACGCAGTGCTCGAGGCGTGGGGTGACCGTGCATTCGAGCGTTACGGCGAGATAGTCGACAGCATCATCGAGGTGCGCGGCGAAGAGATGGAGGACACGACGGACGCCGGCGGCTGGGCCTACTTCACAGTGCCGAGAGGTACGTGGTGGGTGTATACGCGGACCACGCTGGTATTCGAGGAGCTCTACTGGAACTACGCGTATGAGTCGGAAGGCGGCGTGGACACGCTCGTCCTGCGCGCTTCCAACGCTGAAGTCCGCCCGGTCTTCTAGTCGCGGGCAGTGAGAAAGCGGGGCGGCGCTCTCAAGCGGAGCGCCGCCTCGCTCATTAAAGGAGGTCGCCATGAACCCTTCAGCACCCGACCTCCGACTGGATATTCACGACGGCCTCGCCACTCTCACATTCGATCGTCCCGACTCCAAGGTCAATCTGCTGACCCGTAGCGCGATGCTGCGGCTAGAAGAGCTGCTGGGCTCTATCGAGGAAGCCGCCGCGTCCGGAACCGCGCGTGCCCTGCTCGTACGCAGCGGAAAGCCGAACACGTTTATCGCAGGTGCCGACATCGATGAGCTGGGCGCGATCAAGACCGCCGAGCAGGCGATCGAGATGGCCCGGCGCGGTGACGACATCTTCAACCGACTCGAGGGCCTCCCGATACCGACGCTGACAGCGATAGACGGCGCCTGCGCCGGCGGCGGCACCGAGCTTATTCTGTCGTGCGATCATCGCATCGCCAGCGACTCCAGCAAAACCAAGATCGGTCTCCCCGAGACGCGACTCGGTATTATGCCGGGGCTAGGGGGCACCGTACGCCTCCCGCGTCTGGTCGGTCTACAGGCTGCCCTCGACATGATCCTATCGGCGAGGTTTGTTAGCGCCGAGCATGCGCTGCGGATTGGGCTCGTCGACAAGGTCATTCCAGTTGCAGAGTTCGAGGATCAGACGGCGGAGATCGCGGCGGCGCTGGCCCGCGGCGATTCCCCACTACGCCGCCGACGCCCATCCCTGTTGCGCCGCTTCATCGACGGGCCCATCGGTCGACCGCTGGTCAAACGGATGACACGCAAAGCCGTCCTCAAGCGCACGCGCGGACACTACCCGGCGATACCGGCGGCGCTCGATGCAGTCGTCGACGGCCTGGCGATGACGGCGGAAGTGGCGCTGGAGAGAGAAGCGGTGACGTTCGGTCAGCTGACGGTGACGCCCGAATGCAAGAGCCTGATCTTCGTCTATCGGATCACCGAGGCCGCTCGCAAGATCGCGCCGCAAGGCAAGGCACGGGAGGTGAAGCGGGCGGCGGTCGTCGGCGCCGGGGTGATGGGCGCCGGGATCGCCGAACTGTTCGCCTACCAGACGATACCGGTGCGCGTCGTCGACATCGACGAAGAACGCGTAACAGCCGGCATCGCAAGAGCGAGGGAGTTGCTCGAGAAGGCCAGAAAGAAGTCCCGGTGGACGGATGACGAGTTGAAGTCGCGGATCGATTGCCTGGAAGGCGCTATCGAGTTCGACGGCTTCGAAACAACAGACGCGGTCGTCGAGGCCGTTCTCGAGCGTATGGAAGTCAAGCGTGACTTGTTCGCAAAGCTCGAAGAACGCGTCACGCCCACAGCGCTTCTCGCCACGAACACGTCGGCGCTTTCCATCTCGCGGTTGCAGGAAGGTATGTCCCAGCCCGGTCGGGTCTGCGGCCTCCACTTCTTCAACCCGCCGTACCGGATGCCGCTGGTCGAGATCGTGCGCGGATCGAAGACAACCAACGATGCGCTGGCGACAGCGTTTCAGTTGGCCACGCGCCTGGGCAAGACGCCGGTGATCGTGAGGGACGCTCCCGGTTTTGTCGTCAACCGCACCCTGGCCGCCTACCTGACCGAGGCCGGGTTCCTGCTCCAGGAGGGGGTGCCGGTGAAACGTCTGGACCGGATCATGACGCGATTCGGGATGCCGGTGGGCCCGCTACGCCTGCTGGACGAGATCGGCCTCGATGTCGTTTCCGAGGTGAGCCGTACGATGCGGGAGGGTTTCGGCGATCGCTTCGCCACGGCGCCGATCATGGAAGACGTGCTGGCTACCGGGCTGACGGGGCGAAAGAGCGGCGAAGGCTTCTACGTCTACAAGAACGGAAAGGCGCGGGGTGTCAGCGCCGGGATCGAGGAGATCTGCCGCGCGGTGGCCGGCGATGATCCGCCTGACGAACGGGAAGCGGAGGAGCGCATGGTGTTCGCCATGATCAACGAGGCGGCCCGCATCCTGGACGGCGGCATCGTCGACTCTCCGGAGTCGCTGGATGTCGCCATGATCATGGGCACCGGCTTTCCGCCGTTCCGCGGCGGCCTCCTCCGCTACGCCGACGCCGTGGGGCTTTCGACGGTGTTCGAGCGCCTCCGCACCTTCGCCGCCACGGCCGAACGACTCGAGCCCGCCCGCGCCCTGCTGGCGCGTCAGGCATTCTACGTCGCCTAGCCGATGCGCAAGATCGAGCTCCACTATCGCCGGCCGCCCGACCGACTCGATATCTTCGTACAGGAACTGGTCGTCGACCGCCCCGACGTGAAGATCACGTTGCATGAAAACACGCCGCTCAGCGAGCCGCTCTACGTCGGCCGGACGCGAATCTACGAGCCGGGCGCGCCCCTCGTCTGGTTCGTCTTCCCCCATGCCTGGCACGATGTCGGCCGCTTCCACCTGAGAGACGGCACGTTTACCGGCTACTACATCAACCTGATCACGCCCGTCACCATCGAGGACGATGTCTGGTCCATGTTCGATCTTTGCCTCGACATATGGGTCAATCCCGACGGCACCCACCAGATACTGGATCGCGATGAGTTTGATGAAGCGGTCGATCGCCGTTGGATAGACCGCGGAACGGCATCTAGGGCACGCTCAGAACTCGATGCCGTGATCGGTGAGCTCGTCACGGGACGCTGGCCGCGGGGTGAGGTGGCGGAGTTCGATTTGGGTCGGGTGAGGACTTTGGCTTTGGGTGGGTAACTGCACTATTTCGACAGCCGACAACGACTCGACGCGCGCAGGAAGTCGAAGATAGAACGTCGAAAGATCAGTCCCTTGCGCGGCACACATTTCCTAGCTAAACGAACATATGTTCCTGCGCACACTCATACTAACCGCACTAGTCACAACGCCGGCAACAGCCCAGGACTACCGAACCCTGGGCCCGCCAGACGCCCGCGTAGAGCTGACGGTGTACTCGGATTTCGAGTGCCCCTACTGCCGCAACTTCGCGCTGGCCGCCCAGCCGGCAATCATCGCCGAATTCGTCCATACCGGTCGCATCCGCATTCGCTTCGTCCACTTCCCGCTCGCCGCGATTCATCGCAACTCAGTCACGGCGGCAAAGGCGGCGCATTGCGCCGGTCAGGCCGGCCGATTCTGGTCGTACCATGACTACATCTTCGTTCGGCAGCCCGAGTGGTCGGGTGAAGATCTGGCGCCGCCGGAGCTCTGGGTCCGTTTCGCCGACAACCTGGGGATCGATACCGGGCCGTTCAGAGAATGCCTGGCAGCGCCCGAAACGCATGCCGCCGTGGAAGAGGATCTACGACAGGCGCTGGGCGCCGGTGCCACCGGCACGCCGACGGTGGTGATCAACGGTGAAGCGGTAGCGGGAATCTCGTCGTATGAGAGTTTGAGGCACGAGATACTGGATGCCATCGAACGGGCCGGCGGAGGAGACGACCGGTGAGCGCCGAGACCGTGTTGATCCTGGGCCTGCTGGCCACCGCGGCAGCGATCGGTCTGAGCCTCTACGCGGCGCTGGCGATCCCCGGCGCCCTCGCGTACCTGGGGCTCATCACGCTGCCGCAGAATCTGAGCGGCCTCTCCTCACCGCTCATCTGGCTCACGCTGCTCGGCCTGCTCGGTATCGAGCTGGCGTCCTGCCACTTCCGGCTGACCGACCTAGTGTGGAACGTGATCCATACCGTCGCGCGACCGCTCGCCGCGCTGCTCTTCGCGTCCGCTGCTCTCGCCGCGGCTCCGCGTCAGCTGCAGTGGTGGGGCGCACTCGCCGCCACTGTCGTCGCCCTCGTGGTCCACATGTCCGTTCTCGCGGTGAGAACCGCCCGACGCACCGCCGGTCCGAGCCCTGCGGCTCGCGGCTTTACGGGCATTCAGTTCAGCGTCGCCGCCGTAGTCTCGACACTGGCCTGGACGGCGCCGCCCTTCGCGGCCAGCATCGCCGCCACCCTGGTGCTCGCACCGCTACCCTGGTCGCCACGTCTCTGGGGCTCGGCGTCGATGGCGCTGTCCGCGTTCTTCCACACCGTCATCCGCCCGGATCGGCTTCATCGCTGGGAGACCGGGACCGGCAAGATATCCCAGCGCCTTCGCCGGGAAGTCGAGGCCGAATTTGGCCGCGACTTCGACACCGTCCGATCGGCTCCGGTGACCCTCGCCCGCCTGGGACCTAGCTGGCCTTATGTCCGGGGACGGCTGCTGATCGCCTCACGCCGGACGCCGCTCTTCATGCACCGCCGCGGCTTTCGGTCGGACCTGATACCGCTGTTGCCAGCTCCCGGTCATCTGGACCACGGCGTCCTGATCGAGACCCTCGACCTGGACGCCCCCGTTCCGTACGCCCTCTGCCTCGGCCCGAACGCCCCATCCGGCCCCGCCATACTGGCAGCGATCCAATCTGCTCCAGAGCCGGAAGCTGTGGAACAACAGGACGATACGGGGTAGAAACATTTGTAGTCAACGCAATTAACTGTAGTTCTTGCTACCAGTTCGCCCTCTGTTCGGGGTTTACGGGAAAACGGGTTTCGTATATAATAGGCAGTCTTGCATAGCTACTCTTTCTGGTCGTCCGTTACCGCCGCTGGGAGCATTTGGGGCGGGCTGGTTGGCGTGAGCACCGGCGCCCGGGCGGCGTTTTATGTCGGCGAGAGCGGATACCGGCTCTCGCTTTTCTTGTCTAAAGTTCATCGTTCCTAGAGTCGCAGCGGAGAGCGCATGTACTTCAGCTCCAAGGCCTTAGACTCCTTCGACCAGTATCTCCACGACGTCGAGAAATACCCCCTCATCGAGGATGCCGCGACCGAGCGTGAAATCGCGCGCAAAGCCAGAGCTGGCGATCGCCGGTCGGCTGAGCGGCTGGTCACGGCGAACCTGCGGTTCGTGATCTCTTACGTGAAGAAGTATCAGGGACGCGGACTGAACCTCGCCGAGCTGGTCTGCATCGGCAACGAGGGACTGTTGAAGGCGGTCAAGAAATTCGACCCCGACAAGGGCGTCAAGTTCATCTCGTACGCGGTGTGGTGGATCCGTCAGACGGTATTGCAGGCGCTGGCCGAGCAGACGCGATCGGTGCGGATTCCACTGAACCAGAACTCGAACCTCGTGAAGCTGTCGCGGACCGAGACGGCGCTGACGCAGCAGCTGGGGCGCACGCCGACGGACCGTGAGATCGCCGACCGGATGGGCGAGCCGGTACAGACGATTCGAGCGCTGCGGCGTGTAGCGTCGGCCGAGCTCAGCCTCGACGCGCCGCTCGACCGGACGGACCGGGACAGCGCCTCGTTCGGCGAGCGTTTTTCGGGTCTCGAGGACGAAGATATCCAGGACGAGGTCGAGCATCAGGCGCGGCGTCATTTCTTGCAGGAGATGTTCCGGAAGTACCTGACGGAGCGCGAACGCAAGATCCTGGTTCTTTACTACGGACTCGATGATGGCGAAGAGATGACTCTCGAGGAGATCGGCTCTTTGCTTGGCGTTACTCGTGAGAGGATCCGTCAAATCCGAAACCGTGCTTTTGAGAAACTTCGTCAGTCGCCTGATGGGACGGCGCTGGAAGGATTCTGGGCGCCATCTTGATTTCCTTCCTATAAGGAAAAAAGGCGAGGCTCTTAGCCTCGCCTTTTTACATCTGGACAGCCGACAGCCGACAGCCGCCGCTCGACGGTCGCATCCTGTTCGGCGACCGACGTCCGACGCCCGATGTTCGCGTTCGACGTTCGAGGGCGTTGAACTACGTGCGTCGGGCGTCGGGAGTTGGTCGGCGAGAGGTTTACGTAGCCGTCGTGCGTCGGTTACTGGCTGTCGGCTGTCGTCGCTATTCCCGACGATCCCGACTTTCTCGATTTCACGATTCCCACCAGCGCCAGCACAAAAATCGCCACGATGACAATCTGGCTGATCACGCACCATTGGCATATGGCGCGTATCCAGAAGATCTCGGCGTAGGTGAGATAGAGCGTGAATACGACGGCCACGCCCGACAGGATGGCCAGCAGTTTGTCGGGTCGGACATCGTCTAGCCAGCGCGGTTGAAGGCCGGCGATGGCGATGGCGAATAGGGCGATGTAGCCCGCTGCCCCTATACCCGACACGGGCATCCCGAGAAACATCGCGTAGGGCGACGCGTTGACCGCATCGCAACCCTGCGTCACGGTGCAGCTCAGGCTGCCGATGTAGCCCAGCTTGGCCAGCAACAGATAGACGGAATCGAGAAGACCCAGAAGGGCGAGAACCGCTATGGCCCGCCGTCTGTTCACTGCTTCGCCAGCTCCTCCTCGACAACCGCCGACATTCCGTCGTAGCTCATCGCGCCGACCACCACTCGGCCGTTGATGAAGAAGGTCGGCGTCTGGTTGAGACCCAGCTGGCGAGCACGTGTCTGACTGGCGAGCACGATCTCACGGTACTTGTCCGAGTCGATGCAGTCTATCAAGGTGCGTCCATCTATCCCGAGCCCGTCGGCGTACTGCCGGATCTTCCGCTCCGGATTTCGATCGGTACCCCACTCGCGCATCCGACTGAACAGTACCTTCTGCATGGCCCAGAACGCGTTCTGGTCTCCAGCACAGCGCGCCGCCACCGCGCCGAGCTCCGACGCGCCCGGGTGAAGCGGAAAATCGTAGAATACGAAACGCGCCTTCCCAGTGTCGACGTAGTCGGAGAAGATCTGCGGCAGCGTGAGCGTTGCCACCATCCCGCAGGCCGGGCACTGGTAGTCCGCATACTCCTCGATCAAAACCGGAGCATCCTCCTGACCACGGAACACACCGACGTCGGCGGAGACGAGATCGGCACCCGTGAGATCGGGCGGCGTGAAGTCCACCGCGCCGGCCTCCGCCCCGCGCTGGTTATTCATCACTACATATGCGATCAGCCCTCCGCCGGCGATCAGGATCACCGCGAGCATGCCATAGAATTTCGACTGCGAGTTTGCCATTCAAATACCTCTTTTCGCCCTCCGCTGGGTCACTCCAATTGGTCTCCCTATTCGAACTGAATCACGTCACTAAGCTGACCGGTCACAACCAGGTAAGCTAATCCTATCACGATTACCGCCAAGATGAAGATCAGCGCGATCTTGACCGGCCGCGGCAGAAATCGCCGACGCTCGCCGCCCAGTCGAGTGAGCTTCGGCAAGAAAGCGTCCTGCCATACGCCCACAATCTCCCGACTCAGGCCCGCCCATCCCGTCGCATACGCCTGGTCGAGCTCGCGGAGCCTCTCCTGCCAGACGCCGTAGGCCGCCTGCAGCTCGGCGCGACCTTTCTCGGCCGCTCCCTCCAGATCGCCGGCCGATTTGGTCACCTGGCTCAACGTTGCCTCCACGGAACCTACACCGCGCGTCAATCGTTGGCGTAGCCCCGCAAGCTCCTTCTCCGAAGGCATGAAACGCTTGCGCGCTTTGCGCCAGGGGATGCGTCGATTGGCCGCCACACGCCGGATCTGGCGCTCGAAGGCACGGACGGTGGCGTCGGAAACCGTCGCAACGTTCTCGAGCACAGCTTCCCACAGCGTTCGCCCGTCAAGCGCCTGGGCTGCCGATTTCAGGTCCGCCGCAGTCGCGGCTTCGCGCTTCGCCTTCAGCAAAGCGGCCTCGTAGATGTTGCGCAGGTCGCGCAAGTGCTCCTCGAGGAAACCGACGGGCAGCACCGACGACATCTGTAGCCTGTCGATGGTGGCGCCCAGCGGGCGGTCCGAGCCGCTGCCCACAGCGCCCAGGGAAGCCTCGAATTCCGGTATGGAGAACCGGCGCTTCAGGTCGGTGGTCGCGGCTACCTCCGGGGCCGGGCGCGAAAGCTCGGGCGCTGGAGCTTCCGCTTCGACCGCGGGCGGCGGCGCCGCGTCAGGCACGGGCGCAGGCTCCCCCTCGGCCTGAGGCTTCGTCTTCAGCGGCCCCTCCTCGGCGGAAACACCCAGCAGGCCGCTGGAGTACCGCGTGGCAAGTCCACGAATCGTCTGGATCTGTGCGTCGGTCAGGTAGAGAAACTCGAGCTGCGTGGCGCCGCTGCCAACTCGCAGCAGTCGTCCGAACTTCGCCTGGGTCATATCGACCTTGGTGATGCGGTCCCACGGGATCCGGAAGTGGCGGCCGCCGCGCTCGAAGACGTGGAGCGCCTGGTCGGTAACGACGGCCAGCGCCATTCCCTTGAACCGCTCCATCTCCACCAGACCCGACATGGCGACGGGTGTGGCGAAGACCACCCGCTCACCTTCCAGCGCCTCGCGATCGGACAGCGCCAGGTGGTCTAGCTTGGCCCGGTTACGAAGCTCGGCGGCCAGCGACGCCAGATCTTCATGCACGCCTCGCAGCGCCAACGCGACTTGCGTGCCCATCACAAGAAGGATCGAACCGCGCAACGCAACGCCCAGTAATGTCGAGTAAGGGACTTGCTGTTTGTTGATGTAGAGCCCTTCCTGGGCCGCCAGCACTCGAGCGCCCCGCTCCGAGCCCATCCCCTCGATTACGACGTCAAACGTGCCCTCGTAGCTCATCGGCCACCGCCGTTCCCCGCCGCATCAGCCCCTGATAGGCCGAGCATGCTGTCGACCACCGCCTCGGCGTCGCTGAAGTCGGCGAACACCACGTCGGCTCCCGCCTCCTCCAGCTCCGCAATCGTGTGCCGGCCCGTTGCCACCGCCAACGCTCTCGCATCGACCGCCCGGGCGCATGCCACGTCTTCTGGCGTGTCTCCGACGACGACCACCGATCTGCCGTCCAGCTCACCCATGTGATACCGCAGGCGCTCCATCGCGGCGCGTGCCACGCCAGCCCGATTCTCCGAGTCTGACCCGAATCCGCCAAATGAGAAACTCGATGCCATCCCCGCCGCTTCTAGCTTGAGTCTCGCGCCCTCCTCGATATTCCCGGTCAGCAGCCCGAGGACCACATCAGAGCGGCTTTCGAGCTGGGCCAGGACATCACGCACACCGGGCAGAACCTCGATCCGATCCTCCCGGCGTCGAACCTCCAGCTCGCTCTGCAGACGCTGCAAGTAGAGTTGCCAGACGGCCGGCATCCGCTCCCGGATGGCGGGCGCTTCCAATCCGGCGCCGCCCATCAGCTCCAAAACGATCTGCGGGTCCGTCTTTCCATGGAAACTGTAGTCTTCCGGGTTGCCGATCGTCCCGTAGACCGCCTCGAGCGCCGCGTGCAAAGCGACGCGCCCCGCCCCATCGGTGAGCAGCAGGGTACCGTCGATGTCGAACAATATCGGGTGATTTGGGGCCAAACGCCCTCCGCGCGAGTCCGCCTCCCTGGCCAGTTACCTGTACTGAACCTATTAATCTGGTCCCGTATGGGGCAGATCGCCACCCTACGCCGGCGCGACGGCCCTCAGGATCGCTCGAGCCAGCACCGCCTCTGCGACCAGACCGATCCGCAGCAGCTCTATCGGCGAAACCTCGCCGGGCTCCGGGCCCGTCGAGCAGGCGAAGACCAGGTCGCCATCGAACTTGCTGTTGGCCGGTGACAGGTGACGCACCATTGCGTTCATGGCGTTCCGGGCCACGGCCTGAAGATCGGTGCGTGTCAGCGGGTAGTCGGTGGCCACGACGGCGAGCGTCGTGTTCGTTCCGGGCTGCGGCTGGAAGCGTGGTGGTGCTCCGTGCTCCACTAGGTAGCGCGCCGAGTCGATGAACTCACCGGCTTCGTCCCGGGCGCCGGCGATGATGTTTCCTCGCCCGTCGGTGACGTCGCCGAACGCGTTGACCACAGCGAGTGCGGCCACGGTATGCGCGTCGAGCTCCATGGCGTGGCTGCCGATGCCGCCCGGCATGGCGCGTTCACCGCCCAGCAGTTTCCCCACCATGGCTCCGGCGCCAACCCCAACCCTTCCCTCGACGATAGGCTCGCCGCTCGCCGCATCGCACGCCGCCCGACCCATGGCTGCATCCGGCCTCACATCGGCGCGACCGGTTCCCAAATCGAAGATCACCGCGCTGGGAACGATGGCCACGGTACCGGCGTCGGTCTTGAAGCCACCGCCGCGCTCCTCGAGCCAGCTCATAACGCCGTCCGCCGCCGCCAGCCCGTAGGCCGAGCCTCCGGTCAGAAGCAAGCCATCGACCTGTGAGACGATGTGATTCGGAGAAAGCGTACCGAACTGGCGAGTGCCTGCGGCGAAGCCGCGAATGTCCACCGCCGCCCGGAAGGGACCGAGCACAACGGTGCAACCGGTGGCGGCCGCCTGATCATCGGCGTGGCCGACCTTAATACCGCGAACGGCGGTCAACGTGTGATTAGCGGACATTTCATGTCATTTTGGACAGCCGACAGCCGATAGCCGCGTATCGACACTCGAGTCCTGCTGGGCGACCGACGCTCGACTCACGACGTTCGAGCCCGACGCTCGCGCGCGTCGGACATCGGGCGTCGAACGCCGAATAGTCCTCGAACGTCGATACGCGGCTGTCGGCTGTCCGCTGTCGAAATAGTCCGTTCGTCGAGCGCCGCCCAACGAACGTCGGATGTCGAATGTCGAATCAGCCTTGATCTGGAGCCGGCATTTTATCCATATCGGAAGTATACGAAAAGACCTTGTTGCGCCCCGCGGCTTTGGCGCGATAAAGCGCCTGGTCCGCCCGGTCGATGATATCCTCCGGCGTAACGATGCCGGCTTCGGGAAAGCCGGCTACGCCGCCACTCACCGTCAGGCGCAGCGAGCCGCCGCGCAGATCGAACTCGCGTCGGCTGACGCCTTTGCGGATGCGCTCGGCCAATTGGTGGGTACCGTGCGCACTGGTCTCCGGCAATACCAGCAGGAATTCGTCACCGCCGTAACGACCGACGAAGTCGGCCGTACGCAGCGAGCGCCGTAGCACTTCTCCGATCGAGCGGAGCGCCGCGTCGCCCGTTGTGTGTCCGTGCGTGTCGTTCAGCCGCTTGAAGTCATCGATGTCGAACATGACAAGACCCAGGAGTCGCTTGTAACGTGCCGCGCGTTCCAGCTCGTTCTCCATCCGCTCCATCAGGTAGCGGCGTGACAGGCAACCTGTAAGCTCGTCCGTCTTCGCCAGGATCTCGAGTTGTTCCTGGTGCGAGAGAACGTTCTCGAACATCGCCGCCCGGTTGAGCGCCCTGACGGCACCCTGAGCGATCGCCGAGGTGAGACGCACCGATTCTTCATCGAGTTGCTGCTCATCCGGGCTCGAGCGCAGGAAGAAGACTCCGTTACGGCCCTGGTCGAAGTTGAACGGGATGGCGACGATCGACTGGATATCGATATCGATCCGCTCGTTCTCCCAGAGCGGTCGAATCTGCTCGAACAGCGCCGAGCCCTTGAGGTTCTTCACCAGCACGGGAGCTCCCGTCTCTACCGCCTGGCGGATCTCGGGATAGCGCGTGAGATCGATGGAGAGGGAGCTGATGCTTGGGTCATCGTGAGCGGCCACCACCGTGCCGCGCTCACCGTCGTCCTCGATCAGAATCATCGAGCAGCGTCGAATATTGAACAGCCGGGAAACGCGGCGGACGAGGATATCGTAGATCTCCTCGCTCGATAGACTGGCGGTGACGTCGCGGACAACTTCGAGAACGATGCCACTGGTGTCGGCTTCGCGACGCGCCGACTGAACCAGTCGACCGCGCTCGATGTGCGAGCTGATCCGAGCGACGAGCTCGCTCAGCGCGAACGGTTTGCGGATGTAATCCGCTACGCCGGCACGGATTGCGGCCGCCGCCTGCTCCCCCTGCGACTGCGATGAAGTGAAGATGATCGGAACGTCCCGCGAGCCGACGCGGTGTCGCACGTGCTTGACGATCTCGAGCGGCGCGATCTCCGTGATCGATTCGTCGACGAGCAACAGGTCGGGATGCTGGCTGGCGACGTAGCTGAGCAGCGTCGACCCGTCGCTGATGCTGCGCACGGAATATCCGGCTGCCTCTAGCGCCTCGTCGAGCCCCGCCAGCTCTTCGGCCCCATCGCGGCCGATCAGAATGAAGCCTCGGTCGTTCATTCGGTTGAGGTGTCCGCGTTGCCGTATTGCACTACCCACTCTCCCCAGGCCGCCGGGTCGACGTTGCCACCTGAAATCACCGCGACACTCGGCACGTGGGGCCCGGGCAGCGATCCGCTCATCGCCACCGCGACGGCTGCGGCGCCGCTCGGCTCCACCAAGAGACGGAACTCTTCGGCGCACCAGGCAAGCGCCCGCAGGATCTCTTCGTCCTCCACCAGCAGCACCTCCTCGACCAGCTGACGAGCGTGCTGGAAAGTGAGGTCACCCGGCCGCACCGGTTTCAGGCCGTCGGCGACGCTGGTCGATGAATCGAGCTCCACCAGCGTCCCCGCTTCCAGCGATCGGGCCATCGCCGCAGCTCCGACGGGCTCGACGCCATAAACCTGTACGTGCGGCGCCAGCGCCTTTACGGCCGCCGCAACGCCGGAAAGCAGGCCGCCACCGCCGACGGGAACCAAAACTCTTTCCACCGCTGGCCAGTCTTCAATGATCTCGAGTCCGACCGTTCCTTGGCCCGCGATGATGTGGGGATGATCGAACGGCGGGACGATCGTCAAACCGCGCTCTCCAGCGATCGCTTCGGCGCGCCGCTTTCGCTCCAAAGACGTCGTACCCTCGAAGAACACTTCGGCGCCCTGCCTCCGGATCCCCTCCACCTTGACCGACGGCGCATCCACCGGAACGACGACGACCGCCGGTATTCCCAGCTCGGCCGCGGCGAGCGCCACGGCACGCCCGTGGTTTCCCGACGAATACGTCGCTACGCCCCGGGCTCTATCTTCCTGCGAAAGCTGCACGATGAAGTTGTACGCGCCTCGAAGCTTGAAGGCGCCACCGCGCTGCAGATTCTCACATTTCAAGCGGAGTCGGCCGCCCCCCACGGGAGACGATCTGCGCTCCGCCAGAAGCGGGGTTCGCCTCGCTATGCCGTCGATCCGACTGGCGGCGGCACGGATTTCGTCGATATCGACAAGACGTTCGATGGCTTGGACTCCGCTGGACTAGGCTGCTGGCAAGGCGTTTGAGGCGGGGTTACTGGGGGTCTACAAATGTCGACTGAAGACCCCCTAAAGTCAACGCCTGGCTTGTTTTTCGCCGGCCTGTAGGCTTGCCTACTCCGCCGTAGCCAGCTCCTTCTCTTCCTCTGTCTCCGATACCACCCGGGTCACGTCGACCAGCGTGTCACCGCTGTCCAGGTTGACCAACCGCACGCCCTGGGCGTTGCGGCCCGTCTCCCGTATCTCTTTGACTCGCTGTCGGTTAACGATCCCGTTGCGCGTCACGAAGACCAGCTCGTCGTCATCCCTGACCTCCATGATCGACACCACTTTGCCCGTCTTCGGCGACAGCCGGACGTTGATCACGCCCTTTCCGCCGCGCCGCTGCATGCGGTACTGGTCGATCTTTGTGCGCTTGCCCATCCCGCGCTCTGTGACGACGAGCAGGGCCGCTTCATCACGCACGACCACCATGTCGACGACGGCGTCGCCGCGGCCAAGCACGATGCCTTTGACACCTCGGGCCACGCGGCCCATCTCGCGGACTTCGTCTTCCTGAAAACGGATCGCCTTACCGTTGCGCGTCGCCAGGACAACCTGGTCGTCGCCGCCGGTGAGGCGAACGTCGATCAACTCGTCCTTGTCGACCACGCTGATCGCGTTGATGCCGCTGGAGCGAACGTTCCCGTAGGCCGCCAGCGAGGTCTTCTTGACCATGCCGTTGCGAGTTGCGAACAGCAGGTACTCGTCCTCGCTGAATTCTCGCACCGGCACCATCGCCGTCACCCGATCGTCCGCTCCGATCTTGATCAGGTTGACGATGGGACGGCCGCGCGCGGTTCGGCTGGTTTGCGGGACCTGGTGGACCTTCAGCCAGTGAACGCGACCCCGCGCAGTAAAGAACAGGATGTAGTCGTGCGTGGAAGCGGTGAACAGGTGCTCGACCCAGTCCTCTTCTTTTGTCGACATGCCGGCAATACCGCGTCCTCCACGCCGCTGGCGTCGGTAGGTGTCGACCGGGATTCGCTTGATGTACCCCTCGTGGGACACCGTGACCACCATGCTCTCTTCGGCAATCAGGTCTTCCATCGAGAAGTCGACGATCTCCCCGGCAATCTCCGTGCGGCGTTCGTCGCCGTACCTTTTCGCCAGCTCGTCGAGCTCTTTCTTGATGATGGTCATCCGCTGCGGCTTCGAGGCGAGGATGGCCTTCAGCTCTTTGATGAGGGCGCGGACTTCTTTGATTTCCGCTTTCAGCTTCTGAACCTCGAGCCCGGTGAGCCGTGCCAGCCGCATGTTGAGGATTGCATCGGCCTGACGCTCCGAGAGCTTGTAGCGCGTGCGCAGCTTCTTGGCCGCGTCCTCCGGGTCCTTCGCCTTCTTGATGATCTCGACGACGGCGTCGATGTTGTCGACCGCCTTCTTGAGACCGATCAGAATGTGCTCGCGCTCCTCGGCGACCTTGAGATCGTATTTCGTCCGGCGGACTACCATCTCGTGGCGATGTTCCACGAAGTGTCGGATGATCTCTTTCAGATCCATGATGCGCGGGACGCCATCGACCAGCGCCAGCATGATCGCTCCGAACGTCGACTGCATTTGCGTGTGCTTGTACAGTCGGTTGAGCACGATCTGCGGAATCGCATCTCGTTTCAACTCGATCACGATGCGCATCCCGTCTCGATCGCTCTCGTCGCGAAGGTCGCTGATACCCTCGACCTTTCGCTCGCGCGCCAGCTCCGCGATCTGCTCGATCATCCGCGTCTTGTTCACCATGAACGGGATCTCGGTGATGATGATCCGATCGCCCTTCTTGGTCTCCTCCAGTTCCGCACGCGCACGCTGCACTATTCGACCGCGACCCGTCTTGTAGGCTTCCTCGATTCCCTTGTCGCCGTGGATGATCGAGCCGGTCGGGAAGTCCGGACCTTTCACGTACTTCATCAACTGCGCGACCGTTGCCTTCGGGTTGGCGATCAGGTGCTTCGCCGCGCTTACGACTTCACGCAGATTGTGCGGAGGTATGTTCGTCGCCATGCCCACCGCAATGCCCGAAGAACCGTTGACCAGCAGATTAGGAAACTTGGAGGGAAGGACCGTCGGCTCTTCGAGACGGTCATCGAAGTTGGTGACGAAATCGACCGTCTCCTTGTCGATGTCCGCTAACAGCTCAACAGCGATCGGCCCCAATCGCGCTTCCGTATACCGATACGCCGCCGCGCTGTCTCCGTCCACCGAACCGAAGTTCCCCTGACCGTTGACCAGCGGATAGCGGAGCGAGAAATCCTGAACCATCCGCACCAACGCATCGTATACCGCCATATCCCCGTGCGGATGGTATTTGCCCAGAACTTCACCGACCACGGTCGCGCTCTTCTTGTGCGGGCGGTTCGGCTGCAGGCCCAGCTCGTTCATCGCGAACAGAATTCGCCGATGAACCGGCTTCAAGCCGTCACGCACATCCGGCAGGGCACGCTGCACGATGACGCTCATCGAATAGTCGATGAACGACTCGCGCATCTCATCCTCCAGGTAGCGCGGGAGAACCTTCTCCTCGGTACCGTTCTGGTTCTCGACCTCTTCCTTCTTCTTGGCCTTCTTCTTCTTCGCCATCTATTCTGACCTTCGCGTTCCCTGTTCTTTGCCAACGGTAAACAGTAAGCGGTGAGCGGTAAGCGGTAACATCGATCCCACCGCTTATCGCTTACCGCTTACTTCCTGACCCACGATAGGCTCCTAAAGGACAAGAGCATCCACCCGCCGCCAGGTCTCACCCAGCGGCACCACCACCCCGCCCCCTCCTAGCGGAGCTACTTCTGTCCTTCGCCCTCTTGCTGTTCCTGAAGCTCCGGATGCTTCGACGGATAGTAGACGGCCAGCGCCTCCAGGATCTTCCTGTCCCGGCTCGCGTTCGTCTCAGCCAGACCACCGCCCGACTGCGTCGTGCGCAGCGACTGGATGATCAGGGCGTCGGCGCCCAGGTCCGCTGCCTGCTGACGCGCCTCCAGCACCATCTCCCGCTCGTCCGCCGAGACCATGTCCTGAATCTCTATCCGCTTCAGGACCTCGTACTTCTCTTCCGGATAGTCGCCCGGCATAAAGAGCTCGACGTCGCGTGGCTCGACGGCTGGTAGGGTTACCTTCGTGCTTGTGCCGCCGCTGCAGGCCGCCAGCCCCAGCACTACGGCAAAGAAGGCCGAAAAGTATTTCATCGTACAGTACCTGTGGATTAGGGTGGGTCTTGACTCCCACCCCAATTTACACCGCTCAACACCCATTCTCCACCCCATCGCAGCCACTCGGCGAAGTCCCAAAACCCTTGTTTTTATTGGTTATTCAGGCGCAGGGGGGAATCGCGCCCGCTGCGGTGTGCGAGTCGAATCTGAACTACTCCAGATCGTGCTCGCTACGCTCGACGCAGCAGCTCAGGATGTGCCCGGGTCTCGCTCAATCTCCGGGTGTCGGCTGGGGAAGTAGATGGCGACAGCCAGCAGGGTGACGGTAGGGTTGGACACGCTGGCGCTGACACGCCACTCCTTGATCCACAACGCATCCGCACCGTAGCTAGCCGCTTTTTCTCGCGCGCCGGCGATCACATCGGCGCGGGGCGTATTGGTCGCGGCTTGCTGGCGGATATCGGCGATCTCTTCGAATTCTTCCTCTGGCTCCTCCGTCAACACCTCAACATCCTCGACCGTCACCGGTGGCAAAGTCACTCTTGGGCCACAGCCACCAAAGACCCCCGCCAACACCACGATTGCCAAGAATGACAACGCTCGCCTCATTCTCTCTTCCCTCGCATCCATACTCGTTTGAATTCGACTCAACACCGCCGTGAAGATGGCGCCAATAGCGACGCGCCGCAAATGCTCACGCCAGGCAACGATAGTCATCCGGCTCCCGGTAGCCCGCGGCATCCAGTTCCTCGCGGATCAGCTGACGGGCGCCTGCCGCTCCCACGGCCACCAAGAGATATTGACCTTCGCTCGCCGCCACCTCCCGTGCATCGTGCACCTGCGCTCCATGAATCTCCTGGCCGATCTTTCGCGCATCGATATCGAAAAACGCTCCGGTCTCGATTCCCTCCTCGATCAATGCCCGGGCGAGGTCTTTCCCGACACGACCGGCGCCCCAGATGTTCACCTCCGTGCGCCCGTGCAGGACGCTTTCCCGCAAATAGTGGATTTTGCAGCGCCGAAACGCGTTGGCGGAGTATCGTGGATCGACGCGCGACGCCCGATCTTCCCGCTCGCGCCAGAAGTGGAGGATCTCTGGTACGTTCGCCACGCGCGAGCCCGCCAGGTACAGTCGCAGGATCAGGTCGTAGTCCTCGGGCCATCCGTTCGTCGCGTAGCCACCGACTTCTTCGAAGCGGCTGCGTCGCATCATCACAGTCGGATGCGCGATCGGACACTCGACGAAGATGTCACGAGCCAGTTCATCCGGCTCACTCAGTCCGTTCAGCCAGTTCTGGTAGCGGCGTGCCCCCCAGCCGACCCCGCCGTGCGGGAAGTAGCGCACATGAGTTCCAACCGCGTCCACATCATCATGCTGAGACAGGTAATCGACCTGCCGGGTGAGCCGCCGCGGGTGAGTGAAGTCATCCGCGTCGAATCTTGCGACCAGGTCGCCCCGGCACTCGGCGGCGCCGGCCTGCAGCGCCTCCGCCAGTCCGTTACGCGCCGTGTGAAGCACGCGCACCCGGTCATCGGCCTCCGCCCAGCGTTCGAGTATGTCGCCGGTCGCGTCTGTTGACCCGTCGTCGACGGCGACGACTTCGTAATCCGCGAACGTCTGAAGACTGAGACTGCGGATGGCCTCTGGAAGGTGAGCTTCTGCATCTCGGCAGGGAAGCAGTACGGAAACGCTTGGAGTGGTCACTCTGCTGATGGCGCCCTTCTTGATGCTCAAACTCCCAACACCCCGGCCAGAAAACTCCCCGTATACGACCCCTCCACACCCACGACCTCCTCCGGCCTCCCCATGGCCACCAACCGCCCCCCGTGCGCTCCCGCCCCCGGCCCCAAATCGATGATCCAATCCGCCTGCTTGATCACATCCAGGTTGTGCTCGATGACCACGACCGAGTTCCCTGCATCGATGAGCTGGTTCAATACATCGATCAGCACGCGGACATCGTGCATGTGCAGGCCGGTCGTCGGCTCATCCAGCAAGTACAGCCGGTGCCCACCCCGACGCGTCGCTCCCGCAAGCTCTCGCGCCAGCTTGAGACGCTGCGCTTCACCGCCCGACAGCGTCGTCGCCGGCTGCCCGAGCCGCAGGTATCCGAGCCCCACGCGCTGCAGCTGCCACAGCATCTCGCCGAGCTTCGCCTCCTTGATGAAGAAGCGGAGCGCCTCGTCAACCGTGAGGCTCAACACGTCGTCGACGCTCAGCCCGCGATACTTCACATCCAATATTTCCGGCTTGAACCGCTTGCCGCCGCACATATCGCACGCGACGTAGACGTCGGCCATGAACAGCATCTCGACCTCGATCTGACCGGCGCCCTGGCACTCCTCGCAACGGCCACCCGCCACATTGAACGAGAACTGGCTGGGCACCAGGCCACGACGCTTGGATTCCGGCTGTTCGGCAAAGATTCGACGAATCTCCGACCACGCTTTGAGGTAGGTGGCGGCGTTAGAGCGCGGCGTCCGACCGATCGGGCTCTGGTCGATGAGCACTACGCCCGACAGGGCGCCGCTCCCCTTCAACGCGTCGTACGACCCGACCAGCTCGCCCAGATGCTGCTTGGCGCTCGACTGACCCTCGATCTTCCGCTCCAGTGCCCGGTACAGCACGTCGTGCACCAGGGTCGACTTGCCGCTACCCGATACCCCGGTCACTACCGTGAGGACGTTCAACGGGATCGTCACGTTGACGCCGTCCAGGTTGTGCAGCCGCGCTCCTTCGAGATCTACGGTGGCGCCATCAACCGGCCGGCGTCGTTCCGGGTTCGCCACGGACCGGCGGCCCGACAGGTATTCGCCGGTGAGGGTATCGGAGGCGAGCAAGCCTTTCAGGCCTCCCTCGTAACACAGCTCGCCGCCCTTCTCGCCGGACGCGGGGCCCAACTCGACGACATGGTCGGCTCGCTCCACTGCCGCCCGGTCGTGCTCGACGACCAGGACCGCGTTGCCCAGGTCGCGGAGCTGTTCCAGCAACCTGTAAAGGCGTTCGGTGTCCCTGGGATGAAGACCGATAGACGGTTCATCCAAAACGTAGGTTACATCGACCAACGCACTGCCCAATGAGTTGGCCAGGTTGATCCGCTGCGCCTCTCCGCCCGACAGCGTTCGTGCCTGGCGATCGAGGGTCAGATAACCCAGACCCACATCGTCGAGAAACGCGACCCGCGATCGCAACTCGCGGAGTATCGTGTCGGCCACCGCCCGCTCATGCTTCGTCAGCTTCACGCTCTCGACCCAGGCGCGTAGTTCCTCCACCGGCAACGCGCTCACATCGGCGACGGTCCTCTTTGCCACCTTCACGTTCAGCGCCTCCGATCTGAGGCGCGCGCCGCCGCAGTCCGTGCAGGTCTGCTGGGTCTGATACTGGCGGACGAACACGCGGATGTATTGCTTGTATCGCTTCGTTTGTTTGAGCCGCTCCAGCTGCTCGATGATGCCCTCGAAGCCCGGGTCGCCGTAAAACACGACGTCCTTGAATGACTTCGGCAGTTCCTTCCACGGCTTCTTCATCGAGACTTTGTGCTTCTTCGCCAGTTCGGCCAGGTAGTAGCGCCGATCTTCGTAACGCGGTTTGGTCCACGGATCGACAGCGCCGTCCTCCAGCGTGCGCTCAGCGTCGGGGACGATCAGGTCGAGATCGAACTCGAGGTTGGCACCGAACCCGTTGCAGGTGGGGCAGGCGCCGAGCGGGCTGTTAAACGAGAAGAGCGTGGGAACCGGATCGGGGAACGTCGTTCCGTCGTTGGGGCAGCGGAAGCGTTCGGTGAACGCCAATCGATCGGCGACGCCCTTCCCGTTCGACACCAGGACCACGGCCTCGCCTTCACCTTCCGTGAACGCTGTCCCCAGCGAATCGGCGAGCCGCGAACGAGCGGCGTCGCCGACCTTCAGGCGATCGACAACGACCAGCAGTTCCTCCGCTTTCGTCAATTCCGGCGTTCCGCTCTCATGCGTCGCCTCGCCCAGGTAGACCTCTTCACCGTCGGCCAGCGCACGAATGAACCCCAGCGCTCGAAGGTTCTCGACCACCAGTTCGTCCGACACCTCAGCGGAAAGCGGCAGAGGAAACGTCACCTGAATGCGCGAACCCTTCGGCAACTTGCGCACGCGATCCACCGCGCTTTGCACCGTGTCCGGCTTGATCTCACGGCCGCACTCGGGACAGATCGTGCGACCGATCCGCGCCCACAATAGCCGCAGGTAGTCGTGGATCTCGGTTGCGGTCCCCACCGTCGATCGACTGGTCTTGGTCGGATTCTTCTGCTGGATCGCCACCGCCGGACTGACACCCTCCACCGACTCGACGTCCGGCCGCTCCATCCGCTCGAGGAACTGCTTCGCATAGGTCGACAGCGATTCCACATACCGTCGCTGTGCCTCCGCAAACACCGTATCGAAGGCGAGCGACGATTTCCCGGAGCCGGACGGACCGGTGATGACGGTGAACGCCCGGTGCGGGATGTCGAGATCGATGCCCTTGAGGTTGTGCTGGCGGGCGCCGCGGATGCGGATGCTGTCTTCCATGGTTCTGAGGATAATAACTACGTCAGTGGAGTGCCGCGCCAGTGCGCGACTGCGCGGGCCAGGCACTGGCTCCTTGGCCATCGTGTGTCACGATCTCCAGGGTCGGTCGACTGAACTGTAAGGCCCAGATGTCGAGCCACCCAACTTTCACCAGGAGTCGACCATGAAGATCCGATCCGTACTTATTCTGGCATTGATCGCGGCGGGGAGTCTTGCCGTGGGTTGTGATGACGCGACCAAGACACAAGACGGCGTGTTCGGCATTGACCTGGAAGTCGTTGCGACATGCCCGAATACCTTCTCGCTCAAACCAGTCAGCACCTACCCCCAGCTTATTGCAGCTGACCGGAATGGAGACGGCCACATCTGCTACAAACATGTCGCCGGCTGTGCCGCCGATTTCCCCGCCTGCGGGCTTCACATGGTTGCCATCATCGACAACCATGCGCCCAGTCAGGGCGACTGTCTGTCAGGATATGAAGCCGTAGCGGCCATCGGGCAACTGGACGTCGATCAGAACGGTGATCAAGTGATCTGCAAGGCGGTGGACGGGGAGGAGATCAGCTACACGGACAATTCCTTCTGATACTACCGTAGTCGCGCGCCCTCAATGCGCGCTTTCAGCTCCGCCGACCAGGACGAAGCCCGCCCAGAAGAAGGGGTGCGCCGTATTCGAGCCTCGCCGCAGCTGCAGCTGAGCCGCCCGCAGGGCGGCGGCGGGAGACATTCCTGAGGCGAGCCGTGAATGGAACTCGCCCATCAGCTCGGCCGAGGCGGCGCCCACCGGCCAGAGTGTGGCTACCACTGACTCGGCGCCAGCGGCGAGGAACGCGCGACCGAGACCCATAAGCCCTTCACCGTAGTAGAGCCGGCCCTGCGATGTTTCGCAAGCGCTCAGCACCACCAGCCCAATCGGGCGGCGCACCGCCGCGATCTCACCCAGATGAAGATAGCCATCGTTATCTTCGTCCGGCGCCAAGCGAACGTGAGAGGCCAAGGGGTCGACGGCATCGGCGACGGCGTGTGCCGCCAAGTGAACCACCGAGTAATTGCCCGCAGTCGTCAGGGCGCGAGTCTCCGTAGCGTCGTCCCCCACATGTGTAACCACCCGACCTGCCGACCAGGCCGCCTCAATAGCCGCCAGTTCACGCTCCGCGCCGGGCGCATCTCCGGCGAGCGCCAGGACAGAGCCGCTCGCAGGAGTCAGGCGGTGGACGCCAACCTGGCCGTTGCCCAAAAACCGCGCCGATGGCAAGTACACCAACTCGAAACGGTCGATGAGGTATCGCGCCTGCGCATAAGCGGTCCCGGTCTCGGCTTCAGTTTGCGGCGCTCGCGATACCAGGGCGGCAAAGGGCAGGTAATGCAGCGGACCGTCAGGAATCACATGAACCCGCCGGACTCCGGGCAGCAGAGGCTCGATCGGCATTAGCAGCGCGGTGTACAACTCTCCGGCCAGCTGGACGTCGAACGGCGCTCGCGCCAGGTCGATGCGGCCGCCGTAGCTCAGTGCCAGCGGGCGACGTAGATCCTCGACTAGCTTTGCCAAGCGTTTTGGCAACACAGGCAGGGACAACACACGCGCCTCGTGTGGCGTGATGACGATCACGGCCGACAGCGAGTCGATGATCACATAGTCGAGAAGAGCCGAATCGCCGGTGAGTCCGTGACGGATTTCGGCCAATGTGAACGGCTGAATCACTTGACCTTCTTTGCCGTGCGCCAGCGCCGCGAGCGTCAGTGCCGCGCTCTTGCGTCGCTGACTCCAAAACAACACGGGCTCCGGGTCCACGTCGCGTCCAGCAGACAACAGAAGTTTAAGCGCTTCATCGAAAGGAGAGATGTTCCGGCTCCGGAACTCGACCCGCTGAAGGTCCGCACCCAGGCCAACCCCTGTCTCCTCGATAACGCTCGCCGACCTGTCGTAAGCCTCCAGTGCCTCAGCGACCCTGCCGTCCCGACTGAAGGCCCGGCCAAGCGCCAGCTGCGTTTCCAGCAACACTTCGGCGGTAGGATGCGCTTCCGCCAAGGCCGCCGCGTCACCCAGCATCGCAATCCCCTTACCTACCTCGCCCGACTGCACGAGCGCCTCGCCCTTCAGACGGCGTGCATGAATCAGTTCGGTCACGTAGTTGTAGCGGTCGGCCAGGCTGTCGGCTCGGCCTGCCGCTGCCGCCGCCGAGTCAGCTTTACCCCAGTCCAAGTACATCTCGCCCAAGCGAGTGTTCGCCACGGCCGTTCCGCGCAAGTTACCTCTGCCGGTTTGGATCTCGACCCACCCGCGCAGCGTCTTCGTCGCTTCTTCAAATTGCATGCGACTCGCTTGCACGTCGGCCAGCAAGGGAGTGTCTAGTGGTCCCCAATTCTGCAACTCATCATGCGCCCGCGCCGCAGCCTCAGCGCTGTCGGGTTGGCCCAACCTGTCATGAACGCGCGCCAACGCGCGCCACGTTTCGCTGAGCACTTCTTGCTCCGCGATGGCCCGTCGATAGTACTCGAGCGCTGCCTGCCAGTCGCCGGCCCTCTCCAAGTATTCGCCCGCCCAGTGGTAGTTCTCCTCCTGTTCGTCGATGACCTCGACCATTTGTCGGAATTCCTCGTTCGCTGCGGCGTGCCATCCGGCCATCCAGCGAGTCATCCCGGCATCACGGAGGCTCATCATGCGGGACGGCGAGTGTGTCAAGAGCGCGGCTTCATCGACGAAGCGGTCCGCGATGCGAGATGCCTCCTCGATTCGGCCCGCCCACTCGTAGATATGCACCAAGTTGTGATAGGCATCGGCGAGCCAGAAGGAGGCCCCGGAAGGCGGGGCGAGCGCAATCCCTCTTGAGATGTCGCGCTCCGCTTCTGCCAGCCGCCCCAAATGTGCGAGGGCTCGACCTCGCTTCACGTATGCTCGCAACTGGAAAGCCGCCGACCCCACGCTGTCGGCGATGGACACGACCCGATCGTGGCATTCGACGGAACTGGACGGATCACCGCTGTCATCGAGTTGGCGGCAAAGTCTCCAGAGGGCACGCAGCTCCCACGACCACGCGCCATGATCGCGTGCCAACTCGGCTTCTTCGCGTAGCAGCGCCTCCCACTCCGCTCGACCCCGACCAGCGCGCAGTGCTACTAGTCCGTGGAGATAGGTGACCTTTAAGCCCGGGCGCCCATCGCGCTCCACTGCCGCAGCCACGGCCCGTTGAATCGCCTCAGCCGCCGCCGCGTCCCCGCGCTCCAAGCTGAGCTCGGCCAGCCGCATATAGACGGCGACGCGCTTGAGTGGATGGGTCGACAGCTCGATCGCTCTTCGCAGCGCAGCCTCGGCGTCCTGCGCGCGGTTGGCCCACGACAGTACCTGGCCGTAGCGGTCCCACGCCTCCGCCAGCTCGGGCGCCAGCCGCACGGCCTGCTCGGCAAAACGCACGGCCTGCGGCCGCCAAATGCGCGCCGGCGTCAGACGGTCGGCCAGGTTCGCGAGAAAGAGCGATGTGCAAAGGGTGGATCCCTGTTCCGCTTCGATCGCGACGAACTCCCCTGCAGCACCCTCGGGGTAGCCATAAGGTGCTGTGGCCCAGGCACTGTAACAGGCCAAGACCGGGTCTTCACCCCAATCTCCCTCGTACTGTCGTCGGAGCGCTTCGCTAGCGCCCCGCTCCCTCATGCGCAGGATATAGTCTCGCTGTGCTGGGAAGAATCGCGGGTCCGCATCCCGCGCCGCCCGATACAGCACTGTAGCGCTGTCGAGATCGAGCTCTGCTTCTCTGTCCAGCGCAGCTAGCCAGAGGGTTCTGGCCAACAAGGAATCAGCCTGCCCCGCCGTCGCGCCCAGAGCGGCGGCCAGCAAGATCGGCAAGGCTAGCGCTGTAACCAACTCTTCACGCTGTCGACCAGAGCCACAGCCTGAACGCCGATCACTCCGCCAGCCGCTGCGGCAGCTCGAAGGTCAGAAAGTGCCTCGTCGGCGCGGTTGAGTCTTAGAAATGCTTTGGCCCGATAGTAATAGGCTTCCGCCAGGTAAGGCGTCTCGCCCCGCTCGATCAAACGACCGAAGACCGGCACCGCCGCATCCGGCTCACCGTTCATCAGCCGGCTGACGGCCAGAAAGAACTCCGCAGGAACGAGGTCAGCAGCTACGGACAGTGACGCATCCAAAGTCGTCGCAGCCTGATCGTACCGTTTCTGCAAGTAGTAGCTCATTCCCAACTCGAAGAGCGAGTCGGCCGCGCCGCTCTCACCGCGGATCTCCACGCCGAGATAGACGGGCGCCTGATCTACGCCACCCAGCGCAGCCAGCCCGTCGTCGCTCGAACTCGGTCGAAGAAAGACGATGCTTGTGATCACCGCTGCGGCAGCCACCGCCGCAGCCGCCGCGATCACCGGCCAGCGACGCCGGGCCGCTGCCCGATCGATCCCCGGCAACGTCGAGCGAACGGCTGTGGCCAGGCGCAGTTCCGCCTGACAGCGGCGGCACGTCAGGTAATGCGCCTCGAACGCCTCAAGCTCATCGCCAGGCAGTGTACCGGCTACGAAGCCCTCTACGAGGTTTCGCTCGGTTACATCGTCACAGGTCAGAATACCACTCACCTCATCTCTCCCGCGAAGCCGACAAGCAGGCAGTCGCAACTAGAGCGTCTCATCTACTTTGTCGAACTCGCCTTCCATCTGTGACCGCTCGCCGCGTCTCTCCAAGAACGCACGGCGGAGCCTCGCCAGCGCTCGCGACTTCCTCTTTCGAATCCGCGCCGCGGGCTCGCCCAACCGCTCCGCTATCTGTGCCGGCGTCAAACCCTGAAAGTAGCTGAGCCGTAGAATATCTCTGTCGCCGCTACCCAAAGCGGCCAGCGCACGACGAACGTCGGCCCGTTCGCTTTCGCTGATAAGAGATTCCAGCGGGTCGCGATCCGGGGCCGAGGCGGTCTCCGGCATGGAGCGCAACGGGACTGTGCGCGCGCTTTCACGATGAAAGTCGGCAATCACATGGCGGGCGATCGCTGCGACGAAAGCACCCAGCTTCTCGGGTTCTCGCAGACGATTCTCGCGTAGGGCTTTGAGCGCTCGAGCGAGCGTCTCCTGAACGGCATCCTCGGCTCGGGCCGCGTCGTTCAGGGCGCGGCGAGCCATAATCTGTAGGCCCGAGCGCAGCACACACAGTTGGTCAGCGCTGATCGGACTCGGACCTTCAGAATCTGAATGGCGGGGCTCAGAATCTGCCAGGGGTGTCACGCAGAGATCTCTCTCCCGACAGAACTAGCAAAGGCACGGGGAATACTGCCCACGGCAACATGAGGCGCCGGATCAGCATAGGCAAGCTCCGGCCCGATTTGGAGGCATCCCATGAATCGAACAATACGCGTCACACCGCCGATCATCTTCGCAATTCTGGTAACTGCCCTGGTCACCGCTGGCTGCAGCGAGGCGACGGACCCGACGACAGACCCGACGACAGACCCGCCACCGCCGCCCTCCAGCATTGACGTCACAGGAACCTGGATGTTTCGAGATCACGTCACGGCGACCTGGTGGACTCTGGAACTGACGCAGCACGACTTGGCTTTGACGGGGACCCATCGCAACGGTGAAAGGGAGGTGTTCAACCAGCGCCGCGAGACGATACCGGGATCAGGGGACGTGACCGGTCGGGTGTCCGGCGACAGTGTGATCCTGCTCTTCGACACCGATCAGGACGGGACCACTGATGTGTTTCCCGCGGTCGTGTCGGAAGACGAATTGGACGGCTTTCTCTGGAATGCCAAGACAGCCCAGATCCCCTCTGTTCCCGCGAACCTGCAGGCGACCGCCATCTCGTCCACTGACATCGAGCTGAACTGGGCCTGGACCCCGAATCCCACCGACAGGAGCTATGGCGACGAGGGATTCATCGTCGAGTGGCGCTGCTGCGGAGCGTCTTTTCAAACGTTGTTCTCGGGAGACAATCGTGTACCGGCCGAGGCCAGGGAAGCCCTCGTCGAGTCTCTGCCAGCCGAAACCACGTTTGAGTTCCGCATCAAGGCGGGGCTGACCGAGCGTTTTGGGGCACGCTGGTTCGAGTATCACTCGGAGTTCAGCAACGTGGCGGCAGCGACCACGCTCCCACCACCGGCCATCACGAGCTTGACTCCCAACAGCGGCCCGGTAGGGGCTCCTGTCCTCATCACCGGCATGCGCATCAGCCCGCTGGGCGCCCCGCCCACGGCTACGGTGGGCAGTGTTTCCGCCACCGAGTTCATCGTTTCATACTCCGACACTTCACTAGAGCTGATGATGCCTAACGCCGGTGCGTCCGGTGATCATCCTGTCGTCATATATGCCGGAGCCGAGTCAAACGCTCTCACCTGGACACAGTTGGGCCAACAGGATTCAGATGAACCTGCAAACGACGACCCCGACACGGCCTCAGAAATCAGCTTACCCGCTGACCGTGTCGGTTCTTTCTTGGATGGCGACGTGTTCGACACTTTCCGACTGACGCTTAACTCCAATGCTACACTGGCTGCTCTGCTCGATTGGAACATGAACAAAGACCTCGACGTACTCGTTCTGGACTCCCAGTTCAGCGACTTCGTCTGTGGACAGCAGGGTAACACACCGAACAAGCCCGAAGAGTTGTATTGCCCCTTGCCTGCAGGGGACTACTACATCCTCATACGAGACTACGACGCGGCTACAAGCGGGGATTTCTCGCCGGTCAGCTATCGCTTGATGGCTGAGTACTAGTCAACGATCCGGGCCAGAGGCACCTGCAACTAAGCGGATGACAAGGCAGCGGCCTTGGCGGTCGCGGGCAGGGAGTGGGTTCGAGAGGAGGGTGTGCGAGTAGCGAGTCTACAGCACGGGGAATACCCGACACTCTGGGCCTCGAGACAACTTGTTACCTATTGTCCTGTCACCGTACCCCCTACCCTCCACCCCCTACCGGTCTTAGAATCGGGGACCATGCAAACCGGCCCGGAACTCGATTTCCACGAGGAAGAAGCCCTCGGCAAGGCGTACGATGCCCACCTGATGCGTCGCCTGCTCCGCTACCTGACCCCCTATCGGGCGAAGGTGGCGCTGGCGGTGATCATGCTCATCGCCGCTTCGGGACTGGAGTTGGTCGGGCCGTACTTGACGGCCGTCGCCATCGACCAAGCGATCCCGGCCCGCGATCTGAACCTGATCGCGGTGCTCGCTGGCATCTACGCAGCGACGCTGGTTCTGGCCATGCTGCTGAGCTACGCGCAGACGCTGCTCACTACCTGGATCGGCCAGCGCGTGATGCGCGATCTACGAAGCGAGATCTTCGCTCAGCTACAGCGCCTGTCGCCGCGCTTTTTCGATCGCAATCCGGTGGGCCGGCTCATGACCCGGTTGACCAGCGACGTCGAGGTACTGAACGAGATGTTCACCTCGGGCGTCGTGGCGATCTTCGGCGATGTCTTCACGCTGATCTTCATCGTCGGCGTGATGCTGGCCATGGACTGGAAGCTGGCGCTGGTCTCGTTCACGGTCCTGCCTCTTGTCTGGGCCACCGCCCGCTGGTTCCGCAAGAACGTACGCCGCTCCTACCGCGACATCCGCATCAGGCTCGCCAAGATCAACGCGTTCCTCCAGGAGCGGATCACAGGGATGAGCGTTGTGCAGCTGTTCGGCCAGGAAGAACCGGAGTTCGAGAAGTTTCAGGACGTCAATTCCGACCACCTGCACGCGCACCTGCGTTCGATTCACTACTACGCCATCTTCTGGCCGCTCATCGAGCTGATCGCCGCTGTCGCCGTCGCCCTCGTGCTCTGGTACGGCGGCCTGAATGTTCTCGAGGGCACGCTCACCGTGGGCGTGGTCGCGGCCTTCCTCCAATACGTTCGGCGCTTCTATCGACCGATCCAGGATCTGTCCGAGAAGTTCAACATCCTGCAGAACGCCATGGCCAGCTCGGAGCGCATCTTCAGGCTACTCGATTCCGAGCCCACCGTGCCGGATCCCGAGCAGCCGCGAGCGCTACCCGACGCTGTCCGCGGCGAGCTGGAGTTCCGCGACGTCTGGTTCGCGTACAACAAAGCCGGCCACAAAGACGACGGCTCCGAGCCCGACTGGGTGCTGAAGGGAATCTCGTTCAAGGCGGCGCCCGGCGAACGGCTGGCCATCGTCGGCCACACCGGCGCCGGCAAGACCACGATCATCAACCTGCTGCTCCGCTTCTACGACCCGCAAAAGGGGTCAATCCTGCTGGACGGCATCGATATCCGCGAGTTTGAGCAGCGCGACTTGCGTCGCGTCATCAAGCTGGTGCTCCAGGACGTCTATCTGTTCAGCGGCAGCGCGGCATTCAACATCAAACTCGGCAACGAAGAGATCACGGAAGACGATATGGTGGCGGCGGCGCAGCGCGTCGGCGCCGATCGCTTCATCCGCCGGTTGCCAGAAGGCTACGACCAGGCGCTGGGCGAGCGGGGTCAGAGCTTGAGCGTCGGTGAGCGACAGCTGTTGTCGTTCGCTCGGGCACTGGCGTTCGACCCGCGCATCCTGATCCTCGACGAAGCCACCAGCTCCGTCGATTCGGAGATCGAAGCGCAGATCGAGCGTGCGCTGGAGGAGCTGATGCGCGGTCGCACGTCTTTGGTCATCGCGCATCGTCTCTCCACTGTCCAGAATGCCGACCGCATCATCGTCCTCCACCACGGTGAGCTGGTCGAACAGGGGTCTCACGAGCAGCTGCTCGAACGTGGGGAGCTGTATGCCCGATTGTATGAGTTGCAGTTCGTGGGTGAAGGCGTCGCATGACATCTATGTATCAAGGACACTTAACGACAATTGGAGCCTACAAGTGAACCCGAACCGACTTGCGTTCGTCGCGCTGGCGATCGTTCTGACCGCCTGCTCATCCAGACAGACTTCCGATACCCCCACGCCTGCCAGTAGCGTCGCAGCCGCGACCGCCACGGCGAACGGCGAGATCAGCGCCGCCGACCTGGAGGAGCGTCTCACTGCTTTCGCCCACGACTCGATGATGGGGCGCGAGATTGGGACCGCGGGCAACACGATGGGCACCGAGTACATCGCTGACCAAGTCGCGCGCATGGGGCTCGAGCCGGCGGGCGATGATGGCACCTTTTTCCAGACCTTGCCGATGGTCGAGCGCCGGCCGGAGGGCAGCATCACCATCGCCGGCACAGAACTGGAGATGGGGGTCGACTTCGTGCCAATCCCGCGGCTCGGTTCCTTTCTTCCGTTCAGCACGAAGGGCTCGATCGACGGGAAAGGGGTGATCTACGGCGGCCCGGCCTCCGATGCCCCCGCCCTCACCGCTGACGACGTGGTCAATCGCCAGGCGCTTCAGACCTACCTGTCGGCGGCGGGTGTGGCCATAACGGCGCTGGAGATGCTGCCGCCCGGCTGGGCGGACTTCATGATGCAGTCGCGCACGGTGATGTCTGGCGGCGATACCCCAGAAGGAACGCTCGGGTTGTTCGTCAGTCGGGATGTGGCGGAGCAATTGATCGGCGCGCCACTCGCCGATGCCGCTGTGGGGGCGATGGGCACGACGATCGAGGGGACGGTGACCTTCGTCGAGGAGCCGGCCCGCTACCCGGCGCGGAACGTGGTGGGCATCGTCCGCGGGAGCGATCCCGAGCTTAGGAACGAGTACGTGGCCATCGGCTCCCACAATGACCACGTGGGCACGTCCGGAACGCCTGTGGACCATGACTCGTTGTGGGCGTTCCTCAACGTGGTTCGACCGATGGGCGCCGAGAGCCCGAACCGGCAGGCGACCACCGAAGAGGCGACGCGCATCCAGGCGATCATCGACAGCTTGCGGGCGATCCGTCCAGCCCGCGTCGACTCCATTTTCAACGGCGCCGACGATGACGGCTCCGGTTCCATCGCCATGCTTGAGATCGCCGAGGCCTTCGCC
>JBDHJS010000047.1:0-26499 GCA_039586795.1 Gemmatimonadota bacterium
GGGGTACGCGCTCACGCTCCAGCCGTTGCCCGACGCCGACGTGAGCTACAGTCGGATCGTGATGCAGGTCCAGCACGATACCTGGGTCATCACGGGCATGGAGCTGTTCGGTCGGGACGGGCGGCTCGTAAAGACCGTTGTGGCGTCGGATATAGAACGCGTGGACGGGTACTGGATCGCGCGCCGCATGGAGGTGACGACGGTCAAGGACGGGCACCGGACCGTACTCGACATAGAGGAACTGCAGTTCGACACGGGGCTAGACGATGGGTTCTTCAGCCAGCGCCAGCTTAAGCGTCCGGCCTGAAACGCGTGGCGTCGCGCGCGCCGTCGGCTTCGTGGTCTTCATAGCAGCGGCGCTGCTCGCGGGCCCGGTACAGGCCCAGCAGGTACGCCTCGGCGGATTCGTTCAGCTCGACCGCCGCCTCGCTCTGGGAGGGGACTCGGTGCGGCTCGCGGACTTCTACAACGTCTTCCGGCCCGAGCTCAGCGCCAGCTTCGGCGGGCGGGTGGACCTTGTCGTAAGCCTCGACTTCCGGTTCTACGACTTCACAGCAGCACGATCAACTGATGATCTGAAAGACGCCGACCTCCACTTTCCCAGCTCGTTCACCGTGTGGGAGGCTCAGGCGCGAATCTCGGGGTTTCTGTTCGACCCGCTCGACCTCACGATCGGCAAGCAGCGGGTGCGGTGGGGGACGGCCGATGGCCTCAACCCGACTGACCGCTTTAGCCCGTACGACCTGTCAGACCTGACCGACTTCACGGCGCGGATCCCGACTTGGGCAGTGCGGGCGGAGTGCTATGTAACGGATGAGTGGCGGGTCGAGGGCGTATGGACCCCAACGGCGCACGGGCCGCTGCTGCCGCCGGGGGCGGACGGTGCGCTAGGGAAGGCGGGAGGAAGAATGCCGTCGGGGTCCGTCCCGTCGTGGGAGGAGCACTTCGAGGCGCCGTCGCGGCGGCTGAGTAACAGCCAGTACGGGCTCAAGGCCGCCGGGCACGCTGCAGGTCTCGACGTCTCGCTGAGCTACTTCGATGGCTTCGACGGCATCCCCGCGGCCGAGCGAGTGCTCCTCGTCGGTAAGGATGGAGCCTCGGCGTCGCAGACGTTCGACGGACACGCGTGGACTGCGCTCCCCCGAATCCGCGTGCTTGGCGGCGACGTCGCTACGGAGTGGAGAGGCATCGGCCTTTGGGGGGAGGGAGCTGTCGTGTTCCCGGAGCGGATGGAGCTTGTCACCGACGTCGTGGCGAGTGGAGACAGCGTGCGGGATCGAGTGGTCGCGCCAGACCGCCGGCCGTACGCGACATGGACGCTGGGAGGGGACTACACGTTCCCCGGCGGCTGGTATCTCAATGTTCAGTGGGCGCATGGGCTGTTCCTTGAGCGTGGTGCGGACGAACTCCACGATTACCTCCTGGGAAAGCTCGAGCAGCGGCTTTTCCGCGAGACGGTTACTCTGACGCTCAAGGGAGCCCTCGAAGTGGCCCAGTGGTCGGCTCCATCGGATCACCTGGGGATAGGCGTGTTTCCGGAGGTCGTTTACGCACCCGTGGATAACGTCGACGTGTCACTCGGCGCCTTTCTCGCAGGCGGAGGCGGCACCACGTTGTTCGGGCGCTGGGACGACGCAGACCAAGTCTACCTCCGCGTCAAGGCCAGCTTTTGACGGACTATCCTCTCGGGCCCTGCAGTATCGCCGGGCGTTCTGCCCGAATCTCCCCGTAGAGGATGGTCTTCCATGGGTCGCGTAGTGACAGACGTAGTGCCGACACAGTCAGCGCTGGTGTCCAACAGTCAGCGCAGAATCGTTGAAATCAGCCCACCAGCGCTGGTGAGCGCTGCTTTTCGGCTTTGGGAGCAGGAGGTCCCCGGTGGAGGCTCACACCGGGCGCCCCGATTTACTGAATCGATTGCCACCGCAATGGCTTACGGCAATTCCCTTTCTGGCTATCCCAGCGCTTTTTAGGGCCTGGATGTTTGATGTCAGACAGATGCAACGGTCGTGGAGGTCGAGCTGTCTAATCTGAGCAAAGCTGGGCTAACCCGCTTACTAGCTGAATTCTTAGGGACCTTCGACAGGAGCTGAACCATGCAGTTACGTGCGATCGTTGTTGCACTTGCTCTCTGGGCCTTTCCTCTTCCCGTGTTCTCTCAACAATCGCCTGCGGAGAGCCAGACTTCGGCTAACCGCCCCCAGGTGTTGGTACTCGGCGTCTACCATATGGCGAATGCGGGAAGCCACGTTGTCGATGTGGAAGTTGATGATGTCCTCGCGGCCAAACGCCAAGCTGAGATTGCCGATGTGATAGCGGTCCTCAAGAGGTTCCAGCCAACTAAGATCGCCCTCGAAGCAGATTATCATGAAGGCGACGTCATTGCGAGTCGTTACAGCGACTATCTGAATGGCGTGCGGCCGCTCACCCGGAACGAGAGGCAGCAGATTGGCTTCCGTCTCGCCAACGAGCTTGGACACATGACGGTGTATTCTGTGGACGCCGATGGCGACTTCCCGTTCCAACGAGTGGAGGATTACGCCAGGACGCATGGGCGCACGGAGGAGTTCGATACGTTGATGGGTGAATTGAGAGACAGGGCGGAAGCGTGGAAAGAGTATCTTGCCTCCCACAGCGTGCTCGAAGCGCTGCTCTACATGAACTCCGATGGCTACGCAGAACAGAGCCTGGGTTTCGATTACCAAATTGCGCACCTCGGCGAGCCATGGAATTGGGCCGGTCCCGATTTGGTTACTGACTGGTTCAGGCGCAATATTCGAATCTACAGCAACGTCCTACAACTCATCGACTCTCCCAACGAGCGGGTGCTGGTCATCTTCGGCGCCGGACATCTCGGGTGGCTGCGGCACAACTTCGCTAGCGACCCCAACGTCCGTCTGCGCAATCTCGCCGAATTTGCGAGATAGCCGCAGCTCGAAAGAGTCGCAGTGCGTCTATCTCGCCCCGTCGCGGCGAGCTGGCGACGGCACCGCAATCGACTTTAGCGGTGCCGCTCGGCTTTCAGGCGCACCGCCAGGTGTCGACCGTCCACCGACTATTGTCGACTGGCTCTCAGAAGCCGATCGTCACAGCCAGGTTGAACACCGGGCGCGTAATGGTCGGGTTCTGTGGGAGCTCGGCGAGGTTGCCAGGGCCCATCGCCGACCCGGACTGCGAGTCGAACGGAATCTGGCTGCCAAGCTTGTGGAAGTAGAGCAGAAGATCACCGCGGATACCCACATCGATGCCATTAGGGATAGGGGCGTAGCTGCGAATCAACATCCGTTCGAACCCGCCCCCAAGGTGCCACGTGTTGGGCAGAAAGGACGACAAATCGGAGATGGTAGGTTGGCGGATCCATGGGCCGTTTGGGGTGTCGAGCAGCACGCTCGGGCTCGCTCGACATCAATCGGTTCACGTACGTGATCGAGATTGGGGCTGGAGTGTGGTGATAATCTCCCGCACACGCTGACGTGAACGAGACTTTTGACCTCGTTTCCCACACCGACACCGGGGGAGAAGAGCTGTTCGCGAAAGGGGTCGGCAAAGCTGTGTCTCCACCTGTCATTGAATCGAGCACCGAGACGGTCTTTGACAGCTTCGACGATCTACGTAAAGAGATGATCGCCGAAGCGGGCAGGCTCGGGGGAGAAGCCCTGATCTTAGGGCAGGAGTCCACCGACTCTGAGTTCATCTTCACGGGAATCGCCATGATCAAGTCCGACAGGAGAAGAATGACTGGCGAGGTCATTGTGTACAACCAGGGCGAGTGATTCTGGTTGGGCAGGCCACGAGAAAGACGCCGGCTCAATCCCTTACAAACGTGCCTACACCGGCAGTCCTTTCCGCGTGGCTTGACGGCAGGGGAGCACTTTCACCTAAGTCTTATCCGGAAGAGCGTTCCCGTGAGAAGAGTCTTCAGTCTCCTCAGTCTTCTGGCGCTGGTGGTCTTGCCGACAGCGCCCTCCCCTAGCCCAGGTGGAGCGCCGCGAGGTGCGCAACCTGGTGTTGGAGGACACTCCCGACATGTCGCGGGAGATCGTGCAGCGCATGCGCCAGTACACGAATTACCGTTCGGCGAGATTCACCGGCTGGGATCCTGACGGGCAGGGCCTGTACGTCGCGACCGGTTCGCAGATCCACTACGTGGAGCGACCTGGCGGCTAGCGGGAGCAGTTCACGTCCTTCAACGAGCCTGTGCGTGAAGTCGCTGTCCGACCCGCCGGTCAGCCGGCGGGATTCTTGTTCCTCAAGGAAGTAGGAGGGAGTGAGTTCTATCAGATCTTCTACTTCGACGTGGCGACCGGTGAACACAGCGTGCTCACTGACGGCCAGTACTGGAAAGGAGGCCATGTCTGGTCGCAGGGGGGTGACCGTTTCGTCTACTACAGCACAGCCCGCAACGGCCGCGACTGGGATATTTATGTGGCCGACGTGGAGGACCCTGGTGCCGCCCGCATGGTTCTGGAGGCCGAGGGTGTCTACTATCCGATGGAATGGTCGCCTGACGATTCCCGCTTGCTGGTGCGGCAACAGGTGTCGTGGACAGAGTCGTACCTGTACGTGGTTGACCTAAGTGGCGGTGAGGTCACCCAGCTGAATCCCTCGGATGAGAAGATCGCTTACGGAAGAGATGCAGCCTGGTCCCGCGACGGCCTAGGCGTCTACTACACGTCCGATGAGAACAGCGAATTCCAGCGTCTCCGCTACTGCGATCTGGCCACTGGCCAGAGCACGGTTCTCACAGGAGACACCGCCCCGACTAGTAACCACGCGGTCTTTCGGCTAATCGACGCCAACTGTGGCTTATCGTGGGAGGTCGTTGACTGAGCAACGCCTCTACGTTGGTGACAAATCGCTTGTTGGTCGAACACGGCGCTCGCATATTGGTCCGGTACTATGATGGGTGTCGGATGGTTGATCGCCCAGGTTCGCGCACTGACGCCGGCGCCATTGGCGGCGTGTTTATTGGCGTCGAGCGCCTTCAGCTGTCGGAGCGGGCCGCCGCCTCTCACCGCAGACCGTCCCCTTCATTTGGAAGAGCATCTCGATGTAGCCCATGTCGCGGCCACGACCCCTGGGCGGGTTCCGGCGGTTTTCGAGTGGCGTTTCGAGGGACCGCAATCGGGCTGGACGTCCGTAGCTCAGGCCGATCCTCGCATCGGTGCTCCCCAGTTGGAGCAAATCGGGAACGCGCTGCGCGTATCGCTGACCGAGGCCAATCGTGACCGCAGCAGCGGCCGCCTTCGTGGTGAGATACGGACGGAGCTTTCCGATTCGAAGCTCGAAGATTGGGGCTACGTGCTCGTGCGGGCACGCAGTTCGGAGGCAGCGCGTGGGTTGGAGCTTGGGGTCGTTGTCCGCGGAGCAGCCGATCAGCGCGGTGATCCGCGAGGCGTAGTGCGTTCGGGTGGGGTAGCCGCTGTCATCGGCGACGGCACGATAAGGAGCCATATACTCCGGGTCGAGCCGTCGCGATCGGGCGTTGAAGACGAACAGACGCAGATCGGACTGGTGTTGGCGGCCGACGAGCCGGCCAGCATAGAGCTTCTATCGGTGAGCATCCTCCAGATGGAGGCCGACTACGCCGACACGGCTGTGGGGGTTCGCAGCGAAGTCAGAAGCGGGGTGCACCGGCGCGCCGTCCACATCCACACGCCGGGTCGGCTGGAGTACCGGATCCGTGTGCCCGATGCAGGCCGGCTAGACATTGGTTTGGGAGTCCAGCGTGACAACGCGCCGGTGATATTCAGGATCGCCGCCGAGCGCGCAGACGGCGAGAGCGTGTCACTGTTCGAAGAGGTGTACTCCGACGCCGAGAACTGGGGCCAGAGGACCGTCGACCTGTCCAGCCTGGCCGGGGAGACTGTAATCTTCGCGCTCGAAGTCGAGGCGGAGAGCACGGGCACCGTGGCGTTGTGGGGCTCGCCGACGCTGAGCGGCCCACGCACGCCCGACAAGCCCAACGTGGTTCTCTATGTTATAGACGCAGCAGCCGCCGATTACATGAGCGTCTACGGCTACGACCGCGCTACGACGCCCAATCTCGAACGGCTGGCTGCGGAAGGCGCGATCTTCGAGCGCGCCTACAGCAACTCGAGTTGGACCAAGCCTTCCACCGCCTCGTTCATGACGTCGTTACATCACAGCGTACTGGGCGGCTACGAGTACAACTCCGATCCGGTGCCGGACGAGGCGGCCACGATTGCCGAGCTCTTGCATGTAGCCGGTTACCAGACGGGCGCCTTCGTATTCAACCCCTTCGCCGGTTCGCTCAGCGATCTGCAACGCGGAGTGGACTTTCTTAACGAGGGCGGTGGCGCGTACGACAGGCCATCGGTAGCGCGGTTGCATGAGCGGTATTGGCGCTGGCGCGAGGCCTACCCCGGTGAGCCCTACTGGGTGCACTTCCAGATCGGCGACGTACATCCTCCCCATAATCCGGTGCCACCGTTTGCTGGACGCTTCGTGGATGCGGAGCGCCGACGGGATTTCTACGAGTGGCAGCGTCGGCTCGAGGACGCAGGCGGCCGCGGACGCTTCGAGCGCTTTTTTGCCAGCCGGAGTTTGACCTACGCCGACGTCTTCGAGCGGACGGGCATCGATAGACTCGACTACTATGCCGTCCGCGGCGGGCTGTATGACGAAGGCATGGCCAGCGTCGACGAGCAGATCGGTCAGCTGGTCCAGCGTCTGAAGGAAATCGGCGAGTGGAGGCACACTCTGTTCATTGTGGCGGCCGACCACGGCACTCACAGTCAGCAGCGGCTGGGACAGCTAGATCCGCTGCCTCCGCCGTGGGGCCCGATGTTCAGAAGCTCGGTGGCCCGCATCCCGTTGATCGTGGTTTGGCCGGAGCGAATCGCACCGGGTCAGCGATTCGCGGACCCCGTGTCGATGATCGACCTACTCCCGACCACCATCGACCTCACCGGCGTTACCGGACCCGACATCAGGCAGGGCCAGTCGTTGGCACCGTTGCTGCTGGGACAGGAGGGCTGGGAAGCGCGGCCCGTGATCCTCGACGAGTTCAACATCGACCGCGCGACGCGCGAGTTCCGGGGCGTGATCGAGCTCATCGATGGGCGATGGGGTGCCTCGTTGGAGATCAACCCCGACCCGTCGGCGCCGGCGGAGATCCAGCGACCGGCTCCGCTGTTGCTGTATGATCTCGTAAACGATCCGTATTGTCTGCAGAGCGTGCACGAAGAGCACCCCGATCTAATCGAGAAGTACGGCCGGTTACTTGAGGCCAAGTGGACCGAGCACCAGGCGCTCGGTCAGCGCTTCAGTCGCGCGCGCGCGTTGCCGATCGGCGCCGAGCAGCTGCGGATTCTGCGGGCGCTCGGCTATATTGAATGAGGTGAGATCCTTGACCGAGATCCGGCTCTACGTCCCCTTGGCGATGGGGCTCCTGGCTTTGGGCAGCACCGGCTGCGAGTCCCGCCGGGCACCACTCACCGCTGACAGTCCGCTTCACCTCGAAGACCATCTAGACGCCGCGACGATCGTCGGTTCCGAGATCACTAGCGGCCTTCCGCCGCTGGCCGAGTGGCGTTTCGATGAGGCGCAACCCGATTGGAAACCGGTCACCGACACGGATCGCTCGATGGGCAGCCTTCGTGTGGTGAAAACCGACGAGGCACTACGGGTGACCCTTGATGAAGACGAGCGTGAGGCGAGCGCTGGCCGTCTGCGGGGCGAGATCTCGGTTGGTCTTGAGCAATCGGAACCTGCGGATTGGAGCTACGTGCTGGTGCGGGCGCGAAGCTCGGTCGAGGCCCGCGGATTCGAGCTCGGTGCGCGCCTGGCCGATGAGCCGGTAGGAGGCGGCGGCCTCGGCGATCGGAGCGGCCTGCAAGCCTCGGTCGTGGCCGTAATCAACGATGGCCAGGTTCAAACCTACGTGATGCCGTTGGCGCGAGCGGCCGATCACCCGTTCGATCCGGCCGTCAGCGCGCCATGGGGGAGCGCGCACGGGGGGACGGGCGGCCTCAGGGAGGCGGAGCCGCAGGAGCGAACCCGGCGGCTCGGACTGGTGTTCAAGGCCGATGATCCCGCCAGCATCGACCTGCTGTCCGTCTCGATAATCCCCCTGGAGACCGACTACGCCGACGTTCCGGTGGGCGTGCGAACGGTGGCGCGCGGTGCCGTGCAGCGACGGACGCTCTACACCCACGCGCCCGGGCGCGTCGACTACCGGATTCGGGTGCCCCAGGGTGGCCGACTCGATGTCGGCCTCGCAGTGCTGCGGGATGACGCCCCTGTGACGTTCAGGATCGGTGTCCGCGGAGCGGACCGTGAGACGCAGACGCTGCTGGAGGAATCGTACTCCGACGGCGCACGCTGGGGGCAACGGACCCTGGATCTCTCCGATTATTCAGGGCAGATAGTGAACCTGTCGCTCGAAGCCGAAGCGGAGCGCGCCGGGACGGTGGCGCTTTGGGGGGCGCCGACGCTGACCGGCGTGCGGGCCACCGTAAAACCGAACGTCATCTTCTATGTCATCGACGGGGCCGCCGCCGAGCTGATGAGCGTTTACGGCTACGAGCGTGGCACGACGCCGAATCTGGAGCGGATCGCTGCGGAAGGAGCGATCTTTGAATACGCGTACAGCAACTCTGACTGGTCGAAACCCTCGACCGCCTCGTTCATGACCTCACTCCACCACAGCGTGCTCGGTGGATTGGACCGGTCGGATCCCATACCGGACGAGGCGCGGACGATGGCGGAGCTGCTGCACGCCGCCGACTACCAGACAGCCGTGTTCGCCTCTAACCCCTACGCCGGGTCGCTCAGTAACCTGCAGCGCGGGGTCGACGTGTTCCGTGATGGTGATGTCCAGGTCAAGTCGATGGCCGCTGCCGAGCTGCACGCCGACTATTGGAGCTGGCGCGATGCGTATCCGGGGGAGCCGTATTGGGTCCACTTCCAGCCCACCGATGTTCACGATCCGTGGGAATCCGTGGCGCCGTTCGCGGGACGCTACGTCGATCCCGAGCGGCGGTCGCGTTTCTATGAATGGCGCGCGCAGTTGCGCGAGGCCGGAGGGTTCGCGCGGTGGTGGGCTCACTTCGACGAGTTCGGGATCGACCGGCGCGAATTCTCCGAGATCGGCAGCGACCTATACGATGAAACGATGGCTCACCTCGACCATCGGATCGGCCGACTGGTGGAGCAGCTCAAGGCCCGTGGCGAGTGGGAGCGTACGCTGTTCGTCGTCGCGGCCGACCATGGCCAGTACGAGGCGGGTCTCCCGCTGCTCGATCCCATGCCGCCGGGGCTCGTGGCGCCCGGAAAGTGGACGCCGAATATCAGCGCTTGGGTCAGCCGCATCCCGCTCATCATCGTCTGGCCGGAGCGCATCTCCCCCGGGCAGCGCTTCAGCGATCCTGTCTCGATGATCGATGTGCTGCCCACCATTCTTGAGCTGACCGATACACCGGGCCCTGAGATTCTGCAGGGTCGTTCGCTGGCACCGTTGCTTCTCGGAGAGAAGCGTTGGGAGCCGACGCCGGTCATCCTGGACGAATTCTATGTCGATGAGAAGACCGGCGAGCTCAATGGTGTGATCGAGGTGGTCGATGGGCGGTGGGGTGCGTCGCTGGAGATCAACCCCACCGACCGTGGCGAGTGGATTCCGCCGGAAAACCGTCGACCGGCGCCGCTGCTTCTCTACGACCTGCGAAAGGATCCCCAGTGCCTACACAGTCTGCACGAAGAACGGCCGGACCTGGTGGAGAAGTACACCGCCTTTCTCGAGGCACGGTGGGGCGAGCACCAGGCGCTGGCTCAGCGGTTCACGCAGCCGCAGGCGATGCCGATCACCGCCGAACAACTGCGGGCGTTGCGTGCGCTCGGCTACATTCAGTGACATGAGATCACGCTCTAAGCCGATGCTGGTATTCGCTGCGGCTCTGACCTGTGCCGGTTGCCAGCCCCGAGCCGCGCCGCCCGAACCGCTCTCTGAAGCGGACGCTACGGCGATTCGGGACCTGGCCCGCTCGTACTTCGAGGCGGTGATCGGAGAAGACGCGAGCGCGCTCTCCGCTCTCTACGCGGACGACGCCGTACTGATGCCCCCGTACCGACCGGCGATCGAGGGGCGTGCCGCGATCGAGGCGGCCTTGGCCTTACCGGACGCGTTCAACCAGGGACTGAGCTACTGGGGTATCACCTTGAGTCCCGACGCGCGCGGCGGCGAATGGGTGTACGATTGGGGCACCTACGCCTTGCTGCTCGCGCCCGATAGCGTACCGCTGAATGAGAGGAGGCCGGACCTGGATACGATGCCGGACTCCGTGGCACACGCCGGAAAGTATCTGGTCGTACTCCGGAGGCAGGTCGACGGGTCCTGGTTGATCGCCAGAGAGATCTGGACGAAAGACTGACCGCGGCGGTTTCCAGGCTTCGATGCTAGCGCGGGCGATTCCGCTCAATCGCGCCGCGATGCTCGCCAAAAGTCCGAGAGAACTCGTGCCGGCCATCCTGGCGAGCGACGAAAAAGAGATAATCCACCGGTGCCGGGTGCAGCGCTGCGTCGATGGCCGCTTCGCCGGGTGAGCAAATTGGGCCCGGCGGCAGGCCGTCGTGACTGTATGTGTTGTAGGGGTGATCGGTGAGCGAATCGATGTCCGTGTATCGCAGTGGTGTGTTCGGCGGCAGCGCGTAGCGAACCGTCGGATCCGCCTGAAGACGCATCTCCTGCCGCAGCCGGTTGTGGAACACCGCCGAGATGAGGGGCATCTCATCCTCCCAACGGGACTCGGCCTGGATGATACTGGCCAACGTGACTGCCTCGCGCTCGCTTATGCCGAGCGAGTCGAGCCTCGCACGGCGAGCCGGCGTCCACAGCTGCCGGTAGCGCGCAAACAGCAGGGCTGCGATGCTTTCCAACCGTTCGCCGAGGCGCACCTCGTACGTCGCTGGAAAAAGGTAGCCTTCGAGGGTCGGGCCGGGCGCGCCCAGCGAATCGGCGAGGGCTGCGTCAAGCAGGCGCTCCGCGGCCGAGTCCGGCGAAAGCCCTGCGATGGGCCCGATCCGATTGGCGATCTCAGCGATCCGCCAGCCTTCCGGAAGCGTGACGCCTTCCGCCACGCGACCCATGACTAGGATCTCGAGGGCCACCGACCAGCTGGCGCCGCGCGGGAAGTCGTAGATGCCGGCTTTGAGCTTCTTGTCGGCGCCCTGGAGGCGGACATAGAGGACGAAGAGGGCTGGCCAGCGAATGACGTCGTGGACGGCGAGCATATCCGCGATCTGATCGAGCGTCGCGCCCGCCGGCACGACGAGTCGTTCGCTGTCCGGATCCGGCTCTCGGCAGGCAGCCAGGGCGACTGCGACGAGACACACGGTCATCGACAGCCTCGAACGGCGCCCGGCCATCGGTGTTCGGCTGAATTCAGTCACGACGTGTCAACCTGTCCGCTGGAAGAAGATTCCGCAAGCGAGAACTTGGCATGAACAGTGCTTATTGACTGCTGCGGGGCCGGACATGATATTGAACGAGGGCATAATTATGACAGCCATAATTGTGGCTCAAGCAACCAAATCCGCGGGCACCGAGAACTGCTGTAGAGCACGGTGGAGGGGAGTCATGCGTCACCTGCTTCCTGGGGTCCTAATGGGCTCTATTGTCGTGGCCGCTGGAGTTTTCGTCGCTTGCGAGAGCAATGCACCGACGCAGGCGGGCTCCGATGGGCTGATGCCACAGTTTTACGGGGGTGCGCCGGCACCGTGCCCCGGGCCCTTCGAGGCAGTTGATGTCTCGCAGGGGAGCGGCGCGGACCGCAATCTCAATGGCGTCGTATGTCGAACGGAGCTGGGCGGCAGGACGGTCGAGATTGATGATGCCGCCGCGGGACCGCACCCGCCCCACAAGAAGGCGTGAGCGACAATACAGGGCTGCCGAGTTCGCGTCGCGTTCGACAGCCAATCCGCAGTAGCCGCCGTTAGAGCGATCCGATCGTCAGCCACCGGCGGTGCAGAGGTGAGTCGTGCGCACCGCTGGTCAGATCTTCCGAGCGCAGGGCGCCCTCCACGATGACCGATCGAGGCTATCTCCAAGCCACTCTGTTGATGACCGTGGCCTTTTGCGCTTCGGGTTGTGGTGGAGGCGAAGGCCAGTGGATATCCGACTTCCAAGCCGCACCGGCTTCCATCCGGGTTCATGAAGTGGAAGCCACCCGTATCAGCTTCGTGCTCCGGGACCGCCGGACCGAGTCGGCCGGTTTCGCTCGGAGTGCGGCTCCACGAATTCGTTCGATCGAGGCCTACGTGGTTCCGGAAGGCAGACGCTGGCGCGGCTTGCGTCGTTCGTTCCTCTGGCGTAGTCCGCGCCCGGGTTACAAGGTGGCCATCTGGGACGGAACGCTAGCCGGTCGACGTAACCGCCCACCCGCCGGAGGGATGTACCGCGTTTGGCTCGTGGTGACCGATGAACGCGGCCGCATGGAACGAGCGTATCGACGTGTTCGGGTATCGAATCCGCGCAGGGTCACCCTATTGCCGAGGACGCAATCCGGCCTTGGCTTGCGATCGATCGAGTTCGACGGATCTCACCTAGTGCTCGCCGATGAAAGAGGTAACGCTATTCGGGTGCGTGCCGTTTCGGGTCTAAAGGCCAACAATCCGTACAATCCCAGCGGCGTAGACTACACCGCGCCCGCTCACCAGTGGGAAGTGGATCGGGGTCCGATTCCGGCTGGACGATATTTCATTCGCAAGAATCAGGTGCAACAGCCCGAGATTACTTACGGCCAGCTGCTCTTCCCCTCGCTGGACGCCGTTGCTCGCTGGGGTCCCATGCGGGTGATGTTACGGCCCAGAGTCGTTGGAAACCGGCGCGACTTCTTCTTGCATCTTGACGCCGACGGCGATGGAACCGCCGGTTGTATCGGCGTGCACCCGAGCGATGAGGGCGAATTCAATCAAATCATGGCCTTGATCGCGTGGATGCCCAACGACTCGCTCCCAGTCATCGTCAATTATCCGGAGGCCGACTTTGGTGAGGCAGCGCGGGTGGAGGCCAGCCCTTAGCGGGCGGTCGAGCATGCGCGTCCGGCTTCTTTGCGCTTTAGCTGTCGGAATCGCAGCAGCTGGCTGCCGTGCGCCGGCGCGGGACGTCGGTCCGCTGTCACCTGACGATGTTGCGGCGATCGTCGATGTACGTGAACGGTTCGTCGAGTACGAGCTGGATGGCGCTTGGGCGGACCAGGCCGCGCTGTACACAGAGGACGCCGCCCTGCTGGAACCGGAAGGTCCGGTCATGGTGGGCCGGACGGCGATTCGGCTCGGGCTGGAAGAATTCGACATCGTTCTTGAAGATTTCAAGCTCACGTCGCTCGAGATCGAAGGCGCCGACGGTCAGGCCTATGATCGCGGCATCTACTCTCTGGAATACCTGGATTACCGTAGCGGCGACACGATCACCGAGACGGGCAATTACCTAATGGTCCTTCGCAAGTACTCGGACGGAACCTGGCTCATCGCCGCACTCATCCATAACTCTAATCAGTCCCTAGATGGGCCCAGTTCTACGCCCGATCCGTGACTCGGCGGTACGGCCATTGGTGCGGTGTCGAGCCAGGGGCGCGGCCGTGTTGGGCCGGGCCCTGGGGCGAGCGGGGTTCGCCGCGCTACTGGTTGGGGCGGCTGCCAGCGGCTGCCGGGATGCGGCACCCGAATCGCCGGGCCCTCCGCCGATTCCGCTCGTCAAGGGGGCCCTGCGAGTAGATGTGGTCTATCCACTGGCGGGCGCCCTCATCTCGGTCCGCGATTCCAACATGATCTACGGCAATGTCGGCAACGGCGAGGTGCGTCTCGCGATCAACGGCCGGCCGGTAAAGGTCGAAGCGAACGGCGCGTTCCTCGCGTTTCTTCCGGTGCCCGCCGAGCCCGGCGACACGCTGGCCACGTACGATCTGGTCGCCAGGCTGGGAGCCGAGGTCGTCCGGGGACGTCACACAGTACGTTTGCCACCGGGTTCGGGCTCGCCATCCGAGGAGCGGGTAGCCATCGATGCGGCGAACGCAGCCCCGCGAGGCGTGTGGTGGGCTCTGGACGGCGAGCCCATCCCGGTGCGCGTGCGAGCTACCCCGGGGGCCGACGTACGGCTCACCTTGCCAGATGGAAGGACGAAATCACTGACCGAACGGCCGTCGAATCAGCCACGGTTGAGGGGCCGGTGGATCACTGGAAGGCCAGGCCGTGACTCTGTGGGAAGCGGAGTCTACGAGGGCAGCTTCGCCGCGGGCAGTCCGCTGGGGCGCGGAAGTCGCACTGCGCGACCCCCCCTAGCGCCGGAGTCCGGCGCGGTCGACTCGGCTCGCCGCCCGGTCATCGAGGTTCGCAGCGGCGACGGAATCGTCCGGGCGCGGCTGCCCCTTGACCTCTGGATACTCGACGGGCCGGGACCGATGGTCGAATTGCAACAGGCCGTTCGACTCTCCGGCGGCGAAGGCGCCACAATCGGTCGAACAGGCCCGCAGGGGGCCCTTGCTTGGCTTTGGGCCGATGGGGTTAGAGCCCGGGTGACGGGTCGGCGGAATCGGAGCGTCCGAGTCGGGCTGGACCAGCAGTCGGACGCCTGGATCGACGTGGAAGATCTGAAGTGGCTGCCGGACGCGACCTTGGACCGGCCCGTCGCGGTTGGATCGGTCGGCCTGAACGAGCGACCGGATCGTCTCGAGGCCCGGATCGCCGTCCCCGCACCCGTCCCCTACGCCGTCCGTATCCGCGAGCGTCGCGTGTCTCTGGTTCTCTACGGTGCCTACTCGGCTACGCACAGCATCGCGGTCGGTCGAGAGGGTGACCTGCTGCGCACGGCGGGTTGGGAGCAGTTGGCCCGCGACCGTTATGTGCTTCACCTCGATCTGACGCGCGAGCCGTGGGGCTACCGGGCGCGCTATGAGCGAGGCGTTCTGATGCTGTCGATACGTCGTCCGCCGCAGATCGAGGCCCGGCGGCCGCTGGCAGGGCGGACGATTGTGGTGGACGCCGGGCATCCGCCCGGCGGAGCGACCGGCCCAACGCGCCTGTACGAGGCGGACGCCAATCTCGAGATCGCTCTGCGCGTTCAGCGCCTGCTGGAACGTGCGGATGCTCGTGTCGTGCTCACGCGGCCTGACCGCCTACCCGTGTCGCTTGGAGACCGGATCCGACGCGCGCACGGCGAGGACGCAGAGGTGATCGCTTCGATCCACAACAACGCCCTGGCGGATGGCCGTAATCCGTCCGGCGAGTTGGGGACCAGCGTCTACTATTTCCAGCCGTTCGCCATCGATCTGGCGCGAGCGCTGCGAACGGGCCTCGTCCAGGCCTTGGGGCTGCCCGACCAAGGAATCACCCAGGCGAATCACGCGATAACGCGGTCGACCTGGATTCCTGCGGTGCTCATCGAAGGTGCATTCATCACGATCCCGGCGCAGGAGGCGGCCCTGCAAAATTCCGAGTTTCTCGACGCCTATGCCGCCGGCGTGGTGGAGGGTATCAGGGCGTATTTCCGGGAGAGGGCCCAGTAGGAACGACGGATTGCTCCGGGCCAGCGGGTTCTGCCAGCCGGTGTCGATGATCGACGTGTGATCGGTTCAGAGGTGCCGGAACACAACCTTCAGCCCAAAGTCGATAGCCGAACAGGATTCGGGCGTCGAGCGACGGCTGTCCGCTGTCGGCTGTCGAAATATCCCGCCAAAGGCGGGTCGATTATTCCAGCTGAACTCCAGGAGGAGATCCTCGTGGACCTGACCGGTGGTAGCTCACACCGCCCAGCCGGGTGCCCTAAGCCAAGGCCCAGGCTGACAAGCCTGGGCCTTTAAGACTTAAACACCTGTGGACAGGATCAGCCAGAGAAATCAGGCGAGATCGAAGCGATCCAGATTCATCACCTTGTCCCACGCCGCCACGAAGTCACGCACGAACTTCTCCTGCGCGTCGTCACACCCGTAGACCTCCGCGATGGCGCGTAGCTGGGAGTTGGAACCGAACACGAGATCGACTCGGGTGCCGGTCCACTTGACCACCCCCGTCGCACGATCGTGCCCCTCGTAATTGCCGTCGGATGCCGCTTTCCACTCCGTGCCCATGTCCAGCAGGTTCACGAAGAAGTCATTGGTCAACGTCTCGGGACGATCGGTGAAGACACCGTGCTTCGATCCTTCGACGTTCGCATTCAAAGCGCGCATGCCGCCCACCAGCACCGTCATCTCGGGCGCGGTCAGCGTCATCAGTTGCGCCCGATCCAGCAGCAGCTCCTCCGCCGGGATGCTGTGCCCGTCTCGCAGGTAGTTGCGGAACCCGTCTGCGGTGGGTTCGAGGACGGCGAACGAATCCACGTCGGTTTGCTCCTGCGAGGCGTCCGTGCGCCCCGGCGCGAAGGGGACTTCGACATCGTATCCGGCATTCTTCGCCGCCTGCTCGACGGCGGCGTAGCCGCCCAGAACGATCAGGTCGGCGAGCGAGACCTTCTTTCCGCCGGACTGGGAGCTGTTGAAGCCCAGTTGGATCTCCTCCAGGGCCTTGAGCGTCGTTCCCACCTCGCCGCGCTGGTTCACGTCCCAATCCCTCTGCGGCGCAAGACGAATGCGCGCCCCGTTCGCCCCACCACGCTTGTCGCTGTCGCGGTAAGTCGATGCCGACGCCCAGGCCGCCGAGACCAGTTGGGAGATGGACGGTCCGGCTGCGAGGATCTTGCCTTTGAGAGCGGCGATGTCCTTCGCATCGATCAGTTCATGATCGACCGCCGGGACCGGGTCCTGCCACGACAGCTCTTCCTTGGGAACCTCCGGGCCGAGATACCGAGAGATCGGCCCCATGTCGCGGTGCGTCAGCTTGTACCACGCCTTGGCGAAGGCGTCGGCGAACTCCTCCGGGTTCTCGTAGAAGTGCCGTGAAATTGGCTCGTAGATCGAGTCGAACCTCAAGGAAAGGTCCGCCGTGGTCATCATCGGCGCGTGCTCTTTCGACGGATCGAAGGCGTCCGGCACGGTGCCCTCACCCCCCTTCGCGACCCACTGGTTTGCCCCGGCAGGACTCTTGACCAGCTCCCATTCGTAGCCGAACAGGTTCTCGAAGTAGTTGTTGTCCCACTTCGCCGGCTCGGTGGTCCAGGCGCCCTCGATCCCGCTGGTGATCGTATCGCCGGCAACACCGCTGCCGTAGGTGCTCATCCACCCCAGGCCTTGCTCCTCGATCGGGGCGCCCTCGGGCTCGCGGCCGACATACTTCTCAGGGTCGGCGGCGCCGTGGCATTTGCCGAACGTGTGTCCGCCGGCGACCAGCGCCACGGTCTCGTAGTCGTTCATCGCCATGCGCGCGAACGTCTCTCGAACGTCCCTACCCGAAGCGACGGGATCCGGGTTCCCGTTCGGCCCCTCCGGGTTCACGTAGATCAGCCCCATCTGAACGGCGCCCAGCGGATCCGCCAGCTCCCGGTCGCCGCTGTAGCGCTCGTCGCCCAGCCACTCCGTCTCCGGCCCCCAGTAGATGTCCTCTTCCGGCTCCCAGATGTCCTCGCGGCCGCCGCCGAAACCGAACGTCTTGAATCCCATCGACTCCAGGGCGACGTTTCCGGCCAGGATCATCAGGTCAGCCCAGGAGATCTTGCGGCCGTACTTCTGCTTGATCGGCCAGAGCAGCCGGCGCGCCTTGTCGAGGTTCGCGTTGTCGGGCCAACTGTTGAGCGGCGCGAAGCGCTGACTGCCTGAGGACCCGCCGCCGCGCCCGTCGTGGATGCGGTAGGTGCCGGCGCTGTGCCACGCCATCCGAATGAACAGCCCACCGTAGTGGCCGTAGTCGGCCGGCCACCAGTCCTGCGAGTCGGTCATCAGCGCATGGAGGTCTTTCTTCAGGGCCTTGTAGTCGAGCTTCTTGAACTCCTCGGCGTAGTTGAATTCCTCACCCATCGGATCGGACTCGGAGGAGTGCTGGCGGAGAATCTTCAGGTTCAGCTGTTCCGGCCACCAGTCATCGTTTGACAGGGCGCCAGCCGCCGTGTGCCGGTGCACTACCGGGCATTTGCCTTCGCTGTTCATGATCTCTTCTCTCGTGGTCTGGGTTCTTTGACGGGCCCAAGTACAGCGACCACAGGTCGGTAGACCGTGCTTCACGTCGTGCCGTGTTTTGGGAGCTTGTCCTGATATCAGTACCACACGGACATTCGGAATGTCAACCGGTCGATAGTTGACTGGGCAAAGCCCCGAACTAGGTTTGCGGTTTGCCCGTCAGGATATGGATTTTTGCCCTCCAGGGCCAAGAGGGAAGGGAAACCGTCAGATGATCGTTCGCGGCGGGACGAGTTGGCGAACGGCGTTGCGCGTCACTCTAATGCGCAACAAGGCCGCGGTTCTCGTGGTGCTCGTGATCGAGGCTGGCGCCTGGACCCTGCATGAGCTCCTTCCGGACCTCCAGAGCACCGCGTTTTCCGCTGGCTCCGTCGGCGTTTTCGCCACCGTGGTCGGTATCTTCATCGCCTTTCGGTTCAACGAGGCGTACAATCGCTGGTGGGAGGCGCGCATCCTCTGGGGCGGGATGGTGAACGCAAGCCGCACCTTTGGCCGACAGGTTACCACGCTGCTGACCGCAGACCGGGTCGCCACGCTGGAAACAGACGCCGAGGCGCGTGACGTCCAACGCGAGCTCGTGTATCGCCAACTGGCCTACGTCAACGCCCTTCGCTTGCAGCTCCGCGACCAACCCGTGTTCCCGGAGATCGACGTCTACCTGAATTCCAAGGAGGCGCAGGAGCTACGCTCCGCCAAGAACGTCGCGACCCAGCTCAATCAACGTCAGGGCCGGCGACTGGCATCGCTGCTCGACGCCGACCCGTCGGCGACGCTGATCCTGACGCAGATCGATTCGACGCTGGAAGAGCTGACAGAGCTGCAAGGCGGAATGGAGCGCATCAACAACACCGCGTTTCCGGATCGCGTGATCTTCACCACAAGCGTACTCGTGTGGGCCGTGGCTATCCTAATTGCCGTTGCGTTCATCGAGCCGCAGCGCGGCGTGGCCTGGTTCGAGTTCCTCGCCGTGCTCGTTGTGGTGATCAGTTTCCTACGTGTCAAGCAGCTCGGCGAAGAGCTCAACGATCCGTTCGACGATCAACCCAACGATACTCCGATGACGGCTCTGTCCCGCACCATCGAGATCGACTTGCGACAGCAGCTGGGAGAAACGGACATTCCGGAGCCGTTGCAGCCGATCGACGGGGTCCTGATGTAAGAGGCACTCCAGAGTGCAGCTTGGAATCACTGCCGATCCTGCCGGATGTCCGGATCACGTCCGGGGGAGGGGGGCTTCCAGTCTTTGCACCGACCGGACCGTGTCATGGTAGCGATCTTTCGGGCAATAGGTTTACGGACGCGGGCCAGAGTAGGTAGATGGCCGCACCTCGCCCCCCCCCTCCGACCCAGAGGTCCCACATTTCCGAAGGTGGTCTCCAGAGGCCGCTGGAAATCGATCCCGATGCTGAAGTAGACGCGCTACACGTCCGGCGCGAAGTCGGAAAACACAAAATGATAGAGCTGCTGTTGCGCGTCGTACTCCGCACGGAAGGCGCGGGGGTGTCGCCCGGACATCCCGGGTATACTGGGGATGGGGAGATCGAACGAACGCTTCTCCAACAGCATCGCGCGCGTGATCATGGGTTCGATGAAGATCGGCCCGCCTTGGTAGTAGCCGATGACCATGGTCCCGCGAAACGTCTCGGCGCTCTCCAACTCGGAGGTCAACAGAGAGTGCATGCCCATTTCCGCAACGCAAAGGCCGATGAGGGGCCCCCCTCCGGCCATCTCGGCCAACGGAGGCGGCAATGTCACGTCGGGCAAGCTGTATCCTGCCGGCAGAACGGACGGCTTGGTCTCATCGATGCAGTCAATGGCGGTCCGCTCCGCCCGCGTAATCGTGTAGAAATGGAAGTCGAAGTGCGGTGTAAGGTATGGGCCGGGTGGGTGTCCATGGGCCTCCCAGTATACGGTGACCTCGGTAAGCCCAGCCTGCTGTTGGCTCGACTCCGGCATCCGCAACACGGTGGCCATGACCGGAGGCCAGACCATCTGCTGATCGTCCGGTGCATTCTCGATGCTGGCCAGCGGGACTGTCGCCCCGACCGCGACGACGGTCGTCCCCTGCATCCGCGCCCAGGTGCAGAGCTCTGCCTGGTACACATCTGCGCATTCGCCCATCACTTCGACAACCGGGACTTCCTTGCCACAACCACACAGGACGGCGGCGAGCACCACTAGCCGGCTAGTGAGTTGGTATCGGGGCATCTTGTTCCTCCTCTCGTGGTTGGAGAGCGCGTCATGCGCTCTCCGGCGCGCGGCCTGATTCGCCCAAAATCGCGAGGTGACCCACGGACGTGACCTACGTCCGCCCTCCGACCCATAGACCCACAAATGATGAAACCTTGATTCGAGGCGGTGTTTGGCCTCCCTCTGGCATCCCCGCCGATCGCATCGTGACCTCGTCGGCATCGAGATGCGCACTGACCGTTTGCCGATCGAAGAGATGCTCGAAGCCGCTTTCCCCGGCGAGCTGCGTCTTCCAGAACGGCACACTGAAGTGATTCATGATCTCGATGACTCGGTCGCCCTGCATCCGAGATGGATGAAACTCCTTGAGGGAGTCGTCGACGCCCGCGATTCCGTCGATGCGAGCGCGCCTGGGACGCCGAAGTGCGCTTCGGGGCATAGACCCCTCCGTGGAGTGTCGAGTTTGGGCAAACTAATAATAATAATAATAAGTGATATTCCTTCCCTGGCTCTGTCAAGGGAGATCCGCAATGATTGCAACGATACGACGACCCGATATTGTCAGCCCTGTGGGGCCTGATCCGGCCATCAGGCTGGGGGAACCTCGCGGAACACTGATCCTCACTCGGGCATGGGTCTACCCTCGTTGTTTGGCCGTACCTTGTGTTTCGTCGGGCTGTGGGCAAGATTTTCCCGTTGCCCCAGCAGCGTAGCGACCCTGTTTTCCTCGTGCGGGAAACGGAGTGTAAGAGCAAGGCAGGAGATGTTGTAGTACCCGGTCGTCAACGACAACTGGCGATAAGGGGACAGTGACCATGACTGCGCTGGGGCCAGCCGGTCAAAGGTTACTGTCCCCTCAGTTTATGCAGTTGTCTGACTGTTCTGAGTTCGTGCGGCAGAAGAACAACTGTTGGACCCCTTAGGCAAACAAGGAATAACCATGGCGGCGACATTCATCCTGGCCGACAGTTCGCGAGCACGCTACGTCACTGGGTCGATGATGTATTTCGCGCAGGGCATCCCACAGGGCCTGCTGGCGATCGCCATACCTGCCTGGCTGGCAAGCCAGGGCGTCGGCGCCGCTGGTATCGGTTCCTACCTCGCCGTGATCGTCTTACCCTGGGCATTCAAGCTGGTTACCGGTCCCTTGATGGACCGCTATGAGTATTTGCCGATGGGTCAGCGCCGGCCGTGGGTGCTGGGCGCGCAGCTGGGGCTCTCGCTGTCACTGCTCGCACTCATGTTAATCGAGCGCCCCGCCGAACAGTTGGGCCTGCTGATGCTGATCGGGGTCGTCATCAACAGCTTTGCCGCAACGCAGGATGTCGCGGTCGACGGTATGGCGATCGATCTCACGCCGCTCAAAGAGCAGGGCCGACTGAATGCGTTCATGAGTTTCGGTAAGGCGGTCGGTTGGGGGGCGACTTCGGCCGTGACAGGCGTGCTTCTGGTGACTTTTGGGATGAAGTTCACGGCGATTGTCGCGGCAGCCGTTGCCGGCCTCGTACTGCTTGCCTTCGTTTTCGTTCTCGAGCGCGAAGGCGAGCGGGCGCTGCCCTGGACGCCCGGCGAAGCGAAATCGGAGCATCGTCCGGGTAACTCGTTCCGGGCTGTATTCAGCGGCATCAACAGTGTGCTCTGGAAACGCGCCAGTCTGGTCATCATGATTATCATGTTCTTCGATGGTCTGGTGACCGGCTTCGGCCAGGCACTTATGCCGGTCGCCGCAGTGAACTTATTTGGCTACACGACACCACAATGGTCACAGTTGGTCGCGATGATGGGGCTGACCGGCGCAGTTTTCGCGCTCATGCTCGGCCCCGTGATCGATCGCATCGGTGCCAAGCGGATACTGCTCGTGACGGCCTCGTTGGTCGGCCTGCATGCGCTGCTAATAGCCGAGACACAGCACCTTTGGCAGAACACTATCTATGTACGAGTGATGCTGTCGATCTGGGTAATGATGCTGCCCGTAGTGATGGTCTGTATCATCGCGCTGGCGATGGCGATCTGCTCCACCAAGAACTCGGCGACACAGTTCGCCATTTACATGTCGATGGCCAACCTGGGGTACTCGGCAGGGTCGAAGGTCTACGGCATGGTCGCCGAGCGTTCGACTTACGTGGAGACCTACATATTGCTCAGTCTGTTCGTCGTGGTATTGATTTTCGTGCTGTTCTTCCATCGCCATAGGGAGGAGGGGGGGTCGAAAACCGGTCTCAAGGCAGCTCCTAAGCACACCATCGCGATCGCGGGGAGCGAAGCCGGGCTCTTCTGGTCCGGCGTCATGCGGTGCCCTAAATGCAGTTCTTACCTGGAGCAGGTCAAGTACGACGGTATCGAAGTCGATCGCTGCGTCACGTGCAGCGGGATCTGGTTCGATGACGGGGAGGTAGAGCTGTTGCGCAACAAGAGGGCAGCGGCTGCGATAGACATCGGCGACGCGAAACGCGGGGCGGAGCTCAATGCCGTCGACAGCTATCGATGTCCGCGCTGCGGTGACGCGATGGCGCGCGTGGTCGACGCACGGCAGCGGCACATCTGGTATGAGACATGCCGCGGCTGTGATGGATCATTCTTCGATGCCGGCGAGTTTCTCGATCTCGCCCAGCTGACGCTATCGGACCTGTTCAAGACGCTGGTGGCGCCGAAACGCTGAATGATGTTCAGGCGACACCGGTGCGTGGAGTGTGACACAATTAGGAGAGGCAATAAGACGTGACTAAGGGCGGAACTGGATTAACGTTGGTTCCTGTGGCGGTCGCGGCGTTGGCGATCGGTTACCTGGTCGGTCGCACGGCGACAGTGCCGCCGGCGCCCAGGAGGTGAGTCCCACCAAGGCGATTTCGACAAGATCTTCCTCGGTCACCTCGGCCCTGCTATGTGGTTCCCGTTTGGTGCTACCCCGGTCCTCAGGTCACGGTTGGGTGAGGAGCGTGCGGCGCGCTACTTCGACATTCGCTCGATGCTCGATGCGGGGATCACCGTCGCCTGGGGTAGCGATTGGCCGGCCGGCACGCCGGATGCGAACCCGTTCAGGGGGCTCGAGGGGCTCGTGACACGCGGCCACCCGAGCGGAGACGACGAAGGGACTTGGGGCGTGCCGATCACGCTCGAGGAGGGGATCCGAATCCTGACGATGGGTTCGGCCTACGCTATGGAGCGCGGGGTTTCGATAGGCTCGATCGAGGTGGACAAGCACGCAGATTTCATCGTCCTCGATCGTGATCTCTTCGAGATTCCGCCGCGTGTGACCTTCCGCATCCCCTCCGACCCGGCTGTTTTGACCTGGGTCGTCACCGCGTTCATTCCCCAGGACGTAGGCCCTCTTCTCGGTTCCCGACGCCCCGACTTCGATCCCTCTAGGAGGTTCCGTGGCCCCCCCCTTGCTACTTGAGCTGGTCTTCGCTAGTCGTGTCGTCCAATCTCTATGTAGGCCTTGCCGGGTATGGACAGTAGGAACGAGAATCGGCTGGTCACGCAATCAGTCACTACGAAAGGCGAAGGAGCTGGGGGATGAGAAAGGCCTCTGTATTGACCTTATTGGCGCTACTCATGCTGCCGTCAACGGCGCTTACACAGGACAGCCAACCCAACATCGTGTTGGTGTTCATGGACAACTTCGGATGGGGTGAGCTGGGCGCGTACGGCGGCGGCATCCTGCGCGGGGCGCCGACGCCACGCATCGACCGGCTGGCCGACGCGGGCATGCGGCTGCTCAACTTCAACGTCGAGGCGCAGTGCACGCCCAGTCGCGCCGCCATCATGACCGGCCGCTACGCCATTCGCACCGGCAATGCCGAGGTGCCTCTCGGCGTTGGACAATACGGCCTGACCCAGTGGGAATACACGCTGGCCGAAATGTTGTCCGACGCCGGCTACGCCACCGGCATGTTCGGCAAGTGGCACCTGGGTGATACGCCAGGGCGTTATCCCACTGACCAGGGCTTCGACGAGTGGTTTGGCATTCCTAATTCGTCGGATGAGAGTTACTGGCCGGACAATGATCTCTTTCGGCCCGGCGTTCATCCGCTGGTCAAGTACGAGCACGTCATGGAGTCCGAGCGCGGTCAGAGTCCGAGAGAACTGGAGGTCTATGACAGTGCCAGGCGCCTGACCATCGATCGCGAGATCACCGACCGCACCGTCGATTTCATGCGGCGGAAAGCAGCAGGGGACAAGCCGTTCTTCGTTTTCGTTCCCTACACCCAGACGCACCTACCCGTCGAGCCGCATCCCGATAACAAGGGGAGGACCGGTAACGGCCATTGGGCCGATGTGTTGGCCCAGACCGATGCCTATGTTGGGGAGATTCTTGACGCGGTCGACGAGTTGGGGATCAGGGACAACACGATCTTCATCTTCACGGCAGACAATGGGCCCGAGGGCGCCATTCCGCATCAGGGGTTCTCCGGCCCCTGGCGCGGCAGCTATTTCACCGGGCTTGAGGGATCGCTACGTGTGCCTTTCTTGATTCGCTGGCCTGGAAGGATACCGGCGCGGCGCGTCTCAAACGAGATAGTGCACGAGATGGACCTCTTCGCGACGTTCGCTCGGATAGCAGGCGGCGAAGTACCCGACGACCGCGTGATCGACAGCGTTGACCAGACTGACTTCTTCACGGGTGAGACCGAGCAATCTAATCGAGAGTCGGTGGTTGTCTATGTAGGCAGGGAGCTCTACGGCGTAAAGTGGCGTGAATGGAAGATGATGGTGAAGGAAGTCAGCACTATCGGCGGCGACCCGGTCCGGAGTTACGGGGTTCCGCTGTTCTACAATCTGTTGCTGGATCCGAAGGAAGAGTACCCGGTCCTCAATGCGCCCCCGAATTTCTGGGTCCGATATCCGGCTGGCCAGGTGCTCGTCGATCATGCGCGATCGCTCCAGATGGAGCCACCGATTCCGCCAGGTACGCCGGATCCGTACACGCCGACGAGATAGGCGCGAGGCTGGCTTGATCCAACGTTGGTCACTTTGATTGCCAGGCTCGTGTGGGTAGTGTCAAACGTAGTACCAACACAGTCAGCGCTGGTGTCCAACAGTCGGTGTTCGGTATGAAGGCGCCTGTCGGCGCCTTCAACGCGAATCCGGGCGCCCCGACTAACAACCGCGCGGTCTCTCGGCCGATCGGCCGGCCCGGGCGGAATCACGATGTGACCTACCGACCTGACCTTCCGCACCTGCTCCGACCTACCTGAGACTTACGTCTTGAACGCGGTCATCCCCGGGACATAGGTCGTGTCGGGCTCTGGAGGCCGCGGGTTGACACGCATCGGCCGCCGACCTTTCTTCGGGAGTTTATCGATCGGAAACGTAAGTAGCCCGCGGCCTTGAACCACGCTGACGGGTAACAGCATTGGGAGAAACGATGCGAGAAGACAGAGTGGCCGGCCTTGCCCTGACCCTGATCCTGCTCATCACAGCTTGCGCCCCTGACCAGGAGAGCTACCGCTTCCCCAGGGCCCCGGGAACCACGGAAGCAGGCTACCCGCTGCCGCTCACCGGAAAACCCATCACGAAGACACCCGTCATCGCGGCGGAAGGTATTTCCGTGAAGGAATACCCGGAACACTACATCCCGGGGCAAGAGAGCCTGGCCGAGGACGAGATGAGAATCACGGCCTGCGGTTCCTGGGGTCCCGCTCCGCTTCGCATTGGCCAGGGTGCATCTTGTCTTCTAGTCGAGTTGGGTAACGATGACGTCTTTATCTTCGATGTGGGCGGTGGAACGGTTGGGAACCTGTTCGCCCTGGGCGTGCATCCCGCCAGGCTGGATAGAGTCTTCATCACGCACTTTCATTTGGATCACGTCGGCGGAATCTTCCCCCTCTTCGACGCGATGGGCTGGGCGCGCAATACGCCCCTCCATGTGTGGGGATCTTCAGGTTATACGCCAGAGCTGGGGATTACCGCGTTCGCGCAGAATATCAGGGAGGCGTCTGAGTGGCACATTCAGAACAAGCAGAACATCCTTCCGAAGGCTGGAATGACGATTGTTCCTCACGAGGTTGACATCAGCAAGTTCAGTCCCGAGCACCCACGCGAGCTCGCCTACGACGAGAACGGCGTCAAGATCTACGCCTTCCCGGTAATCCACGCGCTCGCCGGGTCAATGGGCTACCGGCTGGAGTGGAATGGACTCACTCTCGTGTACACCGCCGACAGTCAGCCGAGCACCTTCGAGGCCGAGCAGGGCAAGGGTGCGGACGTATTCATCCACGAGATCTTTCCGTCCGCCGAGGAGTTCGCC
>JBDHJS010000090.1:0-6480 GCA_039586795.1 Gemmatimonadota bacterium
ATCTGTGGCTCGAGATGACCGAAGCCGGTGTGATCACGCCGGGCGACCCGAAGAATAGCAGCGCGGCGCTGATCTACGGCCAGATGAATGAACCGCCCGGCGCGCGCTTTCGCGTCGGCCTCACCGGGCTGACCGTTGCGGAATACTTCCGTGACGTCGAGGGCCAAGACGTGCTGGTCTTCATCGACAACATCTACCGGTTTATTCAGGCGGGCAACGAGGTATCGGCGCTCTTGGGACGTATGCCTTCAGCCGTCGGATACCAGCCGACGCTAGCCACCGACGTCGGCGAGCTGGAGGAGCGGATCACGTCGACGCGCAAGGGCTCCATCACCTCAGTGCAGGCGATCTACGTGCCGGCTGACGACCTCACCGACCCAGGCCCCGCTACGACGTTCGCACACCTCGACGCCAGCACCGTGCTTTCGCGGCGTATCGTCGAGCTGGGTATCTACCCGGCCGTCGACCCGCTCGACTCCACCAGCCGCATCCTCGACCCGCAGTACGTGGGCGAGCGGCACTATAACGTGGCGACCCGCGTGCAGGAGATTCTGCAGAAGTACAAGGACCTGCAAGACATCATCGCGATCCTCGGGATGGACGAGCTGTCTGAGGAAGACAAGGTGACGGTGAATCGTGCTCGACGAATCGAGAAATTCCTGTCGCAGCCGTTCTTTGTCGCCGAGACGTTCACGGGGACCGAAGGCCGCTACGTCAAGCTCGAGGACACGATCGAATCGTTCGAGCGCGTGGTGAACGGCGAGTTCGACGAATTGCCCGAACAGGCCTTTTACATGGCCGGCGACATCAACGAAGTCGTCGAAAAGGCCAAGAAGCTACAGGAAGGTTAAGCCATGGCGGTTCCCGGTAGCGGTCGCACGTTCAACTTGTCCGTCATCTCGCCCGAGCAGAGGCTGTTCGAGGGGCCCGCGCAGTTCGTCGTGGTCCCGGGACACGACGGCGAGATCGGCATTCTGCACGATCACGCGCCGCTGATGGCGCTTCTCGGCGAAGGCATGCTACGAATCGAAACCGAGAGTGGCGCGCAGCGCTTTCATGTCTCCGGCGGTTTTCTGCAGGTCACGGAAAATGAGGTGTCCGTGTTGAGCGAGCATGCGGAGCCGGTGGAAGGGTAGGTAGGCGGTAGACGGTAGGCGGTAGACGGTAGACCGTAGACGGTAGACAGTAAGAAGCCAGCGAGCGCTGATGGAATGCTCGCTGGCTTTCTTTTCGCCGGTCGGTATCTATGATCTACCGTCCACCGTCTACTGTCTACCGTCTACCGTCCACCGTCAACTACGTTCTTTCCAGCCCGTAGGTCCGGATCTTCCGATAGAGCGTCTTTGCCGAAATCCCCAGCGTGTCTGCGGTGCGGCCCTGATGCCAATTTTCCCGTTGCAGGATCGCCTGAATGTGGGCGCGCTCGATCTCCTCGAGTGAGATCGGCTGGCCAACCAGCGACCCGGAGGAGCCGTCGGCCTTCCCACCCGTCGTTAGATCGCGCGGAAGGTCGTTCGGTCGGATCTCTTCGCCGGCACGTAGGATGGCCAGGCGCTCCATGACGTTTCGTAACTCGCGGACGTTTCCAGGCCAGGAGTAATGCAGCATCGCCTCCAGGGTCTCGTCGCTTAGCGCCGGCGTGTTCGCTGTGGCGTGTTGCTTCAGGAAGTGTTGGGCCAGTACGGGAATGTCCTCCGGCCGCTCGCGTAGCGGCGGGATGTGAACGGTGAGCGTGTTGATTCTGTAGAACAAATCCTCGCGGAAACCGCCATTCGCGACTTCGTGTTCGAGGTCGCGATTCGTCGCCGCAAGGAGCCGAATGTCCGTGCTCACCTTTTGTGTGCCGCCGACTCTGAAGAACTCGCCGTTCTCCAGCGCCCGCAACAGCTTGGATTGCAGCCGGGGTGCTAGCTCGGCGATCTCGTCCATGAACAACGTTCCGCCGTCAGCCAGCTCGAAAAGCCCTAGCTTCCTAGTCATGGCGCCAGTGAACGCGCCGCGCTCGTGGCCGAACAGCTCTGATTCCAGGAGGTTTTCCTGAATCGCAGCGCAGTTGATGTCGGTTAGCGGACCGTCGATCCGGCTCGAAAGCCTGTGAATCGCGCGCGCCACTAGCTCCTTACCCGTGCCGCTCTCTCCGGTGATCAATACCGCGCTCTCCGACCCCGCCACCTTGCGGGCCAGTTCGAGGACCTGTTCCATGCCGGCGCTGGCGGTGACGATCTCCGGGAATTCCTCGCGACGCGACAGTCGAGTCTGAAGGCGGATGTTGTCCTGGGCGAGCTGGCGTTTCTCGTAGGCGCGCCGGACCAGGATCTCCAGCTCGGCGACCCGGCACGGCTTGGTTACGTAGTCGTAGGCGCCAAGCCGCATGGCGGCGATCGCTGTCTCTACCGTGCCGTTGCCTGTCACGATGACGATCTCCGGCGGCGCGTCCAGCTCGATTGCCTCGCGAAGTACGCCGATGCCATCCAGTTCCGGCATCACGAGGTCTACCAAGGCGACGTCGAACTCCTGCGCTTTGATCTCCTCGACGGCGGCTCGTCCGTCATAGGCGACCACGACGTCAAACCCTTTCTTGCGAAGCTGCGTTTCGAGAATCCGTGAGAGATTCCGCTCGTCCTCTGCCAGCAGGACCCTGATGTCTGTCTCAGCCACGCTCTATCACTCCGATTCGTCGGTTGTCGACGGTGCGACTTCGCTGTCCTCTTCCAGGCTGTACGACGGCAACGTCACCCGGAAGTTGCTTCCTACACCGATCGTCGAGTCCACCTCGATCCGCCCGCCGTGCTCCTGGATGATCCCGTAGCAGATCGACAGACCCAGACCTGTCCCCTTGCCGGGGAGCTTCGAGGTGTAAAACGGCTCGAAGATCTTTGGAAGATCGGCCTGCGGGATTCCGCAGCCGGTGTCGATGAACGATACGCCTACTTCGCTTCCTTCCGGATCCAGGACCTCTGTCCTCACCCGCAACTCGCCGTCATCTTCCATGGCGTCCAGAGAGTTCAGCGCCAGTGCCACGAAGACCTGGATCAGACGCTCTGAGTTTGCCCACACCAGAGGCATGTCGTAGACATACTCGCGCTGCACACGCAGCTTCTTGAAGCGGTCATGATGCTGGAGAAGCTTTAGGGTTTCTTCGACGGTTTCCTGGATATCAACCGGGCCCTTTTCGCTTGGGGGCGGTCGACTGAACGCCAACAGATCACGGGCGATCCGCTTGCAGCGGTCCACCTCGGTCTCGATCATCGAGAGCATTTCCTCGCCGTCCGAACCCTCCTCCATCGCCTCCTGGACGGCCTCGACGCACGCGGTGATCGTCGCCAGCGGGTTGTTGATTTCGTGCATTACGCCGGCCGCCATCTGACCAAGCGCTGCCAGCTTCTCCGCATGAGAGATCCGCTCCGCGATGCGCTTCTGCTCGGTGATGTCCTCGCCTACCGTGATCACGTGAGTCACATCATCCGTGTTCGTCACGTGCATTGGGACCTTCGTCAGGCGATAGAAACGTCGCTCTCCTGACGCCTTCGAATCGACTTCGTAGCGACGAATCTCGTCCGTCTCGAAAACCTCTTTCAGCTCATCGGAAATCTGGTCTTTCGGCTGGCGGTACAGCACCTCGAACACCGACTTCCCGATCGCGTCCTCCCTGGCCACACCCTGAGTTCCGGCCTCACGCTTGCGGTTCCACGCCACGATCCGGTAGTCATCATCTACCACGTACAGGCCCACCGGTAGCGCGTCCACGATGTGGCCCATCAGCTCCTGCGCCGAACGCAGGTCTTTCAGCTGCACTTCGTGCTCGGCTTGACGCTCGCGACCCAGTCGCAGAAGCAGCGCCACGCGAATCAACTGCGCTAACGAGGACACGTCCGGTAGACTCTCGTCGCCCGACTCGACCAGCCAGATCGCTTCGTAGCCACTCTCCAGCGATAACGGCCATACGGCCTGCCAACGACTCTCCGTCAACAGCGAGTCCGTCGCGTCAACGCTTCGGATCAAGGGCTCGCTCAGGCCGTCAGCCAGCTCCAGAACCCGATCGAGGTAGGCCTCCGCCGCCGTGGCGTCCCTGGGATAGCACGCCAGACGCTCGATATCGCCTCCGTGCCGTAGCCAGAGGACCAGACTCAGGCCCGTCTGGTGGCCGATGACCTGGAATGCGTCATCCAGGCTACATTCTTCGTCACTCACCAGGAGGTCCCCGATGTGCCGGTACAGGACCCCGGTGCTGAGATCAGTCGAAGTGTCTGGATTAAGTGCCATCTCGTGGTCTTCCAAGGGGGGAGTTGTCAGTGGGGGGTGCTCGTAAGTTAGGCGGAGATCCGCGGCCTGACAAGGGCAAAAAGTCTTCTTCGGTCAAAATGACCATCGAAGTGAAGTCAACGTGACCGAATCGGGCGCAGTGAGGAGAAGGATGATTCTCCGTCCGATCTCTACAAAGTGATGTATTCCAAGGCGTTAGAGGAATCGCGGCCTTTGGGCACAGGCCTTGCCTCTATGAGTGGCAGCCGCAGGGGAGTGGATTGTGGGGTGACTGAGTGGCGGCTTGAAAAACTGAGAATGTGTGTGTGAGCAGTACTTGAATGTGAAGAGCTGAAGCCGGTGGTCGTTCGATTGCAGGTCAGTCCGCTTAATTGACAATAGGCAAGGACATAGGGGGGAGGTCAGCGGGCGCTGCGATTGAAGGACCCCGGCTCAGAATAGATGGCCCCGGGGAAGGCTTGTGTGACCAGAAATTGGATGCGTCTGACTTGGCGGGAGTCGGCGCCAGCCTGGCACACAGCCTCCCGGGGTTTTTTTTTGTGATTCGGGGATTGACTCGTTCCTGGTACTGGCTGGCCTGCAAGGCCAGTCCACAACTCCCCGGCCCCCGAATCTCGTAACCCCCGAAACCCACCCTAAATCCACAACCCCGTCCCCGCTCACCCCCCCTGTGGATCCGCGCAACGCCCCATCCTATCATATAGTAGTCGCATGATAGCCAAACTGATCGGTTACATGATCGCTACATGATAGAGAAGCTTCGTTTTAGCCGAAAAGCGCTGCAAAACGGCCTGGCGGTGACGGGCCTCGTGGCTCTGACCCTGGCGGTAGTCGTGGTCTATGCCGTAGGACCGCAGGGTCCCCGGGACTTCATCGATCGGGTGGCGCTGTCGATGGATGAGAACGCCTACCAGCCGAACCTGAGGACCGGCGAGCGGCTGTGGGCTGGCGCGTTGCGGGCGGAGGCGGAAGGAGCGGACAGCCTGGCCGATGCCCTGGAGCTGCAAGCGGCCCGGGCGTTCGAGCGAGCCGCTGTGAGCGCGCCGGGCCCCCGGGAGGAGATGCTGGCGAACGATCGTGCGGCTGACGCCTACCTGGCGCTGGGTCGGCGGCAGCTGGAGCGGGGTCGGGGCCCGGGTCTCCGGGGCCGCCACGCGGGAGCGCTGGGCGCGGCGGAGCGCGCTGCGGTCTGTCTGGTGGGATTGGCGCCGACCCGCCGGCGGGGGCAGATCAACGCCTTCGTCGTGGAGCTCGAGCAGGTTCTCGAGCGGCCGCTCTCAGGGAGTTGTCCACGATGAACGCCGTTGCGAGTCGCGTGTGGACGCCGGTTGCCGCATCGGGCGTGTCCGCCCTTTTCGTGGTCTCTTTCTTCTTCGCCGGCCTCTGGGTCGGCGAACAGGGCGTCCAGTATCGGATGTTCGGCCTCGTCGAGGGGATCGCGGCGATGCTCATCCTCTACGTGTTCATCAACACGCGAATCCTGTCGCGTCCGCGAGATCTTTGGGGAGGTGTCGTACTGGCTTATGCGGCGGTCGCCAGCGCACAGCTGGTCATGCTGTTGCTTCCGCCGCCCGGAGCGCTCCAGTGGATCGTGCTCGGCGTGCTGCTCTTCTTCGCTTGGAACGCCGGTTTCGGCGTTCACCGTACCCGTATCGTGCTGGCGCTGGGGTTGGTGGCGTTGGCCCTGGCCGCCGTCAAATACTCGGTTCTTCCATTCATCTGGTCGCGTACGGAGCTTCCCAGTACGCCGCTCATCGATCTGCGGGCGCTGGAGGAGGGAATCAAGGGATTGGTCGTGGTGTTCGTTCCCAGCCGGCCGATCGCGCAGGTCTTCGCGCTACTCGCGATCGTGGCTTGGGCGCTGGCGATTTGGCTTCAGTGGCCGCCGGAACGCCACGACGATTGGCTGCGGGAGCTGTCTCGGGGGGATCGGGACCGCCTGCTCTTCTGGTTGCTGAGCGAGCGGCGCCAGGAAGGCCGGGAGATCGGTCCGCGGGACGTGCACGGCTACCTTGACCCACCAGAAAACCCCAGATAACTTAACGATCTACAGCCAAGATAGGTGGCCAACCGCAAGTCCGCGGCGGGCGTGGCTGCGTCTGCTATTTGACAATTGAAGTTGGATCGAGTGTGAGCCGAGTGTTGTGAGCGTGTTGAGGCGACGCCCGTGGGTCTGTGGTATTGGGTCCGTGGGTGTCTCGAGAGATGGGATTGAGC
>JBDHJS010000014.1:0-106570 GCA_039586795.1 Gemmatimonadota bacterium
CGCCATTCACCGTAGACGAGATCACGGCGATGGCCGCCCGGCTCATGACCGGCGAGTACAGCGATTGGATCATGCAACTGAAAGACGACCTTGGCCCGATCGCCGACGAGACGGCGATCCTAGGCGCCTTCGCGGCTGGATATCTGGCAGCGATGGCTGATATGGAGAAAGACTAGAGTATGCCGCAGCCGCAACCTACGGGCGAAGATCGCTTCGTACAGTCGACCTTTGAGCTGGCCGCCTGGGCCCAGCGCAACACGCGCACGCTGATCCTTGGGGTCGCGGCGCTCGTCATCGTTGGATTCAGCGTCAAATACTACCTCGATCGAAGAGGCCGCGTCGAGCGAACTTCGCGCGATTCGCTTCGAGACCGCTAGCGTTGATCCTTCGGCGGCGGTCGACCGCCTCAGAGCCTTCATCGTGCGTTACGAGGGCAGCAGCTACGCCCGCGAAGGACGGGTGCTCCTCGCGTATTCGCTGCTGAACTCGAACCGCGCCTCCGAGGCGATACAGCCCGCGCAACAAGCCATCACAGACCTGGACGACGACATCATCTCTCTGCGCGGAGCGTTCCTGCTCGCCGCCGCCCACGAAGAGGTGGGTGACACGGCGGCAGCCATCTCCGTCTACCAGGACATCGGCAACGCCGTCGAGTTGCGCATCGAGAAGAGCCGGGCGCTGCAGAGCGCCGCGCGCCTGCTGGCGGCTTCCGGAAACCACCTGGGCGCCGCCGAGCTGTACGAACAGCTGGCCGAGTACACGCCGGAAGAGGCGCCTGCGCGAGGGTTCTTCATCATGCGGGCGGCGGAGATGCGGGCGCAGAACCTGGTGACGTCCCGGGCGCCGGCTGAGGATCCGGAGGGGAGTTAGGGAATCGGCGTGGAGCGAGGTTCGGGGACTTAATGATTTACTGGGCTAGATAGTCATTGAGGGCGCATAATGCATATTATGTAACCTTGCTCTTCTCCTCCTTTCTACCCTCGCTCTCTTTCCTTGCGCGCCACGGCTAACAACGACTGCCCACGCGGAGGCGGCACCAATCGCTCGAGGCGCGACAAGATCGGGACGAGCAGATCAAACGCCCGGACCTGAAACGCGGGCAGCACCTGACGCTTTACCACGCGACTATAGAACCACCAGCCGAACATCCCGACGAAATTGCAGTACTTCATCTCTTCCACCTCGAGGCCCGCCCGCTCGAGCTTCTCTCGCAGCTCCGGCGCCGAGTAGCGACGGAAATGGCTCAGCGCTTTGTCCAATGAGCCGTGGATCGCGTGGACGGCAGGTACGAAAATGACGATGCGGCCCCCCGGTGTGAGGATCTTCGCCAGGTTGTCGAGTGACTCCTGGTCCTCTTCTACGTGCTCCAGGATGTTCAGCAGCACGGCAGTGTCGAGGCGCTCAGCCTTCCAGCTCTCTTCGTCGAGCTTGGGCAGCTTGAGCGAGCGGACGGCAACGCTCTCCTCGTTCTCCATCCGCTGCTCCAGAACCGCCAGGTACGCGGGGTCGGGATCGGTAGCGACGACGTACTCTCTGGGTAGCAGGAACGGCGTCATGTTGGCGATCCCGGCGCCGACCTCGAGGACCCTGTTCCCCAGGTGCGGCTGGATGAGCTCCGCGACCCAACGGTTGTACCGCGGCGCGTGGCTCATGATCTGGAGAGTCTCTTCTCCGACCGGATCGCTGGCCACGGTTTGAGGTGTCAGCGGCTGACTCAACGACCACCTCCGGGCCGATAGGTCAGCAGAAACGTGGGCGGGTCCCCCTCTTGATGGGCGAGGCCAAACAGTTGCGTGTTCGCCTGAATAGCGGGTACCAGAAACCGATACGTGGTGGCGCTCCAGCGGTCAACGACGACGTAGCTAGCGCCCTGGTTGTTCATGAAGTTCAATATCGAGTCCGGATTGGTGGAGTACGGGTAGTTGTCGCCCCGGCGCCGTGCGTACCAATAGAAGATCTGAGGCTTTCGGTTGATGACCACCGAGCCAGTCGGCGTTCCCTGGCTGGCCCAACTCGCCACGTTGATGAAGTCGGTCGCCGGGACCGGATAGCACGCGAATCGATCACCGCGCCAGTACTGCCGCGTGCAGTCCACCGCGCTGCTCATGATCCGCACATTCCCGAATGCCGCAACAGCAACCAGGGCGACGGCGGCGACGAAGGTCGCCAGCGCTGTCCGTTGGTCCGTCTTCGCGACCAGACGAGCGAGCCATGCCAGCCCTTCCAGCATTAGCAGGATGGCTACAGGTAGGACCGGCAGCAGCAGGCGCTGGTCACCCCACGCCTCGGGCCACAGCAAGATCAGACCCATGTAGAAGATGAAATACAGCTCGACGACGCGCGGTCGCTTGATGTTCCTGAAGGCTGCAATGATGATCGGCACGGCGAGGACGACCCCGTACAGGCCTGCGACGCTGCCAGTCACGTCCCGCCCGGCCACCGACTGCGGGAGAATCGCGAGGGTGTAGCGCTTGAAGTTGAACCAAAACCGCGCCACCATCTCGCCCGTTGTTACAGTGCCGAGCTCGGGGTTGTACGGATCGCGGAACATGATCCACTGGCTATAAGGCAGATCCCCCGAGACCGCCATCTTGTTGCGGAGCCACCAGGCGCCGAGCGCGATGACCACAACTCCAAAGAAGATCGCGCACTGCTTCCAGCGACGCCGTACCGCGAACGCTATGACCACCGCCAGAATCAACGGGTAGCCGGCGCTTCGCGTCAGGCTGGCAAGGATCACCGCCACCGTTCCGATGGCCAGCGTCTTGGGGTTCTTCCCATCACCGTCTCTGGTGAAGGCGAAGAGCGCCATCATCGATAGGAACGTGAAGAGCGGCTCCGAAAGAACCCAGTGGCTGTACTCGACGACGATCGGAGCGGCACCGACCAGCAGACCTGCCATCACGGCCAACTGGCGGTCCCCAGTTCGCTCGTTGGCCAACAGGAATGCCAGCGCTGCGATGCCCGTGGTACAAGCCGCCGAGAAAAGCTTGAACAGAAGCGGCGCGTTGGCTACGAAGCCCAGGAGGGCCAGCGCCGCGGGATAGACCGGAGGATACCGGGTGTGAGGCGGCATGGCTGGCAACCACAGATCGCGGTAGCCGTCTCCACTCCGCAGGCTCTCGCCCAGCAGCATGTACCAGTAGTTATCCCCGCCCAGAAAGGGCTTGGGATCGAACAACAGAAAGGCCAAAAGCAGATGCACGCCGCACACCCAATAAAGGGGGTGAGCGGTGGGTCCCAACCTGGCCAGCAGCCCGTCTGCAGTCGACGGCGCCGCCGGCATCAGGCGTCACCTTGCTTGGAATGAATCTTAGCCATCGAGCCGTAACGGCCTGTCACACAGAAGATTAAGGGCTCCATTGTGAAGCCCTAAATTAAACGATCGTCGGCCGGCGGCCAGCCCCGCCAGAACACCGTCTATATTCTCCGGAAAACCCTCAACAACCTGAGCCACCACACCTTCCAGACCGCCTCCCGAATGATCTTCCCGCTCATCTTGCTGCTGCCTTCGGTGCGATCGCTGAAGACGATGGTGATTTCGCCGACCTTGAAGCCTTTTCGCCAGGCCCGGAACGACGTCTCGATTTGGAACGAGTAGCCCTCCGAGGTGATGTGGTCCAGGTCGATCCCCTCCAGCACTTTACGGCGATAGCACTTGAATCCGCCGGTCGTATCCGTGAACGGTAGACCGGTCACGATGCGGGCGTACTTGTTCGCGAAATAGCTGAGTAGCAGCCGCGACATCGGCCAGTTGATGACCGTCACGCCGCGCAAGTAGCGCGACCCGAGCACCAGGTCGTACTCGTCGGCCGCTTCCAGAAACTCGGGGATGTGGTCGGGATTATGAGAAAAGTCCGAGTCCATCTCGAAGATGTATTCGTAGTCTCGCTCTAACGCCCACTTGAACCCCGCGATGTAAGCCGTCCCGAGACCCAACTTCCCTTCTCGATGCAGCACGTGGATTCGCTCGTCCTCCGTCGCCATATGGTCCGCCATATCGCCCGTGCCGTCGGGCGAGTTGTCATCGACGACAAGCACTTCTATGCCGTGCTGCTGCGACAAGACCTGCGGCACGATGACCGGGAGGTTCTCTATCTCGTTGTACGTCGGCATCACGACGAGCACGCGCTTGTAGTTAACAGCCATTTTCCTCCATCGCTATGTCCTTGCGAGACCGATTCAGCAGGTTCCTCGAGCCCGCCCACACGACCGGTAGCAACTCGCAGAGCGTATTCCAGATCCGAGCGACGATCGCCAGCACCGTGGCCGGCGTGGCGCCCAGCGTTGGCGCCAACAGTACCGCCAGCGCACCCTCCCGAATCCCGATCCCCGCCGGGGCGAAGACGGCCGCATAGCCCAGGAAGTAAGCTCCCGCGAAACTACCGATCGCCAGCGCCCACGCAACGGGCGGCAGATGCGGAAAGGCCGACCACAGCAGACCGAACGCGAGCCCATACCCGAGCCACATCGGGAAGTAGAGGAAGAGCCAACGGAGGCCGAACCACGGATCGATCTCTGGCCGCGCGCATTCGGTACGCGTCAGCCGAAACGCGAGGTCCAACGCGAAGCGGACGAGAGCCGGAACCGTGACGGCCACGCCGATCAGCGCAGCCATGCCGATGGCGAAGGGAGCCAGGTCGCGACCTATCCCGGCCGCTCCCGAGAGCCCGATCCCGACCAGTGCCACGATCACTGCCGCGCCCAGAGAATATATCTGGCCGAGAATCGCCGCCGACGAGGCCACGACGCCGTTGACGCCTTGCTTTCCTGCCAGATAGGCGAGCCCGGCCAACTGCCAGACCTTGCCGGGTATGTAGCGGCCGAGGTTGGCCAGAAAGAAGATCTCCACGGCGGTCACCAACTTCAAACGCGGTCCACCCAGGGCTCTTATCATCGCCGCCCATAGCGACGATGAGTAGGCGAAGACGGAGAGCATGATCGCGACCGAAAAAACGACCGGCAGTAGTCGAGGGCGCCAACCGGATAATTCTTGCTGACCGAGCTGACCCCACGAAACATGAAGTGATCGAAAGAGGAAGTAGGTGACCGCCAACGTGAGAACGACTCGTGCGGTCCGCCCCATCCAGCGACGAAGGTGGTCGTTCACTCTACGCGCCTACCGGCTCTTGTTCAGAGACAACCAAGCCCCGACGTTGCTGAACGAGCGACGCCCCGATGATGCCGAGCACGAGGAGCGTCGACAGCAGCGTCGTCCAGACGGCCGCCCGGTAAAGTCCAGAGCGATAGTAGAACCGGACCTGGTGCGTCCCGCCGGGCACCGCCACGGCTCGAAGCGTATGATCTGCGCGCAGCAGTTGCACCGCTTGCCCATCGATCTCGACGTTCCATGACGGATAGTAGTTGTCGGAGACCACCAACAACGCCGGACCGCTAGTCTGCACCTCGAGCAGCTGCTCGTTAACGCCCCGCTCCAGCCAGCGGACCGAGCCCGGCGCATCCTCCAGCGGGGCCGGTTCGGGCGCTGTCTCGAGCACGGCGCTGATGGCCGGGTTGAAATCCGGGCTGAGAATCCGCTGTAGAGTCAGCGAGTCCGGAGCCGTCTCGAACGATCGCACCAGAAAGGCTCGCGGAAAGACGCCGATCAGCTCATAGACCATGGCGCGGCGGCCGCGAAACGCTTCCACCAGTCCCGGCGCCTGGATCGGCGCAGGGCTGACCAGGTAGCGCACGTTCAGGAGGCTCAGGATCCGAACCGCCTGCTGCGCGTTTCGCTGCAGATCCACCAGCTCCGTGTAGCGCCCCAGCTCATTGCCGTGGTGACCTGTCAGCTCTTCCAGGCCATAGAACGCGAACTGGTTATGCGGCAGCGTCTGCCCCGCGGCGACCGAGAACACGCGGAACGGCTGGTCAGTCGCTTGTTGTTGGCGTAGCAGGAAGTCCGTTACGTCGTCCCGGCTGTAGAGTTCGGTGGTATCGACGACCTGAATGTACTGCGGATCAACCCTTAGAGGATCCAAGAACGCCAGGATCGCTATCAGGACGATCCACGCAGACCGCGCTATCGACCCACGGCTGTACAAGTGCCAGGCGCCGGCAACCAGGCCGCATAGCAGGAAGGTGATCCACATCCCCCGTTGTATGTTCGCCAGATTCGCTTCCAGTGCGGTCGCTTTAGCCGGTGAAAAGTCTCGATAAAGAAGCGAGACCCAAAGATCCGTGAGCACGCCTGCGCTGGCCAGGAGCGCGAGTAGTAAGAAGACTCCCGTCGCTCCCCACAGATACAGAGAGGCTTTGCGTGCCTTCTCCTCGCGCTCGCTCTTGTCTTCCGCCTCCTCCATCCCATCCAGACCCAATGCCGCGGCCGTGATCACGCAGATCGCGAAGATGAACATGATGCTGCTCGGTGCTCGGAACAGCTTGGCCCCCGGAACCAGGTAATAGAACAGATAGAAGAGCGGTGTCGTCGCCCCAAGCGCGTAGATCAGGCTTGCCGCGGCCAAACCCGTGAACAACCAGGCCTCTCCACGACGCCGGCGGCTGAAGAAGGCGAACGGCAGCAAGAGCAGTGGAATGAAACCGCCGTATTCGTGGTTGAGCTTGAAGACGTTGCGGCCCCAGTACGTGTTCGTCGCGCGATCGGGGATGCCGGTCGCGCCGACGAACTCAGGAACCACCAGCGCGAACGCCTCCTCGGGATGCAACGACCACGACGTCGCTCGGGCGTAGGCCGATTCCTCCTCGGCCTCGATCGTCTTCGCCACCCGCTGAGAGTGCTTGGTCAAATATTGCAGCGGCGTCCACAGCTGAACCGCGCCGATGAGCATCGCCCCTACAATACCGGCGACGGCGAAGCCGGCGAATCTCGATGCGAGGGTGACGCCGGAGCTGCCCGCGCGACGCAGCTCGACGATTCGGTAGACGGCCAGGACGAACATCGCCCAGGTCACGTAGTACCCGAGCTGCATGTGCGCCGTGAAAATCAGCAGCGAGACGACAATTGCCAGCGTTGCGAAGCGCAACAGTCCGCCGCGGGTCACCGCCCAGTCCGTCGCCCACAGCGCGAGGGGCGTGAGCGCTGAAACGAACAACTTGCCGTCGTGGCCAGGGTAGATCAGAGTGACCAGCACCGGCGCCAGCATGTAGGCGATGCCGCCCCAGGTGGCGACGGACCGGCTGATCTTTAGGTGCCGCAGCCAGACATAGGTGAAGACGCCCGCCAGGAAGACGTGGAGCACCAGCTTCCATCCCATAGCACGGTGCGTCTCCATGACGAACTTGAGCACCGTCGTCGGATAGAAGATGTCGCCGTGCATTGCGTCGACGAACGGCACACCGCCAAACACGTAGGGATCCCACTGCGGGAAGACGCCCTGCCCCACCATCTCGGCGTAGAAATAGCGAGCGAAGTAGCCCAGCGCCGCCACATCGGTGCCGAACAGCAGCCCCTTCGTGATGATGAACTCGCGGAAGAGAAACGCTGCGGCGAGGCCGAAAGCGACGTACGGCGCCCAACGAGGTAACCAGGAATCGCTGATCGCGGCCGTCGGTTTTTCCGTCGCCGTATCGTTACCGTGCTTTGTTTGCTTTCGCTTCATCGAGCAGCTCGTTGTAGATCTCCAGATGGCGATCGACCATCCGATTCAGACTCCAGTTCGCAACCACGCGACGCCGGCCCTCTGCACCCAGTTCCTTCAGGTCTGGCATCTTGAGCAACGCTATCACCTTCTCTGCCAACGCCGATGGGTTTCGCGCCTCGAACAGCGTGCCAACCTGATCGTCGATGATCTCCGGTAGGCCGCCCACCGCCGATGCGGCGACCGGCAGTCCGCACGACATCGCCTCCAGCGCCGCGATCGAAGTGGCCTCCATCAAGGAAGGAATGATGGCGACCTCTGCAGCGCCCAACAGCCCCGGCATCTCGTCGTTGGCGCGGGCGCCCATGAACTCGACCCTGTCGGCCACGCCCAGTTCGCTGGCCAGCGCCACTAACCGGGCGCGTTCCGGACCGTCCCCCACAATCCGCGCCTCGGTGTCCACCTCCTCCACGATCTGTGGCATGGCGCGCACAAAGTACTCGACTCCGTTCTTCAGAAACAGGCGTCGCGGCACGATCAGACGCCGGCGGCCGCTCGCCGCCGAGCCGTCGCCCGGGACGAAACGGTCGGTATCCACCGCGTTCGTCATCACTTCCGAGCGTGGGTGCGGATAGATATCGAGCGCCACCTGCCGTATCTCTTCGCTCGTCGCCAGTAGGTAGTCTGCTCCCTGGATGACGCGGCGGAAGATGCTCCGCCACCCCTTCTTTGGCGCCCGCATCAAGAAGTGTGAGGTATGCAGCGTCACCACGAGCGGAAGGCGATAGCGCTTCCGACTGTACAGCGCGGGGACGGCGCTGGCGAAGGTATGGGCGTGCAAGACATCCGCATCCCGGGCGAGCCGCAGGTTCGCCGGAACACTTGCAGCCGTGTGGGCGATCCAACCCGCCGGCGACTTGCCCGGCATCCAGACGCGGTGAACGTGAACGCCGTCCACCGTTTCTTCGGCGTTGAGTCCTTCCTTCGACCGGGACGTGAGCATGTGGACATCGTGGCCGGAGCGCGCCAAACCTTCACTCAAGCCCGCGGCATGGCTCTCCAGTCCGCCCACCTCGGGAGGATAGTAGAGGCACTGCAGAAGGATCTTCAGCGCCAATCCTCTGTCCTCCGGGGAACGCCAGCCAGCCTGTGTAGGAGTACGTCGGCGATTCGCGCACCCGCCCGGCCATCGCCGTAGGGATTCTCGACCGCGGCCATGCGCCGCCGCGCATCGTCATCCCCAAGCAATTCCCTACCCTGCGCGAGTATTTGCTCCCGAGAGGTCCCTACCAGGGCCGCAGCGCCGGCCTCGATCCCCTCCGGCCGTTCGGTTACCTCGCGCATCACGAGTACCGGAACGCCGAACGTCGGCGCTTCCTCCTGGATGCCGCCCGAGTCGGTAATCGTGATCCAGGATCGGGCCAGAGCACGAACGAGATCCGAATAGGAGAGCGGCTCCAACAACCGGAAGTTCTCGATTCCGGAAAGAAGATCGTTCGCCGGCCCTCTAACGTTCGGGTTGGGATGCACCGGGTAGATGAACAGGTCCTGGGGGTACTCCTCGGCCAGCGTACGCAACGCGCCAAACGCTTCGCGTATCGGATCACCGAACGACTCGCGCCGGTGCGCCGTGATCAGCACCAATCGCCGTCCCGAATCCACCAGCTCGCCGAGCTCAGCGTCATCAAACGGCCTCTCAGCCTGAGCGAGCGCCTGAACCGCGTCGATCACCGTGTTGCCCGTCACGTTGATCCTGTCGGCGGCCACGCCCTCGGCGATCAGGTTTTGCCGCGCTCCCACCGTCGGCGCGAAAAAGTGGTCCGTCACCACATCGGTGAGTCGTCGATAGATCTCCTCGGGGAACGGTGCCCACTTGTTGTTGGACCGTAGGCCCGCCTCTACATGCGCTACCTGAGCGCGCTCGTAGAAAGCGGCGAGCGCGCCGAAGAACACGGTCGCCGTGTCGCCCTGTACGACCACCACATCCGGCTCGATGCGGTGCAGCAGTGGGCGGAGCGCGTCGAGGCAACCGATGCCGATATCGTACAGATCCTGATCGGGCTGCATGATTCGGAGGTTCTCGTCGACACGCATGTCCAGGCTGGCCAACGCATCATCGAGAAGATCATCGTGTTGACCCGTCGATACGATATGGAGGCGCAATGACTCCTCGCGCTCGCGAAGCGCTCGGGCGACCGGGGCCAGCTTGATAGCCTCCGGGCGCGTCCCGATCAGGACGAGCACGCTCGGTTCGCCCACGATCAGCCCCCTCCCTCGTCTGCGATTCCCGACGTCCCGGTCTCATCGTACCGCAGTACGTAGGCGGCCGTCGCTCCTTCGCCAACAGAGTGTACGATTTGGAAGAATTCGTTTCGACTGCGAAGAACCGGAATCAAGTAGCGCGAGGTCGCCGGGCTGACGGCATCCGCCGTCACGTAATCCGCCCCGATTTCGTCGAAGAACGCCAGCATCTCTCCGTCGTTGACCGTGCTTGGGATCTTCCGACCGACGCGTTCCGAAAAGAGGTAGTAAAGGCGCGGCTCTGAGCTCACGACTACCGCATCAGCAAACGAGTTATGCCGGACCCACTCGCCGCTCAGCGCGAACGCGCGCCACGGCGGCGGATAGCATGACAGATCATCACCTTGCCGATAGAACGCCATGCAGCGTTGGTTGAATACGATGCGACGCACGTTGTCCGGAACCGTCAGCAACACCAGCACCACTCCGATTGCCGGCAGTACCCAGGTCGGCTGCCTCGTGCGCACGAATTCGAAACACCACACCACTCCAGACGCCGCCAGAAGCAAGATCAAGGGCAGCAACGGCAAAAGCGCCGCCCGGTTAGCCCACACCTGAGGGTAGGCTATGATCAGCACAGCGTAGAAGACGGCATACAACTCCAATATGAAGGCCTTTCGAATCCCCCTCACCAGGGCAACAAGCGCCAGCGCGATCAGGATCAGCGCGAGCATGATGGCGATGATGTTGACCCCGCCGCCGGGTCCGACCCCGGACAGCGTCTCCGGCAGTACGTCGACGGCATAGACGCGCATGTTGTTCACCAGACGCGCCACGAGCGCCCCGGGGCCAACGTATCCGGCTCCGGGATCGTACGGGTCCAATAGCAGGAAATTGCCGGGATAGATGTCAGCGGCTTGCGCGGCGTTCAACCAACCCCAAAGCCACCAACCTCCCACCACCACGAAGGCCGCCGAAGCGATGGCCGCGAGGTCTTTGCCGCGCCGTCGCCAGCCCAGAGCGACCAGAACAGCGAGGACGAGGGTCAATCCCGCGGCGTCGGTCAAGAAACCGATGATCGCCGCCACCGCCACGACCGCTACCGAGCGCTGCGACACCGTCAACCGCTCGGCCGCCCACAACGCGATCAGCATCAAGAGCACGAACGGCGCCTCGGTTAGCACCCAGTGGGAGTAGTAGAGGAGGACCGGGTTGAACGCGAAAGCCGCCGCAATTGCCAGCCCGCCTTCATCGCCCAACCGTCTCCGCCCAAGCAAGAAGAGAAACAGCACCGACGTCGTCGTGAACAGTGCGGACAGGACCTTGAAAGCGAACAAGCCGCCGCCGAAGAGCCCGGCTAGCGCGAGCAGGGTCGGATAGAACGGTGGGAACTCGCTGTTGCGCGGCGAATCGGGGTGGAAGAGGTCGCGGTAGCCCTGGCCAGACTCGATCGACTCCGCCAGGATCATGTACGAAGCGTTATCGCCGCCGACAAAAGGCTTGGGGTCGAACAAAAAAGCCGCCAGCACCGCATGCGCCAGCAGCGAGGCGACTAAAACCGCCCAAACGACCTGCGTTCTGGAAAGGCGTCGCGCCCGCTCTCCCTCACCCGCCACCGATTCTCCCATGCCCCTCTTGTGCGCGTCTAGCGACGACCGCGCAGCGACTCCCTGAGATCATCGAGCTCGGCCCGCAGTGTGGCGATCAACTCGGCGATGAGGCCGAACCCGAACAGCGAGACACCCATCACCGCTAGCAGCAATACCAGCGTGAGTAGCGGGCGAAACCCCATCCCCATCACCCGCAACACGATGGCCGTGACACCGACCGCCAGGGCCAGACCCACCAGCACCAGGCCGGTGAAGCCGAACAGCATCATCGGCTTGCGGCTGAACAGTAGCAGGAACCAGACGGAGACCAGGTCCAAAAGACCGACGGCAACGCGCCCCGAGCCGCCATACTTTGTCTCGCCTTTGCGGCGCGGGAACAGCTCTACATCGATCTCGCCGACTCGGTACCCCTTCGAGTGCGCGAGCACGACGAAGAAGCGGTGCCAGTCGTGTCGAAGGTGGATGTCGTCCAGAACCTCCTTGCGGAAGATCTTGATCGAGTTCAGATCCTTGACCGGGACCTTGAACGCAACGCGAGACAGCCAGTTGTAAATTCCTGATACGAACCGCTTCTCGTACTTCCCGACTTTGCGACCGCAGACGATATCGTACCCTTGCCCGGCCTCGGCCAACAGCCTGGCGATGTCGTCGGTGCCGTGTTGTAGATCGGCGTCGAAGAGAACGATCCAATCCGTCTCCGCGGCGCGCACTCCGGTGACCAGAGCTTCCGTCTTGCCGAGGTTGCGCCGGTGTCGCTCGAGCTTGAAACGTCTCAAGCGCGTCGACTCCCGCTCTGCCGCCTCAGCCGTATCGTCCGTCGAGCCATCATCGACGAGGATCACTTCGCCGTCGAGACCGTACCGCTCGAACGTCTGCTCGAGCTCGCGGAACAGGTCGGGAACGTTCGCGCTCTCGTTGAGGGCCGGTATGACTACGGAAAAACTCGCCGCCAGGCCCGGGTCGACCTGGGTTTGGGGAGTCCGTTCCTCTTGTGGGGCGACGGCCTGACTCATACGCGTTTGCGCATGCGCGCGGAGAGTATGCCAAGCTGGTCGCGGTACTTGGCCACCGTCCGCCTCGCGATGTTGATCCCTTCACGCTTCAGGATATCCACGATCGCCTGGTCGGTGAGCGGCTTCTTTGCATCCTCATCGCCGACCAGCTTCTGGATCCGCGCTTTGATGCCGCGCGCCGAGACGTCTTCGCCCGAGTCCGTCGAAAGCCCGCTCGAGAAGAAGAACTTGAGCGGGAACACCCCGCGTGGCGTCTGAACGTATTTCTGGTTGGTGACTCGCGAGACCGTCGACTCGTGCATGTTGATGACCTCGGCCACCTCGCGGAGCGTTAACGGCCGCAGGTGCTCGACGCCTTCTTCGAAGAAGTCTCGCTGCCGATCGACTATGAAGTTCATCACCTTCAACATCGTCTGCCGGCGCTGCTCGATCGCCTGCAGCATCCAGTTGGCGTTGTTAAGCTTGTTCGAGATGAACTCTTTGTTGTCGCCTTTGAACTTGGACTTATCCTGAGCCACCTCGCGGTACGAGCGCGAGAGCCTGAGTCGCGGCAGAGCCGTATCGTTGTGGAAGACGATGTAGTCGGTATCGATCTTCTCGACCACCAGGTCGGGGATGATGTAGTTCCCCTCGCCGCCGGCGTACTGAAGGCCCGGCTTCGGGTCCAGCTTGGAGATCTCGTCGGCCGCTGACTGCACTTCTTGCGGGCTGACCCCCAGCTCTTTCGAGATCTCGGCCCAACGATGGTTGACCAGCCGCTCGAAGTGTTTATCGACGATGTCGAAGACCAGGCTGCTCTCCATCCCGTTCTCCCCGAGCTGAAGCAGCAGGCATTCCCTCAAGTCGCGAGCGCCGATGCCGGCAGGGTCGAGATTCTGGATCACAATGAGGATGCCTTCGATCTCTTCCAGCGTGAACGGCTCTTCTTCCTCGAATCCGCCCGCCTTCGCTTCAGCGCTCTCCAGAAACGCGTTCAGCGACTCGACGACTTGCTCGAGCGGGCACGTTAGAAAGCCGGTGTCGTCGATATTCCCGATGATCTCCTCGGCTACCACGATCTGTCGCGGCTCCAACCGCAACAGGTAGATCTGGTCGCGCAGGTGGTCGTAGAGGTCCCGGGTCGCTACGGCTGTGGGCTCGAAGTACTCCCGCTCTTCGTATTCCTCGCGCCGGCCGCCGGTCTCGAACCCGTCGAGCAGGATATCCTCCCAATCGACCTCGTTCTCGTCCTCTTTCGCGTCATCGGCGTTCTCGTCGACCGGGTCGTCGCTGGGCTCGACAAGCTCGAGGAACGGGTTGTGGACAAGCTCCTGCTTGAGGTGCTGCTGAAGGTCAAGGAGCGGCATGTAGAGGAGATCCATCGCCTGGTAGAGGCGTGGATTGATCCTCAGCTCCTGTCCCAGTCTTACGCTTTGCTGTAGGCCGACTTTCATAGCCGTTCCCTCTCCCTACAGGCGGAAATCCTCACCTAAATATAGCTTCCGCGCCTGCGGATCGTTAACCAACTCTTCCGACGTGCCCTCGATGTGGATCTTCCCATCGAACATGATGTAGGCGCGATCGGTTATCGTGAGTGTTTCGCGAACATTGTGGTCGGTGATCAGCACCCCCAACCCGCGGTGCTTGAGATCCGCCACGATGCGCTGGATGTCGTCCACCGCAATCGGATCGACGCCCGCAAACGGCTCATCCAGCAACATGAACTTCGGGTCCGTAACCAGCGCTCGAGTTATTTCGAGACGGCGACGCTCGCCGCCGGACAGCGAGTAAGCCTTGTTCTTACGGAGATGCTTGATGCCCAACTCATCGAGCAGCAATTCCAAGCGCTCTTTACGCTCATCGTTCGAGATCGGCAGCGTCTCCAGGATCGCCATGATGTTTTGCTCGACCGAGAGGCGTCGGAACACGGACGGCTCCTGCGAAAGATATCCGATGCCCAGGTGAGCACGCTTGTACATGGGGATCCGGTGCAGCCGCCGCTCATCGATCTTCACCTCACCCGCATCCGGCGCTACTAGCCCGACTATCATGTAGAACGTCGTCGTCTTCCCCGCCCCGTTCGGCCCCAAAAGTCCGACGATCTCCCCCTGTCGCAGCTCGATATCGACATCGTCAACCACACGTCGGCGCTTGTAGATCTTCACCAACCCGCGCGTCGTGATCATGCTGCCGTTTTCGATCGCAGCTGCTTCCGAGGGCGCCTCCTCGGACTCCGTCAGTCGGCGTTCGATCTCCAGATCGAGAAGCTGACTAAAGCCTCCCCGATCCGTGCCGATGTCGTTCCACACGGTGGCCGCAATCGTTACCTGTGGTTCAGCGGGGTCGCCCTCTTCGACGAGCAGGCCCTCCGCCTCGAGCCGCGCAATCTGATCGCCCAGATAGCTGTCCACTTCCTCGGTGGTCATCTGACGGATCTCGAACAGCCGCCGGCTCTGTGCGGACCCGGCGCGGGTCACTGCAGCGTAGCGCGCCAGATACGCCTCTCGGAAATCTTCGACCAGGATCGTGCGTGCGACTTGACCCTGCTCATCCGCTTGCATGACCATCTCGCGCAGAGCGATGAGGACGGGCGCTTCCCGAGACGCTAGCCTTTGCACGAAGTCCCTTAGATCGGCGGCGCCACTCATCGATTCGCGCCTCCAACGCCGGTCGTGTCCGTCGTGTCCCGGGGAGCCCGGGCCGAATCTTCCATCGCTTCGATGACGGCCCGGGGGATCGTATCCAGTCCCGTCGTATCCGCCTGTAAGGTGTCGTCAGGCGACACTGGGATCGGCTCCAGGTAGAGACCGAGCGCTGGACCGATGACCTGCGCCTCCTTGACCTCTCCCGCCTCGAGTAGCAGGATCACCTGCTTCCCGATGATGTAGTTTGGCGATGGCTGGCCGCTCTCTCCGTTGCTCTCCAAGCCCGCCAGGTAATAGAGGGTTCGCGCATCACCCTCGCCGCCCGCCGCCTCCAGCCGCGTAAGCTGTGGGTCTTGAGAAGGCAGCGGAATGGAGTCTGGCGACGCAGTCGGCATCGTGAAGAACGCCGTGATGGTGTCGCCCTCCAGCCAATCACTGTACAGGAGTCCCCCGCCGGGGACATGCTCCTTCAGGCTCACCGCCCGCGCACGCTGGACGGCGATCACCCTATCCAACACTCCACCTGGCCGCAGGATGTCCATCGAATCCGCCACTAGCGAGTAGTCCTGGGACTCGCCGCGCGCCCAAGGATCCCTTGGCAGGGTATCGACGACGCCGGTCCGCTCCGGGTCGCCCGCCGACGCGACGACGCGCTCGATATCCTCGTCGCCCACGAACAGCCGGAGAGAAGGCGCTTCCAGCATCAGCTCCGAGCCGGTCGCCGTGGCGTTCGGCCAGGCCTGAATCTCACTGATCTGGCGCTCCTCCATCAGAGCCAGAACCGTGTCGCCCTCCAGAACCATCTGCCCGGCCGTCACCACCGGCTCACCGAACATCCACAGATAACCGGCCGTCAAATCCAGATCCAACGAGTCGCCCGTCGCCGTCAGATCAGTTCGCTCCACAACCACATCTCCCGCGCCTGCCAGAACCGACTCACCGTAGATATGGAGTCGATCGGCATCGACATCGAACGGAAACGACCCGGGTCCCGGCTCTTCCGGGTAGAACTTCAGGTGAGGTCGGCCAGACGCGAACATCCGCTCAACGGGTCGAAGCGCCGTCGTCGGGAAGTAATCGAGGACGGGGCCTGTCAGCGTCGAGCGGCCATCGTTGTTGGTCAAACGGACGTTGCCCTCCGCTCGGAACATCGCCTGCTGCTCGTAGTAGGTTCCGCGCTCGGATTCCAAGCGTCGCTCGCTATCCGTGTACACCATGTTGCCATGCAGGTACAGCACCTCGGCGTTCTGGTAGTAGCTGGCGCTGTCGGCGATCAGCCGTCGATCACCGCACACCGCCTCGACGCCGTTCCACTGATCGATGCGCACCTCCCCGTCCTCCAGCGTCACCATCCGTCCCTCGGAGCCGGGCGTCCGGACGACCTCCAGATCGCAATCCTGCTGCTGCTGCCCGCTGTCGGGCAGCGATGTGGCCGCCGTTGCGGCCAACAGACCGGCGATGAGGATCCGACGCATCCCATTACTCAGGCGGATTATCCGTACTGCGCCTCAGGATGCGCGGCTCGGTCAACGCGACATCCTCCATCCCCGAATCGGACACGAACGAAGTGCCTTCGATGACGGTGCCATCCGCTTTGTACATCGTCGTGTGGGTGTCGCTCCAGATTCGGTCGCCGGCCCTGTCGTAGAACATCTCCTCCGACTCGATCCGCTCATCTTCCTGTCGCTTGATGATCACGACGTCGTGCGCCGCGGTCATGTCTCCCGAGTCCCAGTCGTAGGTGCCCTCACGAGCTGTCAGCACCGTCGTCTCGTAGCCGAAATCGTCGTAGAACACGACCTCCATCTGCCGCAGCTCCACCGTCGCTACATCCTCGATGAAGAACGCGGTGTCGGCGTAGATGCGAGCGCGGCGGATGCCCTCCGACGCCACGTAGTGCTCCAACCCCATGGCAACACGGTTCGCCCGCGAATTCAGTTGAAGGATCTCCTCTGCAACCAGCGGCGCTTCACCGCTTTCGCCGCAGGAGGCGCAGGCGATGGCGAGGAGGATAATCGGAGACGCGGTTGTCTTCATCTTGCTAGACCACTCTGGCTCGCATCAGATCGTGCAGGTGAACGATCCCAACCAGGCGACGCTCGTCATCGCACACGGGGAGCGCCATGATGCCGTGTTTCTCCATCAGGAAGAGAGCCTCCGCGGCAAGCGTGTCCCCGCTGATCGTCTTCGGGCTCTCGTTCATCGCTTCATACACCGGGCGGTGGAAGAACTCTTCCTTGCTATCGACGAATCGTGTCAGATCTCCAGCCGTGATGACGCCGATGATCCGCTGCTCCCCATCGAGGACCGGGACCGTGCCTCGTTTGAAAGCGATTTCCAGCATCGCCTCCCTCAACGTCGCATCCTTTGTCAGCGACGGGACCTTGTCTGAGCCGGTTGTCATCACGTCCGTTACGCGCAGTAACTGGCGGCCCAACGACCCGCCGGGATGGAGCGTGGCGAAGTCTTCAGAGCTGAACCCCTTCTTGATGAGCGCCGCCACCGCCAGCGCATCCCCCATCGCCAACGCCGCCGTCGTGCTCGCGGTTGGCGCCAGGTCGTGCGGGCACGCCTCTTCCTTCACACCCACATCCAGCACCACGTCGGCCCGTTCGGCCAGGGTCGTAACCTTACTACCCGTGAAAGCGATGATCGGCACACCCAGGCGTTTCACGACCGTCACCAGATCGTGCAGTTCCTCCGATTCGCCGCTCTTCGAGATCAGGATCAGCAGATCGTCCCGAAGCACCACGCCCAGATCACCGTGCAACCCCTCCACCGGGTGCAGGAAAAGCGCCGGCGTTCCGGTGGACGTGAGCGTGCCGGCGATCTTGCGAGCGATGATCCCCGACTTACCGACGCCCGAAACGATCGCCCGCCCCTTCAAATCGACCAGCAGGTCGACGGCCCTGGCGAAATTATCGTCGATGCGATCCTCCAGGCGGCTCACTGCCTCCGCCTCGAGTCGGACCACCCGACGCCCGGCTTCGATCACTTCGCGTCGGTCCATCTCACCCGTCCCCTCGCTCCGCGAGGTAGGCGCCGACAACAGCCTCCCAATCGCCCCGCGCTTTCAGCAACGCCTCGCTGAACTCACGCACGGCTCCCGACCCACCCGGCCGACTCGTCCGCCAACGAGCCATCGCGACCACTTCGGGCACCGCATTGGCCACGGCTACGGGCAGAGCGCAGCGTCGCAGTACCGGGATGTCGGCCAGGTCGTCGGAGACAAAGGCTACCGCCTCCCAGCCCAACTGGCGCCGCTCTAGCATGTCGCTCACTATCGGTAGCTTCTCCGCCGCTGGGTCCTGGTGTACCTCTTCGATGCCAAGTTCACGCCCCCGCCGCTCAACGATCTGCGAGCGACGTCCGGTAACGATCGCCACGTCGACTCCCGCCTTCTGCAAGAGCTTCACGCCAAGCCCATCGGTGATATCGAACCTCTTCAACTCGATGCTCTCACCCGACGCCGTTTCACCGTAGTAGACGCCGCCGTCCGTCATCACCCCATCAACGTCCAGGACCACCAGCTTCACCGCCGCTGCCAGGTCGGCCGGTATCTCTCCTCGATCAGACATGCGAGCCCCTGCCTACGGCATCACGCACCGCCAGCGCCCGCTCGATCACGCCTTCCAAAGCGGACAGCTTCAGCATGCTCGCCGCATCGGACAGGGCGCGGCCGGGCTCCGGGTGGACCTCGATGAACAATCCGTCGCAACCCGCGGCTACGGCCGCCCCGACCAGCGTAGCGATGTGCTGGGGTTGTCCGCCGCTGCGCGAGCCCGCGCCGCCGGGTAGCTGCACCGAGTGGCTCGCGTCGAAGATGGCGGGACAACCGCACGACTCCTTGAGGATGGAGAACGAGCGCATATCGACCACCAGGTTGTGGTAGCCGAACGCGGTTCCCCGCTCCGTCACGGCGATCGCCCGCGCCCCGCTGCCCCGCGCCTTATCCACCTGGTTCGCCATGTCCTGTGGCGCCATCCATTGGCCTTTCTTGAGATTCACTGGCCGGCCCGTCGCCGCAGCAGCAGCGACCAGGTCGGTCTGTCGGCACAGGAAGGCGGGGATTTGGAGGACATCGACAGCCGATGCGGCAACCTGAGCCTGTTCCACTTCGTGAATGTCGGTGGTGACCGGCAGACCGGTCTCCGACTTCACTTTCTGCAGCTGGCGAAGTCCATCTTCGAGTCCCGGACCGCGGGGTGAGCCGAGACTGCTACGGTTCGCCTTGTCGAACGAGGCCTTGAAGATCACCGGGATGGAGAACTTTTCGCCGGCGCGCGCGACCTCTTCTGCAACGGTCAGATTCGTACCCTCGTCCTCGAGGACACACGGACCGGCGATGAGGAAGAAACCGCCATGCGGGCTGAATAGTGACGAAAGGTCTCCCATCCGTTAGCACTCCCTCACTCTCCGACGCCGACTGCCTGCTTCTCGTCGGCGCCCCGGGCGCCGCGGCGCCGCATCGCGGCCTCGATGAATGAAGCGAAGAGCGGGTGGGGGTGCGCCGGTCTCGACTTGAGCTCCGGATGAAACTGAGTCGCCAAGTACCACGGGTGTTCGGGCAGCTCGATGATCTCCACCAACATTCCATCCGGCGAGAGGCCGGCCATCGCCATCCCGTGCTTCCCGAATACTCCGCGGTACTCGTTGTTCACCTCGTAGCGGTGGCGATGCCGCTCGCTGATCTGTTCGGTTCCGTAGATCGCGGCCGTCCGGGTGCCTGACTGCAGAACGCATGGATAGGCGCCCAATCGCATGGTGCCGCCCATGTCGGTCACCTTCCGCTGGGAGTCCATCAGCGACACGACGGGGTCGGCGCACTCCGGCTCGAACTCGCGGGAATGTGATTCTCCCAGGTTGCAGACATTGCGCGCGAACTCGATCACGGCGGACTGTAGCCCCAGACAGATTCCAAAGAACGGCAGATCGTTCTCTCGCGCCCACTGAATCGCCCGGACCATCCCTTCCACGCCGCGCACGCCGAAGCCACCCGGCACCAGCAGAGCGTCGTAGTCGGCCAGTCGGTTCGCGTCTTCGGGTCCGTTGATGTCTTCCGAGGAGAGCCAGCCGATGCGGACGCGAACGTCGTTCGCGATGCCGCCGTGAATCAGCGCCTGCTGTATCGACTTGTAGGAGTCAACCAGCTCCGTGTACTTGCCGACTACGGCGACGTCGACCGTGCCCTGCTTTGGGTTCTTGACCCGCTCGACGACGGCCCGCCAGGCCGTGAGATCGGGCTCCGGCACGTCGAGCTTCAGGCGCTCGACAACCAGTCGGTCGAGACCTTGTTCGTTGAAAATGAGCGGTACTTCATAGATCGTCGTCGCGTCCTTCGCCTCGATCACCGCCTCCGTCCTAACGTTGCAAAACAGAGCGACCTTCCGACGCATCTCCTCGGTGAGATCGTGCTCCGTCCGGCAGATCAGGATATCGGGCATGATCCCGATCTCCATCAGCTCCCGGACCGAGTGCTGGGTCGGTTTGGTCTTTAGCTCACCCGCCGCCTGCAGATACGGAATCAGCGTGACGTGCACGAACAGCGTATGATCGGGACCCAGATCGCTTCGCAGCTGTCTGATCGCTTCCAGGAACGGCTGAGACTCGATGTCACCGACCGTGCCGCCGATCTCGGCGATTACGACGTCGTGGTTGGGTGTTAATCGTCGAACCGCCGCCTTGATCTCGTCCGTGATATGTGGAATGACCTGCACCGTCGATCCCAGATACTCGCCGCGGCGCTCCTTCGTGATGACGTCCTGGTAGATCCGACCCGTCGTGATGTTGTTCGCCTGGGAGAGCGACTCCTCGACAAATCGCTCGTAGTGACCCAGGTCGAGATCCGTCTCAGCTCCGTCGTCCGTGACGTAGACCTCTCCGTGCTGGAACGGCGACAGCGTGCCCGGGTCGACATTGATATAGGGATCAAGCTTCTGGATGGTGACTGCGAGCCCTCGCTCGACCAGCAATCTACCAAGAGACGCGGCGGCGATCCCCTTCCCAAGAGAGGAGACAACGCCGCCGGTGATGAAGATCATCTTGGCAGGCCCGGAACGCTCACTCATGTCGAATCTCTCCTCCCTCCCAAGATCGTCTCTGCGCGCAACAGATCGTCCTCCGTGTCTATCCCGGGGCCTCCGCCGTGCACAACCGCCACGCCGATTCGCAAACCGCCGGCAAGCCAGCGCAACTGCTCGAGGCGCTCCCGTTCCTCTAACGGGTGCCTCGGAAGCGCCGTCGCCCTCATCAACGCTTCCCGCGTGAACGCGTAGACGCCGATGTGACGCAACGCACCACCAACTACTGTTGGATCGGACCCGCCGTCAGTACCCCCGGAATGCGGAATCGGTGCCCGACTGAAATACAGCGCGCTTCCTTCGTCGTCGGTGACCACCTTCACCGTCGACGGATCGCGCCACTCTCTGGCGCTCTCCACGTGAACGGCTGCCGTCCCCACATCCCAGCCCGACTGCGCGAGCCGCACCGCCTCTTCGGCGGCGCCTTCCGGCAGGAACGGCTCATCGCCTTGGAGATTCACCACCCAGTCGAATCCCGAAAACTCTTGCCGTCCCGCCACCTCGGCCACTCGATCCGTGCCCGAGGCGTGACCCTCCTGCGTCATCACCGCTCGACCGCCAAAACTCTCGACGACTTCGACGACCTCCGGTGAATCCGCCGCCACCACCAACGCCTCCACCACTTCCAACTGCCGCATTCGGCGCCAGACCCATTCGATCAGGGGCCGCCCGGCAATCGAAATCAGCGGTTTACGACGTAACCTGCTGGAGGCCAGGCGGGCGGGGATAACACCCAGGACCCCATTGTTGGAGCCCTCACCTACTGGGGCTCCGCCGGAAGAAGGCGTGCCTCTAAGCAATTTTCACGCCATTATGATAACAAGCCACTAAATCTTTGTCAAAACTGGCCGTTACGGCCCTGAGGCAGGCCATCGGCGGGCCCGGAAGCCGACGGATAGGACGGTGTGGAAATCGTCGCTGGGAGCCGTATAGACGGCCACTGAGAGGCCGGCAAATGTGACTCCGAGGCCTATGTCGTGGACGGTGGACGGCCGAGGTCCGATATCGCTCCAGGCGTTGCCCGCAGCGTACTGAACCCAACTGACGATACGCCCAAGACGGCCGATCGTCGGGCCTACGGGGACGTTGTAGGTCGCCCCCACCCACCACATTCGGTCGCCGACGCGCCCGGTGGGGATCAGGGTCGGCAAAGTTCCCCAGGCGCCCAGAGCCCTCCAGCGCTGGGTCGGAGCATCGTCCGAGACCGGAACCTGGCCCCGGCCTTCGAGGAGGAGCGTTTGATCGCCCAGAGTGGCCAGATCGGCGCGAACCGCACCTCCCAGGAGGGTGAAAGACAGATCGCCCGCCACGTCTTCATCGGCGATCTCGAAATCGAGCTCCATATCCAGCTGAGCCCGACTTCCGGTCCACACGCTGAGCGTACCCACGTAAGCGAAGCTGACGATGTCGGCATCAACCACGGGTAGGTTGGGCTGAAAACCGCCAGCCCGCGCATCGAAGAGCGACCACGGATCCCGGTTGTCCAACGGGCGCGTCTGCTCCCAGAGGGCGACGAAGTCGTTGCTCCAAACCGTACGACTTCCGAAGGAGAGACGTAACGCCGCATCGGTGAAGTAGGCGTCGTAGTAGTTCCGCGTGTCCACTGCCCCCACGATGGCGTAGACCGAGTTCTCGACATCGCCGTTGATCCACCGATCGTTCGATCGAACGGTCCTGCCCCCCATGACCGTGAAGGCGTGCGCGCCGAATGGCCACTGCAGCTGCAGGTCACCGTCGAACGTCTTTCGCACTGTGCGGTAGCGCGCCCTGAGCTTCATGTTGGGCAGCCAGTTGTGGCCGCCTCGCTGGAAGTCGACGCCAGCTGCGATCGTCACCGCGTTGACTCGGTCATAGAGCGGTATCAACAAGCCATACAGCCCCGGTAGCGCCACACGCGCCCGAGAACCCGGTGCAACGATCAGGTAGCTCCCGTCCCCTCGCCGCTCCACGCTGTACGCGTAGGTCGAAGCGCTGATCGGGCGCTCTCCCAACTCGGCTAGAGAGGAGCCGTAAAACCCGCCCCCCATCACGACCACCGTGCCCTCAATGATGCCCCCCGGCCGGGCGAAGACATCGCTCTGAACACCTACGAGGTCCCCGCCAATTCGACCCTCGACACGCAGCGAGGCCGCCAACAGAATGACGTCGCCCGCGATCACTTCTCCCGCCGCCAGCACCGTGTCCCGGTCGAGTACCGTATAGCGACCCCGCTCCAGCACCTGGCGCAGCACCGCGTCGGCCTGGGACATTCCGCCGGAGCCTTTCCTGAAGGAAACCTGCTGCCCGAAAGCCGAGCCGGCGAGCAACATGACGGCGGCGAGAGCGACAAACAAGTGTTTCCAGCACCTCAAGTTAACCCTGGATGCTCTATTGTAAGTATTTGGAAAAATTTGGTTTGTCCGCATCGATCTCAGGTTCGCTCTAAGCACGTGGATGATACTGTTGGTGCACTTCGCTCAGATAGCTCCGATCAAGGTGCGTGTAGATCTGGGTCGTCGAGATATCCGCATGGCCGAGCATCTCCTGCACGGCCGCAATATCCGCCCCGCCCTGCAACAGATGAGTCGCAAAAGTATGGCGAAGCGTGTGCGGAGTCACGCGCTTCTGGATTCCCGCCGATAGCACGTGGCGGCGTACGATATCCCACGCGCCTTTTCGCGTCAGCGATCTCCCGCGTCGCCCCAGAAACAGGGTCCCACCGGCGGTCCGTCCGCTGGCCTGCGCCAGAGTTGGTCGCGACTCATTCAGGTACGTGCTAACCGCGTCCAGCGCTACCCCTCCAAAGGGAACGATCCGCTCCTTCGATCCCTTGCCCACAACGCGTACCAGCCGCTCCTCCAGATCGAGATCCCGAACGCGCAAGTTTACCAGCTCGGAGATTCTGACTCCCGTCGCGTACATCAACTCGAGGATCGCTCGATCTCGCAGCCCAAGCGGATCTCTCACGTCCGCATCTTCGAGCAGCGCTTCCACCTCGTTCCGCGTCAGAACGGTCGGTAGCGTTCGTCCTGTCTTCGGCCCCTCGAGAAGCTCGCTGGGATCACGATCAATCAACCCTTCGGCGAGTAGAAAGCCGAAGTAGCTGCGTAAAGATGAGATCTTCCGCCGGATGCTGGCGGGTGCTCTACCGGACTCTTTCAGCTGATAGACATACTCTCGCAAATCAGCCACGCTCACCGGTCCGGGAGACTCGAACCCGTTGTCCTCCAAGAATCCGATGAACTGGGCCAGATCGGCCGCGTAGGCATCCGCCGTCGTCGCGGACAGCCCCCGCTCGAAGCGCAGATAGTCTTCGAATCGCTCACTGTAAAAGCGTTGAGCCGTCTCCTCCATCACCTATACCTTACTCCGGCCTTTCGGTCTCTGTCGAATAGTGCCGGGTTTTCCACCAGACCACGGCCAGGACGATCCCCAAAACCGAGGCGAAGCCAAGCAGCAAGAGGTTGACGCTCTCCAGTGCGCTCAAGATCGCTTCCCAATTGTTGCCGAGCATGGTGCCAGCGTACACCAGAACGCCGTACCAAATCGCTGACGCCAGCGCCACGGGGATGGTCACGCGCCACAGCGGCAGATGGCTTATGCCAGCAAAGATGGGTACCAATGACCGAAACGCCGGCAGAAACCGGCTGACGAAGATGATCTTGCTTCCGTGCGCGTTATACAAGGCGGCTAGGCGTTCCAGCTGCCGCGGCCGCAGCAGCCAGCGGCCGGCTCGCGTTCCCACCACGCTCCTTCCCCACCGACGGGCGACGCCGTAGGCCAGTAACGCCGTGGCCGTATTGGAGCTCCAGGTCGCGAGGAAGATCCCGGTCCCGGTGACCTGACCCTGAGCGCTTAGAAAAGCCCCCAGTACGACGAACGTATCGGCGGGGATCGGAGGAAAGAAGTTCTCCAGCGCCACCCCGATCGCCGCAGCCAGATAGATCCAGCGCGGCGCCACCGTGCTCAGGCTCTGGAAGAACCGTTCGATCTCGGGGAGCTGGAGCCATTCACCCGGGGCATTGAGCGCCAGCCCCAGGAGCAGGCCATCAGGCACTGTCGGCCCCTCGTGGGAAATCCGGTTCGCGGACCCGGTCGATGAGGGAGACCGCCCAGGCGGCTATCCCCTCGGCTCGTCCCAGGGCTCCGAGCCCCTCCGCCGTCGTGGCTTTGATGGACACTTGACCGGGAGAAACACCTATCGTGTCGGCGAGCTTGCGACGCATCTCCTCGACCTGGGGAGCGATGCGGGGCTGCTCGGCGACCAGGGCCACATCGATATTGACCGGTTGGTAGTTCTCCGCCTCCAGCAGACGAAGCACCTGAGCGAGCATCTCCAACGAAGAAACGTCACGCCACCGCTCGTCCGTGTCGGGAAAGTGCTGGCCGATGTCGCCCAGGCCGGCGGCGCCCAACAGCGCATCGATGATCGCATGCGTCAGAACGTCGGCGTCGCTGTGACCGGCCAGGCCTGGCACACCGGCGAACTCGACCCCGCCGAGTATGAGACGGCGGTTGTCATCGAAGCTGTGGATGTCGAATCCGATTCCAACCCGCATCTACACACTTCCACTCTCGTTGGGACGACCTGGTCTGTAACCCCAGGTCACATCAGGGATTCCGCTTTCGGTAATAACCCCGCCCGCTCCCCAGAACAAGCCTCTACCCGAGAGGAACCCGCGCCGGGAACCCGTGGCGAGTTGAATTGTTTGTGGTATGAATGCGGCTCCTGCAAGCCGTCGCCCATTCGCGAGACGATAACGCCAAGGGGGGTTGGCGACCTGGGTCAACGATCCGTCACCGGGCGCCGTAAAGCGATGATTAGCGTCCCGCTCCCCCCCTTGGTCGTATGCCATCCTGACCGACGTCGTCACCCGGTCAGCCATCACAGATCTGCCCGGCTCGAGAAGAGGCCCGGATTGGCACCGAAGCGCTTTTCAGGTCAAGTCAGTACGAGACCGTAGCTTCTCGCTCGCTCCGGGTCGTCTTCGACAAGAGTGTAATCCTGGTAGCGTTGCTTGGGGATGAATCCGGCGTCCTCGATGATTCGCCGCATCTCGGGCTCCGGCATGATGAAGTCGGTGCCTGTCGCCGAAACGACGTTCTCCTCGATCATCAGTGACCCGAAATCGTTGCAGCCGAAGCGAAGCGCGATCTGGGCGACCTTGGGACCCTGCGTGACGTAGGAGACTTGCAGGTTGTCGAAGTTGTCCAGCACGATGCGTGAGAGGGCCACCAGGCGCAGATACTCCATCGCCGTCGCCTCCGGCGTCCCCTCCATCTCCGTACCTTGCGCTTGCAGCGACCACGGAATGAAGGCTGTGAAGCGCCCGGTCCGCGCCTGCAGAGCCTTCAGTTGCAGAAGGTGCTCCAGACGATCCTCATCCGACTCGCCGGTCCCGTACATCATCGTGGCGGTCGTCAGCATACCCAGGGTGTGCGCCACTTCGTGGATGGCGATCCAGCCGGCGGTGTCCGTCTTCTTCTTCGCGATACGGTCGCGCACGCTATCGACCAGGATCTCAGCGCCCGCCCCCGGCATCGAGTCCAGACCCGCTTCCTTGAGCGCCAACAGCGTCTCCTCGATCGAGAGCTTCGAGACCTTGGCGATGATCTCGATCTCCGATGCGGAGAAAGCGTGCACGTGTATTGGGTGCTCTTCTTTTATGTGGCGCAGCAGGTCCGTGTACCACTCCAGCGGCAGATAGGGGTTGTGGCCACCCTGCATCAAGATCTGAACGGCTCCCAGCTTCTTGGCCTCATCGATCTTTCGGCCGATCTGCTCGTAGGAAAGCGTGTAGGACTCGTCATGCTTGGGTCGTCGATAGAAAGCGCAGAACGTGCAGTCCGTGACGCAGACGTTCGTATAGTTGATGTTCCGGTCTACGATATACGTGACGTGGCCCTCAGGGTGTCGCGCCGCGCGGATCCGGTCCGCCTCCCCTGCCAACTCGAGCAACGGCATGTTGCGGTAGATGTCGAGGTACTCCTCGATCTCACCCCGCGGGAAACCTAGTTCCTGGCCGACCTCGACGACTCCCATCACAGTTCCCGAATTTCGTTGTACAGCGAGTCGCGTTCCACCGGACGCTTCCCCGTGTCCTTGATCAGGCGAACGATCTCGTCGAACGATAGACCGATCGGTGTCTGCGCTCCGGCGTCATGGGTGATCTTCTCCAGGACGACGGTACCCTCCAGATCGTCCACTCCGAAGTTCAGCGCCACCTGAGAGATCTTCGGCGTCACCATGATCCAGTGGGTCTTGATATGGTCGAAGTTGTCGAGGAACAGCCGCCCCACCGCCAGGTTCTTGATGTCGTCGAACCCGGTCGTTCGTCGACCGTTCCAACCCATCCGCTCGCCCAGTTCGTTGTTCTCCGGATGATAGGCCAACGGGATATAGGTCAGGAAGCCGCCCGTCTCATCCTGCAGTTCGCGGAGCAACGAGAGACGCTGTACGCGGTCCACGTCCGTTTCCACATGACCGTAGAGCAGCGTGCAGTTGCTGGGGATCCCTAGCTCGTGAGCTTCACGGTGGACGCGAATCCATTCTTCCGCGACCATCTTGCGATCGGCGATTGTCGACCTCACCGCCGGGCCGAAGACCTCGGCTCCACCGCCCGGAAGGGTGTCCACACCCGATGCCTTCATCGCCTTCAGCACGTCCACGGTCTCGATTCCCTCGATGCGCGCCAGGTGCCCGATTTCGACTGCTGTGAGCGCCTTAACCTGCACGCCAGGGTGCCGCTCCTTGAGCCCACGGAACATGTCCAGGTAGTAGTCGAGCCGCAGTTTCGGGTGGAGGCCGCCGACGATGTGGAACTCGCGGATTCCGCGCTCGCTCGCGCCGTCGGCTTCGGCTAGCGTCTCTTCCAGCGTCATCGTGTAGGCACGCTCGTCCATCGGCTTCACGGCGTACGAACAAAACACGCACACCTTGTTCAGGATGCAGACGTTGGTCGGATTGATGTGCTGGTTGGCTGCGAAGAACACCCGGTCGCCGTTCTTCCGCTTGTTGACCAGGTCTGCCATGGCGCCGATGGCAAGGAGGTCGGACGAGCGGAAGAGCGCCACTCCGTCTTCGACCGAGAGTCGCTCCGCCGCCTCGATCTTCTCGGCGAGCGGCTCCAGAGCGGGGTCCGTGGGTTTAACGGCGAGTGGTTCTTCTATTAGCCTGGGCATGCGCGGTTCCCGTTCGGACGATTGGCCTGACGACCTCCGATCAGTAGCGAGAATCACTCTGACCGCAGGTCGCCTTGTAGTAACAGGGGAGTTCGGAACCTGAGGAGCTACGCATCCCTCCAGGCTCGAGCGTCCCCTGTATACGGAACAACGATGTCTGAAGTCTCTTCGTTCGAGACTTCTGTGGTGTGCCTACTCTTCCCAGCGCTTGATCGCCAGACAGGCGTTATGCCCGCCAAAGCCAAACGAGTTGGTGAGCGCCAGCTTGACCGGGCGCTCCGTCATCTCGTTGAACGAGTAGTTGAGGTCGCACTCGGGGTCGGCCTCGGTGAAGTTGATCGTCGGCGGGATCTTCCCCTCCCTGACGACCAGTGCCGAAATCACCCCTTCGACACCTCCGGCGGCCCCAAGCGTGTGCCCCGTCATCGATTTGGTCGAGCTGACGACCAGCTTGTTCGCATGGTCACCAAAGACTCTCTTGATCGCCTGGGTCTCGCTCAGATCGTTCAGCGGCGTCGACGTTCCGTGTGCGTTGATGTAGTCGACGTCCTGAGGTTGCACACCAGCATCCTCGATAGCCAGTTTCATCACGCGCTGCGCGCCTTCGCCTTCCGGAGCCGGCGCCGTCATGTGATGCGCGTCGGCCGTCAGTCCGTAGCCAACGATCTCCGCGATGATCGGAGCGCCGCGTTCCCTGGCAAACTCCAGCTCTTCCATCACGACGAATCCGGCGCCCTCACCCAACACAAAACCGTCCCGCGTCGCATCGAACGGCCGACTCGCGGTCTCCGGACTGTCATTTCGGAACGACAGAGCCTTCATCGAAGCGAAGCCCGCCATCGTGAGCGGCGTAACCGTCGACTCCGTGCCGCCCGAAATGATCACGTCGGCAATGCCCCGCTGGATCAGCTTGAACGCGTTGCCGATCGCGTGCGCGCTCGATGCGCACGCCGACTGGATGCTGTAGTTCGGCCCCTTAGCGCCGTACTTCATCGAGATCAGCCCAGGCGCCATGTCGGCGATGAACATCGGCACAAAGAACGGCGATACCCGATCCGGCCCTTTGTTCAGGTACACCATATGCTGCGCCTCGAGCGTGCCGATCCCGCCAATCCCGCTACCGGTGATCACGCCAAAGCGATCACCCGGGATACTCGGCGAGCTTCCGAGGCCCGCTTGCTGCATCGCCTGCTCTGCAGCGACCAGCGCGAACTGGTTGAACCTGTCAGTACGCTTGACTTCTTTGCGGTCCAGGTGCTCGGTCGGCTCGAAATTCTTTGCTTCCGCCGCGAACTGCACGGGCTGCTCGCTCGCGTCGTAGGCGGTTATCGTTGCACCACCACTCACGCCGGACAGCAGAGCTTCCCAGCAGCTCGATAGATCATTCCCGACGGCCGTGATCAGACCGGCGCCAGTGAATACGACTCTTCGTTTTTCTGCACTCATAGGGACGCTTACGACCCTTCCTTCTCCTCGAGATACCGCACGGCGTCGCCCACCGTCTCCATCTTCTCGGCATCCTCATCCGGGATCTCGATCCCGAACTCTTCCTCGAACGCCATCACGAGCTCGACCGTATCGAGCGAGTCGGCGCCGAGATCCTCCACGAACGAAGCCTCAGCGGTGACCTTGGAAGGCTCTACACCGAGTTCGTTGACGATGATATCCCGGACGCGGGACTCAATCTCTGCCATGAGTAGTCTCCTTTACCTTTTCTCCCTAAAACCTACTGGAACTGTTGAAATAGATTAACCCCGAAATTACATGACCATGCCGCCGTCCACAACAAGCACCTGGCCTGTCATGTAGCCCGATTCCGGGCCTGCGAGGAAGCGGATGACGCTGGCTACATCCTCCGGTTGCCCCAGCTTTTCCATAGGGATCTGCGCCTGCAGCATCTCCCGCGCTTTCTCCGGCAGCTTGGCGGTCATCTGCGTATCGATGAAGCCGGGAGCGACCGCGTTCGACCGGACCCCCCGTGGAGCTAGCTCCTTGGCCACGGCTTTTGTGAAGCCGATGACCCCCGCCTTGGCCGCGGCGTAGTTCGCCTGGCCCGCATTCCCCATCACGCCCACGACGGAAGCAAGATTGACGATCGAACCGCCCCGCTGCTTGACCATGCCGCGGATGACGGCTCTCGTCATGTTGAACGTGCCACGAAGGTTCACGTTCATGACAAGGTCCCAGTCCGCGTCCTTCATGCGCAGGAGCAGATTGTCCCGGGTGACCCCGGCGTTGTTGACGAGCACTGAGATGGGCCCAACCTCAGATGTGATCGCCTTCACCGTATCGCTCACCTGAGTCGGGTCGGTCACGTCACAGATGAATCCCCGGGCGTCCGGTAGCTCAGCCTCCGCGGCCTGCTTGCCGGCCTCGTCAAGATCGAGCAGGGCGAGCTTGGCGCCCGCATCCGTCAATTGCCTGGCGGTCGCCATTCCGATGCCGCGGAATCCTCCGGTTACAACCGCGACGGCTCCATCAAGTCCCTGCATCAAGTCCTGCCTTCATTAGTCGTTCAACGTCTTCAGGCGTTCCGATCTCCGCGCCCTGAAGCTTCTTGTCTATGCGCCGTAGCAGGCCGGTTAGCACCTTTCCGGGTCCGAACTCGACGAACTCGCTCACTCCCGACCCCGCTATCATCTGGACGCTCTCGGTCCAGCGCACCGGAGCCGTGAGCTGCCTCAGCAACGTTGTGCGCGCCGCCTCCGCATCCGTAATCGGCAGCGCCGTGGCGTTAGCCACGATTGGAAACCTCGGGTCCTTGAACTCGACGCTCTCCAGAGCGTCTCTCAAACCAGCCTCTGCATCGGCCATCAGCGGAGAGTGGAACGCCCCGCTCACCGACAGCGGCTTCACCATCTTCGCGCCCGCCTGTTTGGCAAGCTCGCCAGCCCGGCCCACGGCTTCCACGTCGCCCGAGATCACGATCTGTTGCGGGGAGTTGTAGTTGGCCGCGACCACCACTCCGCCTTCGCCGCTCACCTCCGCGCACACGCCCTCGATCGATGCCGCGTCGAGCCCCACAACCGCGGACATCGTTCCCTCCCGAGCCGCGGCCATCAGCTCGCCACGACGCCGCACCAGGCGCACCGCATCGTCAAAGGTGATCGAGCCGGCGGCGGCGTACGCCGTGAACTCTCCCAACGAATGGCCGGCAGCAAAACGAACGCGCTCACCGACGGCCTCCTGCACCGTACTCCACGCAGCGAAGGCGTGAATCAGGATGGCCGGCTGCGCGTTCTCCGTCTGCCGGAGCTCTTCCTCGGGTCCTTCCCAGCAAACGCGAGAGAGGGCGATGCCGAGGACGTCGTCGGCACGCTCGAACAGCTCACGCGCCCGGGAGCTCGATTGGGCGAGTTCCGCCCCCATGCCTACATGCTGGCTTCCCTGCCCTGGAAACTGTGCTGCCAGATCGCTCACGCCGTCGACCCCTCTACCAGCGTATCAGTGTTCCGGCCCAGGTGAGCCCAGCGCCAAAGGTTACCATGAGTACCAGCGAACCTTCCCGGATTCGCCCCTCCGCACGTGCCTCGTGGAGTGAGACGGGAATCGTGGCAGACGATGTGTTGCCGTACCGATTCACGTTTACCCAAACGCGATCCATCGGGACACCTGCGTACTTGGCGGTAGCCTCGATGATTCGGTAGTTGGCCTGGTGAGGAACCAGCAAATCAACTTCGTCCTTGGTAACACCCGCTTGCTCGAGGACGGCATCAACCGCTTCGCACATGGAACGGACGGCGTTCTTGAACACTTCGCGCCCCGCCATTCGCAGGTGGCCATCCCGAGCTACGATCTCAGCCACGTCTATTGGGACCGGATCCCTCCCGCTGGGCGCGCGGTACAGCAGCTCTGCAAGACTGCCGTCCGATCTCATGTAGCTGGCAATGATGCCACGTTGTTCGTCGTCGGATTTCTGAAGCACGGCGGCACCGGCAGCATCACCGAAAAGCACGCATGTGGCGCGGTCGGTCCAGTCGACGATACTGCTCATCTTCTCGGTAGCGATACACAATACCGTGTTCGCCTGACCTGTCTGGATGAACGCACTCCCTATGTTGAGTGCATACAACCAGCCACTGCACGCTCCCCAGACATCAAATGCCACGGCGTTGGTTGCACCCAGCTGAGCCTGAACATCGCAAGCGGTCGCGGGAAGCAATCGGTCTGGCGTTGCCGTGGAAACGATGATCGCGTCGACGTCGGATGGGTCCAGGCCGCCATCTTCCAGCGCATCCATGGCAGCATAATGACCCATCTTCACAACCCCCACGTCGTCGGCCGCGATACGACGCTCCTTGATGCCGGTCCGTTCGGTGATCCATTCGTCCGTGGTGTCGACCATTCGTTCCAGGTCGGCATTCGTGAGCACCCTGGTCGGCGCCCACATGCCTAGGGACGTCATCCGGACCGTGCCGAGCGCCACGTCTAGGCCCTCGCGCCCGCGAGCCCCAAGAGCTCGACTCTGAGATGGTCCACCATATCACTCTCCACTGCTTTCACCGCCACACGCACGGCGTTCCTGATTGCGCGAGGAGGCGAGTCGCCGTGACTGATGATCGTCACACCGTTCACGCCCAGGAGTGGGGCGCCTCCGTGGTCCGCGTAGTCCAGCACGCCCTGCAGGCCGTGTAAGTCGATCGCCGCTTGCGTTCCTGCAAGCGCGCCGCTCACCAACCGGGCTACGCGCGCTGCCATCGATTCGTAGAACTTCAACACCACGTTGCCGACGAAACCGCCGCAAACGACGACATCGTGGTCGCCCGAGATCAGGTCACGCCCCTCTACATTCCCGACGAAGTTCAGACCGCTACCCTCCAACAATCGATACGCGCGCTGGCTCACCTGGTCTCCTTTACCAGCCTCGCCTCCGATGTTCAGCAGCCCGATTCTCGGTTCCGGTCGCTCCTCCAGGTCCCGTACGTATATGTGCCCCAGGTGAGCGAACTGCTCCAGATGCTCCGGCGTGCAGTCGGCGTTCGCACCAACGTCGATTAGAAGCGTCGGGTGCTCCGCGGCCGTCGGCAGCATGGCTCCTATCGCCGGTCGATTCGTTCCGGGAAGCGTCCCCAGCAACAACATCGACGCAGCCAGTACCGCGCCGGTCGAACCGGCCGATATGAAGGCATCGGCTTCGCCTGACGCCTGCATCTGAACCGCTCGGACGATAGAACTGTCCGTCTTGCGTCGTACCGCTTCCACCGGCGACTCGTCCATCCCGATCGACTCGCTGGCCGCCACGACTCGCACGCGGCCGCCCGGCACGACCTGGTCCTCCAACTCCCGCTCGATCGCCGCGGGCTCGCCCACCAGCAGTACCTCGAAATCCCCATCGAGATGCTGGAGCGCCTCGATTCCGCCCTGCACCGGCGCCGCAGGCGCGTTATCGCCGCCCATCGCATCGATGGCTATTCGCATGAGGGCTCCGCGTCTTCGTACGGCAAAAAAACGACGAGCACGTCGACCCATTCCGCCTGGGTGACGCGCCCAACCGCTCACGTCGGGACCCGAAAAGTGCCTCTCCAGTCAAGCCAGAGCCGGCGGCTGCTCTTACTGACAACTCCCAACCGACGGCGATGGCCGGTGGGAGCTTCTGTGTCAGGCGCTTAGACGAGTCCTAGTACTCTGTCTCGACTTGAATGACTTCAGCGTTTCGGTAATAACCGCACGTCGGGCAGATCCGATGTGGCAACTTCGGATCGCCACACTGAGGGCAGGCCTGCGTCGCCGACGCCTTGGTTTTGAAATGCGTGCGGCGTTTCCGCTTGCGAGCCTTGGAAGTTCGTCTCTTCGGTACAGCCATCGTTCTCTCTATGCCTCTTCTAGATTCTCTAGATCTTCTTCTTCAGAGCCTGCAAAGGACCCCAACGCGGATCAGGCTCCGATGAACCACACTCGCATTCGCCCTGACTCAGACTCGCTCCGCAGTGAGCGCAGATACCGGGACAGTCCTCCCGACAGACCGGAAATCCGGGCACCTGCAAAACGAATCGCTCCCCAACCGCGGCGCGCAGGTCAAGCTCTTCTGCGTTCGGGTCGAAGCCGTAGAGTGTAAGGTCACCCTCTCCCGCCGAGGTCTTCGGGTCGAACAGCAACTCGAAATCATCCGATATCGTGAGTTCGAGTGGCTCCAAACATCGGCGACAAGTCGTCCGCAACCGACCCGACAGCGAGCCCCGAACCCAGATGCCCCGGTTCGGGGATCCCTCGGCTCGAGCCTGAACCTTCAGCGGCTCGGCCAATTCCAAGCCAGAGCCGGACCACACCCCATCATCGACGGCGATCACGCCCTCGACCTCCACCGGGGCCTGGTCCAGACTCCGCAATTCTATTACTAGCACGGCGCCCATAGTCTATTGGGGGGCCCCACCTATGTCAACGTACCGTTTCGGCGTATTTTCGGGCCCCGACATCAAACGAGTACGAACACCATCACCAGTACGAGTGCGAGTACGAGGCCTTAGCGTCGTACTCGTACTCCTACTCCTGGATCGTACTCTTTATCGTACTCGTACTCGCCGACTCACCCCCAGAGAATTTCCTGCTTCGAAAAGAAGAACCCCAACTCGATCGACGCGTTCTCGTCCGAATCCGACCCGTGTATCGCGTTGCGCTCCTTGTTCTCCGCGTACAACGCCCGAACCGTCCCCGCCGCCGCCTCAGCCGGATCCGTCGCGCCAATCACTTCACGCAGATACGCCACCGCGTCATCTCGCTCTAAAGCCAAAGCCAGAATTGGCCCTGAGGTCATGAACCGCTTGAGCGCCTCATAGAACGGCCGCTCCCGATGCACGGCGTAGAATTCCCCCGCCTGCTCGTCGCTCAGCCGAGTGTAGCGAGCGGCGCGGATCCGAAACCCCTCCTCCTCCAACTTGGCGAGGATGAGGCCGATCTTTCGCGCCTCGACGGCGTCTGGTTTGATTATCGCAAGTGTAAGACTCATAATAAGTTCTATATCGATTGATCAAGTAGTTTGTGGATGAGATCGGTCCGCGAAAGGAACCCGACCAGCTTCCCCTCCTTAACCACCGGGAACTGGGCCACCCGCTCCGTCAGCATCGTTCCCAGCACATCCGAGATCAGCTGGTCCTCGGAGAGGCACATCACACTTCGCTCCATAACATGCCTGACCTCGATATCCTCGATCTGCGCCGCCTCCTCGCCGCGGGCTGCGCCGCTCAGTATCTGCGGCAGAAAGTGCTGGAGCACGACGCTCTCGTTCACTAGACCCAACACCTCACCATTGTCGCTCACAACCGGTACCGCACGACGTGAATGACGAGCCATGACTCGCAACGTCTCAGAGAGCAGCGTCTCCGGCGCGACGGTGCGTACAGTACGGCTCATCAGATCTCGCACCAGCAGCTCTGGTCGCAGAACCAGATCTTTACCCGCCAGAAGGCCAAGAAACTCCTCCGTTGACCCGGCGGTCGCAAGGGCCTCGGCATAGGCGGGGTCACCTAGCAGCTCGCTAAGCGCGGCCAGCGCTTTCAGGTACTGCTTGGCGGCCTTTCGCGGAGCGACGATCAGGATGAGAAGGTCTGCGTCGGGAGCTTGCGGCGGTGCGAACGAGAATTTCTTGGTGGCCCCAGCTACGGCGACCGCCAGCTCTTCCACTGCCTCGCTTCGGAAATGTACGAAGATCGCTCTGGTGCCCAGTGCAGTCACCGGAGCACGATCGCGGTCGGCATGAACGACCGAATCGAGGGCTTCCCTATCGCTAACCAGTCCCGCACCATCGAGGCGGTCGATGAGCTTGTCGACCGCCTCGTCCAGGTTCTTCGCTTTCATCCCGAGGACTACCCTGTCGGGAGACAGCAGGCGCGAGATAGTGAGAGGACTACTCATGCACGCATGGCCCGCTTGATGATGTCCGGCATATCCGCCGGTCGCTCCGCCACTTCCACCCCGTTCTCCTTGAAGGTAGTGATCTTCTCCTCGGCTGTCCCCGAGGATCCGGAGATGATCGCGCCGGCATGACCCATCCGTCGCCCTGGAGGTGCCGTTTGACCTGCGACAAACCCCACGACCGGCTTGGAGAGCTTCTGTTTGATATGCCGGGCGGCGTTCTGCTCGTCCGTCCCGCCGATCTCTCCGATCAGGACGATCGCTTCCGTAGCCGGGTCATCTTCGAACGCGTTAAGGCAATCGATGAAGTTCGTGCCGATCACCGGGTCGCCTCCGATCCCGATGCAGCTCGATTGCCCCAGCCCGGCTCGTGTCAGCGCCCACACGACCTCGTAGGTTAGCGTGCCCGATCGACTCACGACGCCGATCGGCCCTTTCTCTACGATCTGGCCCGGAATGATCCCCAACTTAGTTTCGCCCGGCGATATCATGCCCGGGCAGTTCGATCCGATCAAGCGCGCGCCCTGTTCCTTTACGTAGCGCGTCGCCCTCAGCATGTCCAGCACCGGGATACCCTCGGTGATGCATACGATCAGGTCCACACCGCTGTCCGCTGCTTCGCATATCGCGTCGCCCGCAAACGCCGCCGGAACGTAGATGACGCTAGCATTCGCCCCCGTCTCTTTGACGGCAGCTTCCATAGTGTCGAAGATCGGAACGTTGTCGTCGAACTTCAGGCCGCCTTTGCCCGGTGTCACGCCAGCGACAACCTTCGCCCCGTACTCGATCATCTGCCGGGAATGGAACGATCCATCCCGTCCGGTGATCCCCTGGACCACCGCTCTTGTATTGCTATCCGCGAATATTGCCATCGGAGTCGTTTCCTATCTTCAGTTCTTCGCCAACTCGACGGCTTTCTTCACCGCCTCATCCATGTCGGTCATGGCGCTGAACCCTGCGCCCTCCAGGATCTTCACCGCCTGCTCTTCATTCGTGCCCGTCAAGCGAATCGTGATCGGGACCGTCAACTCGATCTCTTTCGTCGCCTCGACGATGCCGTTGGCCACATCGTCGCAACGCGTGATGCCGCCGAAGATATTGAACAGAATCGACTTCACGGCAGGATCCGACGTGATGATCTCGATCGCCGTGATGACTTTTTCGGGGCTCGACGAACCTCCGATGTCCAGGAAGTTGGCCGGCTCCCCACCGTAGTACTTCACCAGGTCCATGGTCGCCATCGCCAGACCGGCTCCGTTGACGCAACAGCCCACATCTCCATCCAGCTTGATGTACGTCAGACCCTGAGCGCGCGCCCGGACCTCCTCCGCCGCTTCGCTCTCGACATCCCGCAGCTCGGCAATCTGCTGGCGCCGGAACAGTTCGTTGTCGTCAACGTTCAGCTTGGCATCGATCGCCTTGAGCTCGCCGTCTCCCGTGGTGATCAACGGGTTCACTTCGATCAGCGAGGCACCGGCGTCGATCATCGAGGCATACAGCTTGGTGATGATGCTGGCCGCCTGGCGGGCTCGGGCCGCATCGCCTGCATAGAGCTTGAACGCCAGCCGCGATGCCTGGTGCGGCATCAGTCCGTAGCGCGGATCTACCGTTTCCTTATAGATCAGTTCCGGGGTCTTTGCCGCGACTTCTTCGATGTCGATCCCGCCTTCTGGCGATGCCATCAGCACCACGGCGCCGGACGCGCGATCGACGATCGCCCCGAGATACGCCTCATGAGCGATGTCCTCTGCCGGCGATACCAATACTTTGTCCACCGTAAGACCCTTGATATCCATGCCGAGGATCTTCTCGGCGGCAGCCCGCGCCTCGGCCGGCGTGTCCGCCAGCTTCACTCCACCGGCCTTCCCGCGTCCGCCCGCATGGACTTGTGCCTTGACTACGACCTTGCCGCCATACCCGGCGGCGATTTTCTCCGCTTCATCCGGCGTCTTCGCGACCTCGCCCGGCGGTACCGGGATCCCGTGGTCTCTGAAGATCTCCTTCGCCTGGTACTCGTGAATGTTCATCTCAGCTCTCGCAGTTTCTTTAATAGCTCCAGCAGGGTGCCTTGAACCCCGCCATACGGTGCACGCTCTGTGCCTCAACTTGTTGCCCTCTTGGCTGAGCCGGAGATGCTATTCCGGGACCCTGCGGCGTCGTCTTGTCCCGTTGTGTGCCGCAGCGGCTCGCCACCGTCAAAGGCTCAGAGCTCCAGTTTGAGGCCCTGCTCGTCCAGCCAACTCGAGATTTCGGCGCTGATCGCGGCCAGCGTACCCTCATCTTCGGCCTCGAAGCGAAGCACCAGAATCGGCTGTGTGTTGCTGGCCCGGATCAACGCCCACCCTCCGGGCATCTTGATGCGAGCCCCATCCACATCGATCACCTCGTATCGTCGCTTGAAGTGGTCAACGGCCTTCGCCACCAGATCGAATTTCGTTTCGTCTTCGCAATCGACTCTGATCTCCGGCGTCGAAGCCAGCTGCGGAATCCCCTCCAGCAGCCCCGACAGCGCTCCGCCCGATCGTGCCACCACGTCCACCAACCTGAGGGCTGCGTACGGCGCATCATCATAGCCGTAGTAGTCATCCGCGAAGAACATATGGCCGCTCATCTCGCCGGCTATTCGGGCGCCGCTCTCCTTCATCTTCTTCTTGATCAGCGAGTGTCCCGTCTTCCACATGATCGGCTCGCCGCCCGCTTCCGCGATCTTGTCCTCCAGTACCTGAGAGCACTTTACATCGAAGATGACCTTCTCGCCCGGCACACGTTTCAGCGCATCCAGCGCATAGACCAGCAACAGGTAGTCGCCGCGAACGATATTGCCGTCCTCGTCCACCGCTCCGATCCGATCCGCATCCCCGTCGAACGCTACGCCCAGCTCCGCATCGCTCGATCGAACCCGATCTATGAGATCGGCCAGGTTCTCATCTACCGTCGGATCGGGGTGATGGTTGGGGAAGCTCCCGTCGGGCTCGCAATACAGCGCATCGACATCGGCGCCTATGCGCTCGAGCATCGGCACCGCCGTCAGGCTGCCCGCTCCGTTGCCACAATCCACGACGACCTTCACTGGACGCTCTAGACGGAAGCGGCCCGAGATATCGTCCATGTACTCGTCCAGGATCGGTCGCTCTTCTATCGATCCCGTGCCGTCGACATAGTCGTCGGCCTCGATGCGCTCGCGCAGCCGCTGGATCGATGATCCGTAGAACGGGCCCTGGGAGGTCAGCATTTTGAACCCGTTGTACTCCGGCGGATTATGCGACCCCGTGACCTGGATGCCGGCATCCGTGCCCAGATGATGCACCGCGAAATAGAGCGTCGGCGTCGGAACGCAACCAACGAAAAGCACCCGCGCCCCGGTTGATTTCAAGCCCGCGCCGAACGCCGCGGCCAGATCGGTAGAGCTGTTCCGGTTGTCGTGGCCCAGCGCTACACTCAGCTGGTCCGACCCGAATTGCTCGCGGAGCTCGCTCCCGTAAGCCCGCCCCAGGTGCGCCGCTACATCCGCCGTCAGATCTGAGCCTACAACCCCTCTGACGTCGTATTCCCGAAAGATGTGGTGGCTAATGCTCGACATAGTTCACCCTCCGCCCGAAACCATGTTTCGGAGCCGCAGGTTTCATCCCTTCGATTCGCTCTAGTTCCGTGCGATAGGACTGGGATCGGTTACGTGGGCCGCCACCTGCCGGAGGCCGTCCACGCTCTGACGCGCCTTCAGCAGCGGCCACGACGGGAAGAGCCCCATGAGAATGGTGACGATCGCGCAGATCACCAGCGCCGTTCGCAGGGAACCCGCCCATGTCACGCTCTCGCGCGGCTCGGCCGCCGGCTTCATGTACATGTTGACGATGACCCGCAGGTAGTAGTAGTACGAGATCAGCGTACTCACCACCAGGACCACAGCCAGGTTCAGATAGCCGGCCTCCACCGCAGCTCTCAAGATGTAAAACTTACCCACGAAGCCCGCCGTTGGCGGCAACCCGGCCAGCGAGACCAGGAAGAGAGCCAGGATGGCCGCGGCCCATGGCCGAGTCCACCCGAGCCCATTGTAGTCCGACAGTTGCTGGTACTTGTCTCCCTTGCCCGCCAACACGAGCACGATCGCGAACGCTCCGACGATCATCGCCGTGTAGGCGACCAGGTAGAACAGGAACGACGCCATGCCGGACTCATTCGCCGAGATCAAGGCCACCAGCAGGTATCCCGCGTGGGCGATCGACGAGTAGGCGAGCAGTCGCTTGATGTTGTTTTGAACAAGGGCCATCAGGTTCGGCAGCATCATCGTCAACACCGCGAACCACCAGATGATCGTCTCCCAGTACGGATGGAAATCGCCGAGACCGACCACGAATATCCGAATGAACGCCGCGAACGCCGCGCCCTTCACCGCCGCACCCAGGAACGCCGTCACCGGCGTGGGGGCGCCTTCGTAGGCATCCGGCGTCCAGATGTGGAACGGCACCGCCGATACCTTGAACCCAAAGCCGATGGCCAGCAGAGCCAATCCAGCGATGGTCAGGATCCCTACGGAGTCCGCGCCGACCATCAAGCTCATCAAGCCGATGTTCGTCGTGCCGCTCGTGCCGAGCAGCAGCGCCATCCCGTAAAGCAAAAACGCGCTGGCGAAGGCGCCGAGCAGGAAGTACTTGAGAGAGGCCTCAGCCGACCGCGGGTCCTTTCGATTGAAGCCCACCAGCACGTAGACCGCGATAGACATGAGCTCGAAGCCGAGGAAGATGAGAATCAGGTCGCGGCTACCCGCCAGAATCATCATTCCCACCAGAGCGAACAACAGTAGCGCGTAATACTCGCCGTCCGTCATATCCTCGCGGACGTTGTAATCGAAGCTGATCAGTACGGTCAGCGCGCCGGCGCCCAGGAAGATGAAGTTTGTGAAGATTCGGAACCCATCGATCGCCACCATGCCGGTGGTGCCGACTTCCTCCACTCCCATCAACCAAATGTTCGCGGCCATCGCCAACGCCAGAAACAGCATGGCGCCCCAGCCAACGCCCCGATTGTCGCCGTCACCGCGCCGCGAGAAGCCATCTATAATGAGCAGAACCAGAGCGCCCGTCGCCAGAACCGCTTCCGGCAACAACGCCCACAGGTAGTCGAGATGGCTTATGAAGTCTAATTGCATCGCCCTTATCACCGATTTCTCGGCCTGCTCTCCGTAATGTCAGCGGCCGCGACATCGCTCGCACCGCCCGATCTCTGCTCCGCCACGACCTCGATCCGCTCGACCAGCCAGTCGGAGGACGCCGAGACCCGGTCGATGAACGGTTTCGGGTACACTCCCATCAAAACCATGAGCAGTAGTAGCGGGACTATGATCGCCAGTTCGAGTCTGGAGAGGTCCAGCAGACCTCGGTTCTCTTCTATCGTCACGTCGTTCCAGACGACGCGTCTGATCATCGGTAGCATGTAGTACGCCGCGAACACCACACCCGTCGCGGCGACCAGGGTCACCCACGGATACCTCAGGAAGGCTCCCACCAGGATCATGAACTCGCCGACAAAGCCGTTCAGACCGGGCAGCCCGATCGAGGCAAGCGCCGTGATGACCAAAGCCGTAGAGAAGACCGGCACGATCTTGGCCAGCCCACCGTACTCAGCGATCTCGTAGGTATGTCGTCTCTGATAGAGAAAGCCGGCCAATATGAACAATGCGCCGGTAGAGATGCCGTGATTCACCATCTGCAACACGCCGCCCGCCACACCCATGCTCGTAAAGGCGAACGTTCCCACCATCACGAAACCGAGGTGAGCTACGGATGTGTAGGCGATCAGTTTCTTCAGGTTCGGCTGCATCGCAGCGACCCACGCCGCGTACGTGATCCCGATCAAGCCGAGCACCAACATCGTCATCACGACGCTCGGGTCGAGCGCCGCGCCCGGGAACAGCGGGATTGCAAAACGCAGGAACCCGTAGACGCCCATCTTCAGCAGCACTGCCGCCAGGATGACGGAACCCGCGGTCGGCGCTTCTACGTGCGCGTCCGGCAGCCAGGTGTGGAACGGGAACATCGGGACCTTGATCGCGAACGCGAGCGCGAATGCGGCAAACAGCCAGAACTCCATCGCCCCACCGATGTTCAACCTCAACATCTCGGGGTACGCCATGCTCGCAAACCCGAACTGGTCCAGGTGCACCCAGAAGAGCACAAGGATCGCGACCAGCATCAGCAACGAACCGAACGCCGTAAACAGGAAGAACTTCACCGCCGCGTAGATCCTGCGCTCGTGCCCCCACACGCCGATCAGGAAGTACATCGGGATCAGCGTGATTTCCCAGAACACGTAGAACAGGAAAAGGTCCATCGCTACAAACACGCCCAGGATGCCGGTGACCAGCACCAACAGCATGGCGTAGTAGGCCCGTTCCTTCGTGTTGATTTGCTCCCACGATACCAGCACCGAGATCGGTAGCAGGAACGTGGTCAGCAGGATCAACAGAATCGATATGCCGTCGACGCCGAGCGAGTACGAGATTCCCCAATCCGGGATCCACGGTATACTCACGAAATTTTGATACTCGACCCTACCGACCTGGAAGGTCCAAAACATGGGGAGGGAAACCAGGAACTCCACCATGCCGGCACCGAACGCGAATTGCTTGAGCCATCCCTTGGGGATGAACAGACAGGCAATTCCCGCCACGGCCGGGAAGAAGACCAGGAAGGTGACGACCCAATGACTGCTGTAGAAATTCGCGAGCGACATCCTTTTATCAGTCCTAGAGTGTCACTAATCCAAGAATGATGAGCACGCCCAGAACGACGATCAGCGCGTACGTGCCGATGGATCCCGTTTGGAAGCGGCTGAACACCCAACCAATGAAGCGCGTGAAGTAAGCCGTGCCGTTCACGCCCACACCATCGATGATCCCCTGGTCGATCACGCGCCAGCAGAACCTGCACGTACCCCTGAACGGCCGCAGGATCACCGCCTCGTATATCTCGTCCACGTAGTACTTGTTGTAGAGCACGCCCATCACTCCCGTCGGCGCTGCCGCTTCGCCCACCGGCTTGTACTTCTTCCCCGCCAGCGCCCGGAACACGACGAGTATCACGACGACCGCCAGGACGGTTGAGATCAGCGCCCAGGTCCCTTCCCCACCCCCGATCGGTGATGCGTGCGCCGCTTCACCCAGATGCTCCACCATGATGTGCTCCGCCGCCTCGAACGACGGGTGCAGGAAGTGGTGCAGCCATGTGAACTCAGGAAGTACGGGCAGAGCCTCCGGGATATTGATCCAGCCGGTCACCACCGAGCCGATGGCCAGTACCACCAGGGCTCCCGTCATGATGAGCGGCGCTTCGTGCAGGTACTTCCGAGCACCTTCTCCCGCTCGGTTCTCGCCGTGGAACACCATCACCAGCCAGCGTGTGATGTAGCCCGCGGTGAGCAGTGCTGTCACGATCGCCATCGCCCACAGAACCGTCTTACCGCCGGCGCCCACCGACCAGATGATCTCGTCTTTCGAGAAGAAACCGGCCAGCGGGAAGACGCCCGCCAGCGCCAGCGCGCCGATCCAGGCCGTCTTGAACGTGGTGGGCATGAAGCGCTTCATGTCCCCCATGTTCCGCATGTCCTGCGTCATGTCTTCGCCCGCCGGCAGTCCAGCGTGCTCGAGACCATGGTGCATCGCGTGGATCACGGCGCCCGAGGCCATGAACAGCAGTGCCTTGAAGAAGGCGTGTGTACCGAGGTGGAATATCCCCGCCGTGAACGCGCCGACGCCCACCGCCAGAAACATGTAGCCGAGCTGCGAGATCGTGCTGTAGGCGATCACCCGCTTGATGTCGAACTGCGCCATCGCTATGGTCCCGGCGAACAGCGCCGTCACGCCGCCCACGATCGCAACCACATTCATGCTCAGAGGCGCGAGCGCGAACAGAACGCCCGAGCGCGCCACCAAGTAGACGCCCGCCGTGACCATGGTGGCCGCGTGGATCAACGCCGACACGGGCGTCGGACCGTGCATCGCGTCGGGCAACCAGACGTAGAGCGGTATCTGCGCCGACTTACCAGTGCAACCCAGGAACATGAAAAGCGTGATCAGCGTCACCGCCGCGCCGCCGTATTCAAACGCCCGCGGCGCCAGAGCGAATACGCTCTGGAAATCGAGGGTGCCCACGTAGGCGTAGATCGCGAACATCGCCATCAGAAAACCGAAATCGCCGATCCGGTTGACGATGAAGGCCTTCTGACCCGCCTCAGCTTTCTCGCCCTGCTTGAACCAGAAACCGATCAACAGGTACGAGCAGAGCCCCACGCCCTCCCAACCGACGAACATCAATGGGAAGTTTGCAGCCAACACCAGCACCAGCATGAAGAAGACGAAGAGGTTCAGGTACGCGAAGTAGCGCGCGTAGCCTGGGTCCCCGCCCATGTAGCCAACGCTGTAGACATGAATGATGAAGCTGACGACCGTGACAACTATCGCCATCAGGATCGACAGCTGGTCCAGCTGTAGAGCGGCATCGACACGCAGCTGGGCCATGTCGATCCATGTCCAGTACGTGCGGACGACCGGCTCCGCATCGTGCGCCCCTGCGATGAGGACCAGGTTGATCACAGCGATCAGCGCGGCGAGCCCCAGTACCGATGGCCCGACGATGCTGACGACTTTCTTACGATCCGGCGCGAAGAACGCCAACGCTCCGTTGATCAAGAACCCGATGAGCGGGAAAAGGATCATCCACGACGGGAGAAACGGAACGTAGGTCGCTGCGTGCTCCGCAACCGCCTCCTGGGCGGCTGGTTCTTGCGCCAGCGCGATGAGATCCAGGGCCAGAGGGCCTACCATCTCAATAACCTGAAGTTGCGTACGTCGGCTGAGCCGTAGTGGCGGAAGATCGAGATGATGATCGCCAACCCGACCGCGGCCTCAGCCGCCGCCACCGTCATCACGAATATCACGAATAACTGGGCTTCCACGCCCACGTACCGGGATATCGTTACGAGCGTGAGGTTCACTGCGTTGAGCATGAGCTCGATACACATGAACATTACGATTGCGTTTCGACGCAGCAGCACGCCCACCGTCCCAATGGCAAACAGCAAAGCGCTCAATACCAGTGATTCGACGAACATGACGCTACGCTCTCCGCTTTGCGATCACGACGGCACCCACCATCGCGACCAGTAGCAGTACTCCCGTGATCTCGACGGCCACCGCGTAGTTCCTGAACAACGGTTCCGCCACGCCGGCGACGGCACCTCGCTCACTCAACCACGGTGACAAGACATCCACGCCTGCTGTCGACTCGGGGATCGTACGCAGCGCTGTCAGCATCTCCGCGAAGATCACGAGCCCCAGGCCGCCGGCGAACACCCAGGCCAGCTTCCCGCGCACATCGGGCTCGAAATCATGTCCGAGGTTGAGCAGCATGATCACGAACAGGAACAGCACCATGATCGCGCCCGCGTAGACGATCACCTGCAGCGCGCCCAGAAAATGCGCGTTCTGCAGCACGTAGATCGCCGCAAGCGCAAACAACGTCACGACCAAGAACATGGCGCTGTAGACCGGGTTCTTCCGCGTGATCATCAAGATGCTGCTCACGACGGCCAACCCGGCGCTCAGATAGAAGACCAGTTGGGTCAAATCCATTGGGGTCTTATCCTGCGATCTCCCGGAACATTCTCTCGCCCATCACTCCGATGCCGGATCCTCCGGATCCCACAGCTGTGTGAATGGGTGATCTTGTGCTGCCAGCCGCTCCAGGTCGTAGACGAACCGTTCGCGACTGTACTCAGCGTTCTCATAGTGGACGCCGACGTGTATGGCCTCCACGGGACACACTTCCTGACAGTAGCCGCAGAAGATGCAGCGAAATTCGTCGATCTCGTAGATCGCCGCGTACCGCTCGCCGTTCTCGTCTTCCGCGGGGATGAGCTTGATGCAATTCGCAGGACAGATCGTCGGGCACAGGCCGCAAGCGACGCACTTGGCACGGCCGTCCTCGTGCACCGCCATGCGATGCGTGCCGCGCCAACGCGGCGACAGCTCCCATTTCTCTTCGGGGTACTGCTGCGAAACCGTCACCGGCTTGACCAGGTGCTTGAACGTGAGCGCCATCCCTTTGAGGCTAGCCCTCAGATACGACGCCCCGCCTTCTGGCCTATCGACTTTCTTTACGCTAATCGCCATCGGCTACCCGTGTTAATCAGCCCGTTGAGGTCGCGCTTGATTCCAAGCGCTTCCTGTTATGATTCGCCTCCGGTCCAGCCAGAACACGATGCCGGCCATCATCACCACGTTTAGCAGCGTCAGATAGAGGACGTACCGGAGCCCGAACTCGATGCCCGCCCGGTCCATATAGAGCATCACGCCGCCCAGCACCGCTATGTATACGACCGACATCGGTATCAGCACTTTCCAGCCCAACGACATCACCTGGTCGTAGCGGAAGCGCGGTACGGTCCAGCGAACCCAGATGAACACGAAGACGAAGAACACCACTTTGGCCGCGAAGAAGCAGGCCGTCAGCAACGTCTTCCATAACGCCGGCGCAGCGCCGACGATGGTTCCGTCCGCCGCCAGCGCCATGTTGTCGCCCGTCCAGAACGGGATATCCCAGCCGCCAAAGAAGAACGTCGCCATCAGCGCCGCCGCGGTGATCATGTTGGCGTATTCGGCCAGCATGAACATCGCGAACTTCATCGCCGAGTACTCGGTGTGAAAGCCGTACACCAGTTCCGACTCCGCCTCCGGCATATCGAACGGCGGTCGGTTGGTTTCGGCGTAGTACGACACCGTGAAGAACAGGAAGCACACCATCAGTGGGAGTATAAACCACAGCGTGTTCTGCTGCTGACTGATAATCTCCGGCAACGACACGTTTCCGGACACCATCAGGATCGGTACGAGGCTGAGGCCCAGCGCCACCTCGTAACTGATCATCTGCGCCGACGCTCGAACGCCACCCAGGAACGGGTACTTGCTGTTCGAAGCCCATCCGCCCAACACCAATCCATAGACGCCCAGCGAACCGATCGCTAGCACGTACAGGAAGCCGATGGGCAGGTTGGCCACCACCATGTCGACGTTCCCCCACGGCGTGCTCAGCGGTGCGGCAAACGGGATGACCGCAAAGACGACAAAGGCCGGGAACATCGAAATCGCCGGCGCCAGGTAGAACAGCCAGCGCGACGACTCGGCGGGACGAACCTCTTCCTTCAGAAAGTTCTTGATTCCATCCGCAATCGGTTGAAAGACGCCCCAGGGCCCAACGCGATTCGGTCCGCTCCGGTCCTGTATCCAGGCGGCGATCTTCCGCTCGGCCAGCGTCGTAATCGCGACCGCCAACAGCCAGACCATGAAGACGACTACCATCTTCACGAACCCGGCGATCAGAAATGCCGTAGTTGAGAGAGAACTCATCTTCGACTCTTATCAGTCAGCTGTTCAGCTCGCCGTCGCCGCGGTACCCGCGCCCGCTATCTTCGCTCCCTGCAAGCCGAGCTTCTCGTAGCTCATTCCATCGAAGGCGTCGTATTCACTCGCCAGAGCGGCAAACGCCTCCGCCGCCGTCCTTAACTCACTGCCCGCCCCCATGCGCGACAACACGACGGAGCCCGTCATCCAGATCGGCCGCGCCAGTCCCGGCGCTCGGAGCGCTTGCGAAAAACGCTGTACGCGTCCTTCGTAATTGGTGAATGTACCGTCCATCTCGGCGAACGTCGGAGAAGGCAGCGCTAAGTGCGCGTTGCGGGCCGCAGCACTCAACCTGTTGCCGATATAGACGAACAGTCTCGCTTTGGCGCCAAAGTCCTCCGGCGCGTCTTCCAGGTCTTCCTCCAGCACGAAAAGGGCGCCGGCGTGGTCGGCCACAGCGAATGGATCGTCCGTTCGCTTGAAGCCCAGTGCTTGTGCGCCGTTCACGTTGGCAGCCCGCTCTTCACGCAAGGTCAGCGTCGGAAATCCGGCGAGCACCTCCTCGGGCCCGGTCTCAACCCGGAACCCACCGCCCTCGAAACCGACTTGGTCCATCAGCTTGTGCAGAGCATACAGGCTTTCGTTGGACGCCCCGGCGCTGACCAGCGCACGGGCACCCCCGGGGCCGCTCTCGAGACCCGATGCTAATGATTCGAGGGCGCGCGTCCAGTCGGCTGGCTTGAGCGCGCCGTCCTCGCGGACCATCGGTACCTCGAGACGATCTCCGGCGCCCCAATTGACCACGCTCTGTCGCCCATGGTCACACATCCAGTAGGAGTTGACCTCGGCGTTGTGACGCGGCTTGGCTCGGAGGATCCGATTCTCTTTCGTGCCGAGCGACACATTGCAGCCCTGTGTACAACCCGGGCAGACGCTAGCCGTGCGATCCAAGTCCCACGAACGAGCCTTGAATAGAAAGTCCTCGTTCACCAGCGCGCCCACTGGACACACGTCCACGATGTTCATCGAGAACGGGTGTTCGAACAGCTCGCCGGTCATCGTGTCGATATAGCCGCGCGAGCCTCGGTTCATCACTTCGATCAACGCATCGCCCGCTACTTCGTCCATGAACCGGACGCAGCGCGTACAGAGGATACAACGGTCTGCGAAGTAGACGATATCGCTCGTCAGGTGATCGCGACCCAACACGACCTTGGGCTCCACGTTGCGTGTGCGCAGCTGGCCCGTCTCGAACGCGTAGTCCTGTAGCTCGCACTGGCCGGCCGCGTCGCAGATCGGACAGTCCAACGGGTGATTGACCAGCAAGAACTCGACGGCGGCCTTTCGGGCTTTGCGCGCGTCGGCGTTGTCGGTCGTGACTACCATCCCGTCCTGAACCGTCTGCACGCACGACGGAAGCGGTTTAGGCGCGCCCTCCACCTCGACCAGGCACATCCGGCAGACGGCCGGAGCGCTGAGGCCGGGGTGATAGCAGTACCGGGGTATCACTATGCCGACACGTTCCGCCGCATGGAGGATCGTCGTGCCGACCGGTACGGATACCTTGGCTCCGTCGATCGTTAGTTCTACGAGCTTGTTCTCATCGTTCATGCGCTTCGACCGTCGCTATCTCACGTGCTAGCGCGCCGCGGTGCAACTGCCATCGCGGATGTGCGCCAGGTATTCGTCCTCGAATTTCTGGATCGAACTCACAACAGGTACGGCTGCGCTGTCGGACAACGGACAGATCGTCTTCCCTACCATGTTCGAGCCGACATCGAGCAACAGCGGCAAGTCTTCTTCGCGTCCGTCGCCACGCTCGATGCGTCTCAGGATCTTGGCCAACCACGAGGTCCCTTCACGACAATTCGTACATTGGCCGCACGACTCGTGGGCGTAGAACTCCACCATCTTGCGGACCGCGTGGACGATGCACGTCGAGTCGTCCATCGCGATCAGCCCGCCCGAACCCAGGAACGAGCCGGCCGCTTCGATGCCTTCGTAGGTACAATCGCAGTCGATCTCGTCCAACGTCATAATCGGCACCGACGAGCCGCCGGGAATCAACGCCTTCAGTTGACGCCCTTCCGGCGGACCGCCGCACAGATCGAAAACCAGTTCCTTCAGACTGAAGTCTAGCGGAACCTCATAGTTGCCCGGTCGCTGAAGGTGCCCACAACAGGAAAACAGCTTGGTGCCCGGGCTCTTCTCGGTCCCCCACTGCCGATACCAGTCGGCGCCGTTCTCCATGATGTGCGGGACGGCGGCCAGCGTCTCGACGTTGTTCACCGTCGTTGGCATCCCAAACGCGCCCTGCTGCGCGGGAAACGGCGGCTTGATCCGAGGCTCGGCGCGCCGACCTTCCAGCGAATTGAGCAGCCCCGTTTCCTCACCGGCGATATAGGCGCCGGCGCCCAGGTGCACCGTCAGGTCAAGATTGAAACCGGAGCCCTGTATGTTCTCGCCCAGATATCCACGCTCGTAGGCCTCGACCACCGCGCCATTCAACACGCGCACGACATCCACGAACTCGCCGCGGATATAGATGTAGGCGTGTGAGGCCCGGATCGCGTACGAGCAGATGATGATCCCCTCGATCAGCTGGTGGGGTGTCCACCGCATGATCTCGCGGTCCTTGAACGTGCCGGGTTCGCTTTCGTCGGCGTTGCAGGCGAGGTAATTGGGACGGTCTCCATCCTTGGGCATGAAGCTCCACTTCAGGCCGGCCGGGAAACCGGCGCCGCCGCGGCCGCGAAGACCGGACTCTTTTACGACTTCGATGACCTCGTCGGGCGACTTCTCGAACACACCCTTCAATGCGGTGTAGCCGCCGCGCTCGATCCACCCATCAATTCCGATGGCGTCTTTGTCCCCGAAGTACTTGGATAGGACCCGAACCTCGCGCGGGTGGGCGTACGGATACGCCATGGCTCAATCCAGCTCCTTCAGCAAGCCTTCCACATCCTTGGCTTGCACGTTTTCGTAAATCTTGTCGTTGACCTGTACCATTGCCGGGAATCCACAGCCACCCAGGCACTCCACTTCAACAATCGTATACTTCCCGTCTTCCGACGTCTCTCCGATTCGCGTCTTCGTCGCTTCCAGCAAACCCTCGACCACACCCTCCGCGCCACATAGATCGCAACCGATTCCCGTGCAGACCTGAATCAGGTACTTACCCACCGGATGCAGCTGATACATGGTGTAGAACGAGGCAACCGAGCGAGCGTAGGCCGAGGTCAGGTCCAGCAGTTCCGCCACGCGACCGATCGTCTCGGGGGAAAGCCAACCCCTCAACTCCTGAGCCATGCTGAGAACGGGTAGCAGCGCCGCGCGCTTGTCCGGGTACCGGCTCAGAATCTTGTCGAACCGGTCCTTGTACTCGCCTTCGAAGAGCGGCGCGTCCGGGTTGTTCTCGTCACTCTGCGACGGTTGCCCGCTCACGATCGCAGGATGCATCCCGTCGCTCATCTATCGATCTCCCCGAGCACGATATCGATGCTCGCGTTAACCGCTATCAGGTCGGCGACCAATTCGCCCTCCACCAGAGCCGGTAGGTTGGACATGTTCATGAACGAAGGACCCCGGTATCGGCAACGAACTGGTTTGGAACCGCCGTCCGACACCAGGTAGAACCCCAGCTCGCCCTTCGAACTCTCGATCGAATACCAGACCTCGCCCGCGGGAACCTTGACGCCCTCCATGACCAGCTTGAAGTGATTGATCATGCCGTCAATCGAGTTCATCACCGTCGACTTCGGCGGCAAGATGACGCGCGGGTCGCTTACGTTGATATCGCCGTCCGGCACCCGGTCGAGGGCCTGCCTGAGGATGCGGATCGACTGCCGCATCTCTTCCATGCGGACCAAATACCGGTCGTACGTATCTCCGTACTCTCCGATCGGCACATCGAAGTTGTAGGTCTCGTAGTCGAGATACGGATTGTCTTTCCGGACATCGTACGGCACGCCAGAAGCGCGCAGGTTCGGGCCGCATAGCGCGTTGTTGATCGCGTCATCAGGACCCATCACGCCCACGCCTTGCGTCCGCCCGATCCAGATCGAGTTCTTGGTCAGCAGCCGGTCGGTTTCGTCCAGCGTACCCGGGAACGTATCGACGAACTCGCGCACGCTATCCAGCCAACCCGGAGGGATGTCCGCCATCATGCCGCCCACGCGTGAAACGCTCGTCGTCATGCGAGCGCCGGCGTATGCTTCATGCAGGTTGTAGATCCGCTCACGTTCCTGGAACGTGTACAGGAATGGAGTGAAGGCCCCGATATCGATCGCTGTCGTTCCCACCCAAATCAGGTGAGAAAGGATCCGGTTCAGCTCCATGCAGATCATCCGGATCACCTTGCAACGTGGCGTGGCCTCGATGCCCAGCAACTTCTCCACCGCCATCGCGTAGCCGATGTTGTACATCATCGGCGCCAGGTAATCCATGCGATCGGTCAACGGGATGACCTGATTCCACGTCCGATACTCGCTGAGTTTCTCGAAACCGGTGTGCAGGTAGCCGATGTGCGGCGTGCACTTCACGATCGTCTCGCCGTCCAACTCGCAGACAAGTCTCAGCACGCCATGGGTCGCCGGGTGCTGCGGCCCCACATTTAGGATCATGTTCTGCGTGTCGATGTCGGGGACGGTATCCCCGGACTGAGCCTGCGATCCGCGGTCGACCGCTCGCGACCGATCTTTGACGACCGCCAGCTCGTCCAGGCTGTAGATGTCCTCGAGATCTCTTGCCAGGGCACGTCGCGTCTGTTCCGCCCGTGTGAAGCGCCCCCGTAGCGGAAAGTCCTTCCGCAGCGGATAGCCTTCCTCGTAGTTCTCGGGCATCAGGATGCGGCGATGATCGGGGTGGCCTTCGAACGTGATGCCGAACATGTCGTACACTTCGCGCTCGAGCCAATTCGAACCGCGCCAGATCCCGCAGACGCTCCTGATTCGTGGGCGATCGAGTGGCACTTCCGCTTTGACGCGCAACGGAAGATCTCGGCCTGTTGACCAGAGCTCGTAGACCACCTGGACAGGACGCCCGCCACCGAGGTCCAGCCCCGTGACGTCGCGTACCATATCGAAGCCTTGAGTTTCGCGGAGATACGTGAGGACTTCGATGTTACGGTCACAGTCTATGTAGACGACGGGCTCACCCGCGGCATCCACCTCGACCATCCGCACCGTTTCCCCAAACTCCAAACGCAGCTGCTCCACGTCGCTACGCTTAACGGCGTTCGCCACGCTCACGCTTTCTTCTCCCAGGGTCGTGCTCGACGGCATTCTCCCAAAACCTGTCGTTCACGGTCGTTTCCGGCCGCACCCCGCGCGCTCACAACCGTCGCGGACCGGCCTGCCTACACCCGCGGGCCACTGCCCGCCGGGTTTCCATTAGTCTTTTCGATCGCCGGGGCGAAGGATGGGAGACGGGCTCTCCAGGCCGCTCACCTTGTTCTGGAACGTCGAGTTCCCGAACGGCGCGGCTATGAGATCCACGTCCTCGGGCGAAAGCTGCTGCTGCCCCGCGTCTTCCGGGTTCTCCTCTCGGGCGCGCGGGTCCTTGAACGACTCGCCCTTGATCTTCTCCTGTATCATCAGGAGCGAATAGAGGAGGCCCTCGGGTCGCGGTGGACACCCGGGTACGTAGACGTCGACAGGCACGATCGTATCTATGCCCTGGGTCAGCGTGTACGTGTCGAACACGCCACCCGTCGAGGCGCAGGCTCCCATGCTGATACACCACTTCGGCTGCGGCATCTGGTCCCAGATTCGGCGCATCACAGGGGCCATCTTGTACGACACTCGGCCGGCTACGATCATCACGTCCGCCTGCCGGGGCGTATAGCCCATGCGCTCCATGCCGTAGCGCGCCTGGTCGTACTTCGAGGCCGCCGCCGCCATCATTTCGATCGCACAGCAAGCCGTCCCGAACGGCATCGGCCACAGGCTGCCACGCCGCGCCCAATTCACCAGATCGTCCAAACGCGCTATGATCCAGCTGCGCGGGATCTCGGTTTCTACCTTCCGATGACCTGGATCCATGGTGTCTTTATCCGCTTTCGCCATCTTCTATCCTTCACACCCCCACTACGAATCAGCTTCAATTAACGCCCGGGCGGCCTCAATCCCACTCCAGTGCGCCTTTCTTCCACTCGTAGAGCAGTCCGATCACCAGGAGCGCCAGGAAGATCATGATCGTTATGTAACCGAACAGTCCCAGCTGCTTGAACACCACTCCCCACGTGAACAGGATGACCACTTCCACGTCGAACAGCAGGAAGAGCATCGCCACCACGTAGTACTTAACGGCGAAGCGCTCCCGCGGGCTCCCGATGGCCGGAATCCCCGACTCGTACGGCTCGCCTTTGACTTTGGTCGGCCTGTACGTGCTGAATATCTGCGAGCCGATGACCATGATCGCAGCGACTGCCAGGCTCGCACCGAAGATCATGAGGACAGGAACGTACTCACGGAGCATCGTCTATAGCCCCCAAAAACGAGAAAAAATGCCACAGAATAGCGGCCATAATAACACCGCGACCCGCGGTGTCAATAGAAAATCGGCCTTGATCCGCCCTTTTGCGTAGCTATATTCGTGCCACCCACCCAGTAGAACTCGGTAGGCGGTAAGTGGCAGTCGGTGGACGGTTTGCGGAAGGGCGGCACCCTGCGCAGGACGGCCTCAGTGCACGCCGAATCAACCCCACATTCGGAGCCCAGATGAGCATCAAAAGCGATCGTTGGATCCGGGAAATGGCCCGGGAGCAAGGGATGATCGAGCCCTACGAAGAGAAGCAGGTTCGCCAGGGAGTGATCTCCTACGGGGTGAGCTCCTACGGCTACGACATGAGAGTGGCGCCGCATTTCCGCATCTTCACGAACGTCAACAGCGCGATCGTCGATCCCAAGGCGTTCGACGATCGTTCGTTCGTCGAGTACGAAGGCGATGTCTGCATCATCCCGCCCAACTCGTTCGCTCTGGCCACTTCGGTGGAGTACTTCCGCATCCCCCGAAAAGTGCTCACGATCTGTGTTGGAAAATCGACCTATGCGCGTTGCGGCATCATCACGAACGTGACGCCGTTTGAGCCCGAGTGGGAAGGCCACGTGACGCTCGAGATCTCCAACACCACCCCACTACCCGCCAAGATCTACGCCAACGAAGGCATCTGCCAGGTGCTCTTCTTCGAATCCGATGAGACTTGCGAAGTCAGCTACGCCGACAAGAAGGGCAAATATCAGAAGCAAACTGGGGTGACGCTACCAAAGCTGTAGATTCAGTGACCACGAGATTCAGGGGTCGGGGATTCTGGGAGTTCAACGTCGATCGCCTCAATCCCAAGACCCCCGAATCACGTAATCACCGAATCACCGAATCCCGTCCCATCCTCGGCCGCTCCGCCGCTTTCGCCGCCCCAAGCCCTAAACGGAACGCGACCCGCGCTTGCTGCACGGCGCCCGCAAAATCGATCCCCGGCTCGCACTCATCGCTGGGCCGATGGTAGTCTCGCTCGTAATAGCCCTCCAGCATCTCTCGCCCCCAACCCGGCATGCGACCCACGTAGTCCAGCCCGTGCTGAACGAAGACGACGGGAACGCCTCGTCGCAGAAAGCTGAACGAATCCGAGTCGCCAAAGCTTCCCCGCTCCGGCATCTGATCGGGTTCCAGCCTGAGGTTCTCAGCTCGCGCCGCGGCGATCGCCGATCTGCCTAGCCCGGACTCGACCGCTCCCAGAGCAACGACATCGGCGGTGAGTCCCCAGAGATTGGCGCCATCGATATTGATCGCCGCCACCGTCTTCTCCAGCGGTACGAGAGGGTTCGCCACATAGTGCCTTGAGCCGAGGAACCCGGCTTCCTTGCCGGTTACGGCGAGGAAAAGGATCGAACGCGGCGGCGTCAGCGGCATGCGCGAAAACGCCTCCGCCACCGCCAGCAATGCAGCGACCCCGGACGCGTTGTCGTAGCACCCGTTGTAGATGGAGTCGGTTCCGACCGCGGGACCGATGCCCAAGTGATCGTAGTGCGCCAGGAAGACAACGAACTCGTCGGCGAGCTCCGGGTCGCTCCCCGGAAGTGTCCCAATCACATTATGGCTCACGGCAGGCTCCACACGATTGCTCACCTGCGCCGAGACGGCTAGCTCCAGTCGGACAGGCCGAAAGGTTTCGGAGCGTGCCGATTCGAGCAGCGTCTCGAAATCCAGGCCCGCCATGGCCACCACCTGTCGCGCGGTCCCCGGGGCCAGCCACCCCTCGAAACCCAACGCAGCCGAATCGCTCGAGTCGGGTGCGGGCCACAAGAGGGCCTCGCGATGACTACTGAGTAGAAGATCCCAACCATAGCGCGCATCTTCGGTGTGAATGACAAGAACACCGACCGCGCCTCTCTGCGCCGCCTCTTCTAGCTTATGCCTCAGTAGACCCGCGTACGTCAGCGTGTCACCCCGAAAGCGGCCTGGCGGTTCTCCCGCAAGGAGCAGCAGCACTCTCCCGGCCACATCGTTATCCCGGTAGTCATCCCACCCGTCGGTGGGTGCCGAGATTCCGTACCCGACGAACACCAGGTCACCAACGACCCGGCGCTCTTCCACCGGTTCGGACGACCACGCGATGAACTCGCTCCCCGCGCCCGCGACGTAGGCCGCGCCACCCGACGCACGAAACGAAAGGCTCACATCAGACAGAATGGATACCATGGGGACGGGCTGCAGGTAACCGGAGTCCCCCGCCGGCTCCAGCCCCACACCTTCGAATTGGCTCGCGATGTACGAAGCGGCCAGTTCGCCGCCCGCCGATCCCGCGCCCCGCCCCTCCATCAAGTCGCCGGCAAGAAAATACGTGTGAGCTTCGAGCGTTTCCGTCGTGATGCCGCTTAGCGGTTCCGATAGATCATCTCGCGCGCAATTGACGAGACCGAACGCCAGTAGCGCGATGAGCGCGCCCAACCGCCCAATCGCATGCCCCCCCAAGCTCCTACGCGTCTGGATGGAGCTCCACCCCTTCTCCCGTAGCATCTTTGCTCTTCGCTCTCTCCACAAAGTAGCGTCGATCGCTCTCGTCGTACTCGACAAGAATGATCAACGCGCCGTACGGCAGATCATCATCTCTCGTCTTGCACATCACCATGTGCAACGTCCCGTCCTCCTCCATCACCTGCGCCCGGCCCGCTGGATACTCCGGGCTGACCTCCCGACTAACGACACGACCCTCCCGTCCGGCCAGATCCGTCGCCCCCCAACCAACGGCTTTGATCTCCGGGAACTGCCTTTCGAACAACTTACCCGCCGAACGCGTGAGCAAAGCCGCCACGAGCAGGGTGAACATCAGGCCCGGTAAGAATCCTCTCTCTTGTGATGCCGGGAAATAGTCGTGCAGCGCTCCGTTCACCGTAAGCCCCAGCACACCGACAACTACAGCAAAGACGCGAACCAGGAGCCGCCCCGCGACCTTATGCACGTCCAGAACACGGCCCAACCCATCGCCCAAACGGGATACGGGCCCCAGCGGCGTGAACGAGAGCACCCCCAGCACCAGGGCACCCACGTACGGCCAGTTGTACCACTGGACAAGAAAGGCGAGGTAGCTCATGTCGGAACTTCGACTTGCGCTACCTCGACCCAGGATGAGAAAATCAATCTAAGCACTATATTTTACAACACTTTGCAGGTATCGCCTAAAGACGTACCTCACCGTCGGCCGCTCCTCGGCTACGCGGTCCGGATCCTTCTGAAATGAAATGGGGCACGAAGTCCGTGCCCCTGTCCAGCTCTATAGCGTCTTGAGACGCTCCATCGTGCTCTTGACGTGTTCAGCCGATGTCTCGAGGGCCTTCTGCTCGTCACCGGTCAGCTCGACCTCCACGATCTCCTCAACGCCACTCCTGCCCAGCTTACACGGAACGCCAAGGTACGTGTCGCTGATTCCGAACTGGCCCTCCATCCAGGCGCAGCATGGCAGAATGCGTTTCTTGTCGAGAACGATCGCCTCGACCATCTGTGCCACTCCCGCCGAGGGCGCGTAATAGGCGCTGCCTTCCTTCAGATACGACACGATCTCGGCTCCGCCCTTCCGCGTCCTGTCGATCATCGCATCGATCTCGTCCTGCGGCAGGAACTGTGACAACGGCACGCCAGCGATCGTCGTGTAGCGCTCCAGCGGCACCATCGTGTCGCCGTGGCCGCCGAGGACCAGGGCCTGAATGTCTTCGACGCTAACACCCAGCCGCTCCGCGATGAACATCCGATAACGGGCCGTATCCAGAACGCCCGCCATGCCAAAGACTCGACTGGGCTTGAAGCCGGTCGCTTCCTTCGCGACGTACGTCATCACGTCGAGGGGGTTGGACACGACGATGACGATCGCGTTCGGGCTCGTCGCTTTCACCTGCTCTGACACGCTGCGTACGATCCCCGCGTTCGTCGACAGCAGATCGTCTCGGCTCATGCCCGGCTTACGCGGAATCCCCGCTGTAATTACGACTATGTCGCTGTTCGCCGTCTCGTCGTACCCATTCACCCCGACGACCCGCGTGTCGTACCCCATGACCGGGCCCGACTGATAGAGATCGAGAGCCTTCCCTTGAGGGATACCTTCGAGGATGTCAACGAGTACGACTTCGCGGGCAAGCTGCATCTCCGCCAAGCGGTGAGTCTGTGTCGCGCCGACATGCCCCGCACCGACAACCGTGATTCGCTCAACCATACGATATTCCCGCTCCCCCGCATCTCCGGCACGACCCTTCGGCGCACGAGCACCCCGGCGAAAAGAAACGCTGGCCACCGGCCGGACGGCTGCGGGTCTATTGTGATGGGGCTAGATGAGCTGATTTGGGCCAACGCGAGGATTCTACTGCGTTGACTATGAAGCGGCAAGCTCTTAACGCCGTTAAAGAAGAGTCGACGGTAGACGGTTAGTGGTGTCAACCACAGTCTACTCGTCTACTGTCCACCGTCCACTGTCTACCGTCCACCGTCCACCGGATACCCCTCCTGCCACTCTTCCTTCCCATCCCGATACCGCTCCCGCTTCCAGATCGGGACTTCGCGCTTCAGTCGTTCGATGATCTCACGCGAGGCCTCGTACGCGGCATCGCGATGAGCGGCCGCCACGGCGATCGCGACGCTCACATCACCTATCTCGAGATCTCCGACCCTGTGCACGGCGGCGATATCCGTCACATCGCACTGAGAGGCGACCTCTTCGCAGATCGAGCGCAGTTTGGACAGCGCCATATCGCCGTACGCCTCGTAATGCAGGCTCTCCACGTCACGCCCTTCGTGGTGGTCCCTCACGACGCCGCTGAACGTCAGCACTGCGCCATCCGCGTTCGTCCTCACCCGACGTTCGAGAGCGGCCACATCGATAGGCTGGTTGACGATCTCGCAGTACATGCGGTTCAGCCTCCGGCAACCGGTGGTATGAGCGCCACCTCGTCGCCGTCTTGAAGCGTCGTGTTGTTTAGCACGTATTCCTGGTTCACCGCGACCGCCACATTGGCTGGAACCGAATCAGCGCCTAATCGGTCACCGATCGCCTCGATCAACTGCGCGACTGTCGCGCCATCGGGTAGCTCGAACTCGGCCTGGTCCGTTCCGGCAAAGTCACGGAAGACGGCAAAGAAGAGGACTGTCACTCGCACCGGAGACTCCAGCTGGGAATTACGGATACACTACTCCCGCGAACGGGGGTAATGCTACCCATAAGATGATGTCGCGTCTCAGACCCCCGACGCCGGCGACTCTGTCGCGAGCATCAAGAGGAATTTGCCTATGGAGGGGTGGTAGCGGAGTGTCGAGCAGCGAACTCGCGTCTGCTCGCCATCTCGCGCGGCGTGTACCGCGAGGTGCCCACGGAAGGTCTCGAACCTGACGAAGCCTTCACCCTCTTCGACCAGCGAGCCCGAGTACCCCGAGCTCGCCTCCGTGAAGTAGTTTTTCGCCAGGCCGACAACTTCATCTGGTGACAGGGAAACCAGAGTCTCTCTTGTCATTCCTTCTACCTTCTCGAGCGGCTATCCGGCGCTTGACCGGAAAGCGGGGGAAAAGATCGAGACCTACCCGTGGTAACTCTCTACCGGAATCTCCTCGCCGGCAACCTGCGCCCTGAAGTTCTTCGAGGGCTTGAAGACTGGCACGGCGCGCGCCTCTACACGAACCGGCTCTCCGGTTCGAGGGTTCCGAGCTACTCGCGCTCTCCGGTTGCGCACCTTGAAGGTACCGAACCCACGAATTTCGATGTGGTTTCCTTCGGCAAGCGCCTGCCGGATGGCGTTCAGAAAGCCATCCACTACGGCGGCACAATCCTTCTTGGTGATACCGGGCCCGATCGCCTGTGCAACCTGTTCGACCAAATCGGCCTTGGTCATCCCATCCTCCGAGATTCGCTAGACTGAAAAGCCCGCTGTTGAAAAAACGGTGGCAACGCTCTTTAGCGATGCCGCAGCAGATACATCAACCGCGGTCCCGGATCCAACCCGCCTTCAGCAAGCATGTCCATCAGGGGCTCCGCGGCGTCGCCCCCGCCCGCTATCCAGCGCACTGCTGAGGTCATCAAATCCCACCACGTCACACGGCGTCTTTCCTCCCGGATTACTGTTCGCGGCTCCGGCCCTAATCCCGCCATGTTTCCAGCTATCGCGATGGCATCGACCAAATCACCTTCTCCATCTATCAGACCGTACTCGCGCGCGAGTCGACCTGTAAGCACCCGACCATCCGCTATGGTGAGAACGGAGTCCCTCGACATTTCCCGCTCACTCTGGATCACCGTCACGAATTGGTCGTACACATCATCTACGACCTCTTGAAGCAGTCCGAGCTCCGTCTCCGTGATCTCCCGGTACGGCGAACCGATGTCCTTGTGCTCGGAGCTCTTCACCACTTCGAAACTCAGCCCAACCTTGTCGAGCAACTCCTCGTAGTTCGGGAACTCCATGATCACACCGATCGAGCCGACCAGCGAACCCGGCATCGCGAGAATCGTGTCCGCTCCCAACGACGCGTAGTACGCTCCCGAAGCTCCGACCGCACCGATCGCCGCCACGACCGGCTTCCCTTCCTCCCTCAATTCCGCGAGCTCCCGGTACAGCATCTGCGAGGCCGCGACCTCTCCGCCCGGCGAGTTCACCCACAGCACAAAACCCTTCACCGAGGCGTCCTTCTGATACTCCCTCAGCTCACGCAGCGCCCGATTTCCCTCAGTGATCACGCCCCTGAGCGGCAGTATCGCTATTCGGTCCCGGGCGAGGACCGTGACCCCGCCTCCCGGTACGGCGGTGTAGACAACCAGGATCAGCCCTGCGGTGAACAGCGTTATGACGCCTGCCACCACCAGGACAACCCACCAACCACGGAAACTTTGTTTCCTAGCTTCCATTTACCAGAGGACAGGCACTCCGATGTGCCTTCAAGGGATTAAATAACGGGGAGGAGTTGGGGGGCCTAAGTTAAGTAATCAGAACAAGTAAGTCAAGTCGAGCCTCTCCGCTTCGCCATCAGACCGACGAATTCATCAAACAGGTAGCGACTGTCGTGCGGTCCCGGCGCCGATTCCGGGTGATACTGAACCGCCAGCACCGGAAGTTCCTGATGGCGAACACCTTCCAGAGTTCCGTCGTTCAAATTGACGTGAGTGGCGACCAGGTCGGGGGCTCCGGGGATCTCGACGCCCTCCGCCTGGACGGCAAACCCGTGATTCTGGGACGTTATCTCGATCCGACCGCTTGCCAGGTTGATCACCGGATGGTTCCCACCTCGGTGTCCGTAAAGGAGTTTGAAGGTTCGGGCTCCGAATCCGCGTGAGATGAGCTGGTGACCCAAGCAGATGCCGAAAACGGGAATCTCGCTCACGGCCAACGTCCGTACCAGATCGTCCACGCCGGGAACCGCCGCCGGATCTCCCGGGCCGTTAGACAGGAAGATTCCATCCGGTTCATTGGCCAAAACCTCGTTGGCCAACGTGGTCGACGGATACACCGTCAGATCGCACCCGAGGCCCGCCAGCAGATCGAGACTTCGTCGCTTCACCCCGAAGTCGTACACACCAACTGCGAACCTCCGTTCGCCTTTCGGCGACACCGAGTAGGGTTCGGATGTGGTCACGACGTTCGTAAGGTCGAGGCCTGCCATCGACGGGTGTTTGAGCACGCGTTCGAGTATCTCGCTCTCACCCAGTTCCGCCGGACCGATCGCTGCGCGCATGGCGCCTTCCGACCGAATGTGACGTGTCAGCTTCCGCGTATCGACGCCTTCGATACAGGCGATCCCGTGGCGTTTCAGATATTCGATGAGGCTCGATTCGGCTCGCCAGTTGCTGAAGCTCGGACTCAACTCCCTGACGACGAGGCCCGCCACCCATGGACGCGTCGCCTCGTCGTCCAGCGGCGTGACGCCGTAGTTCCCGATCTGCGGAGCGGTCATCGTGACGATCTGCCCGGCGTAGGACGGGTCGGTGAGGATCTCTTGATAGCCCGCCATGCTGGTATTGAACACGACCTCACCCGGGGCAACGTCATCATCTTTGCCGGCGAGATAGCCGTGAAAGGCCGTACCGTCCTCGAGGACCAACAACCCGCGTCGCTTCGTGAAGCGGGAGGCGTTAGCTTCTGGCGTCATGAAGACTCCCGAATTCAACGGTCTCGTCTACGTTCATGCGGACGAATCGTGCTTGGGCAATCAGTTCAGCGACCGCGCGACACCCGGCGCCGCCGCCGGCTTGCTCGAGGTCTTCGACGAGCGCCGCGGCTGGACACGCCGCGACTACTACGTCTCCGAGCCCGACACCACCAACAATCGAATGGCGATTCGCAGCGCCATCGAGGCTTTCTCGAACTTGAAGACGCGCTGCAAGGTCGCCTTCCATTCCGACAGCAGCTACCTCATCAACGGCATGAAGGACTGGATCCACTCGTGGGCCAAGCGCGGCTGGAAGCGCAAAGCTGGCCCGATCGAGAACCTCGAGCTCTGGATCCGCCTCTGCAACGTAATCGGCGACCGCTACGAGGTCGACTGGCGCTGGGTCAGAGGTCATGCCGGCCATCCCAAGAACGAGTACGCGAACAAGCTCGCCGTAGAGGCCGCCCGCAGCCAAAAGAACTCCCGCGGCCTGATCGACTCCGGTTTCGACGAATGGATTGCCTCGGAGCAGGAGAAGGAACGGTATATGGAGTTCCTGGATATGCCGCCCGAAGAACCGTTCGTTCCAGCGCGGCCTCCGCCATCGACCCCCCTGCTCTAGGGAACATTGAACAAGTTCAAGGTTCACCTGCCCCACAAAGAACCCAGCACGGCCTCAAAAAAAAAGGCCCGGCATAGCCGGGCCTTCTAGACTCAGTTTCCACCCTCAGGCGGCGGCGTCCCACCACCCTCCTCTTCCGTCGTCCCGCCTTCATCGCCCGTAGGCTCCAACCCCTGCACCGGAACCTGCTCGCCTTCGCGGTCGAGGATCGGCTGCGGTGCCTCCTGGACCGGGGCCTGGAACTGACCCTCGAGGATAGAGGCCGGCGCCCGCGTGCGGGCCGAGAGGATGGCCAGAAACAGAGCCAGCCCCATGAACGCGCCGCCCAGCACCCAGCTAGCCTTTGTCAGCAAAGTCGCTGCCTGGCGGCCGCCGAGGAACGAATCTGAAGAAGACGAGGCGCCTCCAAACTCCGCAGCCAGCCCCGCTCCCTTCCCCGACTGCAACAACACAACGAGGATAAGGACTGCCGCATCCAGGATCAGCAACATCAAAACAAAACCGTACACTGCTACACCTTCTCTTTAGTCTCTGCCCAAACTCATGCCTGTCGCGAGAACCGCCGAAGATATATGGGCTTAGGCTGACATGTCAACGTCAGCCCCCCTGGCAGATACGAGCGAAGTCCTCCGCCTTCAGGCTGGCTCCGCCTACCAGCGCGCCGTCAATCTCCGGAGCGACAAGAAGCTCATCGATGTTGCTCGGTTTCACACTGCCGCCGTAGATCACCGGTATGGCGCGGCCAGAGCCCGCGCCGACCCGCCCCGTCAGCAGTCCGCGAATCAGCTCGTGCACCGCGTTCGCGTCATCCGCGCTCGCCGTTCGGCCCGTCCCGATCGCCCACACCGGCTCGTAGGCGATGACGCACGCCGCGACCTGCTCATCGTCGAGGCGGCTCAGCCCCGCTTCCAACTGTCGACTGACCACCGCCTCGACTTCACCCCGGTCCCGCTCCTCCAGTTGCTCTCCGACGCACAGCACCGGGGTCAGACCCGCAGCCGCGATCGCTTCCACTTTCCGCGACACGTCCTCGTCGCTGTCACCGAAGACGTGTCGACGCTCCGAGTGACCCGCGAGCGCGAAGGCCGCTCCAGCATCTTTGGCGAGCGGAGCCGAGATCGATCCCGTGTAGGCTCCGCCTGACTCCCAATAGACATCCTGCACACCCAAGAGCAGGTCCGGCCGGTCACTGGCCGCCGCTTTGAACTCGGCCAGCGAAAGCGCCGGAGGGAAGAAGACGACGGTGCGGTCCTCAACGGGAGGGTAGAGTTCGACGAACGACGTCACGAATTCTCGTGTCGCCGTCGGCCCATGATTCATCTTCCAATTGCCGCCCAGGAAAGGAACTCGAAACATCATCGTCCCTCGCTGTCGGAAAGCGCCGTCACTCCGGGCAGCTCGTTCCCGGCTAGAAATTCGAGCGTCGCACCTCCGCCGGTGGACACGTGCGTTACTTGACTGCCGAGGTCGAAGCTGGCGACCGCCGCCGCGGTGTCTCCACCACCGACCACGCTCGTCGCACCCTGCGCGGTAGCTGCCACCACGCCCTCGGCCACGACCCTGGACGCGGCTTCGAAGGGCGGGTGCTCGAACGCACCGACAGGACCATTCCACAGCACGGTCTTGGCCTCGGCCGCGATGTTCTTGAACTCGTCCGCGGAGCTGGGGCCGATATCGAGCAGCATCAGATCTTCAGGGATCTCCTCGACTGGGACGGTCGTCGCCCGATCGCCCGCATCAAGACCCGGCGCGACGACGGCATCCGTCGGAAGCACCAGCGCATCTCCAGCCCGCTCCATCAGCGTCGCCGCCACGCCCACCAGCTCTTCTTCGACCAGCGAGCGACCTGTTTCGAGCCCCATGGCCCTCAGGAACGTGCAGGCCATGGCCCCGCCGACGCAGAGGCGGTCCACCCGTTTCAGCATGTTCTCGATCAGATCGATCTTACCGCTCACCTTGGCGCCACCCAGGATCGTGACGAACGGGCGCTTCGGATCGGTCAGCAGTCCGCCCAGGTACTCCAACTCCCGCTCCATCAACAAGCCGGCGACGGCCAGTTCCATGAACCCGGCAACGCCTTCAGTTGAAGCGTGCGCCCGGTGTGCCGTACCGAACGCGTCGTTGACGAATAGATCGCCAAGTCTGGACAGTTCCTCGGCCATCGATAAATCGTTCTTGGTTTCCCGCGGATCGAACCGGGTGTTCTGCAGTAACAGCACATGGCCTGGCTCCAGATCGTTGCTGGCGGCGACAGCCTCCGGCGTGGTCGTGCCGTCGACGAACAGCACATCGCCATCCATTAACTCTGACAGCCGTGTCGCCGCAGGACGCAGCGAGTACTTCTCGTTCCGCTCGCCCTTTGGCCGCCCCATATGCGACATGAGGATGATCCGCGCGCCCGCGTCCCGCAGATAGTGCAACGTTGGAAGCGTCGCTCGAATTCGGCTGTCGTCCGTAACGTTCCCGCCGTCATCCAGTGGAACGTTGTAATCGACGCGAACCAGGGCGCGCTTTCCTCGCAGCTGCCCGGCACCTACATCGCGAACTGTCTTCTTCTGCATTCCGCTGCTCCGCTAGAGACGCTCAGCGATGTAGTTCGCGAGATCAACGCAGCGTGCCGAGTAGCCCATCTCGTTGTCGTACCACGAGAGCGCCTTAACGAAGTTGCCGTCGATGATGTTCGTTGACTGTCCGTCCACCGTTGAGCTGGCGGCGTTACCCATGAAGTCTACGGACACCAGCGGCTCGTCCGTATAGGCAAGGTATCCCTTCATCTTGCCCTCGGAGTACTTCTTGAAGGCCGCGTTCACCTCGTCGCGGCTGGGCGTCTTATCCAGCACCGCCACCAGGTCGACCAGCGACACGTTGGGCGTCGGCACCCGGATCGCCATGCCGTCGATCTTCCCCTGGACCTCGGGGATCACGATGCCCGTCGCCTTCGCCGCACCCGTCGTCGTCGGGATCATCGAAACGGCGGCAGCTCTGGCGCGCCGCAGGTCCTTGTGCGGCAGGTCGAGCAACTGCTGATCGTTGGTGTAGCTGTGAATCGTGGTCACCAGACCGCGACGGAAACCGAATTCCTCTAACAGAACCTTGACCACCGGTGCCAGGCAGTTCGTCGTGCAGCTGGCGTTAGAGATGATGTTGTGCTCTTTGCCGTCGTACTTGTCCTCGTTCACGCCGAGCACGATGGAGATATCCTCGTTCTTCGCCGGAGCCGTGATCACGACCTTCTTCGCACCCGCCTGAAGGTGGAGGCCGGCCTGTTCCCGGGAGCGGAAGATCCCCGTTCCTTCGAAGACGATTTCGACACCGAGATCTTTCCAGGGCAACTTCGCCGGGTCGCGTTCCGACATGACCTTCACTTCGTCCCCATCGATGATCAAAGCGTCGTCACGCGCTTCTACACTTCCGGGGTACTGACCATGCACGGAATCGTACCGGAACAGGTGCGCCAGAGTCTTGGTATCTGTCAGATCGTTGACCGCCACGAAATCGAGACCGGCTCCACGTCCGTCCTTCTTTGCGGCGCGCACGATCATGCGCCCGATTCGACCGAAACCGTTGATGCCTACTCGAACTGCCATTTAGGGCCTCCCTCATGGGTAGTCATATCGTCCATCTCATCTAATAAGCCCGTCTTGGATGTCACTACATTACGACCGGGTCGCCCAGGCGGAAAGAGCCTCCGATGCCCTCCACCGCCCAGAATCCCAGCAATAGGGCTATCCTAAACCTTACCCGGCAGCGCCAGCTCCATCCGGCTGCCGACTTTTCTAAGCAACGCTTCACGACGACGCTCGAGACGCTTATCCCGCGTCAACACGCCGTGGATCCCCTTGATGAACGGCGTGACGAACGCGATCCCCGCTCCTATGTAAAAGCCGGGAATGTCCACGTAAATCCCCGTCACTCCCCTGATCACCGCCTCGCCGAACACCGAGAGCGCGAAGAACCCGGCGATACCGCCTCCGATGAAGCTGCCGAAAGCATGGCCTATGACATCGCGCGGGAAGCCCACTGCCGCGTCGTACTTCACCTTCATTTCCACGTAGGCAGGGACGAATTCGTTCGCCACGATCTGCGTCTGCCGCTCTGTGATCCGCGGGGTCCCCGGCTCCCTCCTCCTGTTGACCTCGTCTAAATACTCGATCGTCCGTCCTCGCAGGACCTCCACATCGGTCGTGCTTTCGACCTCGAAGTGAAGGAACGCCTCCACCGCTTGCAGCACACCCTGCATACGGACCGAGGACGAGAGCGAGGTCGATTCCAACACTTCGGCGAGCGCGTGGCTCCGATCGCTCTGGTAAGTCTCGAGCCCCTCGCGAGTCAACGATGTGACGTTCGTCAGATGCCGGACTGCGGTGATCACGCGCTCAGCAAGCTCGGCCACGAAACCAGATTCGAGCTGCACGTTACGGCTGCCACTCTCACGACGCCCCGACACGTCTGAGTCTTCAAGCTCACCGCCGAGGAACAGGTGCTCGGTCTCCGCAGCCTCAACCGCCCGCTCCGTTGACTCCAGCGTCTTCACCTGAACAGCCGCTCGTACGACCTCGTCCATGAACCCGTACAGTCCACGCTCCACTTGCGCGATTTCACCGCCCACTCGCAGGCTGCGAGGTATTTCGTACTCGTGCCCGATGGGAGGTAGCGAGTCTCCGATCTTCGCTTCGATGCGCGCCACCACGGCGCCTGGCAGCACCAGTAAACGGCTACGGCGATCGACCTGATAGCCGACCGTGATCAGCAGCCCCAACGCCTCGAAGAACGTGGAGTTGTCCTTCTCTGAATAACGGGTGGGAATCAGAGTGGTCATACAACGCCGAGCCGGCGTACGGCGGGTCTCTCATCCTCGCTCATGCGCCTACAATACCGCGACGGCGGGGGCGGTCAAGGCTGGAAATCCCCCGACCTACGACCTCTCGCTGACCGGAAGCTCGGGCCGCGCTCGCGCGAATGTCAGAACACTGACCGCGCGTGCCCCGCCCAGGCAGAGCGCTCGCACACAATCCTGCGCCGTCGCCGCGGTCGTGAGCACATCATCGACCAACACCAGGTGAGCATCATCGATGTCCTCACGATTCGCTGTCGCCACGGTGAAAGCGCCGGCCACGTTAAGTCGCCTTTCTCTCGGCGCCAAACGCGCTTGCCTTCGAGTATCCCGGCTGCGTATCAACACGCCAGTGAGCAGCGGCCAGCCGCGCTCCGCCGAAACCGCTCGCGCCAACTGCTCTGCCTGGTTGAAGCCCCGTTCCCGCAGCCGTGTTTCGCTCAAGGGAACGGGGACCGTTCCCTTGATCTCGTTCTCGATGGCCGCCGAGAACCTCGTCGCGGCCATACGACGCCCCATCTCGCCCGCCAGACCCGCCCAACCCTTGTATTTCAGGGCGTGGACGACAGCCGCTGCGGTGCCAGCCATTCGGTAGGGCGCCCGGGACTCCCTGAGGTACGGTAGCCAATCACCGCACTCGGTGCAGCTTGAGCTTGTGACCCCTATCCCTATGTCTTGTAACGAGATACCGCATCTGTCGCAGTGGGGATATCGTTGGCTTGGGGCTCGGGCCCAGCAGACTCCACAGACCCGACTCTCGCGCCGGGAGAGGGGATCACCGCATATCGCGCAGACGGGTGGGAGTAGCCGATCGAGCCAGCGGCGAAGTGCGGCTCTGTTTCCCATGTCCGGGAATCTCGCACAACCTGATCAAAGAAACATGAACAGGAGTGCGAGTACGAAGTCTAATCGAAACGTGGGTTTACAACGTTGTTGAAGATCGAGCCAAACGTATAACTGATGCTCACCCCGAACCGAATCCGGAAGTCGGTTCCCAACTCCCTTCTCCGCAACAAGACCTCCTCGTCCGTCGCACCTTCCCGCGCCAGGAAGATCTGATCCTTGATCCGCGAGAACGACCCGTTGAGGTTCAGTTGCAGGCCCCTGACGAGACGGACGTTCAGAAAGCCCCCGACATCCAGCCTGTGCAGCGCCGGATCATCGATGAAGTTGCTGCCCTCAACTCTGAAGTTGATCGTCCCGAACGGCTGCTTCGTCGTGTAGGACACCTCCAGCGACTGCGACGGTCGCCACTCTTCCAGCTTGTCGAAGATCGTGACCTCTTCGTAGTCCCAGTAGTTGATCCCGATGAAGTAGGTGAACGTCAGCTCGCGCCAGGTCGATTGGTCGTAGGGAAAGAAGTTCCACTCGACTGCCGGCCCGAGGTTCCATGTGAAGTCCTGGTTTCGAAACGTCGATACGCGCGCCTCAGTGACACCGCCAGCCGACCAATGCTGGCCCAGGCTCCTCGCGATGAAGAACCAGCCGCCGTACTCCCGGGCGAAGCTCTGCGTTCGCGTTCCGTCGCTGAACTCGAATCGATCGTCGGCATAAAAACCGCTGAAGCCCGTCCGGATCTTCCAGTCAAGCGTCGTTCGGTTCGCCGATATCGATGTGTTTGCAGAAAACGATTCCTGTCGTTGCTCGGCGCGGTAGTTGCCCCCTACCCTCACTCGGAAAATCCAAAAATTCCAAGGGTCGTGCGGAACCTGCATCTCCGCCGCCGCCATCGCCGTTGGCAGTTCGTACTGAACCTGGATCCGTTCCGCTTCAGCCGTTCGCGCGGCGTAACGGATCAGACCCAGCCCTATCATATGTGTGAGCCCAGTCCTGACTTCATCCTCAGTGTCGGTATCGCTCGAAAAGTAGAATAGGGTATCACCCAGCGTCTCGAATTCCTCCAGGCCGATGAACTCGATCGTGAACTCGTCTCCCCCACCGCCCGTTCTGCGAGTGGTGATCAGAATGTGGACCTGAGCCACCTCCCGATCTCGCACGTAATTCACGAACGTGATCTCTCGGCGGAAGAAATCGAAGTCGCAGTAGCGGCTGCGGCAGTCCATGAACACTCGCAGCGCTTCGCTTGGCGCCTGCAGGGAATCTGCCTCCTGGGCGACGGCGACCACGCCGCCCGGGGCAGTAAGTCCCACGCAGACTGCAAGAGCCCTCAGTACCACCCTCATGTCATCTCCCCTCATGACCGACACATAGCAACGACCACTTCCAGTACTTTAGGTGCAAAGATCGCGCCCCCGATAGACCGCGACGCATCTAGCCTACACAACCTCGTCTCCGTACTATGCGACGTTCCGAAAAGCCCTAACTGGTTGGCAGAAGGCGATTGCCGACTGCGACGCAAGTACGGAGAGGACGCCCATGATCCGCCCCTGTCGTTCCCGCATGATTCTCCTGGCGGCCGTCATCTTCGGCACGGTTTCGTGCGCGCGCCAGCCGACGCGGCCGCAGAACATCGTTCTCATTCTCGCCGATGACCTCGGTTACGGCGAGCTGGGAAGTTACGGTCAGCAGCACATCCGCACGCCCAATATCGACCGCCTCGCCCAGGAAGGCATGCGGTTCACGGACCACTACTCGGGCAGCCCGGTCTGCGCGCCATCCCGCGACGTGCTGCTCACCGGCCTACATACAGGCCACTCCTACATTCGTGACAACGATGAGATGTACGAGCGAGGCGATGTCTGGCACGACCCTGATCTCGAGGGTCAACGCCCAATACTGCCGAACACCTACACCATCGGTCGATTGCTGCAAGACGCTGGCTACGTGACCGGTGCGATTGGCAAATGGGGGCTGGGTGGACCGGGAAGCAGCGGCGAGCCAAATCAACAGGGCTTCGATCACTGGTATGGATACCTGTGCCAGCGAATCGCTCATAACTACTACCCGACTCACCTTTGGAAGAACGGCGAAAAAGACCTTCTCGAGGGAAACGAGTACTTCTACCCTCACCAGCGACTACCGGAGGACACCGACCCCAACGACCCGGCATCGTATACACCGTACTCCGGCGCCGTCTACTCCATGGACGCGATGGTCGAGGACGCGCTTCAGTTCATTCGAGCCAACAAGGACAATCCTTTCTTCCTGTACCTTCCGTTCCCCGTCCCTCACGTTTCGCTACAGGTGCCAGATGAGTCCGTTCAGGAATACGACGGCGCGTTCGACGAGACACCATACACCGGTGACAAGGGGTACCTGCCGCACAGAACGCCCCGAGCGGCGTACGCGGCGATGATCACGAGGATGGATCGGGAGATCGGTCGCATCATGGCCACGCTGGATGAACTGGGCCTCGACGATAACACGCTCGTCTTCTTCACCAGCGACAACGGCCCGACCTTCAACGGCGGAACCGACTCGGACTTCTTCAACAGCGCCGGGGTCCTGCGCGGACTCAAGACTCAACTGTACGAAGGCGGGATCCGCGTCCCGTTGATCGCCCGCTGGCCTGCGGCGATTCGCCCCGGGACCGTTAGCGACCACGCCTCTGCCTTCTGGGACTTTCTCCCTACCCTGGCCGATCTCGTTGACGTAGAGCCTCCCGTCGAGGTCGACGGGATCTCCATCGCCCCTACCCTGCTCGGAAGACGCGGGCAGGCCAAGCACGAGTACCTCTACTGGGAGTATTTCGGTCGCCAGGCCGTGAGGTTGGGCGATTGGAAGGCTTACAGAAAGAGCGTCGATAGCCCCATCGAACTTTACGACTTGAGCACTGACATCGGGGAGCAGAACGACGTCGCTTCCGATTATCCCGAGGTCGTTCAGCGTATCGTCGAAATCATGCAGAGCGCTCGCACCGAGTCCGAGCTCTTCCCACTTGTTAGAAAGGAATGAACGTGGGTAAACGAAGCATTCTCAAGCTCTCTCTTGCCATTACGACGCTGACTGCGCTCATCGCCTGCTCAGCCGGGTCGGATCCGGCGTCATCGAGTGGCACACTCTTGCCCGACCAACTCCACGGTCTACCTCAAATCGCATCCGACTCCGGTGAGGCTGCCGTGGGAATGATCGCACGGCTTCACAAGGCCTCCGTGGCTCCAATCAACAGCCACATCGGCGTGTACGGGATCGAAGGCATGCAGGCCGTTCTCTACGTCAGCCGTTTCGAGACTGACGCCAAGGCCGACTCGCAAATGGCATTGATGGCCGAAAGGATTGGAGCCGGTACCGAGGCGTTCGGCCACTTCAAGACCTTCGAGTTGGATGGAAGGCCGGTCAGCCAGGTGTTCGGCAACGGCCAGGTTCACTACTTCTTCGTGGAAGGCCACGATCTAAAGTGGCTCGCTGCACCCCCGGCGTTGGCCCGGCCGATGGTAGCCGAGATCATGGGCATCGCGTTGGACGCAATCCCGCCTCTCGCCAGCGATGACCAGGCCAGCACCCTGTAGCGACTTCGCTTCGAAGTCCGTACGGAGGGAGCGACATCATGCGTAACACGTCCTGGTTCGGGCTGGCGCTACTGGCGTGCATCGGCTGCCAGGGGCCGGCCGAGCCGCCGAACATCATTTTCATTTTCGCCGACGATCACGCATCCCACGCGATCAGCGCGTACGGGTCATCGATCAACCGGACACCCAACATCGACCGGTTGGCCCGCGAAGGCATGATCTTTCAGAACGCTTTCGTCACCAACTCAATCTGCGCGCCCAGTCGCGCCGTGATCCTCACGGGCAAGCACAGCCACCTCAACGGCGTCATGACCAACCGCGAGCGGTTTGACAGCACGCAGGTCACCTTCCCGATGCTGCTTCAGTCCGCCGGTTATCAGACTGCCATCGTCGGAAAATGGCACCTGAAGAGCCCGCCCGTCGGCTTCGACCATTGGGAAGTGCTACCCGGGCAGGGCACCTACTACAACCCCGACTTCCGCACCATCGACGGCATCGTTGAGCACACGGGCTACGTCACCGACATCATCACCGACAAGGTGCTGGACTGGCTGAAGAATGGCCGCGATGCGACGCGACCATTCATGCTCATGTACCAGCATAAAGCGCCGCACCGACGCTGGGAGCCCGGGCCCGACCATCTCACGTTGTACGATGACGCGACGATCCCGGAGCCCGAGACGCTGTTCGACGACTACGTGAACCGAACCAGCGCGGCGCGCACCCAGGAGATGACGGTCTCGGAGCATCTATTCGATAGAGACCTCAAGTTCGTGCCGCCGCCTCAACTCAACGAGGAACAGTTGGCGACGTGGAACGCGGTCTACGAGCCAAAGAACGAAGCGTTGCGTGCAAGCTCGCTGTCAGGCGACGACCGCATTCGCTGGAACTACCAGCGCTACATAAAGGACTACCTGCGGACCATCGCATCCATCGACGATAATCTCGGCCGCCTGCTCGCGTTTCTCGACGAATCCGGGCTAGCCGACAACACGGTCGTCATCTACAGCTCGGATCAGGGCTTCTACCTCGGCGATCACGGCTGGTACGACAAGCGATGGATGTACGAGGAGTCGCTGCGCATGCCACTGGTCGTGCGCTGGCCGGGTGTAGTAGAGGCTGGCTCCGAAAACAGCGACCTCGTACAAAACCTCGACTTCGCTCAGACGTTTCTCGAGATGGCCGGTTTAGCGGCGCCAGCGGACATGCAGGGACACAGTCTCGTGCCCTTGTTGCGCGGTACGAAGCCCGCCGATTGGCGCGATGCGATCTACTATCAGTACTTCGAGTATCCCGGCCCGCACATGGTCCGTCGACACTACGGCGTGCGCACCGATCGCTACAAGCTGATCTACTACTACGAGATCGACGAGTGGGAACTGTTCGACCTCGTAAGCGATCCAAACGAACTGAGGAATGTCTACGACGATCCGGCCAACGCTGAGAGAATAGAAGAACTCGAGCGTGTACTTCTAGAGCTTCGAGAACTATACGAGGTCCCAGAAGACGACCCCGTTCCGTACCCGACGGAGTGAGGAATACGGCGATCCCGAATTCTGAGAATCACGAGCTGAATTGTCGAAGTCGATTCGATGATTCCCAACAAGAGGCCCGAAGCCGATGATCTTCGAACACTCACGATTCCCAGCGATCGTTTTGGCCCTCGCCGCCTGCGCTCCCGCCGGCCAGCAAGATACCCCGCTCGAGTTCGCGGTCTCCTTCGACGAGTCGATGAGCGCCGAGGCGCTGGACGGCCGCGTCCTGCTCATCCTCTCCAAACACGAAGAGCCCGAGCCGCGCTTCCTCGTAAGCTCCGGACTGAGCGGCGCTCAGATCTTCGGTGTCGATATTGACCGTCTGGCGCCCGGCGAAGAAGCGGTGATCGATGCCGACATCTTCGGTTACCCCAACGAGAGCCTGGCCGGCGTACCGCCCGGCGAATACACCGTGCAGGCCGTGCTCCACAAGTACGAGACCTTCAACCTAAGCAACGGGAAGACGGTAAAACTTCCCATGGACCGAGGAGAAGGCCAGCACTGGAACCGCGCGCCGGGCAATTTCATAAGCACGCCTCAGACGATTCGCGTCGATCCGGGACGCGCCGAGCGCATCGCCATCCAGCTCGACCAGACGATTCCGCCCATCGTGCCGCCTGAGGACACGAAGTACGTGAAGCACGTTCGGATTCAGAGCGACCTGCTCACCGAGTTCTGGGGACGACCCATGCATCTCGGCGCTCACGTACTCATTCCGGAGGGCTTTGACGAGCATCCCGAGGCGCGCTACCCGTTGGCGGTATTCCATGGCCATTTCCCCGCCGACTTCTACGGCTTCCGCCCCGAGCCGCCCGACCCGAACCTCGAATGCACGTACAGCTCGCGCTTCCGGCTCGATTGCTATAACCGCATCCAGCAGGCCGAAGCGCACGAGTTCTACAAGACGTGGACGGGCCCCGACTTCCCGCGCATGCTGATCATCATGGTGCAGCATGCCAACCCTTACTACGACGACTCGTACGCCGTGAACTCGGCCAATCTCGGGCCGTACGGTGATGCGATAACCTACGAGCTGATCCCGTACATCGAGGAACGGTTCCGCGGCATCGGCGAGGGCTGGGCGCGCTTCCTGTATGGGGGGTCGACCGGCGGCTGGGAAGCGATGGCCGTCCAGGTCTTCTATCCCGACGAGTACAACGGCGCGTTCGTCGGCTGTCCCGACCCCATCGACTTTCGCTCCTACACCCTGGTCAACATCTACGAAGACGACAACGCCTACTACCGTGACGGTGAATTCCGTCGTATGGAGATCCCCGGTCATCGCGATTGGCTGGGCCAGGTAGACCGGACCGTGAGGGACTACAACCACCTCGAACTGGTCCTCGGCTCCAAGAGCCGATCCGGCGACCAGTACGACATCTGGGAAGCCGTCTACTCACCGATGGGCGACGACGGGTATCCGAAGCGGATATGGGACAAGTATACGGGTGAGATCGACCATGAGGTCGCCGAGTACTGGAAAGAGAACTACGACCTACGCTACATCATGGAGCGGGACTGGGCGACCCTCGGGCCGAAGCTCGAGGGCAAGCTTCATATATATGTCGGCGACATGGACAACTACTACCTGAACAACGCGGTCTATCTAACCGAGGAATTCCTGGAGAGCACGACGAACCCGTACTACAACGGCGTCGTCGACTATGGCGATCGCGCTGAGCATTGCTGGAACGGCGACCAAGAGAACCCAAACGCGATTTCCCGGCTACGCTATAACACGATGTACGTGCCGCGCATCCTCGAACGCATCGAAGAAGCGGCGCCCGCAGGAGCCGATCTCACAAGCTGGAGGTACTGAGAATCTCGAACTCTGGAATCGGAGTTCCGAACTCCAGAACTGAATTATCGAAGCGGATTCAACGATTCACTCATCTTGAGAGTCGCGGCCCTGCGAACGTATTAGATAGATACTTTCAGGTTCCGCGAATCCCCGGTTCCGCCGGGCATCGTTGAATCCGCTTCGACAATTCAGTTCGAGATTCTCGGAATTCAGAATCCCAATCTCCCTCAATCGCCCCCGCCCGGCGCGACCCGCCTCTCAAACGCCGGCGGCTCCGGCATCACCACCGGATTCGCCTCGATCAGCCTCATCACCTCGCGGATCGCCGCCTGAAGCTGCGGATCGACCCCTCGGGCCAACTGACTCGGGTCGTCCACCACCGGGATATCCGGATCCACTCCGCGACCCTCGGCAAACCACGTCCCGTCCGGACCGTATAGTCGGCCGGGCGGTGCCGTGAAGAACCCGCCATCGATCAACTGGTGTCCTACCGCCGGGCCGATCAGGCCGCCCCATGTCCGCTCGCCGATCAGCGGGCCAACGCCCAGCCCCTTGAAGAAGAACGGGAAGGCGTCACCGCCCGAGCCGGCCCATCCGTTGATCAACATGACCTTCGCACCGTAGTGATTCACCGGCGGATAGGTGGCGACGGCACCGTGCCGGAAGAAGATTCGCGTCACCAACTCGCGATTCATCTTCTCGATAAAGCGATCAGGCAACTGACCACCGCCGTTGAACCGCTCGTCGATGATCAGCCCATCTTTCAGCATCTGGCTGTTGAACTGACGAACCAGCTCGGTCTGGCCCGATATCGCGGTGTTGGGGACGAAGATGTACCCCACCCGGCCGCCGCTCGCTTGCTCGACCGTTCTGCGGTTCCCTTCAATCCATTCGAGATTGCGCAAGCGCGACTCGCTGCTCACCGTCTCCACCAGCACCTGCCGGGCGCCATCCATGCTCGGCCTGTCGTTCACCGTGAGCAGTACCGCTTGATTGGCCAGCCCCTCGAACGCCGCGTACGGCTCCACGCTGGTATCTAGCGGCGCGCCGTTCACCGCCAGGATATAGTCCCCCTCGTTCACATCAACCGCCGGCTCGCTCAACGGAGACCGCGTCCCGATGTCCCATGGCGCTCCCCTGACGATTCGCGCAATTCGATAGGCGCCATTCTCCAACGACCAGTCGATGCCCAGCAAACCAACCTGTCGGCGTCGCGACGTCTCGGTATCTCCGCCTCCGATGTACGTGTGCGAGGCGTTCACTTCACCGATCAGTTCGCCGATGACGAAGTTCACGTCCCAACGCGTGACCGCATCGTCCAGCATCGCCCCGTAGTGCTCTCGGAGCCCATCCCAGTCGAGCCCGTGCATAGAGGGGTCGTAGAAGTAGTCCCTATACGTACGCCAAACTTCCGTGAATAGCTGTCGCCATTCCTCTCTCGGGTCGACGACCATCTCCAGGTCGGATGTCGCCAGCCGGTCTTCTATGGATTGTCCAGGCCTGATGTCGATGATGCCCCACGATCCTCGCTGGGCCACCAGCATCTTCTTGCCGTCGGCCGACACCTCGAACCCACTCACGTTACCAATGATCGTCTCCTCCTCGCGTTCGCCGAGGTCGAACATCACGATCGGGCTCTGACGATCCGTTGAGCCGCTCCGTGGGCGGCGATGGTAGATCACCTTTCCGGACACCGCAGCCAGATCGCTGTAGTTGCCCGCCTCCGCCGGCAGTACGACAGCCCGCGACTCCAGCCCCTCGAGATCAATCGCCAGGCCGCGCGCCGCCGATTCATCATCTCCTTCTTCTTCTTCTTCTTCTTCTTCTTCTTCTTCTTGGGGACGGGACGTCGGCGCGCAGCGGTGCCGCCACGATATTCGTCGTGTTGGGGTAGACCCACGTCGCATCGATGTCCGAGTAGATCGGACTCAACGTCCGGTTTGATAGGTAGTAGAGATACTGATCGTCTGGGTCGAAGGCGGGGCCGTAGTCGCTGTAGTAGCCGGAAGTGACCTGATGCCGTTCGCCTTCCTGAGTGTCGAACAGGAACACCGCGTTGTTCGTCGTCTCCAGGCCGCGCGAGTAGGCCAACCATCGACTATCGCTCGACCAACTCACCTCGAATCCCTGAAGCCCGCCATGCAACATCCAGAGCCCTTGATCCACATCGGTGACGCGATCGCTATCCATATCGTAGATGCGGACCATCTGAGTATGGTCGATGAAGGCGATCTTCTTGCTGTCGGGCGACCAGAAGAGAGAATACCGATAACCGGGACCGAGGTCCGTTAGAGTTCTCTCTTCGCCGGAGCCATCCGCCGCTCTCACCGTTAACTCGTAGTCGCCCGTCCGATCGGACCAATAGGCGATCAACTGGCCATCCGGTGACCAGGCGGGATAGCGCTCTGCCACGCCCGAGCTGTGGGTCAGCTGCCGAATCGGGCCATGCTCCGCCGGCACGGTGAAGATCTCACCGCGCGCTTGGAACAGCCCCCGCTTACCCGTCGGCGATATCGATCCGGCCTGGATCAAGTTGCTGACGTTCTCGTTGTGCGGACGCAGCGTGGCCAAGTCCGTCACCACGTTCACGTCCACCTCGCGCATCTGTTCCGTCGACAAATCGAGGAGGTAGAGGCTGCTGCCGGCCTGAAAGACGATCTCTGATGGTCCGATCGCCGGAAACTTCACATCTATATCGGTGAAGTTGGTAACTTGCCGGAGATCGCCGCCGTCCAGTTCGTAAGCCCAGATGTTCGACCGCTGGGCCGAACCTCTATCGGACAGGAAGTAGATCGTCCGGCCATTCCACATCGGCAGCGCGTCGTTCGCGTCGCTGTTGCTCAGGTTGAACGCGTCCAAGCTCTCCAGATCGAACAGCCAGATCTCCGGCGCCAATCCACCGCGATAGCGCTTCCACGTTCTGAAGCCCCGGTCCTTCGGCGTGTAGGCCAGCGAGCGGCCGTCGGGTGAGATCGCACCGAACTCGCCATAGGGCACCGGCAACTTCTCGGGCATCCCTCCGTTTGCTGCCACCACGTACAGCTGCCTGACGCGCGACACGCCGCTCTCGCGGTTGGAGGCGAACATCAGCAGGTCACCGGCCGGCGACCAATCCACGAGGCGATCGTTGCCCGGATGGTAGGTCACGCGAACTGGCGCACCGCCGCCCGCTGAAACCACATATACGTCGGTGTTCCCGTCGTAGTTGCCACTGAACGCGATCAGCGACCCGTCCGGTGAAAACCTCGGAAACTGTTCTTCGCCCGGCGGCGAGCTCAGGCGTCTGGCGGCGCCTCCGTCCTTTTCGACCAGCCAGATGTCGCCGGCATAGACGAACGCGATATGCGTATCGGACACATCCGGGTATCGCAGCATGCGCGCGTCTACCTGCGCGTTCGCCGTGCTGGCCGTGCTCGCCGTGAAGAAGACAGCGAAGCCTATCGCCAGAATCGTTCTTCTAAACATGACAGTCCGTCCTTCCGGAAGGGATCAAGTAGACAACCGTATCGCAGCGTCTCAGACTCGCGCCCAAGATCGCGCCCGTCAAGGCAGGACCTTATCCGGCCCTTCCACTTCCGCGAATCCCCTGGTCAGCGTATCGTTGAATCTGCTTCGATAATTCCCAAGCCGAATCGAAACCAACCATGATCACAGCCACCATCGCCCTCGTCAGACCCGTCCCCACCACCTTCAACCGAGCCATCCAACCGCCCGGCGCTCCCCCCATCGATGTCAGCCTGGCCGTTCATCAACACCACCTCTACTGCGCGGCGTTGGAAGAACTCGGGCTCTCCCTCATTCAGGTCGAGCCCGCCGACGATCTACCCGATAGCTGCTACGTCGAGGATACTGCGATCATCGTCGACGACCTGGCCATCATGGCGAATCCCGGCGCCGACTCCCGTCGCCCGGAAGCCGCCGCCGTGGAAGTCGTGCTGCGCGACCACAAACCGATCGCCACCATCGAGCCTCCCGCGACGCTCGATGGTGGTGACGTCCTGAAGATCGGCGACCGCCTCTACGTCGGCCTTTCCCGTCGCACCGGGCGTGAATCCATCGACCAGCTACGCCGCATCCTGGAGGGCCGGGACATCGAGGTCATCCCCGTAGCCGTGGAGGGGATACTCCACCTCAAATCCGCCTGCACATATCTAGGAAACGACACGCTAGCATGGCTCCCCGGCCACCTCGATGAGCGCGCCTTCTCGCGCTACCGAACCGTTCAGGTACCGAAGGAAGAATCTCAGGCTGCCAACTGCCTGGCTGTGAACGGCAAGGTACTCGTACCGGCCGGCGCGCCGAGCACGAAAGCCGCGATCGAGGCGCTGGGCTTCGACATCATGGAAATCGATATCTCGGAGTCGCGAAAGGCGGGCGGGGGGCTCACCTGCTCGTCGATCATCTTCTAGCCGCCCCTGCGTAATCCAGCTTTCGGCACTATCTTAGCAGCGCCCTACCGCCCGCCTCCTTACCTACTGACGCCATGGGCAACCGAGGTATCACACTCTTCGAGACGCTGATCGCGGTCCTGCTGATAGCCGTCCTCATCGGTGTGTTCGGCGCCCGCTACAAGAACACCAAGCGCACGCTTTATCAGACCTACGTACAGGCCGAGCTTCGCGACCTGATAACGGCGCAAGAGGCATACTACCAGACGTCCGGGTCGGCGTACGCAGAAACCCTGGCGCAACTCGCCTTCGTGACGCGGCCAGAGGTGACGATAGAGCTCGACAGCAACGGTTACGGGTGGGCCGCACGCGGCAGCTCGATCGAGTTGCCCTCCGGATACTTCTGCGCAGTCTTTGTTGGAGATATCGAGGCCCCACCACCCGCCGACGATGAAGGCGAGATAGCGTGCCTGCCCTAAGGAAAGGATAGAGGTTCAAGAATCCTGCAAGCCGACCGACCGATACATCGCATCCCGAGGCGCTTCCATGTCGAACCAGAGCTCGAAGCTCAGTGCAGCCTGTTCGGCCAGCATCCGCCGCCCGTCCTCCGCTCTGATACCAGCACCGCGTGCCGCTTTGACCAGTTCAGTCTCGTCCGGGCCGTAAACCAGATCCAATAAGGCCGTAGCGCCCAGAGCCGCCGGTTCTATGATCAGCGAGTCGGTTGCTTGCAAACCCACGGAGGTGGCGTTGACCACCAGGTCGTAGCGATCGACCGAAGACGCTTCCGACTCCTCGATCAATCTCAAAGCAGGTGGCCGGCCGAATTGGTCGGCTAGCCCCTCACCGCGCATACGACTGCGGCTCAATACATCGAGCCCGGCGACTCCGCTGGTCAGACAGCGATGCACGACGGCGCGTGCCGCACCGCCGGCTCCCAACAGCAGCACGCGAGTGTCTCGAAGACTCGCGCCCAGCACCGCCTCCGCCGCGACGCCGAAGCCCGGGACATCGGTGTTGTCACCGCATAGTCCTCTGCCGTCCTCCCACCAGAACACATTGCAGGCGCCCGTCGCTTGAACGGCTTCGCTGGCCAGGTCCAGCGCGCGCCCCGCGGTGGCTTTGTGAGGAACCGTGACGTTCCCCCCACCACCGGCCCGAGCGATTTCTCGCATCAAGGGGCCCACCATTTCATCCGGAGCGCGCAGCGCCGTGTAGACCGCTCTCATCTTGGTAGCGGCGAAGGCGGAGTTGTGAATTGCCGGCGATGAGGAATGCTCGACCGGATCGCCCAACAGCACGAACAGCCGCCGCAGGTCGGAATCCTGATTCACGGTGAGAGGATAGCGGAGAGTCGGTCCAGCAGGCCGTCGATCGCCTTCACGATCAGTTCGCGGACTTCCCTGTACTGTTCGATCGAGCCGCCAAACGGATCACTGATCGGCTCGCCGGCTGCCGCGCCTTCGATGAACTCGCTGAGTAGCGAAACCTGAACATCGGCGCCCAAAGATTCCACGGCGGCAACGTGGCTCTGCGTCATGCCCAGGGTGATATCGGCCTGCTCGATCAGCTGCCGACTCAGCGGCTGCGAGCGATGACCCGACAGATCGAGCCCAATTTCCGCTGCCGCGCTCAACGAACCTTCCGAAGCTGGCGCATCCCACATGGCGCCTGTACCGGCTGAGTCGACCGTAACGTGACCCCAACCCCGCTTCTCCAGCACGGCGCGGGCTATCGCTTCCGCCAGCGGGCTACGGCACGTGTTTCCCGTACAGACGAAGAGGATGTTGTAGGTTGTCGGCTCGTCGCTCGTCATCTCTGAAAGTCTAGCTCAGCTGGGCCAGGCATCGGTCGATCGCGTCGAATGACACCGGACCCTCACGTACGAGTCGCGGCGGCGACTCGATCAGGCTCACGATGGTCGAAGCCCGAGTCTCTCGGGAGACGCCCGCATCAATCGCCAGGATCGGCGCCGCGAAATCATCGAGATCATCGCGGCCGGCGAACACGCTCAATGCTCGGTCCAGCGTCCGAGCCGGCTCCGCGCCGGCCAGGTTAGCGCTGGTCGATGTCATCAACCGGCCCCAGTGATTCATCATCGCCACCACGACCGGGTGCGGCGACTGTCGAACCGCGACTCCAAAGCTTGCCCCCGGCAACCCGGGCGGCGCGCCGTGGCAGCGAACGATCAGGGTCAACGGCCCGGGCCAAAACCGCGTTGCCAACGCGTCTGCCTCCGGCGGCCACTCGAGAGCCGAGCAAACGCCCTGAAGAGCCTCCAGGCCGGGTGTCAGTGCGATCAGCGCTTGACCCGTCTCGCGCTGCTTCACCCGGCTCACCAGGCGATTGACCTCCGGCGTGCAAGCGCCGCCAATCCCATATACAGTCTCGGTGGGGTGTACGACCAGTCCCCCGGCGGCCAGCGTCTCCGCTGCCCGCTTCCCTGCGTGCTCCAGCTCGTCGGGCTCCTGGGCCACGACGACCTCGATTTCCGTCTTCAACCCACGTCTCGTTTCGGCGAACGCGCCATCCACGCCTCCACCCAATCCAGGTCCTCGCGCCGCGTGACCTTCGGGTTCGGCTCCTCGATCTCGACCATCGCCACCTCGATCCCATAGCGCTGGCAGATCCCGGCGCAGTCCGAGGCGTGAAAACCCTCGGCTGCCGCGCGCCGGTGCGCATCGAGAATGAGCTCCCGCGTGAAGGCCTGCGGCGTTTCCGCGCGCCATATGCGCTCTCGGTCGGGAGCGGCAACGACGACCCCTTCCGCGTTCGCCTCCTTCAGCGAATCGGTGACGCGCCGGCCACCAACCGCTCCGCGATCGGGTCGTACCGCCTCCAACACACGTCCAATCGCCTCGCTCGTGATCAGAGGCCGCGCACCATCATGTATCGCGACTTTGTCGATCTTCTCCGGAACCGTTTCCAGTCCCAGACGGACCGAATCGCTGCGCTCAGCACCGCCAGCCACCAGCGTCACACTCCGCAGATCGGCCAGCCAGGCCGGCGGCTCTGCCGCGACTTCGGCGGGAAGAACGACGGTCACTCCTGCTACGTCCTCGTGACCCAAGAACGCTTCGACGCTCCAAAGCACCAGCGGCTTACCGCCCAACGGCGTGAACTGCTTGGGAGCGCCTGCCCCGAATCGTACGCCGCGGCCCGCGGCTACGATGATCGCCCAGGCCCTACCTGAAGAGCTCATCGACCAGTTGACCCACGTTGGGGACCTTGTTGAGCGAAAGCGGCGACTTCTTTCCTGCGAGGTCGCTCGACCGAGACAGGTAGGCGGCGCTGAAGCCCAGGCGTCCCGCCTCGCTCAACCGACGATCCAACTGACTCACCGGCCGCACTTCGCCGCCCAATCCCACCTCACCAACGAACACCGTGTCCCGATCCAGAACCACGTCTTTGATCGCCGACGCCACCGCCGCCACGACTGCAAGATCGGCAGCCGGCTCACTCAGTTTCAGGCCACCCACCACGTTCAGAAACACATCAAGGTCCGACGTCTTCAAACGAGCACGGCGCTCCAGAACCGCGAGCAGCAGAGCTAGCCTGCGGCCGTCGAACCCCGTGGCTACGCGCTGCGGCGAGCCGTAGACGGAACGATTCACTAACGCTTGAACCTCGACCAGCACCGGCCGGGTTCCTTCCAAAGCCGCCGCCACAGCCGACCCGCTCGCCCGGTCCTCTCTCCCTAACAGGAACAAGGCAGATGGATTCTCGACCGGCTCCAACCCGGCGGCGCCCATGCGGAACAGCGCAATCTCATCGGCGGCGCCGAACCGGTTCTTCGTGCCGCGGACGATCCGATGATCGAGACCGGTCGGCGACTCGAAGTAGAGGACGACGTCGACGATGTGCTCTAGCGTTTTCGGACCCGCGATCCCGCCTTCCTTGGTCACGTGACCGACGACGAACGTCGCCATCTCCCGCCGCTTCGCCACGCGCTGGAGGCCCGCCGCCACCTCGCGCACCTGCGCCACGCTGCCCGGCGCGCCATCCAGTCGATCCGTGTACAGCGTCTGGATCGAGTCGAGGACGAGTATGTCGGGCGCGATCTCCTCCACCCGATCGACGATCGCCTCCGCCGACGTCTCCGCCAGCATCAGCACATCCTCCGTAGGCTCGCGTAACCGCTGCGCTCGCAGCTTCACCTGGTAGGCCGACTCTTCACCCGAAACGTACAACACCTTATGGCCGGCCCCCGCCAACTTCGCGGAGACCTGGAGCAGCAGCGTCGATTTGCCGATGCCCGGCGCGCCGCCCAACAGGACCAGCGATCCAGGGACCACGCCGCCGCCGAGGACGAAGTCCAACTCATCGATCCCCGTCGCCCAACGCGAGCGTTCGACGCCCTGTACGTCGGCCAGACTAACCGCGCTGGCATCCGACTTTGGATCGCGGCCAATTCGCTCCTTGCCAGGTGTCGGCCGGATACGCTCTTCCACCAGCGTGTTCCAGGCGTGGCAGTGGGGGCACTGACCTTCCCAGCGGTGAGTTTCGCCGCCGCATTCTGAGCAGAAGAAGAGGGTTCGGGTTTTGGGGGTCATGGTCTAGCTACGCATCTAGAATAGGCAGGTGAACATTGAACATTGGGCACGGTACATGTGAACATTGGACGCGTCGTGCAGCTTGTCGACGTCCAAAGTCGAGATCCAAGCCTACGTGTCTGGCAGTACCCCGATGTTCAATGTGGAATGGGACACGTTCAATGTTCAGTGCTCGGACGACCGGCGCGACACCGATTCAAAGCGCGTGTATTCTTTGCGGAAGAACAGGTTTACCGTCCCGATCGGCCCATTCCTCTGCTTCCCGATGATCAGTTCCGCCTTCCCCTCCACCGATTCGGCCTCGTCCGGGACATCGTCGCGCGTGTACACCTCGGGCCGATAGAGGAACAGCACCAGGTCGGCATCCTGCTCGATGGCGCCCGACTCGCGTAGGTCCGACAGCTGCGGTCGATGCTCGGTGCGCTGTTCCGGCGCCCGGGACAGCTGTGAGAGGGCGATCACCGGAACGTGAAGTTCCTTCGCCACCGCCTTCAGGGCGCCGGAGATGGCGCTGATCTCCTGCACCCGGCTCTCGGCCCGCGGCGCCCTCATCAGCTGAAGGTAGTCGACGACGATCAACCCAAGATCAACTTCCGCCTTCAAGCGCCGCGCCTTCGCCCGCACTTCCAGCGCCGTGATCGCCGGCGTGTCATCGATCCAGATCGGCGCCGTGTTCAGGTGGCCCGCCGCCGTCGCCAGTTGCATGTACTCCTGCTCCGTCAGCTTGCCGCGACGCAGGTTCTGAGAGTCGACCTGACCCTCCGCGCACAGCAGGCGCTGCACGATCGCTTCCTTCGACATTTCCAACGAGAAGAACGCGACCGGCGTACCCTGCTCGATGGCCGTGTGCTGCATGAAGTTGATGACCAGAGACGTCTTCCCCATCGACGGTCGACCGGCGACGACGATGAGATCGGCCGGCTGGAACCCGGCGGTCATGTGATCGAGATCAGGGTAGCCGCTCGGCACGCCGACGATGCCACCGCCCGCCTGCTGCAACTGCTCGATGTGCTCGAACGCCGGCCACAAGATCTCTTTGATCCAGATGAAGCCCTTGCGCTGACCCTCGTGGGAGATCTGGAAGATGCGTTGCTCGGCACGGTCGATCGTGTCGTCCACCGCTTCGCCGCCCGACGCGTACGCTTCCTGGATCGTCTCGGTGGAGGCCTCGATCAGTCTCCGCAGCAGCGCCTTGTCACGGATGATCTTGGCGTGGTACTCGATGTTCGCGGCCGTCGCCACCGCCGCCATCAGCTCCGCCAGGTAGGCCGGGCCACCTACCTGATCCAGCTCGTTGCTGCCCCGCAGCTCCTCCGTCAGCGTCACCGGGTCGATCGCTTCGCCCCGCTCGAACAGCCGTCGCATCGCTCGGTAGAGACGGCGATTCGCCTCGCGGTAGAACATGCCGTCGTCCACCAGCTCCACCGCCTTGGCGACGGCGTCGGCGTCGATCAGCATGCCACCCAGCACCGAAATCTCGGCCTCCGGCGACCACGGCGCCTGCCGGTCGCCGAACGTGTCCGGGGAGCTTACGCCACCCGCCACTGCCTGCTGGTTAGGCGGCATCCAGTCAGCCACGCTCGCCTCCCGGCGGCCGTCCGCCGGCCTCGTCGTAGATACGACGGAGCATCTGAAGGTCCTCCCAAGCGGGCCGCTTCCACTCCGCGTTTCTCAGAAGTGCCGCGGGATGGTAAGTCACGACCACTGGTATCCCCATGAAGTCGTGCTGATCACCGCGCAGTCGTCCCAACGACCGGTCGGTGGCCAGCAGCGTCTGCGCCGCGAATCGACCGAACGCGCAAACCGCCTTCGGCCGGATGATCTCCACTTGTCTACGAAGATAAGGCCTACAGGCCGCAACTTCATCTGCTACCGGATCGCGGTTCTTCGGCGGCCGACATTTCAGGACGTTGCAGATGAATACCTCGCCACGAGTGAAGCCGATCGCAGCCAACATCTTGTCGAGCAGCTTACCCGCCGGACCGACGAACGGGCGACCCGACCGGTCCTCTTCAAAACCCGGCGCTTCGCCAACGACCAGCAGATCGGCCGCCCGATCGCCCTCGCCGAACACGACCGTCGTTCGACCTTCCGACAATCGGCACCGTGTACAGGCCAGAACCTCGGTCTTCAGGGCATCGAAATCATCGCCGCCGGCCGCCTGCGCGGCCGCCGCGGGCGGAACATCCGTCATCTCCCGGGCTTTTGCCGCCGGGCGTACCGCGGGCGCGGCGTACGCCGTCGCCCGCGCCTGCTGAATCAGGTCAGCGGCGCTGATCCCCTCCAGGAACCACTCGCTCAGACCCAGCTCCTTTCGCTGGCTGAGGTAGCGGACCAGCAGGTCTCTCGGATTCTGTGATTCAGTCACTCGATAGGAGTCGCTCGGCCCGATCGAGGATCTCGTCGGCCACTTCCGTTTTGAGCATCAGTGGCAGCTCCTCCGCCACTCCGGAAGCATCTATGATGGTCACGCGATTCGTGTCTACATCGAAGCCCGCGCCCGGCTCGGTTGGATCGTTGAGCACGATGATATCCGCGCCCTTCTTTTCGAGCTTGGCTCTGGCGGACTCCACCGCACCTTCGCCCGACTCTACCGCGAACGCCACCTTCACGCAGTTCGTGGGCGCTTTGACGCTGGCCGCCGCCAACACGTCGGCCGTCGACTCCACCGGGATGGCATCGAGCCCGCTGGACCGTCGGATCTTCTCGTCCTTTGGATCGGTGGGTCGGAAGTCGCTCACCGCGGCGACCATCATAATAGCTGAAGCGCCGTCGATCGACCCGTCCACCGCGGCTCGCATCTCTTCCGCCGTCTCTACCAGGTGCACGTTGTCCAGCTCCGCCGGCGTCGGCGTTCCGGCTGGCCCGTTGATCAACACGACGTCCGCCCCCCTACGCCACGCCGCCGCCGCCAGCGCATGGCCCATGCGGCCGGATGACCGGTTACCGATGAAGCGAACCGTGTCCACCGGCTCCCACGTCGGGCCCGCCGTGACCACGACCTTTTTGTCGCGCCAGGCGCTCTCCGGCTCCAGCATGCGACCGATTTGCGCGAATATGACTTCCGGCTCGACCATCCGCCCCCAGCCCTCTTCGCCTTCCGCCAGGTCGCCGTAGGCTGGGCCCACGAGGGTGTGACCGTGCTCGCGTAGCGTCTCCAGGTTACGCTGCGTCGCCGGATGTTCATACATCCGCGTGTTCATCGAAGGCGCCAGCAACGCGCGATGCGGTGCGGCCAGCAGCGTGGTGGAGAGCAACCCGTCCGCCAGACCGTTGGCGAACTTCGCCAGCAAGTTGGCCGTCGCCGGCGCCACCACGATGGCGTCCGCCCAGCGACCCAACTCGATGTGGTCCAGCGCGTTCTCCCACAACGACTGACGTACCTTACGACCCGTCAGCGCCTCGAACGTCGCCGCCCCGACGAAATGCGATCCACTTTCTGTTAGGATGACTTGGACTTCTGCACCTGCCTGACTCAGCCGGCGCGCCAGTTCCACCGTCTTGTAGGCGGCGATCCCACCGGCCACGCCGACCAGCACCCGCTTACCGTCGAACGGGCGCATGGCAGGTTCCTACGACGCCTGGCGGCGCCGCTTCACCAAGCGAAACTCGATCTGTCCGGAAGTCAGTTCCCGCAGCGCCTGCGTCGTTAGCTTCTCCGGACCGTAGGGAGAGTTGCCAAGCGGAAGGGCATTGATCTCACGAGCGTATCGCGCGGCAACCAGTACGCCCAGGTACTTGTTACCACCCGCGCTCTCAGCGACATCAAAAGGAGTGAATACCTTCATATAAACTAGACCAGGTTATCAGGATTTCCTCGATCAGCGAGCCGTGTAAGTTATCCGACCGCCGCCTCCGGTGGAAGGGCCGCCTCAGCCACCCTGCCCCGCCAGCCCGTTCTCCAAGTCCCGCCGCAGTTCCTCGATCTCCGCCTGGCGCCGGCTCTGGCGCTGGCGCTCTCCATCGATGATCGCCCGCACCCGGGATACCGTCCCATCCAGTCGGTCGTTCACTACGACGTATTCGAACGAGGAAAGCGCCTTCAGCTCGCTTTTCGCCGTCTCCATCCGACGCTGCAGCCGTTCGGTGTTCTCGCTTCCCCGACCTTTCACTCGCTCCAGTAAGACGTCGAACGATGGCGGCAGCAAGAAGATCGTCACCGTGTCGGGTCGCGCCTTCACCACCTGGCGCGCGCCCTGCACATCGATGTCGAGTAGCAGCAATTTTCCTTCCCGCTCCGCCGCCCCCAGGTTCGCCCGGGGAGTTCCGTAGAAGTCGCCGTGTACCTCCGCCCACTCCAGCAGCTCGCCGCGAGCGATCATGCCGCGGAACTCATCCTCGGTAACGAAGTGGTAGTCGACCCCGTCCCGCTCGCCGGACCGCGGCGCCCGCGTCGTCGCCGAGACCGAGAACAGCAGATCGTCGGCCGCCGACAAAAGCTCATGACAAACAGTCGTCTTACCGCCTCCCGACGGTGCGCAAATCGCTATCGCGAACGCGGTCATTCCACGTTCTCCACCTGCTCGCGCAGCTTTTCGATCGCCGCCTTGATCTCCACCGATTGGCGAGCGATCTCCGCATCGTTCGCCTTCGAGCCGATCGTGTTCGCCTCGCGGTGCATCTCCTGTACCCAGAAACCCATGCGCTTGCCAGCCGGCTCCGCGCCGTCCGCTTCCAGCAACGAGCGAAACTCGGCGATGTGCGAGCGAAGCCTGACGAGCTCTTCGTTGATGTCCCAACGCTCGGCAAGGAACGCGATCTCTCGAGCCAGGCGTTCCTCGTCCACCTGCACATCCTCGGACAGCTCCGCCACGGCTTCCCGCATCCGGTTGCGCTCCTCGATCAAGCGCTCGGGGGCTCGCGCCTCGATCACCTCGAGCGCCGCCTCCATATTGGTCAGCGACGCGGTCAGGTCTTTGGCCAGCGCCGCGCCCTCGCGTTCACGCATCTCCACCACCATCGCCGTGGCCTGCCGGGTCGCCTCCGCCAGGTCCTCGAAGCCGAGCTCCTCCATATCGTCCGTCGGCGCCTGGAAGATGTCACCGAACCGCGCCAGCAATGGAACGTTCACCTCGCCGCCCAGTCCGTGCCGCTGCTTGATCTCCTCCAGCGCCTTCACGTAGGCCACCACCCGACCATGATCCACCTCGACCGGGCGAACCGCCTCCGGACCTTCCTGCAGCGCGATGCGATAGTGAACGTGACCCCGCGCCATCCCTTCGCGGAGGATCGCCGTCAGCTCCGCCTCCCAGCGCTCGGCGTTCGGCGGCAGCCGGAAATGCGTGTGGAAGTGACGGTGGTTCACCGTGCGAACCTGAACCGTCAACACCCCATTCACCGTTTCCCGCTGCACCTCCCCAAACCCCGTCATACTCCTAATCATAGCGCCCTACCCTCTTCCCTCACGTCGATGTCTGATAATCGTGCAGAATTGATATGGATCGCCTCGACCCTCTAAACTAATTCCAGAACTCCCACTTCACCCCGAAATGGTACCTATTCTTCGGCAACGGAACCAGCAGCAAGTCTCGCGGTTCGCCTCCCACGCTCTCGAAGTACTCGTAGTTGTAGTAGATGTATAGATCCATGATCCGAATCACCGCTTCGCCGCGGAAGAAATTGAAGTTGTCCGTCGTCCGCGCCCCGCCCGGCCCCAGGCTCGGGTCGGAGACGAACATGGGGCCACGGACTCCCCCTATCGCCTTCAGCCATACCTGGAGTTGATCCGCCAACGCCAACAAGCGGTACTCCCCCTCGGCTCGCCACTCCCACTTCGGCCAGTAGAGAAAGAACCCGTCCTCGCGCTGCCGGTATCGGCCGCCCACCTCCAGCGTGCCCGTGAAGATCCGGCCGATCGGGCCCGCGGCCCAACCCTCCACGACTCCGACCCTGCCGCCGGGCACCAGCGCCAAGCTGTCCACGGGTGGACCGAGCGCCAACGACGGCTCGACACGCCACTTCCCCGCACGACCGCCCAGCCGGTACTTCCCGAAGAACGCGATCTCCCCGCCCACCGTCCAGCGACCGTACTCGTAGCGCTTCCTTGGCACTTCGGCATAGATCCCGCGATCGCCCTCCTCGATCTCGGCCAGCACGCGGGTGTTCAAAGGCAGGTCGAGATTGAGCGACGCGTAGCCGCCCGCCACCTGGAAATCTCCCCAATCGGCGTATTGCCCGGTCGCGAAGATCGACGCCGGGCCCAGTGCTAGCTCGAGCGATGCTTCCGGGGTGAATCGAGGAACCGTCTCGCCGTTCCAGGCGCGCAGAGCGACATAGGCGGACCACAAGTCCCCGTTTCGCGCCGCGCGTACGGCGACCTGTCGTGCATCGGTGGTGGGCAGTACCTGGGTCTCCTGCACCATGGGAAAGAGATATCCACTCAACCACAAGATCCCGCTGGCCGTCCGCAACGTTTCAGGCTCGAGCGGTTCACGCTCGACCTTTCCCTGACCTGCGACGACGTCGGCATACCAGCCTTTAGAGAAGGCCCGGCGCAATCTGAGAATCCAGTCGGTCCGACTGATGTTGTCGAACGCATCCCGGCCAACCCTCGTGCCCCGGTACTCCACCTCGCCCCAGATTCCCATCGGAAGTGGCACCGCGAAATCGAACCAGACGAACGTGCGATCTGCCGGCCCAACGACACCGTTCGTGCTGACACGGTCCACTCCAAACCCGAACGGCGCCCCGAACAATCGAGACGAAAAGAATCCCCTCAGCAGCGCCGTGTTTCGATCGCCCGTACCCGCCTCGACGCGAGAGTAGGGTTCCCGTCGGTCGCGACGATACGCGTGCCCAATGGCGTGGTAGCCGCCCGGCATGCGAACCATCCGCGCCTCCTGCAACTCGACCAGCGGTATCAGATGCAGATCGACACCGCCGCCCAACAGCGGCGCGATCTCGTAGCCATCGATGTCGTAGCGAAAACTGCCGGGTCCGCTTCCGGCGAACACCGACATCTGAGGGCCATCGAAAAACCCGGCCCGCACAGGGTCGAGGAGCGGTGTGAACTCGATGAGGTCGGCGAACGACAGGGCGCCCGTGGAGAGCAGATCACGCATCTTCCAATCCGCCGCGATGCCCGGACGACGCGTCGCCGGGTCGGGAAACCACGGGAACCGGGGCACGATGGTATCAGCGGGAGCCACTGAGTCTTGGAGCGCCAGCGAGTCCGGCGCTTGAAGCGAGTCCGGTACCTGGTCCGGAGCACGTTCCGCCGCGGGCAACGTGTCCGGCTCCTGAGCCAGCAGGGCGTCACCATAACGGGACGCCGCCGACAGCAGAACTAGAAGAACGAGCGCGCGTCTGAACGATTGCACGAGGCGACCCGCCTCACCTTGCCCGACCCCTCACCCACTCGGTGAACAGTCGGACCCCAACCCCCGTCGGCCCCACCGTCTGGTAGGGCCCTGCCTTTTCCGCCCACGCCGTCCCGGCGATGTCGAGGTGCGCCCACGGTGACGGTCCCGCGAATTCCCGCAGGAACATCGCCGCCGTGATCGTTCCCGCCGCCCGACCTCCGGTGTTCTTGATGTCGGCGATCTCCGACTCGAGCTGTTTCCGATAAACCTCCCAGAGCGGAAGCTGCCAAACTCGCTCGCCCGAGCGACTTCCCGCGCCGCGAATCTCATCCACCAGATCCTGGTCGTTCCCCATCAAGCCGATCGCCTCGTGGCCCAACGCCACGACGCAGGCACCGGTCAGGGTCGCGATATCGATCACGGCCTCCGGCTCGTAGCGCGCCGCGTAGTTCAGCGCGTCCGCCAGGATCAGCCGGCCTTCGGCGTCCGTGTTCAGCACTTCGATCGTCTTTCGCGAGCGGGACCCAATCACGTCCCCCGGTCGCACCGCGTGCCCCGACGGCATGTTCTCCACCGCCGGGATCAGCCCGACCACGTTCGCTCCCAGCCCCAGCTTGGCGATCGCCCGCATCGCCCCCAGAACGGCCGCCGCGCCCGACATGTCGTACTTCATCGACTCCATTCCCGTCGGAGTCTTCAGCGACAGACCGCCGGAATCGAACGTCACGCCCTTGCCCACGAGCACCAGCGGCTGGCCGTTCTCGAGCGGCGTGTACTCCATAGCGATGAAGCGGGGCTCTTCATCGCTGCCCGCCGAGACGGCCAGCAGCGCTCCCATCCCGTCCTTCTTGATCGCCGCCCGATCCAGGATCGTCACCTTGATCCCGAGCTCCTCGCCCAGCTTTCGGGCCTCGTCGGCCAGGTAACGAGGGTTCACGATGTTCGCCGGCCGCGCCGCCAGCGCCCTGGTGTAGTTCTGCGCGTCCGCCACCACCTGCCCAATCTCGGCGCCTCGCTCCGCCGCCTCTCTCGACTTCGCGGTAGGAATCAGCACGCTCAACTGGTGCAGCGGTTGCCGCGGAGGCTCCTTACCGGGCTCGCTTCTCAGCTCGTCGAATCGCCAGTAGCCCAGCACCACGCCCTCCACCAGCGCCCGGGCCGCCTCCTCGGTGCCCATCGCGCGTCCAAGCCAGCCCGGCGAGACCGATACGGCAAACTCGGTGATCCCCAACTCGGCCGCTCGGTTGGCCGCCCGACCGCCCACCTCGCGCAGCCGTTCCTCGTTCAGATCCGCGCGCTCGCCGATGCCGATCAGCAGCACCCGATCGGGCCCGATCTCGCCCTGACGATAGAGCAACAACATTTGGCCGCGACTGGCCTTGAAGTCACCGCTCGTCACGGCGCGGGTGAGAGTGAGTCCCAGCGACTCGTCCAGCGGATCGAAGTTCGCGGTGAGCGGCTCCGCCTGATTCTCCGAGTCCTGGCACCAGGGCAGTACCAGCAGTGGCGTCTCGGTTGCGGCGAGAGTACCGACTCCGATGTCCAGCTTCATGTGACCGTCCTATCCCTCCAAGAAGACATGCTCGAGTCCGGCCCGTCGCATTCGCGGACCGTGATCACGTGTATAAGGGCGTCGCAACGGATGTTTTTACTCGAACGATCGTTCGATCCAGCCCGATCCGTACGCCTGACTACCATTCTAGCGCCGTATCCCAATCGGTGCCACGTGGAACCCCGCCTAACGTCGTTTCTCCACCGACACCGGCACCCCCCTGTCCTACAATCACTTGGCCCGGTTCACCTACCGTAATGCCGACTCGAGGGCCGTCGCCGCGTCCGTCTTCTCGTCCCGGTACTTCACGATCACCGGGGCGTACAACTGGATCCCATACTCCTCGGCGAACCCCCCCGACCCCCGTCGCGAGCCCGGCACCACCACCGCCCCCTCTGGCACGCTCAACGGTCGATCCGGCGTACCCCGATAGATCTCATCACGCACCAGGTCGAAGAGCGGCGTCGATGCGGTCAGGTTCACACCCGGAGCGATCACCGCCCGCCGACCGACCAGCGTCCCCTCAAACACCCCCGCGTTGCCGCCCACCACCACCTCATCTTCGATGACCACCGGTCGGAGACCCACCGGCTCCAGCACGCCGCCCACCTGGGCGCCGGCGCTGAGATGAACTCGCGCGCCGATCTGGGCGCACGACCCGACCAGCGCGTGGGAGTCGATCATCGTGTCTTCACCCACGTAGGCACCCGCGTTGATGTAGGCCGGCGGCATGATCACGACGCCCGGCGCCAGGTAGGCGCCTTCTCTCACCGACGTTCCACCCGGAACCACCCGGACATTCTCCAGGACGCCATCCGTGCGACGCAGCGGGAGCGTGTCGCGATCGAAGTACTCCTGAGCCGGCACATCGTAGCGTGCCGTAACGCCGATGCGAAACGCCAGCAGTATCCCCGCCTTCACCCACTCCACCGCTTCCCAGCCCGACGGCCCGGTCTCGGCGGCCCGCACCGTTCCTTCGCTCAACGCCGCCAGCAACCGGGCGACGGCTGCCCGAGCGGCCTCGTGGTCCGAGACTTCCGTCTCCGCCGACAAACGCTCGATCTCGGGACGCAGCTTCGCCAGATCCATCACAGCAACCCGACCCGCTCCAGTGCCTCGCGCACCCGCTCGCCGCCTGACGGGCTGATCGACACCAAAGGCAACCGGAAATACGCCGGCCCCCGCCCCATCATCTCCAGCGCCGTCTTCACCGGGATCGGGCTCGTCTCCACGAAATTCGCCTGCATCAACGGCAACAAACCGAAGTGCAACTCGCGGGCCCGACCCAGGTCGCCGGAGAGCGCCGCGCGCACCATCTCCGACATGCGGTCCGGGGCTTCGTTCGCCACCACGGACACGACGCCGTCACCACCCAACGCCAGCACCGCCAGCGTCAACGCGTCGTCCCCTGACAGGACCAGAAAATCGTCTGGGCGCTCACGGATGATCGCCTGAATCTGTTCGATATCCCCCGAGGCTTCTTTCACCCCCACCACGCCATCGATCTCCGCCAGTCGTAGCAGCGTCTGGGCCGTGATATTTGACGCCGTGCGCCCCGGCACGTTGTAGACGATGACCGGTAGCTCCGCCGCCTCGGCCACGGCGCTGTAGTGGCCGTAAAGCCCGTCCGGCGTCGGCTTGTTGTAGTAGGGGCTCACCGAGAGGATGGCGTCCGCCCCCGCCCGGCGGGCGGCCTCCGCTCGTTCCACCACATCGGCGGTGTTGTTGCCACCGGCGCCAGCCAACACGGCGGCGCGTCCCTCGGCGGCCTCCGCCGTCAAAGCGATGACTTGGCGCTGTTCGTCCGGGCTCATCGTCGCGCTTTCGCCCGTCGTCCCGCACGGGACCACGACTTCGACGCCACCGTTGATGCACCACTCCACGTGCCGGGCCAGCGCCTCCTCATCGACGGCGCCGTCCACCTTGAACGGCGTGACCAGCGCCACCGCCGTCCCTCGAAACCGATTCAGCTCCATAGCTCTTTCAGCATGTCATCCAGCGTGTACACGCCTTTTCGGCCTTGGATCCACTCGGCGGCCGCCACGGCGCCGCGAGCAAAGCCGCCACGGTTCCGGGCCTCGTGGCGAAGCTCGATCCGGTCACCCGGCCCCTCCAACCCGATGCTGTGCATCCCGACGATCTCACCGGCACGAACCGCCGTCACTTGCAATGCCTCCGGATCTACCGCGCCGGACTCCGTGCCCAGCTCCCAGCGCTCTTTCCGCGACAGCTCGCCCAGCAACAGCTCGGCCAGCTGCCGGGCTGTCCCTGAAGGATGGTCGACCTTGTGACGATGGTGCGCTTCGAGAAGGTGGACGTCCCAGTCCGTCAGCCGCTCGGCCAGCTGCGCCGCGGCCTGGGCCAGCCGGAAGAACGCCTGCATGCCGAGGGAGAAGTTCGGTGCGTAGATGAGGCCCGTCCCTGCCGCCTGGGCGGCGCGACGCGCCTCGTCCAGCTGATCGTACCAACCCGTCGTGCCGCAAGCCACATCCACACCGGCCGACGCCAGCGCTGCGATGTTGTCCGCCGCCGCATCGGGGACGGAGAACTCGATCGCCACTTCGGCGCCGTTCAGCCCCTCCGTCGGCAGCCCGGCGCCCGGAGGGCTCTCGGCGGCATCGATACGAGCGACGATCTTGTGGCCCCGCTCGATCGCGGCCTCTTCGACCGCTCGGCCCATGCGACCGTAGCCCACCAGGGCGATCTTCACGGCGTCTGCCTCTCCTCAGATTCGATGAGCGCGGCATGCAGGCGCCGCACCACGCCCGGCGCTTCCTCCGACGCTACCACCAGGCTGAGACACACATCGGAAGCCTGCGAGATCAGCCGCACCGGCGTCGCCCCCAGCGCCGAGAACACCCGGGACGCGATACCCGGCTCCTGCAGCAGTCCGTGGCCCACCACGGAGACCGTGGCCAGATCGGGAATCACTTCCACTTCGGCGAAGCGGCTCAGCTCTTCCTCTACGCCGCCCAATCCTTCGTTCGCATCGAGGGTGAACGCCGTGGACGTGTGGGAGGTGGCGACCAGGTCAACCGGCAGCCCGTGACGCGCCAGCACATCGAACACCCGGGCCAGAAAGCCGTAGGCCATGAACATGGGCCGAGACATCACCTTGATCAGGGTCACCGACGGCTTGTGGGCCACCGCCCGCACCCCGGTTACGCGCCGCGTGTCGTGGCGGACCCGCGTCCCCGGCTCCTCCGGGCGGCGCGTGTTCCGAATCGTCAGCGAGACGTCCCGCGCCGCCGCGTGCTTCGCCGCCGCCGGGTGGATCACCCGGGCCCCGAAATAGGCAAGCTCCACAGCCTCCTCATAGCCCAGCTCGGGCAGGATCTCCGCCGCCTCCACGTCACCCGGCTCGGCGGTGAGCACCCCGTCCACGTCCGTCCACAAACAGACCTCTTCGGCACCCAGCGCCGCGCCGACGATCGCCGCCGTGAAGTCCGAGCCGCCCCGGCCCAACGTCGTGGTCACCCCGTCCGCCGTCGCACCGACGAAGCCCTGCAGCACAGGTACCTTTCCCTCATCCAGCAGCGGCTGCACGACCTCCCTCACCAGGCCCGCCGTCTCCTCGTCCATCGGCACGGCCGCTCCGAAACTGTCGTCAGTGCGGACGATACGCCGGGCGTCGACGACTTCCGCCTCGAGACCCTCCGCCCGTAGCGCGTTTGCCATCAGCACCGTCGACGCGTCTTCCCCGGCCGACGTGACTTCGTCCAGCAGACGACGTGCCTCCGCCGGCCCCTCGGGCTCCCCCGCCGCCGCCGCGCTCAGCCGACTGAATGCCTCGTTGATGCCTTCCAGCGCCGCCTCGAACTCCGGCGACTCGCCAAGCAGTGCACCGGCGACCTCTTCGTGACGGACCCGCAGCGCGTTGACCCGCCACGCGACCTCCGTATCCGCTCCCTTCACCGCCTCCAGCGCCAGCTCCACCAGATGGTTGGTCACCCCGGCCAGCGCCGAGACTACCACGACCCGCCGACCTTCCCGATCCCGCACCAGCCCCGCCGCGTGCCGGATTCGCTCCGCATCGGCCAGCGACGTCCCTCCGAACTTGTGGACGATCATCAGCGCCCGACCTCGCCCATGAAGCCGCGCACTCGACAAAGCTCGGCGTTCAGTAGCGCCGCTCCCGCGGCGCCACGCACCAGGTTGTGGACCAGCGCCGTAAACTTCACATCCAGCGCCTCACACTTCCTCAGCCGCCCAACCGTCACCGTCATACCGTAGCCCCGGTCTCGGTCCAGCCGCGGCTGCGGGCGCCGCTCGTCGTCCAGGATCTCCAGGACCCGCTCGGGCGCCGAGGGCAGATGGTCGTCCGCCACCTCGCTCATGAAGTTCTGGAACGCGACCTCGATGTCCTTCACCTCCGTCGGCTGCGATAGCTTCACCGACACCGCCATCAGGTGGCCGTGGGCGACGGGCACCCGGTGCGCCTGGGCACTCACCTTGAACTCCGCCGGTGTCACCTCGCCGAACGCGAACTCGCCGAGGATCTTCTGCGGCTCGCTGGCCAGCTTCTCTTCTTCCCCGGCGATGAACGGGAGCACGTTGTCCAGCACTTCGGCCGCCGCCGGGCCCGGCCGACCGGCACCTGACAGACCCTGCAACGTCACCACGCTCACCCGATCCAGTCCGAACGCCCGATGCAACGGCGCCAGCGCCAGGGTCAGCCCGACGACCGCGCAGTTCGGGTTGGTCACGATCGCACCGGGCCAGCGTTCGCTCTGGCGCGTCACCAGACCCAGATGATCGCCGTTTACCTCGGGGATGATCAGCGGTACGTCCCGATCCATCCGGTAGGCCGACGCGTTGCTGACCAGCAGGTGGCCGCGTTCGGCCAGCTCCTCTTCCGTAGCCAGGGCGACGCCTCGGGGCAACGCCGAGAACAGCAACGGCGAGTCCCACGGTTCATCGAGAGTCTTGAGGGTGAGCCCCAACGTATGATCGTCGAGTGAAGGAAAGTCGCCGAGGTCGCTGAGCGCGGCGCCGTAGGTTCGCCCGGCGGACGCGGTGGAGGCGCCGACCTCAGCAAGTCGGAACCAGGGATGGCCCGCCAGCAACTCGGCCAACCGCACTCCCACGGTGCCAGTGGCACCGATCAACCCCACATCGATTCGTTCGGCCACGCTGGTTTGTCGGTGAGATGTTCGAGCGCTTCGAGTGACCCCAAACTCCTCAGTTTAGGTCCGGCAGAGGAAAAGTCCAGACCGCCGGGCGCTCAGGGCAACGGCGGGATCTTGTCGCGCCAGACGTCCAGTCGCTCCTCGCTCAAAAACAAGTAGTAGAGCCGCCCTTCCGAGTACTGGCCACCCGCCAGTTCCTCCGCCTGCCCGCCGACCCCATAGAAGATATCGGCCCGCCCCGGCGACCGGATCGCGCCCCCGGAATCCTGGTCCAGCATAAACTGCGACATCCGGCGGAATCCCCCAGAGCCGTCGGGCACGCTCGTCACTACCAGCGTCACGCCGCCCGGCGGGAATACCGTCTTGTCCGTCGCAAGGCTACGCAACCCGGTGACCTTCACCCCCAGATTCCCTTCCGGCCAACTACCGCTGTTCACCTCGCGGAAGAAGATGAAGCGCTTGTTGCGACGCAGGTACGTCGCCATCTCGTCCGGGTGGCTCTCCAGGTAGGCTCGCACTTCCTCTAACGACAGCTCGTCCTCCCGGATCTTGCCGTCACCCACCAGCTGCAATGACACGCTCACGTAATCGTGACCGTTGTTGCCCGCATACCCGACCATCATCGTCCTGCCGTCAGGAAGCGCCAGCGCCGCCGAGCCCTGGATGTGCACCAAATAGGCCTCGAACGGGTCGCTCAGCCACACCAGTTCGCTCCCCTCCAACATCCCCGATGTCTCGATCACCGCACGGGTCGGATACGGACGTACTTCTCCGCCGATCTCCTGCCCCAACGTCTCGCCCGTCGCCGAGTCCTTCACCAGGTCGTACGGCAACGTGTACAACGGATACTGGTACGGTCCTCCCCGCGTCCTCGACGCTTCGAAGACCGGCGCGTAGTAGCCCGTGAACAGAACATCGCCATCACCGTTCGACCCGACGCTGGAGAAAAAGTCGAACTGGCGTTCGATCTGCTCCGCCAACTGATCATCGTCTTCCAGATGCTCCACCAACCATCGAAACGCGTACACGCTCGCCCGGGCGTGCTCGTGCGTTACGCCGGCCGTCGGGAAGTGCTCCTGGCTCGACGGCTTCTCGAACCAATCGAGGCTCTGACCCAACGACTCGATCAGCGTCGCCCGGTTCGAGCGCACCGCCACGTCCACATCCGACTGGGGGTCCCGACCGACCAGCATGAGCGCCGGGCCGCTCACCGATGTGCGCACCGTCGCCTCACGCGGCGTCTCGACCGCCACCTCCTCCGTCGCCGGCGTCTCCGCCACCTCCTCCGTTGCCGGCGTCTCCGCCGGTTCCGGTCCGCCAGGTCCCGCCACCGGCCCCGTCCCGGAGGGTGGCTGGCACGCGGCCAGGGCCACGGCGAGGGGGCAAAGAGCGATCCGTATCGCCCTAGAAATCAATTCCGGTCGATGGTTGTATATCATTTATTTACAATAACTTAATCTTCTTCGGCAAGCGACCGTATCAGGTCGCGTAGGAGGTGTTCTTCAAAGTTCGCCGCCCGCTCGTACACCTCTTCGTAGGTCGCCTCGATGAACAGGTCCGCCGTCTTCATCTCCACCCCCTTGGAGCGGAACAGGAAGCGCCCGCGAAACAGTCGGTCGGCACACTCCCGTGTCTGGAGCACGACCGCCCAATTCTCTCCGTCGTGGGGCACCGATCCGATCTCCGTCTCGCGTGGCTTCTCATCGAAGAACGCGAACTGGGGATCGACGTTGCCGGCCTCACCTTCGTTCCCGGATGATACCATATCCTCTCACCACTCCACGGGAGTCCAGGATGACCCACACCTTGCCACCCGCCTGGGCGAGGAGCTCGGGCGGTGCTCCGATGATCGCCACCCGGTTCCCCACCGACGTGAAGATGTAGGGCCCCCCTTCCGTCACCTCGAGCTCGCCGACAACCGGCGTCTCACCGGCGATGGCGAGTATTTCGTACTCCTCAACAACCAGCGACGAACCCTCCGAGGTCCCCGTCACCTTCACCGTCGCGCCTTGTAGGCGGGCCAACTCGGCCTTGAGATCGCCGCTCACTTCACGGATCGCCGAATCGGTTTCGATCGCCACCTGGTAGATCGGCGTGCTGCCGCTCACGCTCACCGATCCGGTAATCGTGATCATACCGGCGGGCCCCGGCTCATCGTTCGAGCCACCGCACGCGCAAAGCAGCAACGCGGCCGTAGCGATTAAACCGGCGGGTCGACCCGATAGGCCTGCGATAGAGCTACCTCCAACTTGTGATCGTCGGCCCCCTCGAGGAAGCCGTGGTGTACGCTCAAGAACCGCTCTTCCGCCGGACCTTCCTCGTCCAGCGCTTTGAAGACCAGCCGGCTCATGGAGATCATCCCGCGATCGCCGCCCTCGGAATACGCTACGCCCCAGCGATTGCCATCCTGGTCTATGAACTCACGCTCTTCCGCCAACTGTCGCACCTCTCTTAGGTATCCTGTTTCGGTTTGATTCGTTCCTCGTTTACTGTAACTTGGCTACGCCGCTACGGAAATAGGAGCAATTGCAGATGGCCAGGACTTTCAAAGATCGCACCGGTCAGGCCTGGATCGTCGACCGCGAGCACGGTCGCAACGAGCTGGTCTTCAGGCCGGCCCACGGCTCGCAAGGCGAAGAGCGGGTCGCCCCGCTCCCCACGCACGGCCATACCCAGGATCCTTACGAGTTCGCCGACTCCGAGCTGCAACGTCTGTTCGACAAGGCGCGACCGCGGTACAAAGGGCCGAAGGGGCCGTCGCCGTTCTAGCTCATCAAAGAAGTAACATCGCCACCGCTGCCGCCGTGACGACCGCCACCAGGAACGCCTGGAATGCCCATCCCGTGCTCGGGTGCTCGCCGCGGCAATGGGGGCAGCGCTTGGTGTGATCTGGAACCGACGATCCGCAGTGGCGACAGGTCTTCATCTGACCTTCAGAACAGCATCTCTATCACGATCCACACCAGTACCGCAGTCCCGATCACCGGCAGGATCGTATAGTAAAGGAGTAATTTGCCCGCCCCCTTGAAGTACTCCCACTCCGTCTCCGTCTTTCGCACTCCGACCCAACACGGTTGACAGAGATGCTGGATCTCCTCGGTCACAGGATTGAGTCGGTAGTATTTCGCTTCGGCGGAACGGTCGCCGCACAACGGACACACCATGTTGTATCCTCCCCGTGTGATCCTTCCTTCGATGAGGAAATATGCCGGCTGATGATTCCGCACGCTAGATGACTTCGTCGAGCACGAATGCGATAAGGCAGTAGATTCGGCCTCAAACCCTTCCTCAAGGACCTGGCCGAGATCAAAGCCGCCCGCCGCGGCGAGCTACTAAAAGATGCGGGCCAGACCGACCGACGCCTGTCCCGCATCGAGAACCAACTCGTGTCTCTCGAACCCTCGGTGCGCCGCCTCGCCGAAGTCGCCGACTTCGACCGTCAACTCAAGAGCGGCCGCCGCGAAGACCGACCGACTACTGCTCCGGACGCTTGATGATGATCCGCGCGTCCCGAGTGATGATCACGATCTCTTTCCCTTCCTCGATAACCGTCGCCACCACCGACCGGCTGCCCCTCACCTCGACTTCAACGTTGCCCACCGTCCCGGCGAAGCGAAGCTGATTCGACCGGTCCGCCTCCTCCGCCGCAACCGTTCGCTCCCGGATCAACCGCTCCAGATCGCGCTGCGCCTCTCGCTCCGCAGCACGCTGCCGTTCGATCTGCCTCAGAAGCTCTTCCGTCTCCCGGGACTCGGTACGGCCGGAGCGGATCGCCTCCTCTAGTAGCTGCCGGTTTTCCCGCTCCAGCACCAACCGCTGCTCGAACAACTCCTCCAGCAGCAACGCCGCCTCCGCCTCACTCGCACCCGGCACGCCTCGAGCGGGCCGCTCTTGAGCCGTTAGCGTCACCTCTTCAGTGCGGTCACCCCGACGATACTTGAACGTCACGGTGTCGCCCGCCTTGATGGCACCGAACCTACGACCACCCTCGTCGCTGGTGATGTCCTCGCCGTCGATCTCGACCAGGATATCGCCGTGCCGTAGCCCCGCCTCCCCGGCCGGACTGTCTTCTTCCACCGAGTAGACTGACGGCGGGTCCCGGAACTTCCAGACCGGCGGATTGCCGTCACGTCCGGCGTGAATGTCGCACCTGCAGCTCATGCCGAACCCAAACCAGCCGCTGGGGAACGAGTAACGCAGCGCCAGCCGGATATCCCGCGCCGGGGCCGGGGCGACAACGGGCGCAGGCGCCGCATCGGGTACCGGCACCGCTTCTGCCACCTCTGGAACCGGGGGCACCGGCACCGCGGGCGCCACGTTGACCCGCGAGCAACGCGCCGACGCAATCAGCCCCACCATCATCGTTTCCCGGTCCCGGCGAATCGTCAGCTCCACCGTATCGCCCGGCCGGATGTTGGCGTAGCGATTTCCGCCCTCGCCCGTCGTGATCAGCACGCCATCGATGGCCATGATCACGTCGCCATCTCTCAGCACGCCCTCTGCCGGACTCCTCGGCCTTACCGAACGAACGATCGGTTCCGCCCTGAACCTCCAGAGCGCCCGGCCGTTCTCGAACGTAGAGAACGAACACTGCGTGCACTCCAGGCCGGCAATCCCAATATCTCCCTCGACCCTCGACCCTTCCGGACAAGCATCCGCTACCGGCTCTTGCCCAAAGGCACGCGCATCGGCCCCGAGAACCATCCCGGCCACCAACACCGCTCCCAAAGTGACTCTGACCCTGTTCATAACTCTATCCTCCATAAAATCCTGCTCGTGCTCGTGTTCGTGCTCGCTATCGACAACGAACCGACAACGATCTACCTAGAACCACACCACATTCCGCGTAGCATCCCCTTCACCCTGGGTCTCCCCTTCACGCCCGAACTCCTGAAGAATCCGCGCCGCCATCGGATCGTCCGGCGCCAACCTCACAATCTCCTCCGCCGCCGCCCAGAACGCCGCCAACGCCACCTCCCGCGCCATGTCTCTCTGCGCCGGGTCCGCTGACGCCGCGCTGACAAGGCGCTCGAGCGCCGCCGCGTGCTCCGACCCTGTCGCCTGCACCATCGCCGCCGCCCGCTGCGTCGCGTCCGGATAGATCGCCGCCAGCGTATCCACCGTCTGCTTCGTCCCCATCATCTGCCCCACCAACATCCCGCTGACGAACAGCGCGATGGATGCCGCGGCCGCCGCGATCCCCATCCAGGGATGGAACCGCGCCGCGTGCTTCGGGGCCGACCGAATCAGCTCCCGATCCTTGAGCGCCCGTACCGTACGCTCCTCGAGTATCCTCGACGGCATCTTCTCCATGGGTAGCTTCTCGAACTCTTCCCGCTCCGCGGGGGTCAGGTCGTTCTGGTCGAATTCGTTCATCGTTCTATGTCCTACTCCGGGTTCAACAGCGCGCGCACCGCTTTCCGCGCGCAGGACAGCTGGCTCTTCGACGTTCCCGCCGCGATCCCCAACCGTCGACCGATATCATCGTGCGTGCATCCTTCCAGATCGTGGAGCAGCAACACCGTCCGGTAACCCACCGGCAACATCTCGATCGCTCGCTCCAGGTCGATCCGCTCGTCGTGCGGCCCCGCCTTCACCGGCGTCTCCGGCGCCGCCTCGAAGTCCACCTCCCGGCCGTTCCGTTTCCGCCACAGATCGCGGCACTGATTCATCGCGATCCCGCTCAGCCAGGTCGGCAGCTTCGACTCCCAGCGAAACGTGTCCAGCCGCTCTACCGCTCTGATCCACGTCTCCTGCACCACGTCCTCGGCATCGAGCTCCGAGCCGCCCAGCAGCCGCAGCGCGAACTGGAACAACCGCGGCGTGTGTCGGCGGTAGAGCTCTCGGAAAGCCGCCTCATCCCCTTCGTGCATGAGGGATTCGGCCAGCTCTCGATCGGGCACTTCATTGGTTGTCCCTCTCATGTCATCCCTGAGTGGGTCCTCCCGGCCAAATGGTTGTATCCCGCCCCCGGATCCCCAAATTTCGTGGTGTGAGTACGGAACCCGGCGTTATCGTCTTTTTCGGATATCAAGAGGTGATCTACGGGATCGCCCGCCTGCCAGCAACGGAGTGCCCCTGCAAGGCCGGCCCCGACCTGGATCACTGGGATATCTGCCGCGAAGCCACGGAGACCACCATCGACCTCGAGCACCCCGTCACCCACTTCGCCTGCGAAGCGAACCTGTCCGTCGACGAGCTCATCGGGCTTGCCAAGCTCGAGCTCGACGCCGTCGCTATCGACCGCAAAAAAGCCAACTAGCCAGACCACGGAGTTGAAGTAAGTCTCGTTGGCTCCGGCGCAACTGCCAGTTGAACGCTGCAATCTGGCCAGAAAGCTAGGTGAACGCAGAATACGGATACAGCTAGTAATTATTAGTACTGATATCAGTTGCTTTACTTTCTCCCCTGTCTCATAGTGTACCGACTCAGGGCGGATTGGGCTGGGCCACGTGCACTCCTCGCTACGAGAGCACAGCCATGATTGACCGCAATAACGCTTCTCCCTTCTCGAACGGGCCGGTCCGCGCCGCCCGCCGTGACCGCCCCCAGTACCCGACTGCATCTGCACACCCGAGTCTGACTGAACGATACGTCTCGCGCCATCCGCGTCGCCGGCTTCATCCCTTTTCTGGCCCTCGGAGGTTCAGATGCCCAACCCCGTCCGTCGTCCTTCGATTAGCCCCCGTTTCTCTCGATCGGTTCTCCGGCGCCTGGCCGGCTGCGCCCTGGCTCTCGCCCTAACGCTGCTTCTTCAACAATCCGCACACGCCCAAGGAGGCGTCGTCACCGGTCGCGTGATCGATGCGGAGGTCGCCACACCGATGCCCGGGGTGACCGTGGAGCTCATCACCGGCGCCGGTCGCCGCATCCAGTCGACGACCACGGATGAGAACGGCGACTTCCGGCTGGAGGGCGTCCCCGAGGGGAGCTACTCGCTGATCCTCTCGGCGTTCGGCTACGAGACCCGGCGGCTCGATGGCATCAAGGTGGAAGACGAGACGGTGACCGTGGGTGGCGTGGAGATCATGTCCCGGGCCTTCCGCCTCAACCCGGTCGTCGTCACGGCGTCGCGTGAAGAGGAGCGCGCCTTCGATGCCCCCGCCGCAGTGTATGCGGTCGAGGCCGAACAGATCGAGGAGCGTCCCGCAACGACTGCGATCGAGTATGTCCGCGATGTCCCCGCCGTGGATGTCATACAGAGCGGATTGGGTCGAAGCAGCGTCGCGCTGCGCGGGTTTAACAGCACGTGGAACTCATTCTTACTCGTCCTCACCGACTACCGTCGGGCAGCGATTCCCGCGCAGAGCCTAAACGCCTACAACTTGATCTCCGCAACCGACGAGGACATCGAGCGCGTCGAGGTCGTGCTGGGGCCGGGCTCAGCGGTTTATGGCCCGAACACGGCCAACGGCGTTCTCCACTTCATCACCCGTTCCCCGCTGGACCACCAGGGAACCACGGCAAGCATCGCCGGCGGCTCGCGCAGTCTCTTCCAAACCACGCTCCGCCACGCCGGGCTGATCAACCCGAACATCGGCTACAAGATCTCGGCGTTCTATTTCCAGGGCGACGAGTGGCAGTACGTGGACCCGATAGAACAACTCAACAGAGATGCGGCCATAGCCCAGGGCGCCGACCCCGATACGCTGTTGATCGGACGCCGCGACTTCGACACCAGTCGCTTCAGCGGCGACGCGCGCTTCGATTTTCGGCTGAGCGAACGTTCCAACCTCATCCTGTCGGGCGGATACAGTCGAATGCGGAGCAGCATCGAGCAGATCACTACGAACACGGCGCAGGCCAAAGACTGGGGCTACAGTTATCTGCAGGGCCGCTTTCGAATCAACAACTTCTTCGCACAAGCCTACCTCAACTGGGGCAGCGCCGGCGACACCTACCTGCTTCGCTCCGGCGAGCGGCTGATCGACCATTCTTCGGTCTTCGTCGGCCAGGTCCGGCACGCTACGATCCTTGGCGAGCGGCAGAGGTTCACCTATGGAGCCGACCTCATCCGCACCATCCCGCGCACCGACGGAACGATCAACGGTAGAAACGAGGACGACGACAACATCACCGAACTCGGCGGTTATCTACAATCGGAGACCAAGCTCACGCCGACGCTCGACCTCGTCGCCGCTCTACGGATGGACTATCACAGTCTAATGGTCGATGACCTGGTGTTGTCGCCCCGCGTCGCCCTGGTGTTCGAGCCCGCCCAGGGGCAAAATTTTCGGTTGACCTACAACCGGTCCTTCTTCCAACCTACCGCCCTCTGGCTGAACGTAGATGTCGTGTCGAGCCCGACCCTGGCCGGCCTTCCATT
>JBDHJS010000048.1:0-25591 GCA_039586795.1 Gemmatimonadota bacterium
CTTTGACATCATCGGGCCTGTTCCGTGCGGAATATGGGATGGTACCGGATTCATCATCACTTTCGAGTGGAAGGAGACCGTGTCCGCAAGCGGGCAGGCCAAGCTAATCTGCCACGCTCCGTAGTCGCCATCGTAGTGCCTGAAAGAGCAGGGGGCAGCGTCATGCTGCCCTCTCATCTTCTCCCGGCCAAGGTTGCTGTCAAAATTGGATCCGATTCACTGGGCCTGCCTCGGATAGCCAGCCGTATCCCCAATCGCCCAACGAATGAACTCCCGCAGGTCGTCGTTCGACTTCTGAAGGTCCGGCTTGCGCAGGTACATCATGTGGCCGCTCTCGTACCAGTAGAACCGGAAGCGGTCGCGGAACTCGCCGCCCGGCTGCAGGTGCGAGATCGTGTACACGGCACTGTAGTAGTCGGTGGCGGCGTCGTAATACCCGCCCTGGATCATCACCTTTAAATAGGGATTGTTGCGCATCGCCTGCCGGAGCATCTGACCGACGTCGGCTCCGTCATCCCGGTTCCACGGTCGGACGTTGCCCCACACGTTGTACTTGATGTCGGGATCGTAGCCCAGCTCTTCGCGTATGTACTGGTTCACCGCGTCGCTGAAGGCGCCGTTCCAATCGGCGATCGCTGGGTCATACTCGGGGTTCTCCCCCGCCGCATCCCGGTCGATGCCCAGGTACCGACTATCCAGGCGTCCAACAGTTAGTCGCTGATCGCGGAGTAGCTCCTTCCAGAAGCGCCGCGAACTGATGCGCAGGTTGGTCGACATGACGTAGTCAGAGGTGAGACCGGTATAGCGGGCGACTCGCTCGGCCAGCGCGGCGCGCGCACCATCGTCCAGCTGGTCACCCTGCACAAGCGCTACCAGGTAGTCGCTCATAGCGAAGGCCTCGACCTCGTCCAGAAAGGCGCGAAGCGGCATCGACTGATAGTCCGCGGCCAACTGGCCATGGTACCACGCCGTCGCGGCGAGGTGCGGCAACGCCGTGGCGTAGGAGACGTCGTCGCCGAAGTCGACGTTGAGCCCGGTCATCGAAACGAGGATCACCCCGTTCAGATAGATCTGGTGTCGGCCCTGCAAGTACCCGGCGAGTCCCGAGGCGCGCGTCGTACCGTAGCTCTCGCCGATCAGGAACTTCGGGGAGGCCCAGCGGTCCTTCCGCAGGATGAAGAGTCGGATGAACTCGCCTACCGATTGAACGTCGACCATCGTCCCGTGGTACATGTGGAGATCTTCACCCGGCATCATCCGACTGAAGCCTGTATCGACAGGATCGATATAGACGATGTCCGCCACGTCGAGGATCGAGTGCGGGTTGTCCTCCACACCGCCCGGTGGTCTCAGTGCGAAACCCTCGTCGTCGTACACGACGTGCCGCGGCCCCGTGTACCCCATGTGCATCCAGACCGACGCCGTCCCGGGCCCACCGTTGAACGAGAAGATCATCGGTCGCGTGCTCACATCCTCGACCCCGTTACGGGTGTAGGCGATGTAGAACATCTTCGCCGCGATCCGTCCTTCTTCGCGGATCGGAAGCCAGCCCGCCTCCGCCGTGTAGCTCACGTTCTGGCCGTTGATGCGAGCGCTGTGCTGCGTGACCACCGGCTCGTCCGGAAGCAAATCGGCTTCTACGCCCGCGCCGTTCGGACTGCCCTGCGTGGCTTGCTCCGCACGTTGCGGCCGCTGAGCCGCGGCGGGGAACGCCTGAAGAACGAGCACACAAACGAACAGCATCGCGAGAACGCTTCGGGTCCTCATGGGTCTCCTCCAGACTGCAGTCGAGTGAGGGATGGGTAAGGGCGTTGGAACAGTGTTGATGGTACGGCAGAGACGATACCGTGGCAATCGGAAGCTCACAGCAAGTGCGAGCTAGGTATCAGTTGACAAGTCTTCTATCACTCGGCGTGCCCATTCGACCCGAGGCTGAAGTTCGGAGTCGGCGTCCTTCCAGAGCGCGACAAACTTTCCGTAGTAATCGACCGCCCTTCCCGTGTTACCGCGCTCGGCATGAAGCTCGCCCAGCCGCTCCAAGACAACAGGGAGCCAGTAGGTACCCCTCAGGCCCTGTGCTCCATTGCCGTCAAGGATCTTGAAGTTCTCCGGGGTCTCCACAAAGCGCTCGTAGGCGGCAATGGCCGAGTCAAGCTGACCAGCCTGCTCGTAAGCTCGACCCAGCGGCGGTTGTCCGCAGACAGCGCATCTGTAGATGTCGCGGTTGCCCAACTCCTCGATCGCCTCATCAACTCGCCCTTCCGCCAGCGCAACCACACCAAGCAGACGGTGGTGCGTATAGCCTTCGAGCGGGCGCATCGGTCGGGGTACGAGCGCTTCATACTCGTTCAACAACGATCGAGCCCGATCGGGCTGACCGGCGTAGGAGTAGAAACGAATCAGCTCGATGTACGGACGATCGCGTGCGGGAATCGAATCAAACGGGTAGCGCTCGAGCGCGACGCTCAGCGTGCGGACCGCAGCGGGCGCATTGGCCCGGTACCAGGCATCGATCAGGGCGAGCTTGATCGCGGCTCTGAGGTAACCGGGCGCCGCCGATTGCTCGTCCCGGACCCTCATGGCGTCGCGCAGGTGGTCTTCCGCCTCAGCGAGCCTGCCCTGGACGGCGGCGAGGTCGCCTAGCAGATGCGCTGACGCGACGCGTGCCTCGCTGCGAGATGCCGGAGTCTCACCGCCTGCTTCCTCGACGACTCTGCGCGCGAGTTCCTCCGCTCTCTCGTAGTCGGCAACGTTGGCCGCCAGACTGGCTGTTTCAAGGTACCACGCGCGGGTCCCGGGATGCAGTTGGATCCACTCCTGCGAAATGCGTTCGGCGTCAGCCAGTCTTCCTTCATTCATAGCAACGGTGAACAGCTGCTGCCTGGCAACGCTGCTATTAGGGAACAACTCTAGTCTGCGGCGGTTTAGTTCTTTGATTTGGGGCCAATCGCGTAGATGGAAATACTGCACCGTCAAGTTCTGCAGCGCGGCCCCAGGGTTGGGGTAGTTGTCCACCAGAATGCGGTATGTGGCGATCGTCGCGTCCATATCCCCAACGATCCACGATTGATACAAGGCTTCGACGTACAGGCGTTCGCGTGGTGTCAGCCGCTCCCGGAACTCATACGCCCTAGCCACGTGTTCGGTCGCTCGTTCGTACTCCCCGTAGCGACGTAGCCTTGCCCCCAGGGAGCGGTAGGCCATGGCAAACGCCGTATCTACAGCGATCGCCTGTTCCAGCAGCTCTATCCGACGGAATTCCTCGGACCGAATCCCCTGCGAATACAGACGCAACGCCTCAAGCGACGATGTTGTCACCTGCTCCAAAGGCTCGTTCCGTCTGATCAGCCTCAGTGATTCGCCTGCTCGTTTGCGAACTCGCTTTGAAAGGCGCTCCATAGCGGGGATGATCTCGGCGGAGTCCGCGGCCGTTTCACGATAGGCTGCCAACGCGTCCGTTGAATCTACAAGCGCAAGCCGAGCCGATAGGATGTAGCCCGGGCCGACCGAACTGATCTCGCCGCAAAGCACAGCCTTCATTCCTTCGCGGACCGCGATCTCGCGAGCGACATCACAGTCGAGTGCCACGTCCCGCTCCCTACCCATTCTTTCAAGCGCTTGCGCCAAGCCACCACGGTCAGCGAGTTGAATGACACGTGACTGCGAAAGGTCGATGCGGAACGCTTCGGTCACGGCGATGGCGAGCAGCGAGTCACTAGTCCGGTTCTCGAAATCGGCAAGTACGATCCGGTCTCTCGGATCGATCATACCCTTCGCCACCCACGACCCGAGTGGCCCGATGCCCATGCCCCGCATCGCCATATAGCCGGAGACTGCGACCCCCAATAGCGCGAACGCACCTACCACAGCGAGTGTCGCATTCCGCCATGTGAGATTTCCACCTCGACCAATGCCGAGCCGTTTCCCGGTACTTGCAGCTGTGCCGCTACTATTCTGAGCGAGGGCCGTCGCGACGACGATAGGCAGACACACAATGACAACTACAATTGCCCCCGGCACGAACCAGTCGGGCAGACCGAGTTGCCACGCCAACAAGTAGGCCGCAGCAACGGCAGCCACAGACGTGACGGCATACAGGCCGAGAGCCAGAAAGAGACTTACGTGAGGGACAACCGGTTCTTTCGGACTCTCGAACCCTGCGATCTCACGTGTCGTCCGTTGTCGATTTCCAGAGTCCGAATCGAGAGGTCCGCGTTGTACCTTAGTGATCTCCCCATAAGCCCCGGGCCTCCGTAAGAGATCAACCAAAGCCGCCAGTTCTAAGTCCGGCTCAATATCAAGCTCGTCTCGCAGCAGTTGCTCATGCTGTTGGGCAACCTGGAGCGCGTTGGCTCGATCACCGGCTTCCGCCATGGCGCTCATCAGGCGGAGTACGACTCTGGTGTTGTAGAGGTCGTAATCGAGCAGTCGCTTCCACAACTCTACCGATCGAGTGAAGTCGCCCGCGGACTCCGCCTCTTCAGCCAGTGCCTCCAGAGCCCTGGCGTAGCTCTCGCCGATTCGAACGCGTTGAGCGTCTTTCCAATGCTCGAATTCGGCTTCGCCGCCAAGGTAGAATCCGTCCAGAAAGGATCCCCGGTAGAGGGATACGGCTTCCTCAAGATCCTCGCGTGCCATTGCCTCTTCAAACAACTGCACGTCACACCGGACCACCTCAGGGTTGAGACGCAGAAACCCACCTGAGCTGAGCACTGCGTCGTCGCCCAACGCTCTTCGAAGCACATAGAGGGAGTCGGACAAGAGGTGGCGAGCGCTTACCTCGTCGCTATCGGGCCAGAGTAGGCCCAACACTTTATCGCGGCTTACCGGCCGTCCACCTGCGGTTCCCAGCAGGGCGAGTAGTGCAAGTCTCCTCTGCTGAGCCACGCGCCCGGTGAGGGGCCCGGAAGCATCTTCGAGGCTGAGCCCAGCGAAGAGGCGCAGGATGTACATACGTGTCATCGCTCGTCAGACGACGGCCAGACGATTTCGGGCTGAATCGCAGAAGATGGGCTGACCTCATAATACCGCCGCACAGTTCCATCGGGCCAGTATCAGGGACACTGCACGCACCTTATCCAGAAGGAGACGGGTCATGCCTACGTACCGAGTTCCAATCCTACTCCTAGCGGCCGCGATCGCCGTAGGCTGCAACGACCAGAGCACCCCTACGGAGTTCGCCACCAAGGTGTCCTCCGACTTCACCAACGGGCCTGCGGTTCCCGGAAACTCCCACATCATGCGGTACGAAACTGACATCACTACGTTCGAGTGGGACGATGACAGGACCTACGTGGTGGCAAAAGGTTTCGGTGTGGCGGATCCGGCCGAGAGCCAGGTCTGCGGAGGCGATGCCGTAGATGCGGTCGCGTGGCAGGACCTCTGCCCACGATCAGGAGGGGAGGGATGCGAGATCCTGATGTGGCTGGGCAAAGCTGATTTGAGTATACACGTCTATGATTTCGATTCGTTCGTGGCTGCTGCTCGTTCCTCTGGGAGTTGGAGCTGGTGCGATGGCGCAACGAGCCCACGCCTTGCGCAAGGCTATGGCGTATTCATGAACACCGGCAACAACTTCTACGGCACCGGCACCCGGTCCGACTCGTACAGATGGAAAGCGCAGGGCACCCTGGAAGACCTGGTCGATGGCGGCTGTGCGCGTTTCCTGCAGCAGGGCCACGTCTTGTACTTGCCCGACGGGTCATTCCACAGGCAGGCGATAGAGATCAGCCTTCACCACATCGGCAGCAAGGCCTGTATGAAGGAGTAGCGGCCTCGCCACAGCACTCTGCTGGTTGACCGTTAGATTGGACAAACTGAGGGCAGCTTCGGCTGCCCTCTTTCACGACCATGCCCAAGTGTGTTCTGGCGGGGTCTTGCCCCGCGGTTTCCACCCGCTAAGATGCCCACGAGACAGGTATTCTCTATCGTATTCCTACCTTCCGAGGTCATAGATGCTCGACGCCCTCGTTCGTCATACCAGCGTTCTGGAGATCGTCGGCGACATGATTCGGGTCCGGGCCAGCGGCGTGGCGCTGGGGGACCTGGCGATCGTGGAGAATCTGGATGGAGCGGTCTCCACGGCCAGCGTCGTCGGTCTGGACCGGGACATCGCCAGCCTGCAGGTCTTCTCCGGCGGCAAGGGGATCTCCACCGACACCCGGGTGCGTTTCCTGGGGCATCCTCAGCAGGTCACGTTCTCCAACCACATCTTGGGGCGGATCTTCCGGGGCTCCGGCGAGCCGATCGACGGTAAGCCGCCGCTGACGGCCGATCCGACCATCAAGGTGGCGGGACCCACGGTGAATCCGATGATGCGGGTGATGCCGGCCAAGATGATCGAGACGGAAGTCCCGATGATCGACCTGTTCAACAGCCTGGTGGAGAGCCAGAAGATCCCGATCTTCTCGGTCGCCGGCGAGCCGTACAACGCGCTGCTCGCCCGAATCGGCTTCCAGGCCGACGCCGACATCGTGGTCTTCGCGGGACTGGGCCTGATCTTCGACGACTACCATTTCTTCAAGACCGCGTTCGAGGAGAACGGTGTCTCACACCGCACCATCATGTACGTCAACCTGGCCTCCGACCCGATAATCGAGCGGCTGCAGGTTCCGGACATGGCGCTGGCCGTGGCGGAGCGCTTCGCGATGGAGCGGGACAAGAAGGTCCTGGTGCTGATGACGGACATGACGGCCTACGCCGACGCCATGAAAGAGATCGGTGTGGCCCAGGCCCGGATCCCCGCCACCCGCGGCTACCTGGGCGACCTGTACACGCAGCTCGCCCGGCGCTACGAGAAGGCGTGCGACTTCAAGGGCGCCGGTTCGGTGACGATCATCACCGCCACCACGATGCCCGGCAACGACGTGACTCACCCGGTGCCGGACAACACCGGCTATATCACCGAGGGGCAGTTCTATCTGCACGACGGCGTCATCGACCCGTTCGGATCGCTGTCGCGGCTGAAGCAGCACGTGATTGGGAAAGTCACACGTGAGGACCACGGCCAGATCATGAACACGATGGTCCGATTCTACGCCGGCGCTAAGGAAGCCGAACAGAAACAGGCGATGGCGTTCGAGCTGTCGGAATTCGACATGAAGCTCCTGAAGTTCGGCGAGCTGTTCAAGCACCGGTTCATGGACGTGAATGTGTCTATGCCGCTACTGAAGGCGTTGGACATGAGCTGGCGGACGTTGGCCGAATGTTTCGATTCGCACGAGCTCCTCATGAGAGAGGAGCTGGTCGACCGCTACTTCCCGGACCTAGAACGAGACGGTGAGGGAGGGAGTACCTAGCGCATGGCCCGCCTGAAGCTCAGCAAGGCCTCGCTTCAGCAGGAGCGGACGAAGCTCAAGCTCTACGAGAAACTCCTCCCTTCCCTCGAGCTCAAGCGCAGGCAGTTGAAGCTCGAGCTGGACAAGGCCCGCAAGCAGTACGCCGAAACGCTGGCCGAAGTCGAACGCCTGGAGGCGCGGGTCGGCGCCGAGCTGCCCATGCTGGCCAACACGGAGATCGACCTCAAGGGGCTGGTGAAGATGACCGCCCTCGAGTTGGAGCAAGAGAACGTGGTCGGTGTGCGGTTGCCGCGGCTCAAGCAAATCGATTGCGAGGTAGCGGAATACTCGCTGTTGGCGAAGCCGGCGTGGGTGGACGTGCTGGTCGAGCGCCTGCGTGACGCCGCGGAGGCGCGGACGCGCATCCAGATTGCCGCCGAGAGGGTCCGCATACTGGCGCGAGCGGAGCGGCGCATCACGCAGCGTGTGAACCTGTTCGAGAAGATCCTCATCCCCCGGACTCAGAAGAACATCCAGCGCATTCAGATCTGGTTGGGCGACCAGGAACGATCGGCGGTGGTGCAGGCCAAGTTGGCGAAGGCTCGACAGCAAAGGGACTGGGAATGGCTATCATCCCGCTGAGCAAGCTGACGCTGGTTGGGCACCGGGCCGAAAAGGATCGGGTTCTGGAGGATCTACAGGAGATGGGGTGCCTGGAGATCGTCTCCCTGTCACCGGACGTTGCTCCCGTGGCCGATCCGTCGAAGCGCAGCCGTGAGGCGCTGGCCTACTTGGAGCGATGTCCTCAGCAGCAGCGCCCGGTCACCGTCACCGCCGAATTCGATGCGGTTAAGGTCGAGAGCGAAATCCTGGAGGTTCAGGAGCGCACGCACCGGCTGGAGCTGGAGCGGGACGCGCTCATGCACCGCATCGAAGCTCTCGCACCATGGGGTGACTTCGAGTTTCCTCTCGTCGAGGATTTAGCCGGGCAGCGAATGTGGTTCTACATCGTCCCCCAGAACCGCATTCGCGAGCTGGAGGCTTCGGACCTGATCTGGGACGAAGTCAAGCGAGATGGGAGAAACGCCTACGTGATCGTCATCTCAGATGGCGAGCCACAGGGTGTACCGGCTCCGCGCGTGCGGACCGGGAAGGTGTCGCACAAGCAACTGGAGCGCCGACTCGAGGACGTGGAGCTCGAGCTGGAGGATGCGGCTCTGGAACGCATTCGACTCACGCGCTGGCGCGCCCAGATGTCACGAAGCCTGGATGCCCTCGAGGACCGGGCGGCGCGGGAGCATGCTGCGGATCAGTGCTACGATGCGGAGCCCGTGTTCGCGCTCCGGGCGTGGGTGCCGACCGAATCGCTCCAGGACATCGGTTCGTACGCCGAGGCGAACGGGTTAGCCTTAGAGGTCTCGGAACCTGACGCCGACGATGAGCCGCCGACGCTGCTCCGCAACGCGGATCGTCGCCGGGGCGGCGAGGACCTCGTCAACTTCTACAAGACGCCGGGCTACGGCAGCTGGGATCCTTCATCCGTCGTCCTCTACTCCTTCGCGATCTTCTTCGCGATGATCATCTCCGACGCGGGGTACGGATTACTGCTCGCGCTCGTCGTGGCGCACTACTGGAAGCGCATGTCCGGCGCGGAGGCGGGACGGCGCTGGCGCTGGGTCTTATTCACTCTGGTGTTGGCGACCATCGGCTACGGCATCCTAATAGGATCGTTCTTCGGAGTCTCTCCGACTCCGGGGAGCGCGCCGGCGCGTCTGGCCTTCCTCGACATGAGCGACACCACCGTCATGATGGGGCTCTCCGTCATCATCGGCGTAATTCACGTGGTGCTAGGCAACATCATGAATGCCGCGCGCTACGGGTGGAGCCCGCGGGCACTGCCGTCGTTGGGTTGGGCGATGTTCGTGCTCGCCGGATTCACGCTGTTCGTTGCCATGCAGCTCGGCGCCGACGCCCTGCGAACGCCGGCAACCGTCATAGCGATCGTCGGTCTCACTCTGGTCTTCACGTTCTCTGGATACGGGTCCCGTCCCCTGAGCCGTCTGGGCAAAGGGTTGGTTGCGCTGACTCGTATCACCGGAGCGTTCGGTGACGTGCTCAGCTATCTGAGGCTGTTTGCCCTTGGCCTCGCATCCGCGTCGCTGGCGATCGCGTTCAACGGCATGGCCGACAGTGCCCGCGAAGGCATTCCCGCCGTGGGCCTGCTGGCTGCGGCAGCTATTCTGATCATCGGACATACACTGAACCTGGTACTTGCAGTCGCCAGTGGCTTCATCCACGGACTGCGACTGAACGTGATCGAGTTCTTCAATTGGGGTTTGCCGGAGGAAGGACCGCTCTTCCGGCCGTTCAAGAAGAAAGGAACGTGATCCTTGGAACCGCTCGTCTTATCCATGGGCTGGGCAGGCATATTCGCCCCACTGGCACTGGGCGCCATCGGTAGCATGATCGGCGTGGGCCGCGGTGGGCTGGCGGCGGCGGGAGCGATGCTGGAGGTAGAAAGCGGCTACGGCCGTTTCGTCGGAGTGGCGGCGATGCCGTCGTCCCAGACCATCTACGGCATCGTGGTGATGCTGACGCTGGAGCGCCCCGTAACGATTGCCAACGCTCCCGGCATGTTCGTCTTGGGCGCCCTCACGGGTGTGGCGCTGCTCGTCAGCGCGGCGGCACAAGGGAGCGCCTGCGCCGCATCGATCAACGCCTCGAAGTCGAAGCCGGAGGTGTTCGGGATCTCCATCGCGCCAGCGGCCGTCATCGAGGGCTTTGCTGTATTCGTGTTCGTCTTCGCCCTGGTCATCGGGGCCGGGATTCCCGAGTGAGGTGACGCATGGCCGAGCAAGATGCAAAATCGTCCGGCGTGAAAGAGCTCATCGACCGGATTCGTGACGAAGGCGTTCAATCCGCACGGGACGAGGCGGACCGAATCCTATTGGACGCCAAGTCACAGGCCGCCCGCATCGTCGCCGACGCTAGGGCGGACGCCGTGTCTATGAAGAGGGATGCGGCCGAAGCCGTGGAGCGGGAGCACACGGCGGCCATCGAGGCGTTGCGGATCGCGGCACGAGACACCGGGCTCGAGTTGCGCTCCGCGGTGCTGTCCGCCTTCGAGGAGCATGTTCGTCGCCTGGTCACCGACGTGACCATGGACGGCTCCGTGCTGCGTGACATGATCCTGGTTCTGGCGGGCAGGGCAGCGGAGGATCTCATCAAGGATCGAGACGCCGCCATTCTCATCCCCCAACGGATAGCGGAGGAGGCGCCACCGGAGCTCGAGGAATTCTTGCGGCGTTCCGCGGTGGCGATTTCCGCCGAAGTGCTTCGAGAAGGCATCGATCTCATCCCTTCAAGTGATGTGAAAGGCGGAGCGCGCATTCGTCTGGCGGATGACGACCTGGAGATCGATCTGAGCGACGAAGCTCTATCCGAGATGATGCTGAAGCTCCTGCTGCCTCGCTATCGAAAGATCCTCGCCGAGGCGGGCCAGTGACGGTGAAGCGACGCTACTATCAGCTCGTCGCCAGCTTGCCGGCGCTGCCTTACTTCCGTCGCACCCGGCTGCTACCGCTGAGCCGCAGGCGTCTCGAGGAACGCCTCGCTTTGCTTCACCCCGACGACCTGGCGGACCTTCTTCGCGCCGAAAGTCTCGTCAGCTGGCGCCGGCAGCCAGTGACACGGACGACGGAAGAGATCGCGGCCATGTACGATGATGTCATGGCCAATACTCAGAACCGGGCCCTACGACAGATCGTCGATTTCCGCATGAACATGCGGACGGTGATGGTTGCGCTCCGGCTCAAGCGCCAGGGGAAGAGTCCGCCGTCCGAACGCTGGGGCGTGGGCCGCTACACGCGGATGATCGAATCCCGTTGGGCAGAGCCGGAGTTCGGGTTGGCCGCCGTTTTCCCGTGGATTCCCGAAGCCCGAGAGTTACTGGACCGGGGCGACGCGATGGAGCTCGAGGGCTCGATGATGGACCAATCGTGGATGCAGCTCAGCCAGATCGCTGACGCACACCCGTTCGGTTTCGAGCAGGTGTTCGCCTTCGTGGTCAAGTGGGACATCCTGCACCGATGGCTGTCGTACGACGCCGACAAGGCGCGGCAGCGATTCGAGGAATTGATATTGGAGGTGACAAGTGACCACCGAGACCTCTTCGCCTGATCTGAACGCTGAAGCTGCCGCTGGCGTTCGCCGCGCTCCCATCGTGAGCGTGCAGGAGAGTCTGGTCACCATAGACGTCAGCGACGTACGGGTGATGAAGAACGAGGTCGGTCACGTCATCTTGGGAGACCAGCGGCTGAAGGCCGAAGTGCTGCGTGTCCAGAACCGCGAGGCGGATCTGCAGGTCTTCGAGGACACTTCCGGCGTGCAGGTAGGTGACGAGGTCGAACTGACGGGTGAAATGCTCTCGATCACCCTCGCACCCGGCTTGTTGGGAACCGTCTTCGATGGGCTCCAGAACCCCCTCGCCCTGTTGGCGCACGAGTTCGGGTTCCTTCTGCCCCGAGGTACCGAGGTGCATCCGGTGGATCCCGAAAAGAATTGGGACTTCACACCCGCCGTCGGTCCGGGTGAAACCGTGGATGCGGGGCAGATTTTGGGCGCCGTGCCGGAAGGGCTGTTCGAGCACAAGATCATGGTGCCGTTCGACGAGCGGCAGCCGGTGGAGGTCACCTGGGTCGCACGAGGCAACGTCTCGATCAACGAGCCAGTGGCGCGCGTCCGCCGCCCCGACGGCGAGGAGCGGACGCTGACGATGGCCAGGCGGTGGCCCGTGCGTCGGCCGCTGCCCGATGCCATGCTGCGGCGACGCGTAGCCGAACGCATCTACCCCACCCAGCCTCTGACAACGACACAGAGGATCATCGATACGATGTTCCCGGTGGCCCGGGGAGGAACGGCGTGCATTCCCGGACCTTTCGGATCGGGGAAGACGGTTCTGCAGAGCCTGGTCGCGCGTCACTCTTCCGTCGACATCGTGATCATCATCGCGTGCGGCGAGCGGGCGGGCGAAGTCGTGGAGACGATCACCGAGTACCCTGAGACGCCGGATCCCCGGACCGGCGGCATCCTGATGGACCGGACGATCATCGTCTGCAACACCTCGTCGATGCCGGTGGCGGCGCGCGAGTCTTCCATCTACACCGGCATAACCATGGGCGAATACTACCGCCAGATGGGTTACAACGTTCTGTGCATCGCCGACTCCACTTCCCGTTGGGCCCAGGCGATGCGCGAGACTTCCGGTCGCATGGAGGAGATTCCCGGAGAAGAAGCGTTCCCGGCCTACCTCGACTCTTCCATCAAGAGTCTCTATGAACGCGCCGGTCTCATCCAGGGACCTGATGGCCAGACCGGTAGCGTAACGCTCATCGGTACCGTGTCACCCGCTGGCGGCAACTTCGAGGAGCCCGTGACCCAGGCCACCCTCGCCACCGTGAAGACGTTCCTCGGCCTGTCCGCCGACCGCGCCTATAAGAGGTTCTATCCTGCCATCGACCCACTCATGTCATGGTCGCGCTACTTCGACCAGATGAGCGATTGGTACGGTGAGAATCTGTCGGGCACGTGGGTGGAGGATGTGAAGGCGGCCCATGAACTGCTTCACCGTGGCGACGGCATCTACCAGATGATGCAAGTGACCGGCGAAGAAGGAATCACGATGGAGGACTACATCGCGTGGCAGAAGTCGGTCTTCCTCGACATGGTCTTCCTGCAACAAGATGCTTACGACCCAGTAGATGCAACGACGCCGTTAGATCGTCAGAAACGGAGCTTCGAACTGGTCAAGGAGATCATCGAGGCCGAGTACGCGATCGATGACCGGGACGAGACACGGGACTTCTTTACGCGGCTGACCAGCCTGTTCAAGAATCTCAACTACAGCCCCGACGATTCCGCAGAGTATCTTCGCTACCTCAAGGAGATCCGGGAGTTGGCCGACTCGAAGCGCGTGAAGCCGGCGGAAGCGGACGAAGAGAAACCCGGCTAGCCCCGCTCAAAGGCAACTGCCAACCGATCTGAGTGTGTCCGGGACCGCTGTAGGTGGCGATCCAGCCTCGGCTGTCTGCCACGATGTCGAACACTCCTCCGAAATCCGCACTCCAGCTGTCGTTGCTATCGGCGGTCACCGAGATCTCGGGCCCCTCGGGGAACGGGAAGGCCGGATTGAACACTCTGACATCCAGGACAGTGCCCTCGCGAGCGGATCCGCTCACTACGTCACCACTCAGGTCAACGTCATCTAGCGTCACATACAGGACGTCATACTCCACTACTGTGACACCATCGTACATCCTTACCACGTCACCTTCCGCTATGCTGAACGGCACGACATCGCCGTAGTCTCGGAAGTTCACATTGCCTTGAGCATCCGCCGCTTTCGTGCGTTGGTACTCGACAGAACCGTTAGCACCGTTGTCAATCTCCAGCGTCACCTGACTGCCGATTCGCCACCCGTGGCCAAGCACACCACTCGTCTGACTGAAGTCGGGACTGACAAAGACGCCGAGTCCCGGCGCGTAGCCGTTGCCCGGCGCTTCACGTTCGGCTTCCCAGGTACCGGAGCACGGAGTTCCAGATAGCTCTGCGCTCCAGGTGCCTGACGCCGAGTCGTTGGCCCGGAACGTCCCATCGACTGTGATGTCCAGATCAATACTTGGGAACGAGTTCTCGATCTTGAAGCTCCCCGCGTTGATCGGCCAACCAGTTGCATTCTCCGCGGTGGCATCGATGTACAGGGTGACGATGCCGCACTGCCAACCGTCGAACAAATAGTACATCTCCGTCATCGCCGTTCGCGCAGAACTCACATCGAAAGCAATCTGCCCGAACTCTGCGGTCCCCCACCAGCGACCGCGCTCCGGCGCGATGGCCGCGACGGAGAAGATCCTGGTGTGGTGTTCGCCCCTGCCGTCTTCGACGCGGATCCCTACGGAGTAAGTGCCGGCGTGGGCGGCGCTGGGCGCCATGACACACCTGGCCGTTGCTGTGTCACCCACCTGATCCACGTCCTCAAGCGAAACGAATCCCGGATTCCCTATGATGCTGAACGTAAGCTCGTCACCGTCGGGGTCCGACGCGATGAGATCAGTAACCCGGGTCACGCCGGCCGGGATGCTCTGGTCCGCAATTCGAGCCAATCGTGGCGGATTGTTGTCCGGTGCGTTTGCGTCCTGGCAAGAACTGCTAACGATCATAGCCGCGCAGACCACGAACAGAAGTCGAGGCGTCATCTCAGCGCTCCGTGTATCGATTGGTGCTCGAGAAAGTTCTGTGGATGGAGATAGGACCGGTCGAAAGACCGCTGGGGATCGCCTCTAATGTTGGCGAATAGCACGGCTGTCCACCTGCGAGCGCAGGGCAGCAACGCACGACCGCACAGCCACATCCGGGTGACCGCCAACATGCGAAAGGCCGTCACCTCAGGCAACAACTAAACGCGAGTGGTAATATCAGTTATCGGTATCGGCCGAGTGGGCGGCTAGCAAGATGTGGCGCGGAATCGGGCGGGAGGAGTAGCCGCCCAATCACTCTCTTACCTGTCTCTCCAGCCTTTCGGCGAGAGCAACGTACTTGTCGTGCACGCCCTCTTCCTCGACCCGCTCGTATTCAGCGAGCAGCCGATCGCGCTCCGACGCCGGGATGGTGGTCTCGGCCATCGGGAACAGGACAACGTCCTCTTTCGCGATGTGCTCCCGCAGCAGCGCCGCGTAGCGGCGGGCGATCAGGATCACCGCTTCAACGGCGTCGGCTTCACCGGCCTGCATCTTCTGTGCAGCTTCGAGAAGGCCGCGAGTGTAGGCGCGTGCTTGCTCGTGTTCGGCCAGCATCACGGCGATCGGGCCCTCGTCGCTGGGCATGCCGGCATCGTTCATCGCCTTGAACAACACGCCCTCTTCTTTTTGGTGATGACAGCCGTCGGCGAATTCGCGGATGAACTCTGTAGCATCGATGAACAAGCTTGGGTCGAGCGTTTCGCCGTCCTCGAGCCGCGATGCCGCGGTCTCGAGAACGGCCAGGACGCGCTCGATCACTCGGTGCTCATCCATCAGAATCTGTGTGGCCTTCACGTTAGCAACCCGTGTCTCGTTACGGTCTCCTGCTGAGCTCCAAGAACGAAGGCAGGTTATACGAATATCCCTGCGCCTCGGCAAGCGCATACCCGCTCAACTTACTCGCCGCGAACCATAGCCGCACATACATCCAGTGTTCGTAGCGGGCGGCATCGCCGGTCGGTACCGTGATTGGGAAGCGCGCAGTGAAGACTCCGTTCCGGAATCGCGGTGGATTGCCCGTGGGCTTCACCGCTTGATCTTCCACACCCGGTCTATCGATCACACTTAGGCTGACATCACCGCCCGCCTCATACGTCAGGCGTAGGCGCACATTCTGTTCGTAGGTTGTCAGCTCACCTTCCCAGACTCCGACTAGCGAATCTTCTGGAATCTCAGGGGGCGCCTGTTGTGAGGATGATGAGCCGGATGATCGGCCGAATGTCAGGCTCGACGCATACTCCGGAAACAGCGCGGCCATGATGCAATCGCACACCACCGGCGTCTGCGCCATCTCTCCGTTGGCGAGAACCGCAATGACCAGGTCCTCCGACGGAACGAGCCACAGCGAAGTGCGCGTTCCCGTGCTCGCTCCGCCATGACGCACAAGTCGATAGCCGTGACGCTCCTGCACGGCCCAGGCCAGACGGTAGTTGCTCGCGGGATCGACCGAGTTCTGCATCAGGTCGATGGTTTCGTCCTGAAGAATCTGTGTTTGGTCCTCTAGGTGATCTTTGAGGTGAAACATGCCGAAACGGGCCAAGTCATGGGCGCTCGCGAACACCGAGTTTGATCCCCGGCTGCCCATCTCGTAGAAGGGGAAGACATCGCCATCGCCGTTATGCTCGCGAGCGATGTAGCTTTCATCATAGGGCGCCGTAATGACCGCGGTTCGCGGAAGGCCCAGGGGCTCAAAGACCTCGGACCTCATGAATTCGGCGTAGGGATCACCCGACGTCCGTTCGATGATGTACTCGATGATCCCGAACCCAAGGTTCGACGTGTACATGAACCGCTCGCCGGGCGGCCGCACTACGATCCCGTAGCGTCGGATCATCTCGGGCAGATCCGGTCGCTCATCGAGCTCGTCTTCCCAGTAGGTCGCCCAATAAGGCGGCAGCCCGGCTGTGTGGTGGAGTATCCGCTCGACCGTGACGTCGGAAGCGTTCCCCTGGTACGCCCGCAACTGAACGTCTCCCAGGTAGAGATCTGCTGGCTGACCCAGATCGACCAATCCGCGCTCGACGAGCACCATCAGGCCGGTCGCCGTGATCACCTTGGAGATAGAGGCCAGACGGTACATAGTCTGAGGCGTCGCCTCGATGCCCCGCTCCAGATCCGCCATGCCGAACGACTCTTCCCAGATGATCTCTCCACCCTTGGCGACGGCCACCGATATCGATGGGACGTTCCTCCGCTCCATCTGGTACTTGATGCATCTGCGCGGATTTCTGAATTGGTCTTCTGTGCTGGAATCCTGCGCGCGACCGGTAGTCGTCAACGAAAGACCGCCGGCCAGCAACAAGAGAATCACGCCACCACTTCTCTGAAGAGGTCCAAGATCCATTTCTCATCCTATTGTTTTCGATGGCGGGCAATCGCACGTGGTTCACACGTAGTAAGAGCGCCCATAGGGCAAGCTCTTGCCCTATGGTACCCGAATGAGGGAGGAATATTCTCTTACTCCGCAGAACCGCCGTTTAGGCTGCCGAGGGCGGCGCTGAATCACCCTCCTGGTAGAGCCAGCCGCCGGCCAATAGCGCGAGCACCAGCTGGACGAGCCCCAAGATCGCAGCGGTTAGGTAGATCTTACTTGGGAAGAGCTCGAGCGGCGCTTCGACGATGGTGTGCATGAAGTACCAGAGGAACCAGACGGCGACACCCATCATCGCGGCCGTCTTCGGTCCAGCTCCGAACCGGGGACGCACGGCGGCGTACAACCACACCAGGAAGATCCCGAAAACGAAGTTCCAGGCCACGAACATCGCCATGACCCCTCCACCGGGCTCTTCTCTGCCGAGTGCCTCCACGGCAGCGGCGTAATCCGCCGCGAGGTACCAACCCCAGACGATGAAGTCGTAGGCGTTCAGCACCACCCCGGCGAGCAGCCCGCCCAACACGACACGGCCCCAGTTGATCTTGCCCACGGCAAAACCTCCTGTGTGAGTGAGATGGGTGTGGGTGTGAGTGGAACAGGGTAGTACGGTCGGGGAGTAGCGTCAATGCTCGTTCGATGCTCGCTCCATCGCCCGCTTCTGAACGGTGCTGAGTATCGCCTCCTCCGTCTCGGGAAGCACTTCCATCATCTTCAGGAAATTCCGCTTGCCAAGCACCGCCAACTCCGCGGAGGCCTTTGCGCGCACCGTCGCGTTGCGCGGAGCGTTGGAGAGCAGCGACATCTCGCCGAAGTAGCTGCCGGGCCCCAGCGTCGCCACGACCCTTCCATCCTCCTCGCCGATGACCTCCACCTCTCCCTCGCGGATGAAGTAGGCGCAGCCGCCTTCGTCACCCTGTCTGAAGACGATCTGTCCAGCAACGAACCTCTCGATGTTGAACAGCTTGTGCGATTCGTGATACTCGTAGGCGGTGACCGCAAGCAGAATGGCTATAGCGAGAACAACGAGAGCGGGCGCAAACGTCGAGAACAAGAAGAGAGTCCCGCCCGTCGTCTTGATGACGAATTGGAGCGTGATCAACAATGCCGCGAGCGTGAGCAGCAGAGCCGCCAACAGCAGGAATCGAAGGGTGCGCGAACCGAATCGCGGTGCAAACGACATCGCTTTCATCAGGTCGACTCCCTCTCGGTCTCTGCATCCGGATGGGCCCTGGTATGACATTGCATGCAAGAGGTTTCGTCCTCGAATAGAGACTCCTTCATTCCCGCGATCCCGTGAGCTCCGTTCGACAGCCACTTGTTCGATCGGGCGTGGCACTTCAGGCAGTCAGCGTTGCTATAAGGTCGCCACATCTCGATCGGTCTCTCGTAGCTCTCTGTGTAGTAGCGAACGACCTGCGTAATGCCGTTGAGCTTGGCCTGAAACGTTCCGAATAGACCGTAAGACGTATGGCACTCGTAGCACTGGTTATCGGCTATGTACTGGTTCTTGAAATGGAGCGCCGCCAGGCCCTCGCCTTCCGGATTCTCCATGTCATCGACGTAGGGTTGCAGCACCTGGTGGCAGGAGCCACAGAATTCAACCCGCTCTGCCCTCACGAACATGAGTAGCATGCCGCTGGACACCGTGAAGACCGGGAGAACGAACACCCCTGTGAACAGAAGTACGCGTGTTCCCACACCCCTCGTCTGACCCCGGTAGACTTCGAACAGTCCGTAGAGCACGACCAGGATCGCGATGATCAAGGTCCAGACGAGAATCTTCGTTGCCCAGGATTCTACGGGATCATGCTGGAAGTTCGGGACGTTCTCTTGAGCGAGGGTCGTAGTCGCGTGGAGCAGGAGAGCGGGCGGAAGAAGAAGCACCCACGTTGACCGCCCCCAACCGTCTAGCTGCCGGGGAGATTTCATGGCCGTTCGATTCGTGCGGTGCCGTCTCATCACAGCGGGGCGTTTCCAGCATAGAGATCGGTCCCCCACGGCGCAAGGCGCTTCCTACCCTGATTGTCCGGTTTCGAGCCCGTCCTGCGCAGGTAGTAGAGGGGACTGGCGGACCATCCATTCAACACTGCGGGAGCACCATGGAAAACCCGATTCTCTTTCTCGTGGCTCAGGATAGCACTCTCCTCGAAGCGCTGGAGGCTGACCTCGCCCGACGCTTCGGAAACGACTGCCGCATCCTGTGCGAAACGACGCCAGCCAGGGGGCTTGCCGCGCTGAAAGAGCTGGCCGCAGACTCGCAGCCGATTGCCCTGCTGATCGCGGACCAGCGGATGCCGGAGATGTCCGGCATCGATTTTCTGGTTCAGGCGCACGCCCTGGTCCCCGCAGCCAAGCGCATCCTGCTGGTCGAACGCGACTACACCCAGGCCAATCCCAGCGTAACGGCGATGACCCTGGGTCAGATCGACTACCACCTGGTGAAACCGTGGATCCCGGACGACAATCTCTATCCGGCGGTGAGCGAGTTCCTCTCAGCCTGGACAGCCGCCCAAGATACCGGGTTCAAGCTGTTCCGCATCGTCGGACCGACGCGGAGCCCCCGCTGCCACCAGATCCGGGATCTGCTCACTCGCATGGGGATTCCACACGCCTGTTATGACGACGAATCCGAGGTCGGCCGCGAGCTGCTCCGCGAGGTCGGCCAGGACGGCACGCGTCTGCCGGTCGTCGTGCGTCGCGACGGGCGCGTGTGGGTGGAGCCTTCCGACGCCGAGGTCATCGAGGCGTTCGGCGGCGGCACACAGCTCGGCACCGAGGTCTACGATCTCGCCATCGTCGGCGCCGGACCCGCCGGGCTCACCGCCGCGGTCTACGCCGCCTCCGAAGGGCTGAGCACTGTGGTTCTCGAGAAGCATATCTCCGGCGGCCAGGCGGCGATGAGCTCGCGCATCCGCAACTTCCCCGGCTTCACCTGGGGGATCGGTGGACACGACCTCACCGCCCGTGCGTGCGAGCAGGCGTGGCTGTTCGGCGCCAACATAGTGTTCGCGCAGCAGGCGACGCAGCTGCGGTCCTTCGACACGCACCGCGTGGTGCGTGTGGCGGACGGCAGGGAGATCGCGGCCCGCACGGTCATCTTGTCGCCGGGCGTTTCCTGGCGACGGTTGGGTGTTCAGAAACTCGAGGAACTGATCGGCAGCGGCGTGTTCTATGGTGCCGCCGGGAGTGAGGCGCGAGCGATGCAAGACCGACACGTCTGCATCGTCGGCGCCGGGAACTCCGCCGGCCAGGCAGCATCGCACCTGGCCGAGTACGCCGCGTCGGTGACGCTGCTCGTCCGCGGCGACAGCCTCGCACAGACCATGTCGGAATACCTGATCACCGAGTTGGAACAGACCCGCAACGTGACGATCCGCACATGCGTCGAGGTGATCGATGGTGACGGTAACGGACGCTTGGAAGGGATCACGATCCGCGACCGGCAGAGCGGTCTGTGCGAGCGGTTGGAAACCTCCGGCCTCTTCGTGCTCATCGGCGCCGACCCGCACACCGAGTGGCTGAACGGCGCGGTCGAACGTGACCCCAAGGGCTACATCCTGACCGGCACCGACCTGATGCGTGACGGCAACCTTCAGTCGAGTTGGCCGCTCAAGCGTCCGCCGTTCCATCTCGAGACCAGCTTGCCCGGCGTGTTCGCCGCAGGCGATGTACGCTGCGGGTCGGTCAAGCGAGTCGCCGCAGCCGTTGGTGAGGGCGCGACCGCCGTTCAGCAACTACAGCTGTACCTCGCCGAGTTGCAGGTGCAGGGTCGGAAGAAGGGACTGGCGATGAGCTAGCCATGATGGTATAGCGCTATCAGTAATCCATTTCTGTTGCACTCCATCACACGAACCCACATAATGCCCGTGGACGATGGGCTGAGGACGTAGCATGACTTCGCCTACCGGAGTCCTCAGTCGTGGCAGTACAGAGAGTAGTAACCTCTCATTCCCGCAGCTGTCCTGAGAACACAGCCCGCAAATCTACATCTACATCCAGTCCTTGCTTCAGTACTACCGACACCCTTTCCCCCGGGAGGTAGCCATGCGCAAGTATCTGATACTCCCCATCCTGGCCGTGCTGCTGGCTTCGTGCGACGACGCACAAGTGTTCGAGCCACAGACGGCCTCACTCAACGGCGTGCACGCGGATCAGCCCATCGTGGTCATGTCGCGGAACCTGTATCTGGGCGCAGACCTCGACGCCTTGCTCGATCCGAGCGCCAACTTGCCCGCAGCGCTGGCAGCGGCGCTCAACCAGGTTCTGTACACCGATTTCGCCGCGCGAGCCAAGGAACTGGCGCAGGAGATCCACGACGTACAGCCCCACCTGGTAGGACTGCAGGAAGTAACGCGGTACGTCATCTTCGACGCTGGCGGTAATCCCATCCCGTTTCCCGGGTTCCCGATCGACTTCCTGCTCGTGCTCCAAGCGGAGTTAGCGGCACTCGGCGATAACTACAGCTTGGCGTGGAAACAGGACCACGTCTCGTTGGTCTTCCCGCTCGACGCCATCCTGGGCTTTCCGTCCTTTGTGAGTTACGACGATGCCGACGCCATCCTGGCGCGCGCCGACGTGCCGACGTGGAACGAGACCGGCGGCCACTTCCCCACGCAGCAAGAACTAGCGGTGGGCGGCTTCGCGTTCGAAAACCTGCGAGGCTGGGCCCAGGTCGATGCGTCCATCAACGGGACCGAGCTTCGCTTCGCGACCACGCATCTCGAGATCCAGATGTTCTCCGATGTACAGGAGGCACAGGCGAGCGAACTGGTGGACATCCTTTCCGACAGCCCGTTGCCTGTCGTGCTGGTCGGCGACTTCAACTCGGCGGCAAACCACGACGCGCCAGAAGAGAGCCAGACCGGTAGCTACAAGGCTATTCGCAGAGCTGGGTACAAGGACCTGTGGCTGCGGGAGCCGCACAGCGTAGGAGGAGCCACCTGCTGCCAGCTGGCGGACCTATCCAACACCACTTCACTGCTCAACCAGCGTCTCGACATCGTCTTCGTCCGCTGGGGCAAGGCGGGCTTTGGCGGCCAGAGTCAGGTCACACTGGTTGGCAACGAGACTAGCGACATCTTCACACACCCCTTCGGCTACACATTGTGGCCGTCGGACCACGCCGGAATCGCCGCCTGGATGTGGCCGGCGCCAGGCCGGCTCGCGTCGAAGTAGCGAGCGCACTCGATGAGCACGCCGGTGCAACGAGCCGGGGGCGACCGAAAGGCCGCCCCCGGCTCCAACTACGACCACCCGCTCCGTCTACTCCTCCGAAAGAGCGCGAACGGGATCAACCTTTGTCGCCCGGCGCGCCGGCCAGTAACACGCCACCAACGCGACGGCGATCAACGCGATCGTTACGACGCCGAGAGTCATCGGGTCGGTGGGCGAGATCTGGAACAGCAGGCTATCCAGCCAGCGCGTCAGGAAAAGCGCGGCCGCGACGCCGGCGGCCAGTCCCAGCGCTGCCTGACCCATCCCCCGCCGCACGACCATCCGCCGCACCGACGATGCATCCGCGCCCAACGCCATGCGTACGCCGATGTCACGGGTCTGTCGACTGACGAAGTACGACAGCACGCCGTAGATCCCCACCGCGGCGAGGGTCACTCCGACCAAGGCGAAGATCCCGACCAGCGTCGCCCAGTAGCGCGGCCGGGCAACGGATGCAGACAACTGGTCGCTCAACATCTGCAGCTCAGTCACCGGCACCTCGGGATCCAGCACATCGAACTGCGCCCTGAGCTGTGCCGCGGTGGGCGGCGCGCCTTCGCTGCGCATGAACAGGTTTAGCGAGCGCCAGCCAGTCGAGGCGTATGACATATAGACCGCGCCATCATCCGCGCTGTCCAGCCCCAGGTACTTCACGTCGGTCACCACACCGACGACGGTCACCGGCGTCGTCCGGTTGCCGCCGGAATAGACTTGCCTGCCGATGACTTCTTCGCCGGGATAGAATCGGTCCGCCCATCGCTCGCTTACGGCCACCACCGGCAGGTCGCCTGCCGCATCTGCTTCGTCGGGAAGTCGACCCCTAATGAGGCGAATGCCCAACGCGTCGAGGAAGCCTGGCGACGCGAGGATCCAGGGAGCCACAGGCTGAGATGTGCCCTCCGGCACCGGCCGATCAACCAGGTCGAAGTTGTTGGTCATGCCGGGATTGTCCGGGGGCAAAGCCGAGCTGATCCCCACGGCGGCGATACCAGGAGCCGCCGCCAGCTCGGGAAGCGCGCGCTGCCAGTAGCGGGTGATGGCCGCCGCATCCGGATATCGGTTGGGCGGAAGCGTCACCCGTGCCGTGAGAACGCCTTCTGTTTCGATGCCGTGATCCACGCCGTTCAACCGTTCGAGACTGGCGAACAGGAGCGCGGCGCCGGCAAGCAACGGGAGCGCGAGTGCGAACTCGGCAGTGACCAACGCGCCCCGCAGCGTCCTCGATCGCTTCCCTTCCGATCCGGCGCGGGCGCCGCTGCGCAACGGCGTCGCAAGATCCTTCGCTGTCCCGTGCGCCAGGGGCGCCAGGCCGAACAGCACTCCGCTGATCAGCGTGGTCGCAGCGGCGAAGCTAAGGGCTCTCACGTCGACGCCTACTTCTTCGATTCGCGGCAGTTGCGGTCCCAAGCTGAGCAGTGCATCGAGCGCCACGCCGGCCAGCACCAGCCCGACCACCCCACCGAGGATCGCCAGCGTCGTGCTCTCGACCAGTAGTTGCCGAACCAGACGGCCGCGCGTCGCTCCCATCGACGTGCGCACCGCCACTTCCCGCTCCCGCGCCGTGGCCCGGGCCAGCTGTAGGTTCGCGACGTTCGCCACAGCGATCAGCAAGACGAAACCGACGGCGCCCAGCAGAAGCAGAAGCTCGTTGCCGACGTTCCCGATCATCCGCTCTTGAAGTGAGAACGGCGTCAGGCGCGCCTCGCTGTCCTGAAACGTCTCGGCCCATAGCGGAAAGATCCGCTCGCTTATCCCAGCGAGATCTTGAGCCGCGTCCTGCATGGTGACACCATTCGCCAGGCGGCCGATCGTCTGAATGAAGAACGGCCCACGCCGACTCGGTGTCTGCAGCTCAAGAGCGGGCCAGACTTCGGCGCGCCAGCCCGCCACCGACCCGAGGCCCGGCGGCAGCACGCCCACTACCACGAAGTCCACGCCGTCCAGCGTGATCGTCCGCCCAACGGCATCGGCGTCACGTCCAAAATGCCGCTCGCGAAACGTGTGGCTGATCACCGCTACCGGCTCGGCGCCGGGGCTGTCCTCGCCGGCTCGAAAGCCCCGACCCTCCGCCGGCTGAATGCCGAGGGTATTGAACCAATCGGCCGTTACGTAGCCGACTCTAATACGCTCGGGTTGGTCTCCCCCGGTGAGGATCGCCCGCCCACGATTGAGTCCTGCCAGATGATCGAACGATCGCTGCTGCGCCTCGATCGCCTGATAATCGACGACCGACAGCGGCCACTGATTCGTCGGGCTGTTCTTCTGTAATACCTGAACCAACCGATCCGGCTCGGCATAGGGCAACGGCTTCAACAGAACCCCATCGACCACGCTGAAGATCGCCGTCGTCGCTCCGATGCCCAGCGCCAGCGTGAGCATCGTCACGGCCGTGAAGCCCGGGTTCTTCCTCAGCATACGCAGCGCGAAGCGAAGATCCTGACCCAGATCAACCAGCAAGCGGATTCCCCGCGCGTCCCTGCCCTCTTCTTTGTGACGCTCCACGCCGCCGAACCGGAGAAACGCTTGGCGTCGCGCCTCTTCAGGGCTCATGCCTCGCCGCTTCAACTCCTCGATTTCCATCTCTACATGAAAGCGCATCTCCTCGTCCATCTCCCGCTCGATCCGCGAGCGGTTGAACAGGACGCGAGCGCGACGCTTCAGTGTCTCGAACCATTCCATCGCACTGCGCTCCTTCGACTAGCCCGACTCGAGTATCAGTTCGACCGCTTGTGAAAAGCGCCTCCATGAGCTGCGCTCTTCCCGAAGCGCTTTCTTGCCGCCGGCGGTCAGCGTGTAGAACTTCGCTCGCCGACCCTCCGGCGAGATCCCCCACTCCGCCTCGATCAGGCCCCGGTCTTCCAGCCTATAGAGCGCCGGATACAGCGAGCCCTGGTTGACCTCCAGCACGCCTTCCGAGTTCTGCTGGATGCGTTTCGAGATCCCCCACCCGTGGAGCTTGCCCAGGGCGAGAGTCTTGAGGATCAGCAGATCCAGCGTGCCCTGGAGCAGATCGGCTTTCGAGCGTGCCACGATGACCTCCGTTCGCGGTGATACCTAGACTGTCGACAATAATGCCAGGCTTGTTGTCGAATGTCAAGGTATCGATACGGCGGGACTTTCGTCGGTCAAGAAAGCTCCGGCTCGATATCCACCTCTATCTTACGCCACTTCTGCTGATGGAACCGGGTCACGCTCAACAGGCAGCGCGTCGCGTGACCCAGCAGAATGGCCAGCCAGATGTCCGCCGGCTCGAGACCGCGGGTCGCCTGGAGCACGGCGCAGAGGCCGAGGGGAATGATGATCTGCGACACGATGGAGATGTAGAGCGGACTCTTCGTGTCACCCGTACCTTGCAGGCCCCCTGTATACGTGAGCGCCACGGTGATGAACAGCCCGGAGATACTGAGGTAGCGGAGCAGTTGCTTGCCGAT
>JBDHJS010000049.1:0-24709 GCA_039586795.1 Gemmatimonadota bacterium
TATGCCGAGGTGCAGGCCCAACACGAGGAAGCTTTTCCCCGGGCCCTCGAGAGCTATGAAGAGGTCGACGGTATCTGGACGACACTCAAGGCACGCGTCGCCGCGGAGCCGTTCAACCTGATCGCCACCCTCATCTTTCTGCTGGCCATCATTCACACGTTTCTGACATCGAAGTTCCTCGATATCTCTCACAAGTGGAGTCAAAAACACGAGGAGAAGATCGAGCGGGGGGAAGCGAGTCGCGATTCGGTGGCTCACGGTGCCGTGTTCATGCATTTCCTCGGCGAGGTCGAAGTCGTGTTCGGACTCTGGGCCGTCCCGCTGACGATCGCGATCATCGCCTTCTACGGTTGGGGCACTGCGGTCCACTACCTTGGTGACACAGTGGACTACACCGAGGCGGCGTTTGTCGTCGTCATCATGACGCTTGCCGCAACACGGCCGATCCTCCGATTGGCGGAAGGCATCATCAACCGCATCGCCGGCCTGTTGGGCGGAACGCTCGCCGCCCGCTGGTTCACGACGCTTACCATCGGCGCGCTGCTCGGCTCGTTCATCACCGAGCCCGCGGCGATCACGATATCGGCGCTCGTGCTGGGCCGCAGCTTCTACGCTCTCGAGCCGAGCACCAAGTTCAAGTACGCCACGCTCGGGCTGCTGCTCGTGAATGTTTCGGTGGGTGGCACGCTGACGCACTTCGCTGCGCCGCCGGTGCTGATGGTGGCGGAGCCGTGGGGCTGGGGACTGGGTCATATGCTCCTCAATTTCGGCTGGAAAGCGGCTGTCGGCATCGTCATCTCCAACGGACTCTACTTCGCTGTTTTTCGTCACGAGTTGATTTCGTTGGAAGACAAATACGCCGTCGTCCAGTTGAAGGAAGAGATCCAGACGCGCTTCCTGAGACGCGAGGAGGTGGACGCACGCTTCGACCAAATCAGGCAGTCCGTCAGCGACGCCACCGGAACGCGCGACCAAATCGAGAGGCAGATCCAGGACGTTACCGAACAAATCCGCGCGCAGCTCGAAGACCTGCTGATACCCGAGCTGCGAGCCAGAGGTATCGACGAGGAACTCATTCGCGATGCGTTCGTTCAGCGCTTCGAGGAGATCCGGTTGCGAGAGATGCGACGGCTGGCGCCGATGCTACTGCCGGCGGATCAGCGAGGAGAGTTCGTGGATCCCGATTGGGACAACCGTGACGATCCGGTGCCCGTGTGGGTCACCCTGACGCACGTGCTCTTCATGGTCTGGGCGATCGTCAACGCCCACCACCCGCCGCTCTTCATACTGGGGATGCTGTTCTTCCTCGGATACGCTGAGGTGACCCGGTACTATCAGAATCGTGTCGACCTGAAGCCCGCCATGCTGGTGGGGTTCTTCCTCGTCGGACTGGTGATACACGGCGGCGTGCAGGGCTGGTGGATCGCGCCGATTCTGGGCAACCTGGGCGAGATACCGTTGATGGCGGTGGCGACCGGGCTGACGGCGTTCAATGACAACGCGGCCATCACCTATCTGGCCACGCTAGTTCCCGATTTCAGCGATGCCTTGAAATATGCCGTCGTCGCCGGCGCCGTAACGGGCGGAGGTCTGACGATCATCGCCAACGCGCCCAACCCGGCCGGCATTTCGCTGCTGAGGAAGTACCTGGACAAGGGCTTTTCGCCGGGGGCCCTCCTCGCCGCGGCGATCGCCCCGACGGCGATCATGTTCGTACTCTTTGCCGTTACGCGCTGACTCACGGTGCCAGGTTCGGACTCTTATCATCGAATCCGACGGACATGACAACGTCCCCTCCGAGCCTGCAGGTGTCGCCCAATCTCCAGTTCACGATCAATCTGTTGCAGACTCTCGAGACGGATGTCCTTCGGGTGATCGGGCTATTGCGCGTGCGGCTCTCGTTGTAGAACGGTGGCTAGGGACCAGCTTGCGGTGACTGCGGGGGGCGTCCAGCTTGTAAGTCAGGGTCTGGCGATCCAGGCCGATTCCTCTCCATTCGCGTCAAGATCTATCTGAGTGAGTCCGTTGATGTTGGAGTCGCGGGGCGCGGGGCGTGAGGCGCGGGCGACGACGGGACATCGACGTCGACGATTCCGGGGGTGCGTCAGTCGTTGCCTGTAACTGTATGTTAGGGAGTCAGTTATCAGCATGGGGTGATGTGGATTCGACGCGCCGGAACGGTCCGGTGAGTGTATGGCAGAGCGGGCTTGGTCGGAGATCTGGAAGAGACGCTAAACCCGGAATGCAGCGGAGGTGCAAGGTGAGACCGAGTCAAAGAGCTGCATCTGCGATCGCGTTTGTCGCGATACTCCTCATCGGTTGTGGTGCGCCGGAGGAGGCTGGCCAGCAGCGCGATGCCGCTGCGACGGCTGATGGGGTGCTCTCGGTATATGTGGTCAACTATCCGCTTCAATACTTCGCGGAGCGGATCGGTGGCGATCTGGTGCAGGTGGAGTTTCCGGCACCGGCCGACGTCGATCCGGCGTACTGGACGCCGGGCCCCGCGGCCGTCGCCGGCTACCAATCGGCCGATCTAATCCTACTCAACGGAGCCGACTACGCGCATTGGGTGGGTCGCACGACCTTGCCGACCTCGAAGATGGTAAACACGTCGGCAGGGCTGGCGGATCGCTTCATCGAAGTCGAGGGCGCGGTAACGCACAGTCACGGGCCGGAAGGCGAGCACTCTCACGGAGCGGTGGCGTTCACGACCTGGCTCGATCTAACGCTGGCGATCGAGCAGGCGCGTGCGATCAAGGACGCGTTCTCAGAAGCACGCTCCGACGATGCGCGCGCGTTCGAGGAAGGTTTTGCCGATCTGGAAAACGACCTGCGATCGCTTGATAGCAGACTCAGTGAGCTGGCGTCCCGAATCGGTGACCAACCGCTGCTCGGGTCTCACCCGGTCTATCAGTATCTCGCCAGCCGCTACGGGCTCGACCTGGTGAGCGTTCACTTCGAGCCGGACCAGGAGCCCGAGGAGGGAATTTGGCGAGACCTGGGGCGGCTGCTGGGCGAGCACCCGGCGCGCTGGATGCTCTGGGAGGGTGAGCCGCTTGCGTCTACGAGCGAGCGCTTGCGAGGGCTGGGCATCGGCACCGTGGTCTTCGATCCGTGCGGCAATGCCCCCGAAACCGGCGACTTCCTCTCCGTGATGCAACAAAACGCGGACAACCTGGAGGCCGCGTTCTCGGGCTAGATAAAACGACCTGCGAAAGGGTGGCACGATGATCCGTCGTAGCGTTGGCCTCTTCTCCGTGTTGTTGCTGTCCGCTCTGTTCGTACCCGGGATGTCCACCGCGCAGGACGCCCAGTACTGGACCAACCAATACGGCAATCGTGCTCGGCTGTTGGGTGGCGCGGTGATCGGTAGCTCCAACGACCTGGCGGCCGTCTACTACAACCCGGGCGCCCTGGCGCTGATCGAAAGCACGCAACTGCTGCTGGCGGCCAACGTCGGCCAATACATCAACTACTCGGTCGACATCGGCGGCGTGGGTTCGGATGTCGGTTCGTCCAGCATCGGGGCGGCGCCATCGCTGTTCGCCGGCGAAATCAACTTCAATTTTCTCGGCGACGACCGCTTCGCCTACAACTTTCTCACACGCTACGATGCCAACATCCGGATCAGCGAGAAGGCGCTGGAGAAGGATGCAAGCGCGTCGCTACCCGGCCTCCAAGGGGCGGCCGCCGATCTGCTGTTCGAGGAAAGTCTCACCGAGTCCTGGTTCGGCGTGACCTGGTCGACGCCGCTCGGATCCAACTGGGGCTTGGGCGTCAGCCCGTATCTGACGATCCGCAGTCAGCGCTTCACGGAGCGGTTCAACTTCCAGGCGATCGATACCGCCGATGTCGGGACGATCTCGCTTTCCGGCCGGGAAGTCGACTTTCTGAACTGGCGCTTGCTGGCGAAGATCGGCCTTTCAGCCCGCTACGATCCGTGGTGGTTCGGCTTCAGTGCGACCACGCCAAGCCTCAACATCGCCGGGAGTGGGACTGCCTCTATTTCAGATTCGCGAATCAGCGACGACGAACCGAGCGATCTTTTCGCTAATCTTCAAGAAGATGTTGCGGTTAATTATAAGTCGCCGGCGTCGATCGGCGCTGGCGTTGGCTATACCTGGCGCGAGGCAACAACGCTGCACCTTGCAGCGGAGTACTTCGCCGCCATAACCGCGAATGAGGTACTCAAGCTCGAGCCTGTCGTTAACGAGCAGACGGGCGACACCATCACCTCGGGCCTGCGACAGGAGGCCGATGCCATCCTCAACTGGGCGGTGGGCCTGCAGCACGCCTTCGATGAAGACTTCGAGGCTTACGCCGGGTTCCACTCCGACTACAGCGCCCGGGTCGAGACGCGGGAATCGTCCTTCCCGACTTCGAGATGGAATATATGGCATCTGTCGGGCGGCGCCGCGGCGCGCTTCGGTCGTGCCGCGTTCACGGTGGGTGGGGTCGTCGCATGGGGAAGCGCCGTGGGCGAGCCGATCCCGGCTACGGGCGATCCTGATGTGGACGAAGGGCTCGGTTTGCCCGCGTCGACGGAGATCAGTTATTTGAGGCTGACCGCGATGCTCGGCTTCACGATCGTCACGCCTTAGCAGGGAACAACGTTGACAAGCGGCCCATTATGGGCTAGTTGGAGAACTCCTAGGCCCGACTGCTGAATCCGCAAGGAGATAAACATGCTTCGACGTGTGTGGTTGACCTCGTCATTGGTCGCATTGGCGATGACCATCTGCTTGGTACCGGCGGTGTCCGCTCAAGAGGAAGAACGAGAGGTCCGCTGGTCGACGGGCGGCCGTTGTGACTTCACGAACGTTCCCGGCGTCGTTTGGTTTGGGACCCAACGCACCATGACGCTGAACGAGCTGGCCTCCTACGTGGCACCCGTCTACTGGTTCTCGCCGGACGAGCCGCTGCTCAACCAGATGGAACGGGATTCCATCCGCATCCCGGAGGCGCTGCCGTTCGAGGATGCGCCGGACAGACCCGTGGCCTACTACCAGTTCGATCATCTGTTGGTCAACAAGGCGTATGAAGACTCCACGTATTTCCCGGCGGCGAACAAGGCGAACTCGACCGTCGACTTCCAGTACGTGGGGGCCTTCAAGCTCCATTTCTACGCCTATTTCAGTTTTGAGGTGGGGCTGGGCGCCCACGAGCACGATATGGAGGCGGTGGAATTCAAGGGCGTGGTGCTGCGCTACAGCGGCCCGTTCATCAGAGAAGCGACCGACGCGGTTTGCGACGAGGAGACGTACGTCGTCCTGATCACCCGGGTGAGCGCCAAGGCCCACGGCATCATCTGGTTCTGGAACGTCATAGACACGGACGACGAGACGCGCTTCCCCATGCACATCCTGGTGGAAGAGGGCAAGCATGGCACGGCCACCGATAAGAACGGCGATGGCTACTTCACGCCGGGGTACGATGTGAGCCGCCACATCAACGACGCTTGGGGTATTCGCGACAACATCAGATCGGGCCAGCTAGTCAGCGGCGGCTATCAAGCCTGGATGACCAAGGTGCGACAACCGCAGCATCGGGTCTATCCGCCGCTGCCCGAGGGCAGCCCGGGCCGGGCGCGCCTGGCCCGGCGCGGATATTACGACGAACCCTACGTCGAGTACGAGATCCGGCCTTTGCCGCCCAAGGAGTTGGCCGAGTACGATGACCACCTCTACCACTTCATGGACGATAAGCAGGTGGACGGCTGGCCGGTCATTCGTACCGGCGAAACTGCGGAAGATGTACTGGGCTGGGTCGACGAAGGGTCAGTCGTGAAGTCGCTTGCCATCTCACTGTACACCGACGGTGATTGGGGCTTTTCGTTCGTCTTCCCGTTCTTCATCGTGAAGAACCTGGAGACGAAAATCAGCGGTGGGTTCCTCGTCTGGCGGCTGTACCTCAAAGACCAGGGTCTGCGCGACTTCGGCGCCATGCTTTTGTACGCGCATTCCGCCTCGCGCTGGATCGATAACTACTTATCCCTAGGCTACGAGTGGGACGTGCAAGATCTGGAAGGCGGCGGCACGCAAACCATCGATGATTTCGTCCTGGAGACGGGACTCAAGTTTCGCGTCCAACTAGGAACGTCGCCACTCAAGTTCTTGACGGTGCTGACGGACTTCTGGGGCTTCCGCCTCGGCATCAAGAACTACGGATTCACCGACATCGATCGGCTGACCTACGTGTTCGAGTTTGGCGCCGGCGCCTGGTAGAAGGATACGCTATAGGGTTGGCAAAACCGCCCTCCGGAGGAGGGCGGTTTTGCTATTGGGCCGTGTCGACGCTCGGCGATCGACGTTCGGTGGACAGCCGACAGCCGGTATCCGACGCACGACGTCTAAGTAAACTTCTCGCCGACCGACGCCCGACCCTCGACGTTCGTTGGTCGGCTATCCGCACCTCGGCGAGCGACACCCGATCTTCGACACCCGCGCTCAACGACCAACGTGCGTCGTACGTCGTGCGTCGATCGCCGAATTGTCCTCCTACGTCGAGCGGCGGCTGTCGGCTGTTCGCTGTCGAAATAGACCCGCTCACCGCCCGACGCAGATCGATTGTCGGCCGTCGATCGCCAAGATGCTTCGTCAGTCGGGCGGCGTTGACACGAATATCGTGTTACACTAGGTTCGTGTTATGAAGAACGTCACGATCACTTTGGACGAAGAAGTCGCGCGCTGGGCGCGCATCCGAGCGGCGGAGCTCAATACCAGCGTCTCACGGCTGTTGGGAGAGATGCTGGAGCGGCTGATGCTGGAGGAGCAGAATTACCACGCGGCAATGAAGCAATATCTGTCTGGCAAGCCCCGGGTATTGAACGAGTGCGGGGAAGAGTATCCCAAGCGTGGTGAGCTTCATGAGCGCGACGATCTTCGTTGATACGAACGTGCTCGTCTACCGACGAGACGCGGGGCAGGGCGAGAAGCAGGCTCAGGCGGAGGCCTGGATGGAGAGGCTTTGGACGGAGCGTAACGGGCGGCTCAGTTACCAGGTGCTGCAGGAGTACTACGTGACTGTGACCTCGAAGCTCCGCCCGGGTCTCGATGCGGCTTCGGCGCGAAACGACGTGCGCTCGCTGTTGGCCTGGCACCCGCTCACGGTCGATGCGGGCGTCATCGAGGGTGCCTGGGTTATTCAGGATCGCTACCGGCTGTCGTGGTGGGATGCGCTGATCGTGGCCGCTGCACAGGTAGCGGATTGTCGCTTCCTACTTACTGAAGATCTTCAGGATGGGCAGAAACTTGGCGAAGTGCGTGTGCTGAATCCATTCGATCACTCGCCGGAGGCTGACCTGGTATAGGCCGGTGTCTGCACCCCATTATCGATCGACGGCCGTCCCTACATCGACGAGCTGACATCCAGCGCTTGCCCTTGGGAACAATCCACAAAAGGGGCGAGTTAGCTAGGCCAGCAGAACCAAGAAAACCAGCCGCCTACCCATCCCCACGGAGGATATCGATGAGAATCGGACGGAAGGTGAAGGCGTTCGTCTTCGCACTAGGGATTGTTGCCGTCGCCGCGCCGCAGCGTGCGCATGCACAGGAGGAGGAGTCGAAGGTCCTCTTCACCAACGTCAACGTCTGGGACGGGATGAGCGATGGTCTCCAGAACGGGATGAGTGTACTGATCGAGGGAAATCTGATCAGCCAGATCTCGTCAAGCACGATCAACGCCGCCGGCGCGACGGTGATCGACGGCGGCGGGCGCACGTTGATGCCTGGTCTGGTTGATTTGCACGCGCACCTGCTTGCGAATGGCGACGGCGGGCTCGTCGACATCGAAGCCAACTTCACATGGGAAGATCTCGGTCTTCGTATGGCGGCAATGGCCAAGCTCTTCCTCATGGAAGGGTTCACGACGGTCCGCGACATGGGGGGCGCCTGCGGCGGGCTGAGGCGCCAGATCGATGCGGGCATCATCGAAGGTCCTCGGGTCTACCCTTCATGCGCCTGGATCGGACCTCCTGGTGGCCACAGCGACATGCGCAACTTCACCATGCCCCAGACACCCATGGTCAGTCAGGTGGAGCGGCTAGGGATTACGGCAAACGTAAACGGGCCAGACGATGTCACGGCGGTAGCACGGCAGAACTTTATGCAGGGCGCCACGCAGCTAAAGATCATGCAGACGGGCGGCGTTGCGTCGCTGTTCGACCCCTGGCAGCTGAACGGGCTGAACGAAGACGAGATCGCGGCCGCGGTCGCCGTCGCTAATAACTATGGCAGTTATGTTGGCGCCCACTCTTACACCAAGGATGCCATCATGCGCGCCCTGGAGATGGGAGTGAAGACCATCGAGCACGGCTTCATGTTCGACGCCGACATCAACGCGCTCATGGAAGAGAAGGGCGCCTACCTGGTTACACAGATGACAAGCCAGGCTCCAGGGCTTGCCGATGTCGGCGCGCTCCAAGATCCGCGGACTGCGTATAAGCTGCAGACGGCGCAGGCTGCGTTTGCCAACTACGTCGAAAACGTAAGGACACTTCGTCCGAGATTCGGCTTCATGATCGACTGCGTCGGCAGTCCGGAGTCATGCGAGAAGCAGATTGCCTACGAGAAGTGGCTGCACGCAGACTTCTTCGGGAACCATCACATGCTAAAGGCGGCAACTAGCACGGCTGGTGAGATTCTGGCGCTGTCCGGTCCCGTCATCAATCCATACGTCGAAGGTCCGATCGGGGTTATTCGGGAAGGCGCATACGCCGACGTGTTGCTAGTGGACGGAAATCCGCTCGAAGACATTACGGTGATCGGTGCTGTTGACGAGTGGTTCACGGCCCCTGACCGCGACGGTGTGGAGACTATCCGGGTCATCATGAAGGATGGCGTAATCTACAAGAACACGTTGGATCGATGATGGGTGTAAGGCGATAGCCGATGTCGATGGCAACGGCGTTCGCGCATGAGATTCCTTCTCGGCGCTCTTCGGAGCCACTGACAAGGGACGGCCGAGAGAAACTGTGACAGACCAAGGAGGAGGGAATCATGAAGCGATTCGTGGCTGTGGGTGCGATGATACTTGTGGGATTCGCCCTGGCGTCGCCGTTACAGGCGCAGGACGAAGACAAGATGCAGGAGGTTGAGGATGTCATCGCGACCTTCGTCGAGAAGGACCCGGAAATGCAGGAGTGGTTCGACACCTCGTATGGGTATGCCGTGTTCCCCAATGTCGGGAAGGGCGGCTTGGGCATCGGCGCCGCCCACGGGAACGGGCTTGTCTACCAGAGCGGGGCCGTCGTTGGCAAGACCGAACTCAAGGAGGTCACCGTGGGATTGCAGGCGGGCGGACAGTCGTTCGTCGAGGTGATCTTCTTTAAGGACAAGACGGCGTTCGACGACTTCACGCGCGGCAACTACGAGTTCGGCGCCCAAGTGTCTGCGGTAGCCCTCACGGCCGGGGCCTCGGCCGACTTGGCCTACAATGGCGGAGTAGCTGTCATGACTATGGCCAAGGGCGGTCTCATGTACGAGGCGTCTGTGGGCGGACAGAAGTTCGAGTACGAGGCGTTCGGCGGATAACGAGCGGCGGCCGTCGGCCGCGTGACTGGGAAGTGGAGGGGCCAGGAATGAGAACGTCATTCTTTGTGATTGGAATGCTCTGGCTCGCGATGCCTTCCTGGGCCCACGGTCAGGAAGCCGACACGATTGGCCTCGGCATCCTCGCCGATAGCAGCTATTCGGGCTACGAAGATCCCGGCGGCATATCGGGACCGGAGGGCATCGGCGCCCAGCTGCAGATCGGCAACCAGGTGGCCGAGCCCTACTTCCGGATTCCGGTCCGCGTCTTCAGCCCGTGGTACGAAGCGAAGGCGAGGGTCAACGAGAGCCTGGGCCTGCGGTACGGCATCAACTACACGGCTGTCTACCTCACTGCCTCCGACGGAATCACCGACGAGAGCGAGACTAGTTCGGCCAGTGGCATCATCGACATCCCGGTGTCATGGACGCTGGTGGGCCGCGAGTCGGGCGATGCGGGTACGCTCGGCCTCAAGTTCGAGAACCGCCACGTCTACGGCTCCAACTCGGTGGCGCCCATGTTCCTGGGTTTCCAGACGGGATCGATCCTATTGCCCGCCACCAAGGCGAACGAGTTTACGTTTCGGTTCACCGAATTCTGGTGGCAGCAGGCTCTGCTGCAGCAGCGGCTCCACGTCGTGGTCGGCAAGGTGGACCCGACCAACTACTACACGTTCCACGGGCTGATCCACCCGTTCATGAACTTCTTCGGCTACGGCTCGTCGGTCTCGCCGTCCGCTAACTGGCCCAACCAGGGCTTCGGCGTCATCGCATCGGGCTTGCCAACGAAGAACCTCTACGTCACGGCGGGTCTGCACGACGCCGGTGGTGACCCCTTCAAGCGGGGCGAAGTCTTCTACGTCGGCGACAACTTCTTCGATGGGAAGTTCTTCAAGACAATCGAGGTCGGTTACGTACCCAGTTTCGCTGAGCGCTACTTCCGGAAGCTCAGCGTCACGTACTGGCACTCCGACACCTTCGAGGGCTCGGAGGAAGGGCAGGGCGTCGCCTTCGCTTCCCACTGGTTCTTCCAAGAGCGGTACATCCCATTCCTCCTGGCCGGCTTCTCCGACGGCAAGGGCGCCAATGTTCTGGCCAAACAAATCGTGGCAGGGGGGATCGGGTTCCGCTTCAAGAGCCACGACATTCTGGGCCTCACCATGAATTGGACCAACCCGCCGGACAGTAACCTGCGAGACCAGTACACGGCCGAGGCCTATTACCGGTTCTACTTAACTGAACATCTCGAGATCACCCCGGATCTCCAGTGGGTGTATCACCCGTCGCTCAATCCCAATGTGACATCACTGGTCTATTTTGGGCTTCGCATGAGAGCAACACTCTAGACGCATCCCCTTATCTCCTGGAGTTGGAGCCATGTCGACACGGAAAGTGCTGTTCGCCGCACTGGCCATGCTAGCATTCTGTCATCCGCTGGCCGCGCAGACGCGATTCACTTTCGGTGGGTACGTGAAGCTGGATGCGCTGAACTCCAAGTACTATGACGGGGCGCCAGCTCCGGACAGCCCGCTACGGGATATCCATTTCCCGGCCGCCATTCCGGTCGGCGGCGAGAACAACGTCCCCTTCCTGAATCTCGACTATCACGCCAAGGAATCTCGCTTCAACCTGGAGACCCGGACTCGCTTCTCGAACGGGAAGGTATTGCGAGCGTTCGTAGAGATGGACTTCCTGCTGTCGGCGCAGGGCGACGAACGAATCAGCAACTCGTTCAGCCCCCGCATGCGGCATTTCTTCTTCACTTACGACAAGTTCCTGCTGGGCCAAACGTGGACCACCTTCATGATCCTCGAGCCCATCGTTGAGGACCTGGACTTCGGCGGCACGGCCGACGGGTTCATCTTCGGCCGCCAGCCCCAGATCCGCTTCACGACGGGCCACTGGCAGTTCGCGGCGGAGAACCCGGAGACGACGCTGGAGCCGTTCGGCGGCGGCGTGCGACGCATCGACGAGGCGGCAGTCATCCCGGACTTGATCGCCCGATACAATCTCGGGGGCGAGTGGGGAACCGTAGGCGTTGCCGGCATGCTACGTCAGTTGAAGAACGAGTATCGGAGTGCCGACGGCGACACGGTAGATGCCAACTACACGATGGGGTACGGTCTGACGGTGGGCGGCCGCATCAAGGTGGGCGCGCGTGACGATCTTCGATTCGAAGCGACTGGTGGGTCCGGACTGGGTCGCTACGCCGCGTTCGGTCTTAGTAACGGTGCGGTGATCAACGCGGCGCGGGAACCCGAGGCGATTCCTTCCGTGCTCGGCCTCGTCGGCTACCGTCACTTCTGGACGGATCGGCTGCGCACCAACCTTAATGCTTCCGGCATCATGGTCGACAACAACACGGATCTAACCGGCGACGGCGTGAACAGGGCGGCGTACAGCTTCTCGATCAACTTGATCTACTCGCCGCTGCCGGCGCTCGACTTCGGCGTCGAGTTGATGCGCGGCGTGCGGGAGCTCGAGAGCGGCGCCAAGGGCAAGTTCGACCGGCTGCAGTTCTCGGGGATCTACAGGTTCGGGTTCACGACCTGTACTGCGCAGGACGGCTGTCCGTAGTATCTTTTGCGGCCTGCACAAAACTGCAAATCCCCGGGGAGAGCAAATGTACCAGAATCTCGCCGTTCTCGCGGTCTTCGTGTACGTGTACAGTATCCTGGCCGGGAAGCTCGAGCGCCTGCCCATCGGCGGGCCCATCCTTTGGGTGGCCTTCGGCCTTCTGGTTGGGCCTGTTGGCCTCGGGTTCCTCGTCCTCGACATCGACGCCGAAGGACTGCTGAGATTGGCGGAGATCACGCTGGCCGTGATCCTCTTCACCGACGCGGCGAACGCGGACCTGAAGGAGCTGGGCCGTAGTCTTCATATTCCGCGGCGCCTGTTGCTGATCGGACTACCGCTGACGATCCTGGCCGGGTTCGGGACGGGCTACCTCCTATTCGCCGGCATCGGCCTGTTCGAGCTGGCGATCCTGTCCACGATGCTGGCGCCCACGGACGCGGCGCTGGGTAAGGCCGTGGTTTCGAACAAGGCGGTACCGTCGGACGTTCGTGAAGGGCTGAACGTGGAGAGCGGGCTGAACGACGGTATCTGCGTGCCGGTGCTGTTCGTGTTCCTCGAGCTGGCCGCGGGAGCGGCCGGGGAAGGGAGCACGACGGGCCTGGTGGTCGGGCACCTCGTCGAGGAGCTGGGTATCGGGCTCGCCGTCGGCCTGGGGCTTACCGCCATCGGAGCCTGGATCTTCCGGTTCGCAGCGATACGCGAGTGGGTAAGCGATCACTGGGCCCAGATCCCGGTGATCATGCTGGCGTTGGCCTCGTTCGCCATAGCTCAAAGCCTGGGCGGCAGCGGTTTCATCGCTGCCTTCACCGGTGGTCTGCTGTTCGGTTCGATGGCGAAGACGAGAAAACATGATCTGCTGCGCGCCGCGGAGGCGACGGGCGACACCCTCTCGCTGTTCACTTGGGTGGTGTTCGGCGCCGCCGTCGTGGGCCCGGCACTCGGTCTCTTCACCTGGCCGGTGCTGGTCTACGCCATCCTCAGTCTCACACTGGTGCGGATGGTGCCCGTATTCCTGTCGCTCATCGGCCTGGGTATGAGGAACGACGCCAAGCTGTTCATCGGCTGGTTCGGCCCCCGCGGATTGGCCAGCATAGTGTTCGCGGTAATCGTGGTCGGCGCCCAACTGCCCGGTGGTGAAACGCTAACGCTAACCGTGGTGGCCACGGTGCTGCTCAGCGTGATCGGCCACGGCCTGACCGCGCAACCGCTAGCAACCGCGTTCGGCGCCCGGGCAAAGAAGGAGAACTGATCAGAGCGCCCCCGTTCGTTAGACAACGCACCGAACGTCGAACGGGGATGTCGAACGTCGGACGTCGATCGCCGAATTGTCCTCGGCCGTCGATACGCGGCTGTCGGCTGTCCGCTGTCGAAATGTCCCGCCGAAGGCGGGTCAGTTAAATCACTCGCCGTCAGCGTTCCCATCGACCGGATTCCACCCGCCACCCAGGGCCTTGTACAATTGTACAAGTGATGTGAGCCGCAGCTGCAGCGTCTCCGACGCCTGCAACTCCGACGTGAACAGCTGCCGCTGCACCTCGAGATACTCCAGGTAACTCGTCACCCCCTGATCGTACCTAATCCACGACAGCTCTTCCGCGTTCCGCGCCGCTTGCAGCTGGCGAAGCCGACTACCGTATTCGGCCTGGTACGTGCGCACCGCCACCATCGCATCCTCGACCTCGCGAAACGCCGTGAGGATCGCCAGCTCGTAGCCGGCCAGCGCCTGTTGGGTGCGCGCGACCTCAGCATCCACGTTGCTCTGCAGCCGCCCGGCGTTGAAGATCGGGGCGAAGACGTCCGCCGCCAGGTCGGCGAACCCGAACGATGCGCTGCTGAGCGAGGCGCCGAGATCGGCGCTCAAGGTTAGCGACGGATACTTGAGCGCCTCGGCGACGCCGATGCGCGCCGTTTGCGCGTGCAACTGCCGCTCGGCCTGCAACACATCGGGCCGCCGATCGACCAATTCCGAAGGCAGCCCCATCGGTAGCTCCGGCGGCAGGATCTGCTGGTTCAGTGACAGCCCGCGTGGGATCGCCATGGGCGGCACGCCGAGCAGCACGCTGATCGCGTTCTCGGTCTGGGCGCGCCCTCGGCGGAAGGACTCCACGGCCGCCTCGGCCTCCGCCAGCTGGATCTCTGCCTGGTTGACGTCGACCTCGGAGACGGCGCCGGCGTTGAAGCGCGCCTGGATGATGTCCAGTGTCTCGCGACGCGTCACCACCGTGTTCTCGGAGACGGTCTGCCGGTTATCGAAGTCGCGGAGCAACAGGTAGAAGCTGGCCACGTCAGCGACGAGGCTGATCGTCACCGCGCGGTACGCCTCCTCGGTGGCGAGCAGCGCGTTGAGTGCGGCCTCGTTGGAGCGACGGATCTTGCCCCACAGGTCGATCTGCCAGAACGCGTCGGCGGCGATCAGGCCGGTGCCTTTGACGTCCTCCTCGGTGTTCCCGCTCAAGGTACCGTTGGCGATGACGTTGACCTCGGGATAGAGATCGGCCCGAGCGATTCCGAGCGTCGCCCGGGCTTCGGCGATGCGTGCCAGCGCGATGTCCAGGTCCTTGTTGTTCTCCAGGGCAACGTGGATGAGGTTCTGGAGCACGGTATCCTGAAACAGATCCCACCACGCCAGGTCGGCGATGGAGTCGGCGGGCAGTTCCACCGTCGTATCCCGGGGAACCGCATCGTCGCGATAGGCCTCGTGCTCCGGGACGGCGGGCCGCTCGTAGTTGGGGCCAACCATGCATCCCGCGGCGAACACCAGGGCGATGGGCAGAAACCGAGTGTGCGAATTCATGGTCGCGACTCCGAACGAGGGAACATTATCAAGAGCAAGTTGTGGGCAACGACGCTGTAGACCACGGCGATCGTGATCTGGATGACGCGCGTGCTCGCCTTGTCGTCCGCGTCACCGTACGAACTGGTCGTCGATCCGATGATCAGCACCAGGGTAGAAAACGCCATGCCGAACAGCGGGGCCCAGCGACTATTGGAGAAGAAGCCGGCACCGAATACCAGGGCGGTGAGCAGCGTGAGCAGCAGCAAAAAGCCGAAGTGGGGCGCCACCACGAGTAGATCGTAGACGATCATCGAGGCGATGCCGCCGATGAGGTTGCCGGTGATCAGCGCGATGCCGGCCTTATAGCCCACGGCGAGGCTCGGCTGCATCGTCAGCATCGCGATGAAGATCAGAATGATCAGCGAGCTAACGCTCTGAAAGGCGAAGAACAGAACGGCGACCGGGAAGACCACCGCGGTCGACAAGATCGCGCGATAGTGAGCGTACTCCGGCGAAAGGGTCTCTTGCGGTGCGGCGGCGGGTGCCGCGGCCGCAGCCAGTGGCGGATCGGGGATGGCGATGTGAGCGAGCCACACGATCGCCACGGCGATGGCGGATCCATAGACCAGGTAGCCCGCCACCACGACCGCCAGCTTCGTGGAGACCGAGGCGAGGATGGGAATCACCAACACGGCGATGAGCATCCAGGTGATCAATAGCGCCGGGGCGCCTCTCATCTTGGCCAGGAATAGATGAAACAGCATCAAGCCCAGGACCAGAACGTAGACGACCGGGTAGGGCACCAGCAGAATGGCCAGCGCCGAACCCACGGCGCTGGCCGCGGCGACGATAGCCACAAACGAGACCAGACTCTTGATTGCCGGTCGCGGGTTCGTGTTACCCAGGAAGCTGACGACGAGCACCGGCGTCAGAAACGCCAGCGGCCAATCGAAGCCCATGGCCACCGCCATGCCCAGCGTGCTGCCGAAGGCGTAGCGAAAGATGCGAACCGCGCGGACGTCCGCGATCGTTGCCGCGGTCGGTGCCGCAGCCGCGGTCGTATCAGCGGACATACGATAGCAGGCTGGACAGTCGGATTCGGATCCAGCCGATGGTGTTCAGTATGAAGTTGTTGCCTGTGTAGACGATCACATCCACCTGGCCGCCCACCCGCAGCAGTCCGGCGGTCTCGGCGGTGTCGAAGCGAACCACGACCGGGAATCGTTGCGGGTCGCGAAGCCAGCCGCTGGCGCCTTCTATCGTCGGTAGCGCCCCCGGCGATTCGCCGCCGCGCTCGCTGCTGACGCCGTACCCGACGCTAGAGACCGTGCCGTTGAAGATGCGCCCTGGCGCGATATCGAGAGTGAATTCCACCCGGTCGCCGAGCTTGATGTTCGAGATGTTGTTCTCCCGCATGTCCGCCTGGACCCACACGTCGTGGGTCGAGACGAACATGGCCAACGGCTGCCCCGCGGCGGCGAACTGGCCGACGTCGAGGCGAAAGCTCTCGATCCCTCCTCGGGAGGGTGCCCGTAGTGTGGTGAACGCGAGGTTGAGCCGCGCCTGATCCAGCGCCGCTTCCGCCGCACGCAAGGTCGGATTGTTGGGCCCGGTCTCGCCCAACTGCTGTATGGCCCGGTCCAGGTCAGCCTCGGCGGACGACACCCGTTCGACGGCCTGGGCCAACGAAGTCTCCGCCTGATCGATATCGGCCTGCGACAGCGCTCCCGGGTTCTGCGCCTGCACCGCCTGCACGCGATTGAAGTTGCGCTGCGCGCGATCGAGCTGCGCCCGAGCGACGCCGAGCCGCCCCTCGGACGAGCGGACCGTCGCCGTGAGCGCCCCGACCTGCTGTTGCGCCGCGTCCAGCGCCGCCTCGGCGTTGCGTACCGCCACCTCGTACAGCCGCCGGTCGAGCTGCATGAGCGTGTCCCCCGGCTCCACGATGTCGTGCAGCCGGACCCTGATGTCGACGAGGTAGCCCGACACCTGCGGTATGATCGGGACGACCAGTCCCTGGATGCGGGCCTGGGAGGTATACGGGGTCAGGCGGTCGGACAGCACGTACCAGATGAAGACGACGAAGGCCACGGCGAGGACGGTGAGCGTCACGCGGCGCGCCCGGTCCATGCGCTTCCACCAGCCTTTCTTGGCCGTGGACGCCTCCGGATCGGGGGCCGACGACTCCGGTTCTATGGTCGCTGCCGCTTCGCTGGCCTGTTCGGGTCTGGCTAAGCCTTCGTCCGACATGCTTCTGCCTTTTCAGTGGGTCGGGCCGCGCTATGTGCTGATTATAACAAAGCCATTGGATAATTGGCCGGGGAATACTAAGATGTCCGCTCATCCATCGCCACGCCGAGCCGGGAGCGGCCCGTCACCGGGAGACGGGCGCTCAGGCCTGCCCGGACAGAAAGGGTCGAACCGTGAATGTCACCACACAATCTCCAGAAGATGTGCGGCACATGAGACGCGCCGTGGATACGGCGATGAATCTCGGGGTTATTGCCATATTGGTCGTTGCGGCGTTCCTAATTGTGATGCCCTTCATCATGGTGATCCTGTGGGGCGTCATCATCGCCGTCGCCGTATTTCCGGCCTATGAGTATCTCGTTGCCAAACTGGGCGGACGCCGCAAACTGACGTCGACCCTGCTCGCGATCCTCGCGCTGGCGGCGCTGCTGATCCCGTCGGCGAACTTCTTCGGCGGAGCCTTCGACGGTGTGAAGAGCGTCGCGACGAGGCTTCACGAGGGCACGCTGGTCGTTCCACCGCCTCCAGAGAGCGTGGGCGAGTGGCCGCTGGTCGGCGACGATATTGCGAGCATCTGGAGTCAGGCGTCAGCCAACCTGGAGGCCACACTCGAGCGCTACGAGCCTCAGGTCAGGGCGTTCGCGGCTTGGATGCTTTCGGCGGCCGGCGGGCTGGCGTTGGGCGTGCTGCAGTTCGTCATCTCGATCATCATCGCGGCGGTCTTCCTGGCCACGGCGGCCAGTGGCAAAGACGCCGCGGTGCGTGTAGCCACACGCTTCATAGGTGATAGGGGTGTTGCGCTCACGACGCTGATCGAGAAGACGATGCGCAGCGTGGCAATCGGCGTCATTGGCATCGCGATCATCCAGGCGCTGCTCGGGGGAGTCGGAATGGCGTTGGCCGGCGTACCGGCGGCGGCGCTCTGGACCCTGTTGATCCTGATTCTCGCTGTGCTTCAGCTACCGCCGCTATTGATAATGGGGCCAGCCGCCATCTACGTGTTCGCCAACGCCAGCATAGTAACCGCGGTGATCTTCCTGGTGTGGGCGATCATCGTGAGCTTCAGCGACGCTTTCCTGAAGCCGCTGTTGCTGGGGCGCGGCGTCGACGTTCCCATGCTGGTCGTACTGCTGGGTGCGATCGGCGGGGTGATGTTGCTGGGCATCATCGGGCTGTTTGTGGGCGCCGTCATCCTGGCTGTCGTCTATCAACTGTCCGTCCGCTGGCTGGAAGACGTTCCCGCGAGCGGCGAACCCGCGAGCGCAGCTGAAGGGGCATGAACGGAGAGGGGCGATCGATGAAACGAGCGAGCGTCATATCCGGGCTCCTTTTACTCGCCGCGAGCCCGGCCGCGGCGCAGGATGCACACTACTGGACGCAGCAGTACGGCCCACGATCGTCGCTGCTCGGCGGGGCGGTGATCGGCAGCGTCAACGACATCAGCGGTACCTACTACAACCCGGGCGCTCTGGGTCTGGCCGATGACCTCGCCTTCGCGGTGAGCACCAACGTGTTCGAATATTCGGTCATCGCGCTTGAGGATGGCGGCGGCCAGGGTGTCGACCTTGGGACGGCACGCTCGGGCATTCGGCCGTCGCTGATCGCAGGGACGATCAAGCGTGGCCTGTTCGGGAGCGGGGTGCTCGCCTATTCGGCGATTACCCGCACGCGGGGCGAGCAGGATCTTCAGGGGCTGATCGTACTGTCCGGTGCCGACATACCGCCGGATGTCGATCTTGATGAGTTTGCCGGGCTGGTGCGGTTCGAGGGTAGGTTCAACGAAAGTTGGGTGGGTCTCACCTACTCCCACGCGCTGGGCGATCACTTCGGCCTTGGAGCTACTTGGTACGGGGCACTGCGAAGCCAGAGGCGACGAGCCGAGTCGCTTTCGCAGGAGGTCGGCACGGACGGATCTGGCGCTGCCAGCATTGAGGTGGGGGGCGGGAAGTACTCTACGCTTCGCACGCTCTTCAAGTTCGGGGCGTTCGCAGCGGTGGGCCCGTTCACTGGTGGCCTCACGTTGACCACGCCGAGCATCCACATCACGGGTAGCGGACAGCTAGGAACGTTCGCGTCGGACACCGCGGCGCTGGCGGTCAACGTGCAAACCGACCTGCCGGCGGAGTTCAAGTCGCCGCTCTCGGTCGGGTTCGGTTTGGGTTGGCGGTTCGGGAATACGCGCCTGCACGGCAGCGCCGAATGGTACGATGCCATCGCGCCGTACTTCGTGATGCAGGGCGAGGACTTCGTTTCACAGGAACCCGGCGAAGTGATGACGGTCGATGCCGTCCAGGCGTTAGATGAGGTCTTCAATTGGGCGGTAGGGCTCGAGCATGCGTTCTCACCAAAGGTGTCGGCCTACGCGTCCTACTACCTGGACGCGAGCGGGCTCACGGAGATGGCGGATCTGTCCGCGATGCCCCTCGACGTCAATACCGTCACCGTCGGCACGGATTTCACGGTTAGCTCAGCTCTTCTCACCCTGGGAATAGGGTACGGCTGGGGGAGCAAGGTCGATCGAGCACTTACCGATCTGTTGAGTGAAGAGGACGAGGACTTCGAGGCGACTTTCGTCTACAGAAGCTTCCGTTTCCTCTTCGGTTTCGAGATCGGCGTGGGCTAGGGACAGAGCGAGATGGTCGCATGAATCGAAGACTTCTTATTTCGTTGTTAGGACTAGCCGCGTTGGTCCTATGGTTCTTGCCCGCGGATTCGCGGCCGAGTCTGGCCTGGCAGGACGAGGGTCACGTGATGGTGAATCAAGTGGCCGCAGAACACCTGCCAGAGGAGGTGCCTGCTTTCTTCCGCGAGGCCGTAGACCGCCTGGCCTACCTGGGGCCGGAGCCGGATCGCTGGCGCCGCGAGTCCGAGTTCACGCTCAAGACATCCCAGGAGCCGGACCACTTCATCAAGCTGGAGCTGGCCGGTGACATCAGCGCGGTCCGCAGTCGCTTCGATTACGCCCGCATGCTTTACGAGCGGCGCGCCGATCCGGACGCTCGCGGCGATATTCATCCTGACAGCTTGCTGCCCGAGTACGTCGGGATGTTGCCCTACATGGCGATCGGGCTATACGAACGGCTGAAGGTCGGGTTTCGCCAATACCGCGAGCTGCAGCGAGCCGGCAGACCCACCGACCTGGTCGAGGGCAACATCATCACGTACGCCGGTTGGCTCGGCCACTACGCGGCTGACGCCGCCAACCCACACCACACTTCTTACCACTACAACGGTTGGTTGGGCTCGAACCCCGAGGGCTACGCCGGTCCTGGCGTGCACGCCCGCTTCGAAGGCGACTTCGTACGCAGCGCGGCGATCAGCCCGGGCGACTTCTCCGGCCGCGTCGGGCCGCCGGAACATCTGGAGGATCCGTTTGCGGACTTTCTGGCCTTCATCCAGGAGTCGCAGGGGATGATCGAGGAGCTTTACCGGATCGATCGGGATGGCGGTTTCGAGGGCACGGGAACCGACCGAGGCCTGGAGTTCGCGTTGGACCGGCTGGCGGCCGGCAGCCAGATGCTGCTCGACCTCTGGTATACGGCCTGGGTGGCCACTGCCGAAGAGTAATCTCGACCCTCGACGCCCGAGTAAACTTCTCGCCGACCGACGCCCGACTCCCGACGTTCGTAGTACGGTTTTCAGGCATCTCGGCGAGCGACATCCGACTGCCGATCTTCGACGGTCGCGTTCAACGACCGACGTGCATCGGACGTCGTAAGTCGATCGCCGAATCGTCCTCGTACGTCGAGCGGCGGCTATCGGCTGTCGGCTGTCGAAATAGACCCGCCCGGCGACCGATGTACGTTGAATGTCGAAGGCCGAGCCGTCGAATGAGAATCCTGCGTCGGCCCAACGGCCGTCGATTGCCCTCGCTGGCGCCGAACAGTGATTCCAACGATTATGTCGATCAACGCTATTCCTCAGAAATCCCGTGTTCGGAGGTCGAAATGCGAAAAACGCTGCTGGCATTGTCTCTGCTCGCCCTAACCGTCACATATTTGCCGGCCCAGGAGCCGAGCCGGGTCCTCAACGGATTCGAATTCATCCCGTCGCGGATTGTCGCTGACCCGTTCGCCATCAGCTACTTCGCCACGAGCACAGGCGCCGGCCAGGCGTTCGACCTCAAGACGCCGTTCATCGATGTTGATGGTGATACTCTGGGCACCCTCACCGGTGACGTCGCATTCCTGTCCCTGGGCTTCGAATATCAGCAGCGGTTCGGCCAGTGGCTCGCCCTGCGCGTGGGCTTCTCGGGCGGCGGCCGCATCGGGACGGACGAGCAGTCAATGCTGGCGCAAGGTGTGACGGGAACGTTCGCGGTGAACCTCGGAGGCACGGCACGGATCTATCAAAGCGAGAAGGTGATCATATCCGGCGGCCTCGACTTCAGCCGATCGGATATCGTCGGTGTCGATCCTTTTGGTTTCGCGCAGAGGATCATCGATAGCGGTGGGCTGGAAGAGGACAACTCTCTGTCGACTTCCGGGAAAGCGACCTCTGGCGTCCTGAGCGCGCGGCTTGGCTGGGCGCCCGCGTCCTGGATTGGCATCACTGCTGTCCTCGACGGCGGTAGGGCCGACCTGACCGACTCGGATTCGGAGACCAGGATCGGAGGCGGCGGCACGATGGGCGTCGATCTCAAGAACCTGAACGTCATCCCGATCGGCCTTCTGCTCAGCGCCGAGTCGGATGCCTTCTCCCAAAACGGCGCCGATTTGACGAACCGGTCGACCGGCTTCGGGCTTGGCGTCTTCTGGACCGGCTGGGAGAAGTTCATCATTGGCATCGAGACGACGATGCGGGTCTTGGATCGGCGGGATGCGGACGATGACTTTGAGGCTTTCGTGGTGACGTTTAATCTCCGCTACTGGCCCTAATCACGTCGCTCGACGCTCGACGTCCGACGTCCGACGTCCATTGAGACAGCCGACAGCGGACAGCCGCCGCTCGACGCCCAAGTAAACTTCTCGCCGATCGACGCCCAACTCTCGATGTTCGTTGGTCGGCTATCCGCGCCTCGACGAGCGACACCCGACGGCCGACCTTCGACAGCCGCGTCCGATGACCGACGTACATCGGGCGTCGTACGTCGATCGCCGAATTGTCCTCGTACGTCGATACGCGGCTGTCGGCTGTCCGCTGTCGAAATAGACCCGCTCAACGACCGACGTACATCGAATGTCGAACGTCGACCGCCGAACGGTAATCATGCGTCGAGCTACGATCGTCGGCCATCGGCTGTCGAAATGAACCCGCCAAAGGCGGATCACTTACGCGAAGCGATCTTAGCCCAGGTGTCTCGGAGAGTTACTATGCGGTTATAAACGAGCGCGCCAGGCTTCGAGTCTATCGGATCACTCATGAAGTAGCCCTGCCGCTCAAACTGGTAGCGCGTGCTCGGCGGGTCATCCGCCACGCTCGGCTCAATAAGCGCGTCCTGAAGCACTAGCAGCGAATCGGGATTGAGGTTGGCCGTAAAGTCCTGTCCATCAGGCGCATCATCCGGATCCGGCACACTAAACAGCCGATCATAGAGTCGAACCTCGCAGGGCAAGGCATGCTCCGCCGAAACCCAGTGGATCGTGCCTTTCACCTTCCGCCGCTCGCCAGGTTCGCCGCTCATGCTGTCCGGATCGTAGGTACAGCGCAGCTCCACGACGTCTCCCGTTGCGGGATCTTTCACAACTTCTTCGCACTTAACGATATACGCATAGCGCAGCCGTACCTCGCGGCCCGGCGCCAGCCGGAAGAACTTCTTCGGCGGATCCTCCATGAAGTCGTCTCGGTCTATATATATGACACGAGAGAATGGGAGCGGCCGCGTGCCTTCCTTCGGTACATCACGTGGCCAATACGAACCTTCCAGTTGCTCGACCTGGCCGTCGGGATAGTTGGTGATCACGACTTTCAGAGGCCGTAGCACCGCCAACACCCGGGGCGCCCGATGATTGAGGTCATCGCGGATCGCGAACTCCAATCTCGCGATATCCACCCGGCTGTTCGCCTTATCGACGCCGATCATGTCGCAGAAGGCACGGATCGATTCCGATGTGACGCCGCGGCGGCGCAGCCCGGCAATGGTAGGGAGGCGGGGATCATCCCACCCGTCTACGTAGCCTTCCTCCACCAGCCGGATCAGCTTTCGCTTGCTGAGCACCGTGTAGTCGAGATCGAGACGCGCCGACTCGGTCTGTTCCGTCCGCGGCGGCTCGATGCCGACACCGTCCAGCACCCAATCATAGATCGCCCGGTTGTTCTCGAACTCGAGCGTGCACAGCGAGTGAGTGATGTCCTCGATGGCGTCCGACAGGCAGTGCGTGAAATCGTAAAGCGGGTAGATGCACCACTCGTCGCCGCGGCGATAATGAGTCGCGTGGCGGATGCGGTAGAGCAGGGGATCCCGCATCAGCATGTTGGGGTTCGCCATGTCGATCTTGGCGCGCAACACGTGCTCGCCGTCTTTGAATTCTCCGGCCCGCATGCGGCGGAACAGATCGAGGTTCTCTTCGACGGAGCGGTCGCGGTACGGGCTCGGCCTACCCGGCTCGGTCACCGTGCCCCGGTACTCCCGGATCTCCGCCTCGCTGGAGCTGTCGACGTAGGCCAGACCCTTCTCGATGAGGATCTCGGCGTAGTCGTACAGCTGTTCGAAGTAGTCGGAGGCGTGGAACAGATTGTCGCCCCAGTCGAAGCCGAGCCAGCGCACATCTTCCTGGATCGACTCGACGTACTTGATGTCTTCAGTCTCCGGGTTGGTGTCGTCATAGCGTAGATGGCAGACGCCGCCCTCGTTCTCGAGGGCGAGCCCGAAGTTGAGGCAGACCGCCTTGGCGTGGCCGATGTGAAGGTAGCCGTTGGGCTCGGGCGGGAAGCGGGTGACGACCCGCCCCCCGTATTTGCCCGTCTTCAGGTCCTCGGCGACCTTGGCGCGGATGAAATCGAGGCCGGGCCTGTTCACCGCTACTTATACGGCGTGAATGAGTACACGATGCCGACTTTGAGTGACCCAACCATGCCGGTGGTAGAACTGTCGGGCAACTTGTCGCCGGTGTTGAACTCGATGTCGCCGAACGGAGCGACGCCGAACGTCAACGCGCCATCGATCGCAAAGTTGGGCGACAGCGGGAACAGCACGCCGAAGATGCCGGAAAACGTCGGGCCGTTCTGCTTCGCCTCGGTGAAGTTGGAGATCTCGAGCTCCGAGATGTCGACGGTGGACCAACCGTAGCCGACGCGGATGCCGATGTAAGGCGCGGCGCCCGGCGTCGTCTTCATAAGCAGCCGCAGATCGGCGAAGACCGTCCACACGATTCGGTTGGCGCTCAGGTTCTCGACGGCGACGCTGTTGTAGCCACCACCACCGACCAGCTGCAGTCCGCTGAACGTCCAGCGGATATTCGCATCGGCGCCAAATCCGAAATTCGTGGAATTGGTCGAGTCCGCAAAGGTGACTCCGCCGGCCATCGCTCCGACGGCGAAACCGTTAGGCGCGGCAATGTGTTGGGCCGAGGCCGTATTGGTCGCCGCCGCGATGGCGGTGAGTAGCGCGGTGGTTAGCGCGAGTTTGCGTAGCATATCC
>JBDHJS010000091.1:0-6399 GCA_039586795.1 Gemmatimonadota bacterium
TCGAGTCCAGCGCCAGCACACCGTCGGCCATCTCGCTCAGCAGGACTTCGGTCTCGGCTTGCTCTGCACCGAGTTGCCGAACTCGCGAGCGGTGGCTCTCAGCAAGTCGGTTGAGCGCTCTGTACAGATCGCCGGTTTGCCCCGGCGCATTCTCGGGCAGACGTGGTGGTGATCCACCCCGGGATAGCCGTTCCGCAAAGTCGGAAGCGACGCCGAATGGTTGGCTCAAGAGAAGTGTGAGGCCGGCAGCGAGTGACAAGATTAACAGGACCGAGATGGCGCCCGCGCCACCAACGCCCGCGCGATCCAGGATGGCAAACAGGGTGAGGCCGAGTAGCGATGTTCCGACGATGCTCAGCAGCAGCCGGACGCGCACGGTCTAATCCTCGCGACGAAAGCGGTAGCCGAAACCGCGGACGGTCTCGAGTGGTCTCCGGCGACCCCCAGCTTGGAGCGTAAGCGCCCGACGTGCATATCCACGGTCCGCGTCTCGATCTCCGCTGTCGTCTCCCAGACGGCTTCTAGTAGATCCTGACGACTTTGGGTGCGGCCGCGTCGCTCGAGCAAGCAGATGAGAAGCGCGTACTCCTTTGGCGTGAGTTCGATCTCCGTACCATCCACCGTAACGCGATGGGCGTCGGTATCGACGACCAATGCGCCGGCACGCAGAGACCGCCCGCGTCTGCCTGTCGCGGTTACCGGTTCGGAGCGGCGTAGCACCGCCTTCACGCGGGCCACCAGCTCCTTGGGGCTGAACGGCTTCGGGATGTAATCGTCCGCTCCCAGCTCGAAACCCTCCAGGCGGTCCTTCTCTTCGCCACGAGCCGTCAGCACGACGACGGGTGTCGCCTCGGTCTCCTTCCGCGACCGCAGCGTCCTCAGGATCTCGATTCCGCTGATCTCTGGCAGCATGAGGTCGAGGACGACCAGGTCGGGTGGCTCGGCGTCGACGGCTCGCAGAGCTTCGCTGCCGGTCGACGCGGTCCTGACACGAAAGCCGGCGTGTGTCAGCTGGAAAGCGACGAGAGCCGCGACATCGGGCTCGTCTTCGACGACGAGGATCTGCGGTGAAGGTGTTTCGGTCATCGACCTTGAATGTAGAGAGGAAGGCTCGGTAAGGGTAGCGTTGCTCACTGTTGCGCGGTGGCTGGATCTCCTTGATTATTAACGATTAATCGATTCAACGCTCACCACGATAAGGACCCGAATGAAATACATCGTCGAGATCGCGGACAAAGCCTACCAGGTGGAGATCGGCCCCGATGGCGTGCTGGTGGACGGGCAGCCTATGGATGCCGACCTCAGGCCCAACCACGATTCGCATCTCTGGCATCTGGTGCTCGATGGACGGTCGCACACGATGACCGCGCGACGAAGCGAGGGTCGTGGCGAATGGGTGATCGAGGTGGACGGGCAACGGCACGACGCGCTGGCACTCGACGAGCGTATGGTGGCGATCCGCGCCCTGGCCGGAACGACGGCGCAAAGCCATGGGCCGGTGAAGATGAAGGCGCCGATGCCCGGTCTCGTCATAAAGGTGGAGGTCGAGCCCCAGGCTACGGTCGAAACCGGGCAGGGTGTGGTCGTGGTCGAGGCGATGAAGATGGAGAACGAGCTCAAGGCCATCGTCGCGGGAACGGTTACCGATGTTCTGGTTAAAGCAGGCCAGACGGTGGACAAGGGCGAAACGCTCCTGGTGATTGAACCAGATGTCTGACGACGGAATTCGAGCGTTCAATTAGCCATGAGCGAGAAGAAGCTCCGAAATACCAGCGGGATCGAGATCGAGCCCACCTATACCGCAAACCAGGAGAAGGCGGCCGGCGCCCCCGATCCTGGTAAGCCGGGTGAGTTTCCCTTCACACGTGGCGTGTACGAGTCGATGTATCGCGGTCGACTCTGGACCATGCGTCAGTACGCCGGCTTCGGGACCGCCGAAGAAACGAACCGCCGATTCCGCTTTCTGTTGGACTCCGGTCAGACCGGTCTTTCGATAGCGTTCGACCTGCCTACCCAAATGGGCTACGACTCCGACCATGAGATGGCGGAAGGCGAGGTGGGCCGAGTGGGTGTGGCCATCGACACGGTTGACGACCTGGGCGTGTTGTTCGAGAGTATCGACCTGGCTCAGGTCTCCACCTCAATGACGATAAACGCCACGGCTTCCATTCTTCTGTCGATGTACGTGGCTCTGGCCGACGAGCGGGGCATCGAGCGCGCCGCGCTGACCGGTACGGTTCAAAACGACATACTCAAAGAGTTTGTTGCTCGTGGCACCTACATCTTTCCAGTAGAGCCCAGCCTGCGTCTCGTAACCGACATCTTCGACTTCTGCGGTCGAGAGCTGCCACGCTGGAACAGCATCTCGATCAGCGGCTATCACATGAGGGAGGCGGGTTGCACGGCGGCTCAAGAAGTCGCCTTCACTTTGGCCAACGGACTCGAGTACGTCGAGCGTGCTGCAGAACGTGGCCTGGAGTTCGAGAGTTTCGCTCCGCGCCTCTCCTCCTTCTTCGCATCACACAACGATCTATTCGAAGAGGTCGCGAAGTTCCGCGCAGCGCGTCGGCTGTGGGCCCAGCTGCTACGCCAACGGTACAACGCTTCCGATCGTGCTTGCCATCTGCGGTTCCACACGCAGACCGGCGGCTCCACGCTCACCGCGCAGCAGCCCGACAACAACGTCGTACGGGTCGCCGTTCAGGCTCTCGCCGCAGTACTCGGCGGTACACAGTCACTTCACACGAATGCCTTCGACGAGGCGCTTGCCCTGCCCACAGCCGAATCGGCTCGCCTCGCGCTGCGGACCCAGCAGGTGCTGGCTCACGAATCGGGCGCCGCCGCGACCGCTGACCCGCTTGCGGGCAGCTACTACGTCGAGACGCTTACCGCGCAACTGGAAAAGAAGGCCAGAGAGTACCTCGTCGAGATCGAGGAGCGGGGCGGAGCTGCGGCCGCGCTGGGCTACGTTGGCGACGAGATACAGCGCGCCGCCTACGCGTATCAGTTGGAGATCGAATCGGGCCAACGGGTAGTGGTGGGTGTGAACGAGTACCTGGACGACGAGTCGGAGGCGCGAATTGAGCAGCCGGCCTTTCCCGAGCTCGAAGCCCGACAGCGTAGCCGCCTCGAGGAGAGCCGGCGCCGTCGCGATGACGGAGCTGTCGAGCGGGCCCTTGCCGCGCTGGCCGGGGCGGCAGCGGGTTCCGATAACTTGCTCCCCCATATGGTGGATGCGGTGAAGGTGAGGGCCACGCTGGGCGAGATCAGCGATGCGCTGCGTGGGCTGTGGGGGGAGTACCGGGCGGCGAGTTGAGGGCGATATCCCCTTCGGATAAGTTTCGACCGACATAATAGGTTGCTGATCAATGTAACGCTGAGGCGGTATGCCGACGTACGAGTACAGGTGTAGGGACTGCGGGCATCAATTCGAGAAGTTCACAACGAAGATCTCGAACGATTCGAGCGTCGATTGCCCCAAATGCGACGGTCTGGCTGAACGGCTGATATCGGGTGGTGCCGGGCTATTGTTCAAAGGGTCAGGCTTCTACATAACAGACTACCGAAGCGACTCCTATAAGAAGGCCGAGAAGAAGGAGTCGAGTACGGAAGGAAAGGCCGAGAAGGCCAAGCCGACTGAGAAGAAAGCGGAGTCGAAGAAGAAGGACGCCAAGTAGATGCGCCACGCGGAACTCGAGAAGGCGCTCAGACGCGCGAGCCAGGAGATCGGAGCTCGAGATGACATAGCCGTTCATCTCGAACGACCGCGCGATCTGACGCATGGCGATCTGGCATCGAATCTGGCGATGGTTCTGGCCAAGCAGTTGGGTCGCAAGCCGCGGGATCTGGCTGAAGAACTGATCGATAAGCTGGACCTCCAGGCGCTCCACATTGAAAAGACGGAGATCGCCGGCCCCGGGTTCATCAACTTCCGGGTTAGCCGTGAGTTCCTGTACGAGGGTTTGCGGCGTGTTTGTCGCAGCGGACCCGACTACGGGCGCGGAACCTGGGGAAAGGGAAGCGACGTCAACGTCGAGTTTGTCTCCGCCAATCCTACAGGCCCGCTACACGTGGGCCATGGCCGCGGCGCCGCGGTCGGCGATGCGATCGCTCGGCTTCTCGAGTTCAGCGGCCATACCGTGCTGCGCGAGTTCTACGTCAACGACGCCGGCGCCCAGATCGGCAAGCTGGTCGAGTCGATCGAGGCGCGTTACCGGCAGGCGGAAGGCGATGACGCACCGATCCCGGAGGGCGGCTATCACGGTGAATACGTGACAGATCTCGCCCGTGAACTCAAGGAGGTGCACAGCGATCAACTCGCTGGCGCTTGGGACGAAGGACAATGCGATCTTGCCCGCAGCTTTGCTCTGTCTCGTGTGATGGAGGAGCAGCGGAAGACGATGGAGATGTTCCGCGTCGAGTTCGGGCGCTTCACGACCGAAACTGCGATTCGCGAGTCCGGCGGAATTGAAGAGACGCTGTCCGACCTGGAGAAGAGCGAATTCACCTACGAGCGCGAAGGCGCGCGCTGGCTGCGCACGACCGATTTTGGTGACGACAAGGATCGAGTCCTCGTCAAGAGCGATGGCAGCTACACCTACTTCCTGCCCGATATCGCGTATCATAGAGACAAGGCCAGTCGCGGATTCGGAACCGCGATCGACATCTGGGGCGCCGACCACCATGGGTACGTGCCGCGGATGAGAGCAGCCATGGAAGCGTTGGGCCTCGGGCGCAGCTACTTCGAGGCGGTCATCGTTCAGCTGGTGCGTATCGAGCGGGGTGGTGAAGAGGTAAAGTTCAGCAAGCGGGCCGGGGAGTTCGTTACCCTGCGTGAGCTGATCGATGAGGTCGGCACCGATGTGACCCGCTACTTCTTCCTGGAGCGTGGCCCGCAGCAGCAGATGGTCTTCGACCTCGATCTGGCGAAGGAACGTTCGGAAAAGAACCCGGTCTACAAGGTGCAGTACGCGCACGCGCGATTGCGCAGCGTGTATCGCCGCGGCGCGATCGACCCGGGCCAGATCGACCTCGACGTCGACCTGTCGCCGATCGTTCACGAGGCAGATCACGAGATGATCAAGACGCTGCTCGATTTTCCGGATATCGTAGAAGCGGCGGCGCGAAGCCGTGAGCCGCACCGCATTACTTCGTTCCTGGAGGGGCTCGCCAACCAGCTCAACAGTTGGTATCACGCCGGCACCCGTGATGCGTCGCTTCGCGTGTTGGGACAGGAAGAGCAGGTGACAAACGCCCGGTTGGCCGTGGTGCGCGGCGCCGAGACCGTCCTGCGCAACGGGCTCGGTTTGCTCGGTATCGAAGCGCCGGAAAGTATGTAGATGGTGGGGAAGTGAGGATTCTTAAGACAGCCGCGCTGATACTTGTCGTCTCAGCCGTCATGCTGGATGCTCCTCGCCCGGCGCGCGGCCAGGACCTCGATCCGGCGCTCGTTCAGCGGTGCCAGGATGCGGTGGACGGCGGGTCGTTGCCCACCGAGGGAGTCCCTCTCTGTCTTGGAACGGTGGCCACCGTGCAAGTGCTGCAGCCCGAGCTTGGGATGACGCTGGCCGGCGGTAACCCGGTGCTGGGAACGGCCAGTCCGCTGGGTACCAAGTTCCGCTGGATACCCAGGTTCAACGTCGGCGGTCGCATCACCTTTAACTGGCTGGAAGTCCCCAACGTCCTGGACTTTCCCGTCAATGCCGGCGATCCGCTCGGTACGATCAGCGCGATGGTCTACATGCCCCAAATCGATGCCTCCGTCGGTATATTCGACGGACTCGATCTGTCGACCACGCTCGGTGGGTTTGCCGCGGTCGAGATCATGGGGTCGCTGGGCGCGCTGGTGCTGCCGGCCGGGGAGGGCTTCGTCAACGATGCGACGGGGTTGGGGCTGGGAGCTCGGGTCGGCATCCTCCGAGAATCGTTCACTGCGCCTGGCGTATCGGTCTCCGGCTTCTACAAGTGGTTCGGCCGCGTTCAGCTGGGTAGCCTGGCTCGGGGTGATGATTCAGAGATCGGGATGGACATGAGCCTCTGGAGCTTCCGGGCCGGCGTCAGCAAGAGCTTCGTTGCCATTGGTCTCGCGTTCGTTCTTGGCTGGGATCGCTACTCCAGTCAGGTCGACTATGCGGTGGCCGGACCGACGGGGACGGGCATTTTGATCGTCCCTCAGGATGATCCCATCGATTACGCATCGGATCGCTGGTCGGCCGCCGTCGACGTATCGTACATCGTCCTCTTCTTCAACATCGTCGCCGAGTTCGGATGGCAAGGACAGGAGAAGCTGAGCGCCCCAGGGGGCGCTGAGTTCTCCTCCGGCGGCTTCTTTGGTGCACTGGGTATTCGGTTCACGCTGTGAGCGGTAGCAGACGGCAGGGCGGGCACGAGCTCGACGAA
>JBDHJS010000092.1:0-6069 GCA_039586795.1 Gemmatimonadota bacterium
AGGGCTCATCGGCGGAACGAAGGGATGCGGCGCTGGCGGTGCTCGACGAGCTGGACTACCGAATCGCTCACGTCACAGTGGACAACTCCGACTACCTCATCGGGCGACCGTTCGGCGCAGCGCTGGCGGAGGGTGACAGCGTTGAACAGACACGTCTCGGCGAGCTGTTCGTGGAGCACATGCTCGCCATGGTCGAGCATTCCCAAGAGGTCGCGAGGCGCAAACTGGGACGCGACATCGACCACATCTTGCTGCTCCATGCCACTGCATCGGTGGCCTACAACCTCGGTGCCCTGCTCGACGCTTTGCAGGAGAGAGGGTTTGCGTTCATCACCCTGGAGGAAGCGCTGCAGGATCCGGCTTACCGGTTGCCCGACGCGTATCTCGGCCCGAAGGGTCTGTCATGGCTCTACAGAATCGAGCCGTTGTCGGAGGACGATGTGGCTTGGGACGACCGACAGGCCGAACAGCTTAGATCACGACTTGCGGAAGGCGGCGACTCGTAAGGTCACCGCAGCCCCCCCAGCAACGCCGCCAGCACGGCGATATTGCTCGCCACGAGAGTCCAGCCCATGCGCCGCAAGTTCTGCGGGTGAACGCCGACCAACCCAAAGACCAGGGCCACGAACGCCGTTGGCATGACGGCGATGGCGGCGAGCGTCGGGAAATCGTCGCGACCGGCGAAGTAGACGGCGCCGGCGATCGCCGCGGCGCACAGCGCTGGTGCGAGGATGGGCATCAGACCCTTCTTTTGATTCTTCTTCCAGCGGGCGATGATCCCACGCACGGTCAGCGTGCTCAAAGAGAAGGCGATCGCCCAGATGGCGGCGGCGATGATCGCGTCGCGCACGCTGACTCCAGCGGCGACGGCCACCGGGATCATCGTTGCCGGGAGTGTCATCGATACCAATAGCTCGCCGGTTGTCGTCTTCTCCTGGCGACTGAACGTGAGCGGCGTCAGCAGCGCGCCCAGGGCAACGGGAATCGCGGCGCTGATGCGCGCTTCCTGCGGCGCGAGCCACATGCCGACGCCGCCGGCACCCGCCGCAACGGCGAGCAGTAGGATCGCCCGGTTTCGAGCCACGGCTCCGGCCTCGCGCTTCACTCGTCCGCCACGGGCTCCGATCAGAACCATGATCGGTTCGTGAAGCATGAAGACGGCGATGATTGCCACGACAAAGAGGAGGGAGGCCAGACCCGGCGTCCCCAGCGCCAGCGCTGTTACCAGGGGAAACGCGATCTGTGCGTAGGCTCCATGCTCACGCGGCCACATTGAATGGCGCTTCTTGGGTCGGACTTCGCCGTTAACTGCTTCGTTCACCTGCACTCACCTGCCGTTCTTTCACAACTCTGACGCTGCCGGGGCCTGATTGAGAGCCTGCATGATATCCGGCCCGGCCGATACGTCAACGCGTACCGGTTCTTTGTAGCGCAACGGTGCTAGGCGATGGGGCGATCAGAACTCGTAGAAGAGTGTACAGCGGCCGGGCTGGCCCAAGCGTGATTCGTCGCACTCAGCCTGCGAGGAGGGCACATCGAGGTGCAGCACGATCGTTCCCGACTGACGTTGGTAGGCGCTTTGCCATTCCGTCTTGAGCGGTGTCAGGTCGGCGAGAAGCCACGTCAGGATGAACGCGTCGCAGGGGTCGTCGTCGTCATCGTGGGTCAGCAGCGCCATCGTCTGGACCGGCTCCGATTCCATGAACGCCCCCGATATCACGAGCTGGAACTCGTGATCACGACAGCCCCCGCCGTACCCGACCTGAAGTCTGAGCGTGTCGCCGTCGATGGCCGCCTCCAACAGCGCGAATGGGTCGATGCGCCAGTCCGCGGTATCGATCTGAGATACCATAGTTGTGGGTATGACGCCGTCCGGGTCCGGAACGGCGTTCGTCGGCTCGTCATCGTTACATCCGATGAAGGCCGCAAGGAGCATGATCAGCGGAGCTTTGAGCAAGCGCTGCATCGACGTCTCCGGCCACAAGTGCGCTCTGGGTCGTCATATATGAGAGTGGTGCGACAAGCGTTTTGTTAAAAGCGCGTCCCGGGCTCGATGGGGTCCGTGACGTGGTTGTTTTTTTTCTTACTGCGCGTGCTTGACAGCCGCCCCCGGTGGCTTCATTGTGGCGCCGGGTGCATAAACTCCTCTAAAGCAGGCGTGGTTTTCTATGCCTTTGTGGGGCGAGATCAGGAATCGCCGCGTCTTCCCATTCGTGGGGGCCTACCTGGCGGCGGGTTTCCTAGCGCTGGAGGGCGTCGACCAGGCGGTCGGGCACGAGCTCCTTCCGGGTTTGGCCTATCGGCTGGTGCTCGTCTTCTATCTCGTGGGAGTCCCGTTTGCGTCGGTCCTCGCCTGGTACCACGGGGAACGTGGCGCCCAAAAGCCGGAACCGAAAGAGCTTTGGATTCTGTCCAGTCTGCTCGTGGTGGCGATCGGACTGAGCTACGTCGTTGTGAAGGATTACCGTTCGAAGGCGGCCGATGCGATGGCGGCGGCGGAGGCGGGGCTCGATCCGACGCGCGTCGCCGTTCTCTACTTCGAAGACTTCAGCGAAGGCGAACTCGCCTACCTGGCGGACGGTCTGACGGAAGCGCTCATCGATCGGCTATCGCAGGTGCGCGCTTTGGATGTGATCTCGCGGAACGGTGTGGCGCCGTATCGCGGTACCGAGGTCACGCCGGACAGCGTGGGCCGGGCGTTGGAAGCGGGCAGTTTGATCTGGGGCAGCGTCGAGCAGCGCGGCGACCGGTTTCGGATAACCGCTCGCCTGATCGACGGGATGAGTGGTGCCGATGTCCAGCGTGAGAGCTTCGACCTGCCGTCCGGCGATCTTCTGACGATCCAGGATTCGCTGGCGACCGACGTTTCGAACTTCCTGCGCGAGCGGTTGGGCGACGAGGTCCGCCTGCGCGAGCGGCGGGCGGCAACCGGGAGCCCGGAGGCGTGGGCGTTCGTGCAGCGAGCGGAGCGCCTTCGCAAGGACGGCGTGGCGCTGCTGGAGGAGGGTGACTACGACGGGGGCTTCGCGGCCTGGGAGGCGGCGGACTCGGTTCTCTCGCTAGCGGAAGCGCTGGATTCGAACTGGATCGAACCGATCGTGCTGCGCGGGCAGATCGCCTACAGCCGTGCCCGAGAAGCGGAGAGCGCGGAAGAGTACGAAGACTGGACAGCCACGGGTCTGAGCCACGCGGAGCGCGCGCTGGCGCTGGAGCCCAGTGACGCGAGGGCCCTCGAGCTGCGAGGGACGCTCAACTACTCGACGTGGGTATTCCTCAAGCCAGCCGACCCCGACGAGGCGAACGCCCTGCTCAACAGCGCCCGGGCCGACCTGGAGGCGGCGACGAACGCCGACCCGACACTGGCGAGCGCCTTTAGCACGCTCAGCCACCTTTACTATCAGATTCCTGATGTCTCGAATGTCGTGATCTCCGCCCGTCGCGCCTATGAAGAGGACGCGTATCTGGATCTCGCCCCGCAAATCCTGATGCGCCTCTTCAACGGCTCCGCCGATCTGGAGCAGTTCGCCCAGGCCGATCGCTGGTGTCTGGAGGGCGCGCGACGCTTCCCGCAGCAGCCTCGGTTCCTGATCTGCGAGCTACGGCTAATGACGACGCCCTACCAGGCGCCGGATCTGGATCGGGCCTGGGAACTGGTCGCTCAGTTGGACTCCATCACCGACGACGAGTACTGGCACATCGAAGCCCGAATGCTGGCCGGCGGTGCGTTGGCCCGGGCCGACTTGCCGGATAGTGCCCGGGCGGTGCTTGTGGCCGCTCGGGAGAGGATCAGCCACGAGAATGATCCGGAGCAGGAGCTGCTCTCCGTCGAGGCCTATCAGCGGACGCTTCTGGGTGAGTACGACGAGGCGGTGGATCTGCTGAGGCGTTACGCCGCGGCCAATCCGGGACACTTCGATGAGTCGACCTGGACGTCATGGTGGTGGCGCGCTCTGCGCGATCATCCCGGCTTTCAAGAGTTGACTGGCTCCCGGCGTGGCAGCTGAGGCCACCGGTTCAGGAACAAACCCGCGGCAGCCGGCGTTCGGAGACAGCTGAGAACGGTTCTTGACAAGGAATAGGCCGAGGCGTTAAATAGTTGGCCTAGGATCCAATCGTTCCCGCCGTGCGCTACGAACCGGGCTACCCGTAATCTGCCCAACAACATACGGAGTTCCCCCACGTATGAAACGTCTTGCGGCAGTACTGCTGACGGCCGTCGTTGTTGTATCCTGTCAAGACGCGCCGTCCCCGCTGAACCCGCCGTCTACCGGCCCGTCGTCCGCCATCTTCGACGGCAGCGATGAGTCGGGCAACCCGTACTTCTTCTTCCGGTCTCCCCTGGTGGAGGACCCGACCTACAGCGGCGTCTTCAACGGGGCCCTGGCCACGAGGATAGAAGTCTGCGAGTTGGACCTGGGTTCAGACCCGGACGGCTGGGACGCGACTTGCGTGCCGGGCGACCCGGTTCTGGTCGTCGAATCGGCCGACATCGGAGTCGGCACCGACGCCTATCAGTACACCTGGCACACGGACTTCGACCAGACGCATCCGGATAATCACTACCGGTTGAGCGTCTGGGTCGGCGAGGAGCAGTTGGGTTACCGGGATCTCGATCCGGCGTACCCGAGCGAGGACGTGCCGAGCGGTCAGAAGAAGCTAGCATTCTACACCTACCGGGTGGGCAGCTCGATCCCGGTGAAGTACACGCCGCTCATCGGTGCGCTTTGCTCTGAAGGGGTGCGGTTCTGCGACGAATGTGTCGTGCACACGGGTGACACCTTCTGCAAGCCGGACTTGGGTCTCGGCATCCGCGTTATCGAGCAGAGTGAGGTGCCCGAGGGAACGGTGATATCGATCACGCGGGACGAGACGTGCGCCGGTTCGTTCAACCCGACGAGCCCTCACGCTCAGGGCCGGGTTGATTACCTGACGCAGCTCGATCTTCCGCAGTTCGGCGGGTGCTTCGAGCTCGAGGCGATCGATCCAAACGGCAATCCGATCACAACCACCCTGCCGACCGGCTATATCGTCGGCCTTTGTGTGGAAAACAAGGCGTTCGACTATCTGGAGGGCACGGGTCAACTCGATCTCATCAACATCCACCGGGCGCCGGTCCGTACGGGCTCGGCCATCCAGGCGCTGCCCAACGTCGATCCGGGCAACCTGGTCGACTGCGATGAGTACGCGATGGTATTGAACGAGATGCGTGTACCGGAATCGCTCCGCTGGGCGTACCGCGGTCTGCGCACACTCGACACCTGGGTGAATCCGCTGAATGTGAAGCCGCTTTACGCCACGCACTCCGGGTTCGGCGGCAAGGGCAAAGAGTTCAGCTACATGGACTGGGCGATTCCCGCTGAGATGGATGCGGCAGCCGGTACACAGAATCAGTTGGCCCCGACGGGTCAGCCGGTCCCCAACGACCCGACGGTCGTCGTGATCGATGAAGAGGCCGGCGGCGTTGAGTACGCACGTGTGACGTTCTCTCTCGATGCGGGTAACGGCGCCCTATCCTGTCCAGGCACCGGTGACTGCTCGGTCGTGAGCTCCACCGAGGTCGTCGTGAGGACCGACGCCCAGGGCGAGGGCTCCGTGGTTTGGACGATGCCGGCCACGGATGGGAGTTACACGCTGGTCGCCAGCGGCCTCGGGATCGCAGGCCCGGGCGACGGCGGTCCGTTCACGGATGGTCATACGACCAGCGGGGGCTCCACTAACCCGATCGACCTCGGGGTTGGCACGGTCACCTTCACCGCCACGGCCTGCAGCCCCGGCTCGGGCTTCGGAACCGCGACCATCGACGGCACCATGTCGCCCGGTGAGTGGGACGCGTGCTCAGGTCCTCCGGGAGACCAGGGTAAGTTCCTGGCCAACATCTCGGGCGGCGATACGCCGGCGCAGGTCTTCTTCATGCGCGACAATGACTACCTGTACCTGGCGTTGATGATCGAGCGGGACGGGACGGAGAAGGCCAACACGGTCACCATCTTCCTCGACGACGATGAGCCGAGCTCGCCGGATCACGGTCTGTCCGTCGGCGATGACATGATCGACTTCAACGCGCTGACC
>JBDHJS010000050.1:0-24649 GCA_039586795.1 Gemmatimonadota bacterium
GAGGCGACGAGCTTGCGCGTCGCCGAGGCAACCCAGGCCCGCTATGCGCTCATAGGTTCCGCCGTCGGCATCGGGCCTAGCGTTCGGTTGACCGCCGACGTTTATGACGTGGCCACCGGCGACCGGCTGGGACAGGCCCGGGTGGAAGGTTCTCCCGACAGCGTGCTGGCACTGGTCGATCAGCTTTCTATCAGTGTCATCGGTACTATCGTGCGTAGCGGTGAAGGCGAACTGCCGTCGGTGAACCTCGCCAGCATCACCACGACATCGGTTCCGGCGCTCAAGGCGTACCTCGAGGGGGAGGCGGCGTTCCGGAATGCGAACTTCGATGCCGCTGCCGAAGCTCTGGAGCGCGCGGTGGAGGCCGACTCGACGTTTGGGCTGGCGTACTATCGGTTGGCGAACACATATGGGTGGAAGTACACGACGTTTCATCCGCTCACCAACCAGAACCGTGAACGCGCCTACGCCTATGCGGATCGCCTTCCCGAGCGCCAGGCTCAAATGATCCGCATCGACGCCGCTAGGAATCGTCTCGAGGGCCTGAGGCTGGCCCGCGATGCCGTGCAACGCTACCCGGATGATCCGGAAGCCTGGTACGAGTTGGGTGAGCTGTACATTCATGGCGGCCTCGACGCGCCCAGTTGGGAGCAGACCGACGAAGCCTTCTCCCGCGCCGTCGAGCTCGATCCCGGCTTCGCCCCCTACCGCATTCACCTCATCGATCTGGCGATGGCCGTCTACGACAGCGCCCTGCTCGCGGACCGCATCGCGGCGTATGAAGTGTTGGTTACGGGTACCAACCGACAGATCCTCCGCGGCCGCCTGGGGATAGCACTGGTCTATGGCGACTCGGCGAGTCGCGCTTGGGCGTACTCGGTCATCGATACGATGGAAAGCCAGGAGATTGGCATAGCGATCGGTACGGTCGTATCTGTGGATGCCCGCGCTTGGCGGTTCGAGGACGCGTTGCTCGGCGAGTTGGCTGAGCGCGATGTGCTGCGCCCTTGGTCGGCTGCACGCTACATACAGAATAGCCTGAACCGCGGCCGGTTCAACGAGCACCTCGAGCGAATTGGTGTACCCGGTGCTCCTGCGGCCGCCCAGACCTGTTTTCTAGCTCGCGCAGACCGCAACGGGCTTCCCATCGATAGGGATCGCATCGAGGCCGCTGTGGCCGTCGCCGCCATCGACAGTACGTTACTGTTCGCCAATTTCTGCGGTGCCTGGTACGCGGCGGCAGCCGAGCGCTGGGCGGACCACGAGGCGCTGCTCGGGCGCATCGAACGTCTGGCGGACCAGGCGCTGGCCGAAGGTGACACATCGGATGCCGTGGGAGCCCGAGAACTCGCCGACGTGGCCCGCGGCTACGCCCAAATCCTGCGAGGTGAACCGGGAGGACTGGCGCTTGTCGAACGCTTGCGCGTCGCCCAGCGTGACTCCTGGGCCCAGGAGATCGGCGATGCCTACGTCGCCGCCGATAGCCTGAGGGATGCGGTTCACTATTACCGTGGCGAGTGGGTCGATCCGCTCGTTCGCCTGAAGCTGGCCCGGGTCTACGAGCGCCTGGGTGAGACCGATAAGGCTCGCGACGCCTACATGTATTTCGTGCAGGCCTGGACCGACGCCGACCCCGAACTCCAACCGATGGTCGAGGACGCCCGCCAGGCCATCGTGCGTCTGCGCGGCGACTTCTGATGTGACCCTACTAATATGACAGAAATCTTAGATCGCCTTACGTCTGCCCTGGCAGACAGCTACGCCATCGAGCGCGAACTCGGCGCCGGCGGCATGGCCACCGTCTACCTCGCCCACGACATCAAGCACGATCGCAAGGTCGCGCTGAAGGTCCTGCGGCCCGAGCTCTCCGCCATCCTGGGCGGCGAGCGTTTCCTGAACGAGATCAAGGTCACAGCCAATCTCCAGCACCCGAACATCTTGCCGCTTTACGATTCCGGCGAAGCCGACACGTTCCTCTACTACGTGATGCCGTACGTCGAGGGCGATACGCTACGCGACAAGCTCGACCGCGAGAAGCAGCTTGGCGTCGACGAGGCGGTGAAAATCGCCGAGTCGGTCGCTTCGGCGCTGCAGTACGCCCACGAGCGCGGTGTTGTGCATCGTGACATCAAGCCGGAGAACATTCTGCTGCAGTCCGGCCAGGCACTCGTAGCCGACTTCGGCATCGCCCTGGCGGTGAGCCAGGCCGGTGGCTCGCGACTGACGGAGACCGGCCTCAGCCTCGGCACGCCCCACTACATGAGCCCGGAACAGGCCACGGGCGATCGTGACATCGATGCCCGGAGCGACATCTACTCGCTGGGCGCCATGGTCTACGAGATGCTGGTGGGCGATCCGCCGCACACCGGCTCCAACCTGCAGGCGATCATCGCGAAGATCCTCTCCGACGAGCCATCGCCGGTGACCCGCAGCCGCAAGACGGTGCCGCCCAACGTCGAGGCGGCGGTCTCCAAGGCGCTGGCCAAGGTGGCGGCCGATCGTTTTGGCACCGCCTCGGAGTTTTCCGGGGCGTTGACCAACCCGAACTTCACGACCCCCACGGTTCGGGTGACGGCTCCGGCGTCGGCGCCGCAACGGGAGCGGCGCGGTTTTCCGACGTGGCTGACCGCCGCCGTCGGCTTCCTTCTGGTTGTCTTGATCGGGTCCTCGCTTTGGGGTTGGCTGCGACCCACGCCCAAGACGATTCTGCGCCTCGGCCTCGCCTTCCCCGAGGAAGAGATGCTCCAGCGGGCGCGAACGAAACGGTTCGCCATCGCGCCGGATGGATCACGGCTCGTCTACGTCGGACCGCCCACCCAGGACGCGGCCGCCGCACAACTCTGGCTGCGGCACTTCGACGAACTGCACGCCCGGCCGCTGCCCGGCACAGAGGGCGCCCGGGCGCCGGTCTTTTCGCCAGACGGTCGGAATATCGCGTTCATCACCGGTGAGCCGGGCGACCTCAAAGTGATGCCGGCCGAAGGCGGTCCCTTACAGACCGCGGCAACCGATTCCGTGAATCCTTGGGGTGTCGATTGGGGGCCGGATGGGCTGTTGTACTTCTCTGTGGCTAACGGGCGGCTCGTGCGGGTGCGCCCCGGCGGTGGGCCGCTTGAGGCGGTCAGTGAGCCTGACACGACGCGGGGAGAGAGCGAACACGAGTGGCCTTACATCCTGCCAGGTGGCAAGGGGGCGCTGATCCAGATCTGGCATGGCTCGACGGCCGACGCCGAAATCGGCATCCTCGACCTCCAGACCGGCGAGATGCGATCACGGATTGACGGAGTGGTGGCCCAGTACCTGCCCACCGGACATCTGCTTTACACCACCTATGACGGATCGTTGATCGCCTTACCCTTTGACGAAGGCCGCCTCGAGGTCACCGGGCCGCCGACCGTGGTCGAGGAAGGTGTGGGGATCGATAGCTACGCCGGCGTTGGGCAGTTCGATATTTCCGACAACGGCCACATCGTGTTCCAATCCGGCGGTGGCCTCGGCGACGAGCAGGTGGTTCGCGTCGATCGCCAGGGAAACGCGACACCGGTCGACCCCAATTGGCAGGGCGACTTCGAGAATCTCGTGCTCTCTCCCGATGGTACCCGCCTCGCTGTCGCGTTGACCAGCAGCGAGGGAACCCACATCTGGGTGAAGCAGTTGGATACCGGTCCGCTGGTTCGCCTGACGTTCGAGGGGACATCGAACAACCGGCCGGCCTGGAGCCACGATGGCCGCTCGGTCACCTTCATCACCAACCGCGACAATCGCCGTTCGCTGTGGACCGTTCGGGCCGACGGCAGCGCGCGCGCTGGACTCCTGCTGGCTGAAGGCACGGTGAACGAGGGCGCCTGGTCGCGCGACGGTACCTGGATCGTCTTCCGTCAGGGGGCAACGGGTACCCGCACCCGCGACATCCGGGCGATTCGCCCGGCCCAGGACTCCGCCTCCCGACTCATCGTCGGTGCCGTCTTCGACGAGTACGGGCCCGCTCTGTCGCCCGATTCGCGCTGGATCGCTTACGTGTCGAATGAGTCCGGTCGTGAAGAGGTCTATGTCCGACCGTTCCCCGATGCCGACCGGGCCAAGTGGCAGGTCTCGGTGAACGGCGGCGCAGAACCGCGCTGGGCCCACAGCGGCCGGGAACTGTTCTATCGCACGCCCCGCGGCGAGTTGGTCGTCCGCGCCGTCGGCGGCAGTGAGGCGTTCGAGATGGAGCCGCCAGAGATCCTGTTCGACGCGTCGGCGTACGCCGGCGACAACTATCACGCCGTTTACGACCTCACGCCGGACGACAGCATGTTCGTGATGATCGGTAGCAACGAGGCGATAAGAGAAGACCTGATCCTAGTCTACAACTGGATCGAGGAACTGAAGGCAAAAGTGGAGCGATGACGCGACCCGCCATCGGCGACAAAACAAGCTCTCCTCGTTCACCCAGGCGGAACGCCTGCTTCCCAGCCGGGTACATGCGGTAGGACTCGGAACCGGGTCCCGGTCTGCCGCAGGGCAATCCCTTGGCCGGCCAATACTTACGTCGCCACCCCCAGACGACGCCTCTGATGCCCTCCGGGGCCGAGGCGAACGAAGGACCGTTCCTCCCCGCCGCGGGCCTTCCGATTCCAGTCGATACAAGAAGACGTCAGTGATTCGGACGGAGGACAAGCCGAGGAGGTTGATTGATGGCTGAGAAAGGGAAACATGTGGACTGTCCGGTGTGCGACGGCGAGCAGATGCAGAAAATCTGTCCGTCCGAGGAGCTCGAACTGTTCCTCGACTACTGTGACCGGTGCGGCGGCATGTGGTTCGAGAGCGGGGAGGTTCGGAAGCTGCGCTACTGTCCTCCGGAGGTCCTCAGCGGACTGATCTCGATGAAGAAGCAGCTGTACGCGGTGCCCTGCAGCGATTGCGATCAGCCGATGACCCGCAACGCCGCGGAGTGCAGCCGGTGCGGCCGTGAGAATACGATCGATTGTCCCGGCTGCGGATCACCGCTCGAGCGCGTGCGGGGCGAGCAGTTCACCGTCGACGTTTGCCGTGACTGCCGTGGCGCCTGGTTTGACAACATCGATCTTTCCGCGGTCTGGAACCTCCAGTTCCAGGAGGGCACGGACGGCTCGTCGGGGAAAGAGGAGTTCACCGAAGACACGGTACTAGCGGTCCTGCGCTCCGACAAAGAGGCGCAGCAGGAGAACAACGGCGGTGGTGACCGCAACGTGTTCGCGACGATCGCGGGGATAGTCGGCGGGATCTTTCCGGGCTCCGACTAGCGGCCAGCGCTAGGAGACAAGCGAAGCCCAATACAGACCATCGCAGCGGGGAAGCCCTGTCGGGTCACGGCAGGGCTTTTCTTCGTGGCGTGACGAACGCCCCCTCCCGAAGTAGGTTTCTGCGCTGGCAGACGCTCAACCGTCACCCCTTGGTCGGGAGTCCTGATGTCACGCCTCAAGCAAGTCCTTTCGGTCATACACCGGCGAACCGTGTGGCAGGTTCTGCTGGTCTATATCGGCGTCTCATGGGGCCTTCTCGAGGCCACGGGCCTGTTCATCGAGCGGTTCGGCCTGCCGGCCTGGGCCTTCCCCGCGGCGGTGCTGCTCCTCGCCATCGGCCTGGTCATCCTGCTCGCTACCGCCTGGATGCAAGTCCAGCCCGAGGCGCAGTCGCCGGACGCGCCGACGCCGTGGGAAGTCGACATCGTGAATCTCAAGGAGTCGGTGACGGGCGGCCGCTTGCCCCATCTGACCTGGGCGCGGGCGATCCTCGGCGGCGTGTTCGCCTTCTCGCTGCTCTTCGGGTTCGCGGGGCTCTACGTCCTGTTGAGCGGACCGCCACGCGCGGTAACGGCGAACGTCGCCGGCGACGCCGAAGCGGCGCCCGGCATTGCCGTGCTGCCGTTCAGCGTGGTGGGTAACCCCGAGCTCGAGCTGTGGCGCGAAGGGATGGTCACGCTGCTCTCCCGGAACCTCGACGGCGCGGCGGGCCTGCGGACCATAGACCCCCGCGGGCTGATGAGCCGCTGGAACGCCGATATCGGAGAGGGCCGCGACGCGCCCGACCGCGAGGCGGCGCTCGCCGTGGCGCGTCACACGGGTGCCAGCTACGCCATCATGGGTGACGCCGTCGACTTGGGCGGCGGCGTGCGCGTGAGCAGCGAGGTTTACGACCTGGCTTCCGGGGATCTGCTGGGCCGCGTGCAGGTGGAGGGCACGACCGACAGCGTCCTCGCGCTCGTCGACCAGCTGAGCATCCAGCTGCTGAGCAGCGGCCTGGTGCGAGAAGGAGCCGAACTCCCGACGCTGAATGTCGCAGCGGTGACCACGACCTCGCTCGAGGCGCTCAAGTTCTATCTGCAGGGCGAGCAACAGATGCGCCGCGGCGACTGGCCGGGAGCCGCGGACGACTTCCTCCAAGCCGTCGAGATCGACTCGACATTTGCCCTGGCGGATTACCAGCTTTCATTGGCGCTGGGTTGGTCGGAGGCGTTCTCGGAGCGCGTGCTCGAACACAGCCGCCGCGCGGCTCGACATAGCGAGAGCCTTCCCGAACGGATCGTACTTCGTATTCAAGGCAACGCTGAGATGGATGCGCAGCTACCCGATGCCATCCGCACGCTGGAGGTGCTGACCCAGCGCTACCCGGACGACGTTGAAGCGTGGTATCGGTTGGGCGAAGCCTACGCCCACTTGGGCGCCCGTGCCCTGACCCATCCGTCAAAGATTGTCGAGGCTCTGAACCGGACGGTCGAGTTGGATCCGGGCTACGCTTCAGCATACATCCACCTCATCGACCTGGCGTTCTTCTACCAGGACACCGCCGAAGCGCGGCGACTGGTCGAGCGCTATCGAGAGGTGGGTCGGGATGACCCGCGCAGTACCGCCTACTCCGTCGTATATGACTACCTGTGGGCCGATAGCGCGGGCCGGGAACGTGCGCGGGCAGCATTGCCTGCGATCGACGGCGAAGTGCTGAGTGACGTGCTCAACCAATCTCTGGAGTACGTGCACGATCTCTACGACTCGACCGCAGAACTGGCCGGCTCCCTCCTCGTGGAGGATCGCTCGTCCAGCGAACGCGCCCTCGGATACAACTCCCTCGGCTATATCAGTGCCGGCCGTGGCCGCCTCGATGAGTCGGTACGAGCATTCGCGCAGGAGGCCGTTCTGCGGGGTAACCGGGGCGAAGTGGCGGCTGCTTTGCGCGACCTCGACTTCTACAGTCTCGACATGAGGGACGTGGAAGCAGCTCGAAGTGCCGCCGAGCTCCTGCGGCAGGACCCCAGTCGTCTCGCACGCTTTCGTCTCGGCGTACTGGCCGCGAACGAAGGTGACTACGAAGACGTCGAGTACCAGATTGCGGCGCTTGACTCCATCGCCGATCGTCAGGATGCTGCCGGCAGCTCGTTTGGGGCGGCCAATTCCCGGTCGCTGGCGCAGGCGCTTCGTTGCTATGCTGCGTTGCGTGCCGGCGACCTGGAGTCGGCACTGGCCGAATTCGAGAAGCCGATGCCACGCCTTCCCGACAGCGCGCACCGGGTACTGCGCTATGCGCTCGGCAAGCTGTACCTGGAACGCGGCGATCTTGCTCAAGCGGAGCGGTACTTCTCCAGCTTTTACTATTCGGTGGCTCAGGCTCCCGCCGAGTATCTCTTGGGCGAGATCTACGAGCGTATGGGCGATGAAGAGCGTGCCCGCATTCACTACGCGCACTTCGTGCGCTGGTGGGAAGACTGCGATCCGGCGCTCCGTCCATGGTGGGAACGCGGGCGCCAGGCGTTGGAGCGTTTGACCGGCGAAGTCTGAGTCCGGCTGCCCTGAGCCTTAAAGGATGGAGATCGCTGGGCCTGAAGTCAGTCTTGCTTGATCACTAGCTTGGCGATGTACTGCTCCTCGAACTCGCCTCGAAAGACGCCCCAGGCGGTGTCGGCCTTTATGAACAGCGGGCTGGCGCGCAGCGGGAAGCGGACCTCCCCCAGGTACGTGCCGTCCAGCTCGAACACATCGTAGACGCGCCGTTCCCTCCAGTTCACCGGCGGCGGCCCGCTCGACTCCTCGGCTGCTTCTTCTTCATCATCTTCTTCCTTGTAGCCTTCAGCGCGTCGCCGCACCCAGATGCGGCCGTCCTGAGCGAAGAGGAAATCCGCATATGGCGGCTTGTTATCGGGGATTGCCGAGATGTTCGCGAATGGCTGGTTCTCCTTAAACCAGTCGACGACGGCCTGCCAATCTGATTTCTCCTCGGGGAGCAGTCGCACCGGCTCGTAATCCCGCTGCACCCGTACCACCGGTCCCTCCGGCGAGCGAATGTTGAACTCGTATTCGTCGTTCATGCCCACGATCAGATGACCCAGTGCAGTCATTCCCATCACTTTGGTTGGACCGAAGGGGCGGAAGGTAGACGCGCTCGGTTCGTTGGAGAAACGCGGCGGCATGAGCGTGTCGATGACCTCGCCTTCCGGGCTCATGTGCAGCCAGCCGGTTGGCAGCGGCTCGTCCGATGCAAACGTGCCGGTCAGGACCTGCACATACGTGTCTCCATTCGTACCCACCATCAACCCCTGGCCTCCGAAGAAGCCTCCCTGGACGGGCCAGGAGGTGAAGAAAGTTCCGTCAGGGTTGTACACGCTGATGCGCGTGTTCTGGGGATCCAACAGCACGATTCTCCCATCGCCACGAATCGCCAGACCAGCGCCGAACCGCTGATATTCGCCGGGACCTGCTCCCTCCCGGCCCAGCGTCTTCACGTAGCTGCCGGTGGCATCGAAGTAGCGCAGCGCCGGCACTTGACCATCGAATGCATAGATGCCGCCCTCCTCGTCCACGGCCATCTGACTCAGCGAGCCGAACATGAGTTCTTCGTCACCGTCCAGCACACCGATGGTCTGTACGAGCTCCATGTCACGGGGCTCGCCCCAAACGCTTCCGGAGATCGTGTGGACGATCACCGTATCGCCCACTGTATCCTGCTCCGCCACCCATTCCAGTCGACCGCGGCCGCTCTCGCCACCGCAACCGATTGCGGCGATGACGACGGCGAGCAGGAGGGTTAGGACAACGGCCGGCGTGCGGGGGACACAGCACGCGTTGACGCCGTTATCTCTACAGTTCGTAATAAGCATTTCCAGCGCACCCTTCGCGGCCTTAGACGCTGAGCAACCGTGATGTCGATAGAGGCGAATTCTAATACGGACCTGCGGTCGATGATATAGTATAGGGCGACGTCATCGCCGTCACCTAGGGACGCACCGGCACGGCGGCCTGGAACACATTTGTGCCCATTCCACTTTGCTATTCAGAGATCGCGCCTGGCCGGTCGGCGAGCGCGTCGATCTATGCGATGTTGGGCAGTCTTCTAGCCCTGTCTCACTCTCACACGTCTTCGTTGACAGGCACGCCGCAGACGGTACCGCTGATCGAGCTCGATGACGAACCGGCTGTCGCATACAGGATCGTTAGATTGATCGCGCAGAATCGACCGTTCAGCGACAGCGCACCGCCAATCCGCACCGTCTGCTGCGTCGCCGGCACTCCGCCCAGCCACGTGAAAGAACCGGTGACCGTCAAGTAGGGATCGCCGTTGGCCACGTAGTTCACGCCGGCCGCCTCCACGCCGCAGTCCGTGTAGGTGGCCAGGACTTGAAGCCAGGCGGAGCCCGATCCTGTCTCGCTGTCGAACGAGCCGGTCAGGCTACCGCTGACCCCGATGTTGCCTCCCGCGGGACAGGCATGGGTCCTGGATAGTTGGACGTTGATGGCGACGGGTGCCGCCACGGACGGGTTGGGGGCCGGCGATTCGAGTGCCGAGACTGTGGAGGCAAGCACCACGTTCGCCAGCGCAAGGGCGCCTTCGTCACTGATCGCGCTACTCGGCCCTGTCGATTCGTCATCGCCGCAGCCGGCCGTGAGGCACGCGATCACGGCGGGGAGTAGGGGTATCAAAACGGTGGGCCTTCGCATCGTCTTTCCTCCTGCCTTGAACATTGAGAGCGTCCGGTGGCGGGACCCGGGAGGACAGATGCGACGGGGGTTGGACTAGTTACACTTGTCGAGATCCCCGGTTCCGAGGGTTGGCGGATCGCCTTGTGAAACAGGGGTTCTACAGCGGACGTACTTGTGTTCAGACCATGAGCAAAGAGGCCACTACCATGGACCGCACGCACTACGCCCGGATCGGCACGTCAACCGCTCTCCTCATTCTCGCTATGAACCTCGCCGCACAAGCTCAGGACTCCGGTCTCGTCGAGCGGATGAACCGCCGTCTGGAGAGCGCCCGTGATGAGCTCATCGAGACGCGCCGTGACCTGCACCGTCACCCGGAGGTTTCCGGCCAGGAGGAGCGTACGGCCGGCATCGTGGCGGCCCGGTTGCGTGCACTCGGTCTGGAGGTTCAGACGGGCGTCGGCGGACACGGCGTGGTCGGTATACTGAGAGGCGGGAGTCCTGGGTCCGTGGTTGCGTACCGGGCGGACATGGATGCGATTCGCTCCGATGCGCCGGACCCCGTGCCCTTCGCGTCAGAGACGCCAGGCGTTCGTCACATCTGCGGCCACGACATCCACACGACCACCGCACTCGCTCTTGCTGAAGCTCTTTCGGAAGTTCGGAACGATCTTCCAGGCACGGTGAAGTTCATCTTCCAGCCCGCCGAGGAGAACATCCGCGGCGCCCGGGCGATGATCGATGAAGGCGTCCTGGAAGACCCGGCGCCAACCGCAATCTTCGCTTATCACTCGGCCCCGCTGGAGGTCGGACAGATCGGCAGCGTAGAAGGTTTGTCGCTACCGGGTCTCGACCGGGTCATCGTAACCGTGCGCGGTGAAGGTGACTTGCAAGGAGCCGCGCGATCTTACCTGCGAGCGGTCAGCGCCGTGAGTACAGGCATGGAAGTGGCGCCAAACGAGTTCGTCGCCGCAATGATGGGCCCGCCGAGACCAGATGCCGACAGTAACGAGTTGGTATTATCGGGCATGGTTCGATCGGGGAGCCCTGAAGCGCGAGCCCGGGCGCGCGCTGCCATCGAGGAAGGCTTGGCAGCAGTCGACGCCGAGGGCGTATCGTACGACCTCACCTACGACGAGCAGGCGCTCCCTGACATGGTCAACGACGTTGAGCTGGTCCGTTCGACCCTGCCGACGATTCGGTCGGTGGTCGGCGATGGTTTACTCGAGGTCAATCAGGTGACGCCGTACTTCAGCGAAGACTTCGCATACTTCCAGCAGCATATCCCCGGGGCCATGTACTGGCTGGGCGTGTCGAACAGCGAGCTTGGCTACGTGGGCATGCCGCACAGCCCCGGCTTCGTCGCCGACGAGGAGTCGATCATCATCGGGGCACGAGTGATGGCCGCCGTGCTGCTCGATTATCTCGAAACCCACTGAAGCGAACATCATCACCGCTCAACTCCGCAAAGCTGCGGCATACGCCGACGGCGACATTCCGTATCGCACCCGAAACCGCCGACAGAAGTGTGACACGCTTTTGAACCCGACCCCGTAAGCAATCTCGCTCACCGTCCCGGCCTTGGCGATGAGCAGATCGGCGCCCCGTTCCAACCTGAACTGCTGGATCATCTCGCTGGGCGATTGGTCGGTCAGCTCCTGCAACCGCCGGTAGAGCTGGGATCGGCTCTGCGAGACGGCGGTGGCCAGCGCGTCGACGCTGAAGTCGCTGTCCGCCACGTGCGCTTCGAGGACGGCCCGCACACTCTCCAGAAAGGTCTCATCACGCGAGGGCAAGTCGACGGGCCCGGGGCGGAGCTCGGTTCGCTGCTGAAACCGCTCGCGCAAACGCTGGCGCGAGGCGATGAGGTTGCCGACCCGGGCTACCAGCTCGATGGCGTCGAACGGCTTCGTCAGATAATCGTCTGCGCCGCCGGACAAACCCTCGATCTTGTGTTCCTGGTCCGCCCGAGCAGTCAGCAGGATGAGTGGCACGAACTCCAGCTCGGGGTCGGATTTCACCGCCTGACAAAGCGCGTGGCCATCGAGGCCCGGCATCATGATGTCGCTAACGATGCAGTCGGGAACGACCTGGCGCGCCAGGCTTAGCCCGTCGTCGCCTGCCGCCGCCTGGACGACACGGTATGAGGCGGTCTCCAGGTGCTTGACGACGTAGGCGCGAAGCTCGGCGTTGTCGTCAATCAGCAAGACGGTGGGAGAATCGAGAGCGCCGTTCTCGACCTGCTCGTTGGCCGGATGCTCCATCCCAATCTCGAGCTCGGCCATGGAGCTGAACTCGTACTCCGTTTCGGGGATGGCCGCCTCCGTCGGCTCGGCCAGCTGCGAGGCATCGAAGTGGGCCTTCCCCAGCGGCAGCGTCACGGTCAAGGTCGCGCCGAACCCCTCCTCGCTCTCGGCCTCGATGCGACCGCCGTGCAGCTCCAGCAGTTCGCGGGCCAGCGATAGCCCCAGCCCGGTGCCGTCTTGCGTATCGTCGGCCCCGGTCGCCCGGTGGAAGCGCTCGAAGATCTGGGTCAGATCCTCGGCCGGAATCCCAGGACCGCTGTCCTTCACCTGCACGGTCACGTACCCCTCGGGCATATCGGTAAAGTCGGGGTGCCCGGGCACCGGGATGGTCGGCCGAACCGAGACGCGAACGGCTCCACCCTCGGGCGTGTACTTGAGCGCGTTCCCCACCAGGTTCGTGAACACCTTCTCCAGCAGATCGGGGTCGAAGTAGACCTCGCACGCTTCACGCGGTTCGTCGAGTCGGACCCCGATGCGTTTGCGCTCGGCCAGCGGCGAAAGGGCGAGCAGCAAACCCCTAAGGAACCCGGTGATGTCGCCGGGCTCCGCCTGGATGTGAACGCGGTTCGCTTCGAGCCGCGCGATGTCGAGCAGCTGGTTGACCAGGTTCAGCAAGCGCTGCGCGTTTCGCTGTGCCAGCGAGAGCTCCCGATCGATCTCGGGCGTCACCTCGCCGTGCAAACCGGCACGTACGTCGTCCAGCGGCCCGATCATCAGTGTGAGCGGCGTTCGGAACTCGTGTGAGACGTTGGCGAAGAAGTGCGACTTGGCGGCGTCCAGCTCTTTTAACTGCGTAGACTGAGCTTCTATCGTCGCGGTACGCTCGGCAACGCGCCGCTCCAGTTGGCGCTCGCGTCGCTTATGGCGCAGATCGAGGACGCGAAGCGCGACCAGCCCAACCGCGAGAAAGACGATGGCGAACAACGCCCTGAACCACATTGTTTCGTAGAAATACGGCGCCACGATAAGCGCCAGCTCAGAATCTGCGTCGTACCAGGTTCCGTCTCCCGTCGTGGCGCGTACCCGGAACGAGTAGCTTCCCGGCGGCACGTTGGTGAAGAAGGCGGTACGGCGATTCCCAGCTTCGACCCAATCCTGCTGGAAACCGTCGAGTCGATACTGGAAGCGCAGGTTGTCCGGTGCCAGAAAGCTGAGGGCCGTGTAGGAGATTTCGAGATCCCGTTGACGCGGTTCGAGTTCTAGCTGGGTGTAGCTCGGTTGACCGGTGAGCATCAAGCGCGTCTCTTCGGCCCTGACCTCCTCTACCCTCACCGGTATCGGCTCGGCGGAGCGATGGGTCGCGGCCGGGTCAACGACCGCCGCGCCCGCCTGCATCGCGAACCAAAGACGACCATCGCTTGCCACGATGGCGGGTGATTGCACGCCACCGTTCGCCTCCCGATTTCGCAGGCCGTCCCGCTCCGTATATGAGATCGAGTGGATGCCGCTCGCCCGACCCGCCGCGAAATCCTCCAGGTCAGAGCGCAGCACCCAGAAGATCCCTCGGTTACTGCTCATCCAGTAACGGCCGGTGCCGTCGTCGAGGATCGCGTGCACGCCGTCGGCGTACAGCCCGTCGCGTCGTCGGATCACGGTTATCGTCGCTTCCGACAACTCCGTCACCGGCGCGCCCGCGGCGTCAACCAAATGCACCCGGTTGAGACCCCGGTCTTCTGTCCCGATCCACATCACGCCGGCTTCGTCTTCATGGATCGAGCGCACCAGGTCGCTGGACAGCCCGTCAGTGGCCGTGAGGCTCTCGAAGCGTCCGTCCTGGTAGCGCGCCACGCCGCCACCGTTGGTCCCGAACCATAGGGACCCGTCCCGCGCTTCGTGAATCACTCGCACAAAGTCGTGAGGCAGTCCGCTCTCAGAGGTGAAGTGCTCCACGACGCCTTCCGAGTTGCGGTACAGTCCGCGGTCGGTCCCGAACCACATCGCCCCCGACGGATCCTGGTAGATCGCTTTCACCGTGTGACCGCTGAGAAACGGGATGTAACGCGCGCAGCGTAGATCCTCCACCTCGCAGGCCCCGTAACTGAGCCTCCCAGCCCATAGCCGACCTTCCCGATCTTCGAAGATCGTCTGGGGCAGGCCGATCCAGTCGTTCTCCTTGAGGCGGAAGCGGTTCTGCTCGTACACCACGAGTCCGCTGACCAGCGAGCCCATCCAGATCCGCCCCTGCGAGTCCTCGATGATCGGATAGACGTTGGCAGCGGCGCCTTCCTCGGCCCCGTACACCTGAAATAGCGCCGGCTTGAGTCGGTGCAGCCCATCGGCGGCGATCCATAGACTGCCCTCGTGATCGAACGCGATGGACGCGATCCGGAAGCTGCCCTCGAATACCAGCTCTTCATTTCGATAGAGCCGTTCTTGGATCGCGAGCCAGCGATCGCCCCGCTGATCGACGACGAGCGAGACCGGCCCGGAGCTCGTCACGTTGATGTCCGGTCGAAGGACCCGCAGTTCGCTGTCGAGGAGCGTGAACAAGCCCTCGTCACTTACCACGAGCAACGAATCGGCGCCGAGAGGCAGCATCGAGCGCACGAAGATCTGGTCGGCTCCTGGAGGGAGCAGACTCGTCACGGACCCGCCCCGGTAGGCGAGTATGGAGACGCCCGTGCCGATGAAGACTGTGCCATCCGTCGCTTCGGCGAACGTCGACGCCAGCGAGCTCTTCGGGCCGTCCCCCTGTGCCATCACGCTGCTGACGTTGCCTCCCTGCCAGCGCTGAGCCCCCCAGCCGTCCGTGCCGATCCACACTGCGCCGCCGGCGTCCAAGAACAGCTCCGTAACCGGAAGGCGCAGCGATTCATCCCCTAAGTGCTCCAGCAGCTCGTCCCGCATCACGAAGACGCCCCGGTTGGTGCGTACCCACAGGGTCCCCTCAGAGTCGAACTGGATCGCCCCGATCGCCGTTCCTCGCTGTTCTTCGCCCAGTCCGTAGACTGCGAATTCGCCGTCCACCCACCGCACGACATAGTCGAACTCCGCGGCCGCCCAAACGCTGCCATCCGGGCCAGCGATAATCGAAACGAATCGATTGGTGGGTAGCTCTGGATGGCTGGATGTGTTGAAGACGGTGAAGCGGGCGCCGTCGAAGCGAATCAACCCATCAAAGCTCGCCAACCACAGGTAACCGTCCCGCGGCTGGATCACGCCGTTCAGGTGACTGAGGGGGAGTCCGTCCTCGATCGTCCACACCTCGTGGACGAGACCGCTCGCCTCCGCTAGGCGGGCGGCGTGGGGATCGGGGGCCTGCGGCCAGGCCATACCAGGGGCGCTGACCAAGGCCACGAGCAGCAAGGCGGGCCGAAAGGCTGACGGTCGGGGCATGGCAGTAAATATAGACTGTCCCTCGTTTCCCGCACGTCACGGAGGTTGCAAATCGTGGTCTCCTCGTGCCAGGAGCCCCGTGGGACAGGGAACGCAACGTCGCTGCAAGCCTTCAGCCCAACCGCTCGCCAGATTCCGCGTATGGGAACAGGCCTTGTGGTGCTCATCGCGGAGAACGATCAGGATATGCGCGGCTACGTCCGGCGCTGTATCGAGAACCACAACGTGCAAATCGCGGAGTTCATCGAGGTTCGCGACGGGCGCGAAGCGCTCGACATCGCCCGCGGGAGACACATCGACCTGCTGATCAGCGACGGCGCGATGCCGCGACTCGACGGCTTCGCGCTCTGCAGGGCCGTTCATCGCGAGGCGGCCGACGGCCACCCGAGAGTGCTCGTGATCACCGGCCAGTTCGACCGCAAGGATGCGGAGCGCCAAGCGCGTGCCGCGGGTGCGGACGGCCTGCTGCTGAAACCCTTCAACGCGCGGACTCTGTGCGAAAAGATCGACGAAGTCCTGAGCTTCCGTTCACCACCGAGTAACCTTAGCCCCAACCAAGGAGGTTAGCATGTCTGAGCAAACCTATAACGACCTTTTACCGAACCCAGGGTTCGAAGTCGAGAAGGGAAAGACGGCGCTTGTCGTCACCGACCCGCAACGCGACTTCCTCTCCGAGGACGGCGTCGTATGGGAAGTCGTGGGACCGAGCGTCAAAGAGAACGACACGGTCGAACACCTGCGGCAGCTTCTCTCGGCCGCCCACGACGCCGGCATCCCCGTCTTCATCTCTCCCCACTACTACTACCCGCAAGACAAGAAGTGGAACTTCGGCGGGGCGCTGGAGAAGATGATGCACGCGGTTGGGATGTTCGACCGCGAGGGTGCGCTGACCACGAATGGCTTCAGTGGCTCGGGCGCCGACTGGCACGAGCCGCTCAAGTCGCTCATCGACCGAGACGACGTCATCGTAACGAGCCCGCACAAAGTATATGGACCCGAATCAAACGACCTAGTGCTCCAGCTCCGCAAGCGCGGGATCGACAAAGTCATCCTCGCCGGGATGTCCGCCAACCTGTGCGTCGAGGCGCACCTCCGCGAGCTGACCGAGCAGGGATTCGAGGTGTCCGTGGTGAAGGACGCCACGGCGGGGGCCAAGCTCCCGGGTGGCGACTTCTACCAGGCGGCGTTGCTGAACTTCCGCATGATCGCCAGCGCCGTCATGTCGACGGACGAAGCGATCAGCGCGATGAACGGATCCTAGAGCAGGGGTAAACCGATGCTGCCTCAGGCACGAAAGGGTCCAGATCGATGAGCAAGAACGCAGGTTCCCGGCCAGGGCGCTCACCGGCGGCGGAGACGCTGGTCGGTGGCGACGAGTTGGCGCGAGTGCTGCTGGACTCGACGGGCGAGGGGATCTACGGAGTCGATCTCGATGGCAATTGCACATTTGCCAACCCAGCGTGCCTGAGGCTTGTCGGCTATGAGAGTGATGCTGAGCTCCTGGGGCGCAACATGCACGAGGTCGTGCATCACACGCGCCGCAACGGAGAGCCTTACCCAGTGGAAGAGTGCCACATCTACCGCGCGTTCCGCGAGGGTGAAGGGACGCACGTGGATGACGAAGTCATGTTTCGCAAGGACGGTTCGAGCTTTGACGCCGAATACTGGTCCTACCCGATCGAACAGGACGGCGAGCAGGTCGGGTGCGTCGTCACCTTCGCCGACATCACAGAGCGGCGACGCAGCGAGCAGCTGCTTGCGGAACAAACCGCCCGGCTAGCCGAACTGGCCCGCTTTCCCGAGATGAATCCCGGCCCCGTGCTTCGCCTCGACCTCGAAGGCAACGTGCTCATGGCCAACGAGGCGGCGCGCGGAGAGTTCGGCCTCGAGCTGGTGGGCCGTTGCTGGAAAGACATCTGCCCGGGTATCGACGATGACCTCTGGCGCCAGATCCTGGATGCCAGCGGGCCGTTTACCATCGAGCGGCGCATTGGAGAAAAGGATTGCGTCTTCACCCACCGGCATGATTTCGAGAGCGAACTCGTTTTCGTGTTCGGCGCGAACATCACGGAGCAGAAGCAGGCCCAGCGCGCCCTACGGCAGGCGGACGAACAGGTTCGGTTGCTTCTGAACTCCACGGGTGAAGGTATCTACGGGGTCGACATGGACGGCAACTGCACGTTCGCCAACCCCGCGTGCGCCAGGCTACTCGGCTTCGCTGACGTCGATGAGCTGCTGGGAAAGCACATGCACAACCTGGTGCACCACACGCGACCCAACGGAGAACACTACCCGGTGGAGGAATGCCGCATCTACCAGGCGTTTAGGGAGCATGAAGGAACGCACGTCGATGACGAGGTGATGTTTTGCGCCGACGGAAAGCCGTTTCCGGCGGAATATTGGTCGTACCCGGTGGAGCGGGACGGCGAGTTGGTGGGCTGCGTGGTCACCTTCGTCGACATCAGTGATCGGCGTCGCGTAGAGGACGAGCTGCGCCAGCGCGAGAAGATGGCCGCGCTGGGCAAGCTCTCAGCCGGTCTCGCCCACGAGCTGAACAACCCGGCGGCGGCTGGAGGGCGCGCCGCCGGCCAGCTGATCGAGATGCTGGACCAGTTCCTATCCGCCACGGTCCATCTGGCGCGGGCCGACATCGGGTCCGACGCGTGGAGGCAGCTGAGGGATCGATACGTCGAGTTCGGCCGTCGCTCGGATGGCGCGCTGGGACTCTCGGCGCTGGAGGCCAGCGACCGCGAGGACGAGCTGATGAGTTGGCTCGAGCGACATGGCGTCGAAGAGCCCTGGGACATTGCATCGACCCTGGTCAGTGCCAGCGTCGGGCCTGAAGATCTGGATGCGATTGCCGCCGCCGTGCCGGCGGAGCGACTGAGCGCGGCCATCGATTGGCTGGACAAGGCCCTCGATGCCCAGGAGCTGGCCGGTACGGTCGTTCGCAGCTCGCGGACGATGTCGGAGTTGGTGGACGCGGTGAAGTCCTATTCCCACATGGATCGGGCGCCGATGGACTACGTCGATGTCCACGAGGGGATCGAAGACACGATCAAGATCCTCGGACACAAGCTGAAGAGCGGTATCGAGCTGAACCGGGAGTACGATCGCGAGCTGCCCCGCGTTCTCGCCGCCGGCAGCGATCTCAATCAGGTCTGGACCAACCTGATCGATAACGCCATCGGCGCCATCGATGGTGGGGGAAAGATCACAGTTCGCACCTCTGGAGATGGCGAGCACATCACCGTCGAGGTCATCGACGATGGGCCGGGGATACCGAAAGAGATACGGCACCGCATCTTCGAGCCCTTCTACACCACGAAGGGTGTCGGGCAGGGGACCGGGCTGGGGTTGGACATCGTTCGCCGCATCGTGATGGGGCGCTGCGGCGGTGCCATCGATTTCGACTCGCGCCCCGGCGAAACCTCGTTTCGGGTTCGGCTGCTGGCCGAAGGAGCCGAAACCTGCGAGGAGCCGTCAGTCTAGGTCACACGCAACGCAGCAACCGGGAGTGAGAGCATGAGTAAGCCGGCAATACTGACATTGGACGACGACGTCGATGTGCTTCGGGCCGTCGAGCGCGACCTCAGACGCGAGTACGGATCCGATTATCGGGTTGCCCGGGCCGATTCCGGCGACGCGGCGTTGCAGTTGCTAGAAGAGCTGAAGCGGCGCGGCGAGCCGTCCGCCCTCATGCTGGTCGATCAGCGTATGCCATCGATGAGCGGCGTCGAGTTCTTGCAGAAGGCGGTCGACATATATCCCGAGGCAAAGCGCGTGCTCCTCACGGCCTACGCCGACACGGACGCGGCGATCAAGGCGATCAACCAGGTACACATCGACCACTACCTGCTGAAGCCGTGGGATCCGCCGGAAGAGAAGCTCTACCCGGTTCTCACCGACCTACTCGATGATTGGCGATCGGCTTACCGACCGCCGTTCGAGGGCATCCGCGTCGTCGGCAACCAGTGGGCCCCCGACTCTCATCGGGTCAAGGAGTTCCTCGCCCGCAACAACATCCCGTACCTGTGGATGGACCCCGAGGTGAGCAAAGAAGCCAGGCGCCTCATCGAGGTCTCGGGTAAGAAGAAGCTGGAGTTGCCCTGCCTCTTCTTCACGGACGGGTCGATTCTGGAGAGGCCGGACAACCGCGTGATCGCCGAACGTAGCGGGCTCAAGACCAGCGCCGAGATGCCCTTCTACGATCTCATTGTGGTGGGAGCTGGTCCGGCCGGGCTGGCGGCGGCGGTCTACGGCGCTTCCGAGGGGATGCGCACCCTGGTGGTCGAAAGGCACGCCCCGGGCGGTCAGGCCGGGATGAGCTCGCGGATCGAGAATTACCTCGGCTTCCCGGGAGGCGTATCAGGCGGTGAGCTGGCGCGGCGTGCCGTGAGCCAGGCCCGGCGCTTCGGCGTTGAGATCCTGGCGGCGCAGGAGGCCGTCCGGCTCTGCGCCGACGGGCCATCGAAGACAGTGACGCTTGGGGATGGCAGCGAGCTGAAGTGCCGAGCACTGCTCATCGCGACGGGCGTTTCGTATCGCCAGCTGAAGGCCGAAGGGATCGAGCGCTTGACCGGAGCCGGGGTCTACTACGGCGCGGCGATGACCGAAGGTGAGTCGGTCCGCAACCAGGATGTATACATCGTCGGGGGCGCGAACTCGGCGGGACAGGCGGCGATGTATTTCTCGGGATTCGCCCGGTCCGTCACTTTGCTGGTGCGCGGCGAGTCGCTGTCGAGTGGTATGTCCCAGTATCTGATCGACCAGATTGATGGGGTCGACAACATTCGAGTCAGCACCGGGACGGAAGTATCGGAGGTCCAGGGCGCGGAGCGCCTCGAGAGGGTCGTCATAGCTGGAGATGGCGGCCAAACCCAAGAGACGGTCCCGGCCGCCGCGCTCTTCATTTTCATCGGGGCGGTTCCGCACACGGATTGGCTGGGTGATCTCGTCGCCCGTGACGAGCACGGCTTCATCCTCTCGGGGATCGATGCGGTCGGCAACGGTGCCGCGGCGCCGTTCCAGCTACAGGGTCGGTCTCCGTTCCTGCTCGAGACCAGCCTGCCGGGCGTGTTCGCGGCGGGTGACGTTCGCCACGGGTCGGTCAAGCGGGTTGCGTCTTCGGTGGGCGAGGGATCGATGGCCGTGACGTACGTGCACCGCTATCTCAGCAGCGTGTGAGCGGATAGAGGGACGACGACGCGTCGTGCTCGTGCCGTCACGGCGCGACCACCGGCTTCATCGCGAGACTACGGCGATCTCCGCTGTCCCAACCACATTGTCCGTTCGTGCGGCGATGACGACGGCGCCGCTCGCGTGAGCCGTCACCAGTCCGGTGCTGCTGACCGAAGCTATGGCGTCGTTGGATGACGACCAGCTGAACACCCGGTGGGGAACGGCGTCGCCGTCGTAATTGTATGCCGTTGCGGAGAGGCGCAAGCGCTCGCCGACCGCCAGGGTGAATGTGTCGGGTTCGAGAACGACCGTTTGAACAATCAACTCAGGCGGTACCGGGACGCTGACCGTAGCCGCTCGTTGTGCATGGCGCGCTTTGAGATCGCGTATCGCGGCTCGGCACTTTGCCGTCTTGCTAAACCCGACACCAGCAGAGAGGCCGTATGCGGCGCCGGCAACCAGGGCGGCCACGATGTTGGAGTCTGTGGTTAGATCACTCATGATGCCGTCGGCGGTCATCCCGCCCCCGGAACCCGAACTTTGGGAACCGTACGCGCCGGCAAGAATTAAGTAGCCCAGAACCGTAACCGCGTCGAGAGCGGGACCGACGTTACTTTCGGTGCACGCGAAGTAGTCCATCTGCTCGTGCCCATCTGGTGGACCGTGCGTCAGAACGACACCACATCCTCCGTTGACCGCAACGATCAACCCGATGGATGCGAACGCCGTCAAGCGCGATCCAAGACGATTCGCTTTCATGGTAGCCTCCAGGTTCGGAGAAAGGCAGCGGACTGTCCGCCGCCAGGTCCAGTCATCTCGTTTCTCCGGGACCTGGACTTCGAATAGCCCCAGGTGATCAAGGGGGAATCAAGTGTAGTAGGAGGAATTAGCGTCGTGGCAGGGAGCCTCACTCTACTTTCATCAGCTTTGCTGCGGCGATATGGCGAGTATACGCTCTCGTTGCCCTATTCTTGGCCGCGTACCATCTTGTATCAGTTCCGATTATAGAGCGGAGACGATCCTCTCGGGACGCATCATGTCGGAGAACCTCGAGCGGCTGAAGGATGTCCTGGCGGACCGCTACGCCGTCGAGCGTGAGCTGGGCCGCGGAGGGATGGCGACCGTCTACCTCGCCTACGAGCCCAAGCACGACCGCAAAGTCGCCATAAAGGTCCTCAATCCCGACGTCGCTTCGGCGGTGGGCGCCGGGCGGTTCCTGCAAGAGATCCAGATCGAGGCGAATCTCCAGCACCCCAACATTCTGCCGCTGCACGATTCGGGAGAGTCCGACGGTGTCCTCTACTACGTCATGCCGTACGTGGAGGGTGAGTCGCTGCGCGACCGGCTGCTGCGTGAGAAAGAGCTGCCCCTCGAAGACGCGCTACGCATCACGCGTGAAGTCGGCGACGCGTTAAGCTACGCCCATGACCACGGCGTGATCCATCGCGACATAAAGCCGGAGAACATCATGCTCACCGGCGACCACGCGGTGCTCGCCGATTTCGGCATCGCCCGGGCGATCGACACGGCAGGCGGCGAGCGCGTCACCAAGAGCGGGCACTTCGTGGGGACGCCCATGTACATGAGCCCGGAGCAGGCGGCGGGCGGCTCGGATCTCGATGCGCGAAGCGACGCCTACTCGCTGGCCTGCGTGCTGTTCGAGATGATCTGCGGCGAACCGCCGTTCGGCGGGCGTACGGTGCAGGCGGTGTTGGCGAAGCACATGTTGGAACCCGCGCCTTCGATGGAGACGCTTTGTCCATCGATTCCCCATCACGTGGCCAAGGCGGTGGAGCGCGGGCTGTCGAAGACGCCTGCCGAGCGCTTCAGCACGACAGCGGAGTTCGTCGCCGCGCTGGAAGGGGCCGAGAGACCCGACGGCTGGGTCGACATCCTGCGTGAGCTCGGCGCTCGGAACATCTGGCACATCGGAGCCCTCTACCTGGTGCTCGGCTTCATCGCCATTGAGTTGGCACGGATGCCGATCCAGGAGCGGGCGTTGCCCACCTGGGTATTCGCGGCGCTGTTCGCGCTAGTAGCGATCGGCTTCCCGATCACGCTGGCGTTGGCCTGGGCGCAAGGTAAGCCGCGGGGGCAGATACGACCGCGCTGGGTTCGTCACGTGCGCGCCGGCTATTCACTCGCGTTTCTCGGAACGGTGGTCATTGGGCTGCTCGCCGTCCGGGCAGCGCTCACGCGTACGCAACAAGAGATTCAGGCTGAGCCCATCGAGGCTGCATCGACAACGTTGGAACAAACGCGCATCGCGGTGCTGCCGTTCGAAGACTTGAGCGAGGAGCAGGCGTTGCGCGGACTATGCGCCGGTTTCACCCGGACGCTCATCTCGGAGCTGACGCAGATCGATCCACTCGACGTCATTTCTTACAACGGAGTGAAGCACTACCGGAACTCAGACGTCCCGCTCGACAGCATCGCGCAGAGGCTACGCGTTGGAACCATCGTCAGCGCGAGCGTCCAGGAATCGCAGGGCGAGCTTCGCGTCACCGTTGAGCTCACCGATGCGGCATCCATGTCAAATCTCGCCACCAGCACCATCGGCCAGCCCCGTACCGAGACCTTCGCGCTGCAAGCCGACATTGTAAAGGAGGTTAGTCGGTTCTTGCGCGAGCAGCTGGGTGTGGAGATTCGGCGTCAGGAGTGGCTGGCCGAGACCGCTAGTCGGGAAGCGTGGGAGCTGGTCCAGGAGGCGGAGGTGGTTAAGGAGAGCGTCGGTCCGATTGGGGCCGTGGAGGATGCGGAGTGGGCCGCCGAACAGCTGCAGACCGCGGACTCGTTGCTAGCGCTGGCGGAATCGCTTGACCCCACCTGGCTCGAGCCGGTCTTACAGCGCGGTTGGATTGCAGCCGACCAAGCGCGGCTACGTGAAGCATCGCCGGGCGCTCACGAGCAGAACTTCATTCAGCTGGGGCTTGCGCTTTCGGAGCGGGCGCTGGCGCTCGAACCAGAGGACGCGGGAGCGTTGGAGTTGCAGGGTGTGTTGTCGTTCAACGCATGGGGTGCCGCCCGCGAGGGGGAGGACGCCGCCGCCCATATCAACAACGCCGAGGAGGCGTCGCTCGCCGCGGTCGAGCGCGATCCTTCCAAGGCCATGGCGTGGGTTACGCTCAGCGAGATCTATCGCGTCAACGGTCTGCTGGGTTCGGCATTCCGAGCGGCGCGCAGCGCCCTGGAAGCGGATGCGTTCCTGGAAGTTGAGTCCATCGTCTACTTCTCTATTTGCCAGTACTACTGGGAGAACGAGGAGCTCGACAGGGCGATGCCGTGCTTCGCCGAGGGCCGCCAACGTTTCCCGGATGATCCTGCCTACGTGGCTCCTGAGCTGACGTACCTGGCGTTCGCCGACGGTCCGGAGCCAGACGTCGAGGAGGCGTGGCAGATAAATGATACGCTCGAGGGGCTGATGGGGTCGGCCTACCCCGGCTTTCGGCCGAGCTTCTTGATGATGATCGCCGCCGTACTGGCCCGGGCCGGCGAGGCGGACAGCGCTCACGCCCTCATGCGCAGGCAAACGTGCACCTGAACCTTGGCGAGGCGGACTTGGCTCTTGCGTCACTGAATCAGTTCCTCGAGGCGGTACCGGATCGCAAAGCATATATCGCCACCGACTATTGGTGGCGGCCACTCCGCGATGACCCTCGCTTCAAGGCGATGGTTGACGAGTAGCCGTCAGCCGTCTCTTCACGATGAGCTCAGGATCGCACTCTTTGAGCTTTGTTACCCCGTCTATCTTGACTGTTGCAGCAACACAGTACTTGATTCGGAGCTTGTCCTTCCAGTTACTCGGCGCTCCCTCAGGAGGGACCTTCCGATGGCCGGTCGCGTGCTCATCAACCTTAACTTTGTTCTTCACAGTGCCCTGGCCGGACACGCTGATGG
>JBDHJS010000015.1:0-142797 GCA_039586795.1 Gemmatimonadota bacterium
AGCCGGTAGACATCGATGATGCCGAGCGGGTCCTTCCACGGGTCGTAGCGCGAAACCTGCGTCATCAGAGGCCGCTTGCTGTCGATACCGAAACGCTGCTCGAGAATCCCTCGCGCTTCATTCCGTGCCATCGCATGGTTCTTCGGCGCCAACGGGTTGATCGAGGGATAGATATACTCTTTGCGATGTCGCGCGAGCTCCGGTGTTGCATAGTCAGGCAGCGTGAAGATGGAAACCTCGTAGTAGTCCATGAACGGCGCGAGGAAATCTATCGCTTGCTGGTTGGGCGTCGATGTGTCGATATGGCATCGCCATATCCAGTGACCCGTCCGCCGTCCGTCCAGCAGCCCGACAAGGCCCGCCGGCTGGGGATCGTGAACAACCACGAAATCCCAATCGCGCGCCGTGACCTCGAGGTTCTCCTCGAGCGTCGCCAGATAGAGCGCAGGATGCTCCGGCGTCAACTCCACGTCCATGCCTTGCAGCCCGTTGTGCAGCTTCTTCGTCAACTCGAAGTAGGGATCGTTGCCGGAGAGCACGTGCCATTCGGCATCAAGACCGAGGCCGCATTTCAGCGCGACGAGGATCGGAAGCATCTCAGCCACGCCGCCGCCGACGGCAGTGGCGTTGATGTGCAGGATGCGAGCGCCGCGCAACGGCGCCGCGAGCTCCTCGATACCTGCCACTTCCTCATCGCCGATCAGCCCCCGATAGTCCTCTATCGATGTGGGGGCCAGGTTCACCCTTCTCATCCTCTGGCTTCCTCCCTCGCGTATCGCCGTCCCGGGAACGAACCGGCGTCCATGCGCCCAGGTTTCTTTGCAAATAGGAAGCCGGAAGGATACAGGCAGTCCTAAGTCAAGGCAATAGCGACGATTGGATCGATTGCCGCGGAGCGGCGAGAGGTGGGCATACGCCGCACTTCGGTCGATCTGACCGGGAAACCTGGCCGTACCGAGAAGACGAGTGCCGCAGGGGCCGGGAGTTGGAGGGCCCGTCTGGCGTCGGAGCCGCCGGCGGTCTATATAGCTCGCAGTCACTAGAAACGCCGACATCAATAGAACGGAGAAAGAGCATGCCAACGAGTAAAGCGACGGCTACTTGGAATGGTGTACTCAAGAGTGGCAATGGGGAATTCAGTGCCGGATCCGGCGCGTTCAAGGGCGCGTATTCGTTTCCCACGCGATTCGAGGGTAAAGCGGGCACCAACCCGGAAGAGCTAATCGCGGCGGCTCATGCGTCTTGCTTGAGCATGGCGCTAGCTGCAGGGCTGGAGAAGGCGGGCACCCCACCTGAGAGCATCACGACGACGGCGCACTGCACGCTGGAGATCTTGGACGACGGTGCCAAGATCACGACAATGAAGCTGGAAGTCATCGGGAAGGTGCCGGGAATAGACCAGGCGGCATTCGCTGAAGCGGCGGAAGGTGCGAAGGGTGGTTGCCCGGTGTCGAAGGCGCTGATGGGGAACATGGAGTTTGTGTTGGAGGCGACCCTGGCGTAGACGGTAGACGGTAGACAGTAGACAATAGATAGTTGAGCTGCGCCTGGCGACTGTGAGTCGCTGGCTCTCCTGTCCACCGCCCACTGTCTACCGTCAACCGTCCACCGTCCACCACCCAGATGACACACCAGCGCCCACGTTTCACGTCCCTGTTCGGCGCTCTGATGGCGCTGATCGGCGTTGCTGTCGGCCTCGGCAACGTGTGGCGCTTTCCTTATATGGCCGCCGCGTTTGGTGGTGGCGCGTTTCTCCTGGTCTACCTGGCGCTCCTCTTCCTGATCGGCATACCGGCGCTCACGGCGGAATTCACGCTGGGTCGAATGACGCGGCGTGGACCGATGGGCGCGTTCCGGCGGATTGGCATGCCGGGAGGGAGCGCTGTTGGTTGGGTCCTGTTCGTCACGATGTTGATGGCGCTCAGCTACTACACGGTTGTAGTCGGCTGGGTTTTGCGGTACGTGGTCGTATCGCTGAGTGGTCGGATCGGGAGCATCGAGCCGCAGGCGTTCTTCGACTCGGTGCTGGGTGGATTCGGTGGGCAGTTCCTCTTCACAGCGGTGATTCTCGCGTTGGCCATCTGGGTTCTGCTAACGGGGATCCACAGAGGTGTGCAGCGCGTAAGCAGTGTCGGGATGCCGATGCTCTTCGTGCTGCTGGTGGTGTTGATCGGCCGATCACTGACGTTGCCGGGAGCTATGGATGGGCTCCGCTTCTATCTGGTGCCCGATTTCTCGAAGGTCGACGCGGGCGTGGTTGCAGCCGCTCTGGGCCAACTTTTCTTTTCGGTTGGGCTGGGCGGCACGTTCATGGTGACGTACGCTAGCTACATCAAGGACGACGTCGATCTGGGCAACAGCGCGTTTAAAGTCGGGGTCGGCGAGACATTGGCATCGATACTGGCGGGTCTGGTGGTTATCCCGGCAGCCGTGTCGCTTGGCATTGAGTTGAACAGTGGCCCGCCGTTCACCTTCGTTACAGCGCCCACCATCTTCGCCGGTATTCCCGGCGGATCCGTGTTCGCTTCACTCTTCTTCAGCCTACTTCTTCTCGCGGCGTTCCTTTCGGTCGTCGCAGGAATGGAGGTGCTGATCGCAGGAGCTGTGGATGAGTTGGGGTGGAGCCGTCGACAAGCGACAATCGGCTTTGGCGTGGCTGTGCTGCTACTGGGGACCCTGCCGATGCTGAGCCTCGACTACATATTGAAAAGCGATCTCTTCTGGGGCTCGACGATGCAGCCGGTGGGCAGCGCACTCGCCTTGATCGGTCTGGCCTGGATTGTGGGGCTGGGGCGCGCGCTGGAGGAAGCGAACAAGGGTCGCACGGGTAGGCCGATCGGGCGGCTATGGTTCTTCTGGATCAAGTACGTTGTTCCGCTGGCAGTTGCCCTGATTCTCGCGCTCGGTCTTAAGAGTCTGTTCGAGGCGTTTTGAAGGTGGGTATGATGCACACGTTATCAGGTATTGCCCTAGCGGCGGTTTTGACGGTGCTCGTTCATTCGGGCACCGGGATCACCGTGGGGCCGGATGGGCTGATCTACTTCAACGATACGGTCGGCAACACCGTCTGGCGCATCGAGGAGGATGGAGCGCTCACGCGCGTCGCCGACGACATACACACAAACGTGCTTTCCGTAGCTGACGATGGGACGCTCGATCATCCGTCGGGCGGCTACCCACGTAACGGCTACACGTTCATCACCGGGGCACCAGACGGCTCGACCTACGCTACCGTCCGCAGCCTGGTCGCCCGTGTTTTGGCGGACGGGTCGCTGGAGACGGTAGCTGGCGACAGTGTACATGGCTTTCGGGATGGCCCGGCGGAGCAGGCGTCTTTTGACCGACCTCAGGGGCTGGCCGTAGACTCTTTGGGTGGTATCTACGTGGCCGATCACATGAACCGGCGGGTTCGATACATAACGCCGGAGGGTTCGGTGGAGACGATCGCGCGAAGCGGCGTGCCGTGGGCGCCCACCGGTATCGTGATCAGGGGCGACGAAGTCTACGTGCTAGAGCGGTTGGGCAAGTATTGGGGCGTTCCATTTCTTGCCATGGTACTGAGGCGATTCATCGATCATCCGCGCGTCCGTGTGATCGGCTCGGACGGCAGCGTCGAGGTGGTGGCGGCTGTACCTACGGAAAAAGAGCCGGCCCGGACGATGGTCATCGGTGCATTGCTGATCATAGTCGTCGGTTCGGCTTTTCTCGCGCTTGGTCGCGTTGTCGATCGCGAAACCGGGTTCAAGGGCCAGACGTAGGGTACCAGGCAGCAGGGAGTGGGATAATAACGCGAGGATGAGATGAACACGGCTCGCTATGTGCTCGCACTTCTTTCCGTGATGACCTATCCGATGGCCGTCGGGTGGTGGTATATCACGCATCCGTTGATCGACTTCTGGCGGAAGCTTGGGCGCCCGTTGTTCTACACGCTTGTCACATTCGTATCCTTCGCCGTGATGGCGGCGATCTACTTCGTGCGCGAACCGATCCTGTCAGTGGAATACGGGACCAACCCAATGTTGTGGCCGCTGGTGGTGCTCTTCTATGGTCTTTCCGTTTGGGTGGAGGTTCGCTGTCGCAAGCACCTGAAGACGAAGATCTTGTTCGGCTCACCGGAGCTCGATCCAAGCGGTCACGGTGGCCAGCTCATTGCCGAAGGGATCTACGGCAAGGTTCGCCATCCTCGCTACGTTGCGGTGTTCTTGGGAACCATCGCGGTGGCGTTCTTCTGCAACTACCTGGCCGTCTATATCCTTGTAGTGCTTCTGGTTCCGGCGCTCAACCTGGTCGTGGTGTTGGAGGAGAGAGAACTGCGAGATCGGTTCGGCGAAGAGTACGTGCGCTACTGCGAGCGCGTGCCGCGTAGGTTCATCCCGCAGTTCGGCCGCTGATGTGAAACGCTATCCGAAGCGCGGGTGACGCAGGCTCTCTACGTCCCAGCCGGCAAGCTCGGCGCCCGCGTGGTAGGCACTCTCCAGAAAGCTGAGAATCGAGGCCCTGGGGTTCTCGGCGACCCGGGCATCATCGTAGGAATAGAGCGCCGTGTGGCTCTCCGGGCTTTGCTCGAGCCAGAACGCTCCTTCCGGCTGCAACGGCCGACCGGCCAGGCCCATCGGTTCTGGCGCGGTGTAGGAGTAGAACATCGGCTGGCGAGTATCCGCATCACCTGGCCACCACCCAAAGCTGATCACTTCGTGAGAGTATGCTTCCATAGTCACCGGGTCGGCGCCTTCCCGGGTCGGCGCCCGTCGACCGGAGAAGCGCGTCAACGCCAGGTCGAAGCTGTGCCAGAAGAGGTGAACCGGCGTCGTCTTTCCCTGAAAGCGGCCCATGAATTCCGACATCACGCCATAGACCGCCAGCATCGCTTGCCACCATCGCTGGACGTACTCGGGGTCGTACGTCGCGTGCTCGTTGTCCTCGGCAAATGGAGTGGTGATCGGGATACCGAACGGTGTTCCAACAATCGTTACGTCGACCCCCAGGTCATCCAGCGTTGAGAACAGCTTCTGGTTAAACTGAGCGACCGATTGGCCCTGCAGGTAGAACTGGGCGCCGATGCCGGTACTCGTGCTCACGCGTACAGCCGGGTCGACGCAATCGAGCTCGATCTCGAATGCCCCCGACTTGTAGGGGATGGGTCGCGTAGTAATACCACGGCTCGACACGTAAAGCGGGACGTGCCACCAGTGGTTCTGTGGCGGCATGAGCTTCAGGCGGATCTTGCCGATGATCTGCAGATAGAGATGGAGTGTCCAGCGCGTCTCCTCCCATTCGTCGAGCGGGAGTGCGGGTAGGTCACGTAGCTCGCTGTTCATTTGCGCTCCCTGTCTTACTGCCGCTCCCAGGGCGCCCTGGTCGCGAACTTTCGTTCGATCTCGAACCGTGGCACGCTGACCGGATCTCCTTTCAGGAACTCCAGCACGCCCTGGAGGATCAGCGGCGACACGATCAGGAGGTCATCGTCATGGGTCCCGTTCTCAATGATGATGTGTTCGCTGTTCGGGAAGCCCTGGCGAACCTCTTCGGCGTTGCTGGGCGGTGTGCGTGCGTCCAGCGTGCCGCTGATGAACAAAACGGGCATCTCGCCGCTAACTGGCGCGCGGTACGCGTCACCCAGGTCCTTGTGCGGGAAGAACGAACAGACTTGGGGAAACGGAAATAGAGTCGCGTCTCCCAGAATGCTCTCCGGGGCCTCGCGGGCGATGCGTTGCAGTCTGTCATCGGTCGCTCCTGAAGCACAGTCCATCGCCGCGGCCATCGCCGATGCTCTGCGACCGAGCCGTCCCCGCGCCTCGACCAGTGCGAGCGGGGCGAAGTTTCCTTCTTCGAGTGCCTTTGCGGCCAGGGGGAGCAGTGCGATGTCTTCGTCATCGCCCAGCAGATCGGTGAACGCGTCCTGCACGTCGAACTTGCTGATACCCACGCTGACCATCTCGCCGCTCGGGCTAGGAATTTCGACGTGGACCGGTTCTTCCTCGAGCCGGGCCATGACGGCCTTCACGCTTCCGAGCAGATCCGGCGTTATGGCGCGAGCTTCGGGATCGAGCCTCACCAGGCTGTCGACCCGCGCCAACACCTTGTCCAGGTTGCTGGGTAGCTTGTAGGAGTGGGCCGGTCCTTCGACGCCGGCGAGTACGGCCGCATGAACCCGTTCGGGGTATCGGCGCATGTAGGCCAGGGCGAGGTGCGTGCCGTAGATGATGCCCCAGAGGGTAAGTTGGTCCGCGCCCAGCGCAATGCGAAGTGCCTCCAGGTCATCGGCGCTGGCAACAGTGTGGTAGGCGGCGATGTCGATTCCCTGATCCTCGAAGTGGGCCACGCACTGCGCCGCGAATTCTTCGAGGATCGGCGTATACACCACGGGATCGCCGGGTTCGTGTAGCTGGTAGTCGAAGCTGTTCGGGCAAAGCAAATAAGGTTCCGCGAAGTAGGTGCCACGCTGGTCCCAGGCGATAACGTCGCCGAGCTCGCGCAGCGCCTGAAAGAAGGGGAAGCGATCGCCCAGCGAGCTCCGGGAACCGGAGCCGCCGGGTCCGCCGGCCAGGTATACGATGGGCGCGATCGGATCGTCCGCGGTGCTGGCGTATCGATAGAAGTGCAGCTTGATGATGCCTGTACTGTCCTCCCAACGCTCCGGAACGTAGAGGAACCCCTCCTCCGCCTCGACGCTCTGCTCGGGGCCTTCGCTGGTCGTCAGCGTCACCTTCTCGAGTTCGAGCTGTCCTATCGTCTGTGTCCAACCTGGGCCGGCAACCGCGAGCAAGAAAAGGGGAGCCCAAAGAACAGATGTCACTCTCGGCATCGCAGGAACTCCTGAAGAACGAGAAAGAGAAGTGCTCACGCCCACTGCTTACTTCCTACGACCAGGCGTTTAGCGGGTTTCACCGGCCAGCTGCTCTAGCAACCTCTGGGCGGAAGCAACGCGTGGCTGTAGCGCGGGGTCTGCATTCTGCCAGAGTGCGGCGAAACTCGTCAGATGCGCGATTGCCTTTGCCGTGTCGCCGAGCGCCAGGTAGACGTTGGCGGCCCGCTCGTGGGCAAGAGGGCGCGTCGTTCCGTACAGGCCCTGATCCATGAAGTTGAGGAGGTAGCTGGTGGTCAGTGAGTCGTACAGGGCGGCGGCCTTTCCGAGTTCGCCGTTCGCGGCGTAGGCATCGGCGAGCAGTAGACCCGTGTCGCGTCGGAGCATACCATACCATTGGCTGCGCGACTGCTGCAGATGCTCTATAGCGTCGGCAACCCGGCCCTCCTGCAGCGCGATGATCCCGCGTGTGCGTTCGGCGGGTCCAATTGAGCGCACACCGGTGACCCGCGTCACGGAGTCTATCGCTTCGAGAACTCTCCGCGCTTCGAGTAGATCGCCGGCGAGGGCATAGCTGGAGGCGAGGATTCCTAGAGAGAACTGGCTAGTGAAGGGTGTCGTCTCGCCGAAAGCGGCCTCACGTGAGCGTTCGACAATCGGCAGTACTCGCTCAGGGTCTCCCGCGGCCAGCATCGCGAAGCTGAGATTTTGAACCGCCAGATAGCCAGCGATGTCGACGCCGGATGCACTAGCGACATCGACCGCCGTGTCGGCGTAGGCCAGAGTACTGGCCTTATGTCCGTTCATCGCTGACAGCGATGACAGATACCAGTAGCCCCAGGCAGAAATGAAATCCCGCGAGTCGTGTGCGTTCTCTAATGCGTGCGATCTGCCACGCTCGAAATCGTCACTGTAGACCGCAGCGGAGACTTGGGCGAAGCGCGTCGCTGAGGTGTTTGGGTCCCGGCTAACCATGACTGCGAGAGCGGAGTCTGCGGCTTCGTGCTGGTGAAGCGTGCGCGCAGCGCTGTGCACGTTGATATACGGCGTCTCACGATCTGGTGCCAACTCGACAGCGCGCCGGTACAGGAGCATCGCGTCTTCGTAGCGCCCCATCCGCTCGTAGAGATCACCTATGTTATTGATTGCGACGTACGAGTTCGGGTCGCGCTCCATCTCGAGCTCGTAGTAGTGGATGGCCGAATCGAAATCCATGCGCCACGAATGGTACGATCCCCCGACCAGGTATCGTTCGCGCCGCGCCAGGCGATCCTTGAAGGAGTAGGCGATATCGGCGTATCTCTGAGATTCAGCCGATCTTCCAATGTTGCCGTGGTGGATGCCCAGCGCGCGGTAGGCCGTGGCAAAGGCTGTGTCCACCTCCACGGCTTGCTCGAGGAGTCGGATGGCCTGATCGAGCCGGCCCACCCGACCGTACGCCGATCCCTGGGCGTACAGCTCCAGCGCCTCGAGGGAACTCGTTGTCACCTGGGGCAATGGCTCGCTGCGCTGCAGATCGGTGAGCGCCTCTCCCAGGTGACGTCTGACCAGACGCGACAGTTGCTCCACCGTCGAGATGACGTCAGCATCGCTCGCCGCTGTCTCTCGCACGCGTACTGCAACATCGCCGGTGCTCGCCTCGATGATGCGAGCCGTTATCTGGTAGCCAGAACCCAGGGGAGTGACCGCTCCCGAAATCACGACGGGGTAACCTTCGCGTTGTGCGATCTCGGTGGCGATGTCCTCGGTCAACGCCACCGTGTCGGGGAGCATCATGCGTTCCAGTACGTCATTCAGCTCCGAGCGATCGGCGACCTCCACGTATTCGGAACCGGCGAGATCCGTGGCGACGGCTTCGCGTACGGCGAGGCCGAGCGACGGTTGATCGGTTTCGTTTTCGAAACCGGCCACGAGGACCTTGTCTTGAGCGGTGAAGATGTCGGCGGCTTCGGCGCGAACGACCAATCCTTGAAAGCCGACCAGCAACCAGACGGAGGCGATCACGCCCCAGACGGCGAACAGGGCGACGCCGATCAGAAGGGCGTTACGCCAGTTGAAGACGTGGTGAACGCCAACGGTTTCAGGCTCGGCGTATTGGATTTGCTCGATGCCCGGGTCGCTGGTCTCCGGGATCAAGGTTGGGTCGGAACGTCCGGCTCCGGGCGCACCCTCCTGGACAAACGCGGTCGCCAGGACAAACGGCAGCCCCATGAGCAGAAGGGCCGCGGCGAGGCCGGGGAACCAGGGTGGGAGGCCGTAGGCACCGGTCAGTACTTCGACGATCTGGAGCACGACCCAGGCAACCGCCGCATAGATGGCAAAAACCTGCCACAACGAGCGTCTGTGGACCTCGTGGATCAGCCTCTTGAGCTGCGTCATCTGCCTCCGCCGGTTGGGTAAGCGACGGAGAAAGATGGGCGCCCGGCGGACGGGGGCGCAAGCGCGACGAGCGGACAAGTAGACCAGTTGACGGTATGAGGGTAGACGATCGGGCGGCGGGCCGTATACTAGTCTGGTCTACTCGGCTACTTGTCCACTTTTCTGGCTCATCTGCTGATGTACAAGACCTGTATCTACTGCAACCGCGATCTCGGCCTTAACGAATCTGTCGAGAACTTCCCGGTCGGCCGCAAGATCGCCTTCGACGGCGAGAAGGGGCGGCTGTGGGTCGTGTGCGATCAGTGTCGGCGATGGAACCTGACGCCGCTGGAGGAGCGTTGGGAGGCCATCGAAGAGTGCGAGCGTCACTATCGTGATACTCAGACTCGCTACTCGACGGACAACATTGGGTTGGCGCGGCTGCGCGAGGGCGTCGACCTGGTGCGTATCGGCCGACCTCTCCGGCCTGAGTATGCCGGGTGGCGGTACGGCAAGGAATTCTTGCGGCGTCACGTAGCGGTGGAAGCATCGATCGTGTACAACGCGTTCGTCTCCTTCTACGAGGGGCTGGTGTTCTCGCTCACGGGGCGGCAGATGATCCTCACGCGAGTCCGTGACGAGGATGGAAATCCGCTGCCGCTTACGCGTGCAGATCTAAAGGAAGTCCGGTTGGTCACATCCGATTCGCCCGAGGGGTGGAGCCTCAGCGTGCCCCACCGGTCGGGCGTGGCGCTGCGCGAGTGGTGGCGCGATTGGGTGCTGAGTGGCGGCGAACTGAAGACGCTGGAAGGTTCGGCGGCGTTGCGCGCCGCTGCGAAAATCCTCTCGAAGGTGAACTTCCTGGGTGGCAACGACAAGAGCGTCCGCAACGCTGTCGATATCGTGGAAGAAGCGCGGAATACCGAACGGCTATTTCAGGAGACCTCGGCTAAGCAAGGCTGGTCGGCCGGCGCGCTGTTCGATCGCGATGCGAGCGTGCTGAGAACGCTGCGCCCGGAAGTGCGCCTGGCCCTGGAGATGGCGGCGAACGAGGAAACCGAGCGTCGCGTCTTCGAAGGCGAGCTGCGGGAGTTGGAGGAAGCGTGGCGCGAAGCGGAAGAAATCGCAGCGATCGCCGATCGGTTGCTAGTACCGGAGGAAATTGAAGAATGGATAAAGAAGCACCGTCTTGCGAACCCGCTACGGACGAAGGAACGCCCGGATGATTCCTGAGCTCGAAGAACGAATGGAGGAATTCGAGTACGCCCGTCATCGTTTGATCGAGCTTGTGACCGGATTGGATGATGAGCTGTTCGTGAGACGACCGTCAGCAAAGAGCTGGTCGATGGCCGAGTGCATCGACCATCTCCTGGTGATGGGCTGGAAGATAGTGCCGCGCCTCGACACGGCGATCATCGATGGTCGCCGACATGGCCGGTACTCTGATGGGCCGTTCAGGTACGGCGCGCTCGGAAACTGGTTCATCAAGGTGACCGGTGGGGACCAGCTACCACCGCCGAAAACGTTCAAGGTGCCGCACCTTTATGTTCCAGAACCCAAGGAAGACTGGAAGATTCCCCAAGCCGTTCAGGAATTCACCAACCTGCAAGAGAAGTACAAGACCATCGTTCACGCAGCAGATGGTCTCGACTTGGCCCGCATCAAGGTCACGTCACCCGCCGCTTGGATCCTGCGCCTTAGCCTGGGCCAGTGGTTGCGGGCGCTTGCCAGTCATCAGAAGCGCCATTTGTGGCAGGCGGGGAAGGTGAGGGAGGCGGTGGAGGGGAGTGAGGTAGGGAGTAGGGGGTAGCCATCCCCACGCTCGACTCCCTGTACGCTATCCTAGGTACCTTTCTTCAATCACACCCCGGTGGTGCATCTCGTGCCCGGCGAGAATGTAGGCGAACGAGCGGACGCTGAACTCGTAGACCGAGGCCTTGCCGCTGCGCCTGGAGATCTCGTCGTCGAAGCTCTGGAAAAGGGTGAGGGTCGAGCGGCGCACGGATTCGAATTCGGCGGCCAGCTCGGCGAGCGGTCGCGAGTGGGCGTTCGACTCTCGGGCGTAATCGTCTTCTTCAAACGATGGCAGGTGCGTGGGGTCGCGCCGGGCGAAGGCCAGGGCGCGGTACTGGAACATCCGCTCCGAATCGATGATGTGACCGATCACCTCGCGGATGCTCCACTTGCCGTCCGCATACCGATAGGTCTCTTTGTCGGTCACTATCGTCGCCAGCAGGCCGAGTGTTGTCTCTAATTCGCTCTCGAGTATAGCCAGGATGTCCCCTTCGGGAACCAGTCTAATGTACCTGCCGAAGTATTCGTCATGCTCAGATGGATTTGGCCGCTCGATCATCCGTTTCCTCCACTCTTGAGGTGAGCCAGAAATCTGGCGAACGCGTACCCCGTCGTCCACCGGCCCTCCCCACTCCCTACCCCCTACCAGCTACTCCTTACCGTTTCACGCTTCTTGCATCCCTCGCCACCATACCGTACCCTGGCTGCGTCCCACCATCAAAACATCGTCATACCGGAGAGCCGAATGAGCATCGCCTCGTATGCCCGGGTCGCTCGCGCCCCGTTTCTCGCACTGCCTTTCACCCTGATCGCTGTCGGGACGGGAGCGGCCGCCTACGCTGGGCAGGTCAACTGGGCCTATGCGGGCCTCGCCTTGTTGGGCCTTCTGGGGATGCACGTGGCGGTCAATGCGCTCAACGAGGCAAGTGATTTCAAGCGCGGTATTGACCTCCAGACTGAGCGCACGCCGTTCAGCGGCGGAAGTGGGACGTTGCCGGCCGGGACACTGGGTTACCGGCACGCAGTGACGTTGGGCTTGGTAGGAGGTGCAGTCGGAGTTGTGGTTGGTGTCTTCTTCTCGCTGATCTACGGGTGGACGTTGCTGCCGATACTGGCGGTCGGTGCCGTCGCCGCGTTCGTGTACAGCAATGTCCTGGCTCGCGGATACGTCGGCGAGCTGTTTGCGGGGCTGGGACTGGGCGCGTTGCCGGTCATCGGGACAACGCTGGTGCAGACGGGCGGTTACGAGGCTGCGTCCATCGCGGCATCGATACCCGCCTTTCTCATGACTTTCAACCTGCTTCTGCTAAACGAATTCCCGGACGAAGAGGCAGATCGCGCAGGTGGGCGAAGGAATCTGGTCCTCCTGCTGGGCCGTACATGGTCGGCTCGGCTCTATATCATTGCGGCGGTCCTCGTCCCCGTATTGATACTGGTTAGCGTTGGGGTCGATTCCTTGCCGCTCCTGGCGGCCGCGGCGATCGTTCCGAGCGCGGTCTTCCTACCGAAGCCGGTGGGCTGGGGGATTCGAGCGCCGAACGAACCGGTGCCGATTCCGGCACTGGGCGCGAACGTGGTGTGGATCCTCTCGACGAACCTGGTTCTGGGCATCGCGCTGTATCTTGCCGCGGTGCTGTGAGACGGATCTGGCGGTCGATCTTGCGTCGAGTGACGAGCTTGCATCCGGGGCGCGCCCGCTTACGTTCCCAGGTGATTCCAGATGAACCCCAACTAGCGAAACACCCGCGCGGTGACTACAACTCGGCGCGGGAGACTCCAGTGAATACGCGAGAAACGCTCAGCAATGAGGGAAGGAGCACATGAACAAGACGATGTCCGCGGGGCTCATGCTCGCCGCAGCGATCGGAATGGTCGTAGCGTGCGCCGGCGATCAGCGGGATGCTCAGGTGAACGCGGCGTTGGAGACCATCACGACCGACGATCTGGCACGTCACATCCAAACGCTTTCCGCCGACGAGTTCGAAGGCAGGCTACCGGGGACGGCTGGTGAAGAGAAGACGATCGAGTATCTGGTCGCCGAGGCTCAGCGTCTCGGGTTGCAGCCCGGGAATGGCGACAGCTGGGTCCAGGAAGTCCCGTTGGTGTCCATCGCGGCCGACCCGAATATGACACTCAGCGTTCGCCAGCGAGGGACCGTTCACCAGTATGACTACGGTGACGATTTCATGGCCTGGACCACGCGGGTGGTCGACTCTGCGGATCTCGAGGACTCGGAGCTCGTGTTCGTCGGCTATGGCATCGTCGCGCCGGAGTATGACTGGAACGATTACGAGGGGCTCGATGTCGAGGGGAAGACGGTTGTGATTCTGGTCAACGATCCTGGCTTCTTCACTCAGGATCCCGAGTTGTTCAATGGTCGCAGCATGACATACTACGGCCGCTGGACGTACAAGTATGAGGAAGCAGCACGTCAGGGCGCGGCTGGCGCGATCATCATCCACGAGACCGAGCCCGCCGCCTACGGGTGGAACACGGTTGAAGGCAGTTGGGCGGGCCCGCAGTTCGGGATGGTCCCCGCGGACAACAACATGTCCCGGGTCATCTTCGAAGGTTGGGTCCAGTACTACGTGGCGGAAGAACTCTTCGAGATGGCCGGGCTGGATCTTGACGCACTGAAGGACGCGGCGTTGTCCAGGGATTTCGAGCCGGTACCTATGGGTCTAACGGCGTCGGCGACGATTCAGAACACGGTCGATTTCTCCACCTCGAACAACGTCTTCGCGCTGTTGCCGGGCACCGAGCGTCCCGAGGAGTATGTCATATATATGGGTCACTGGGACCACCTGGGGATGGACACGAGTCTTGAGGGCGACCAGATCTATAACGGCGCCCTGGACAACTCGACGGGGACCGCCGGCATTCTCGAGCTGGCCGAGGCGTTCACCTCGCTGGAGACGAAGCCGAAGCGCTCGGTTGTGTTCTGGTGGACGACGGCGGAAGAGCAGGGGCTGCTGGGCGCGGCATACTATGCCACGAGCCCGATCTATCCGCTCGAGAAGACCGTGGCGGCGATCAATATCGACGGTCTCAACATCTACGGCCCGATGCGCGACATCTTCGTGGTCGGCTATGGCAACTCAGAGATGGATGAGTACCTGATCAAGTACGCCGGGGAGCAGGACAGGGTCGTGAAGCCGGACGCCGAACCGGAAAAGGGATACTTCTATCGATCGGACCACTTCCCGCTGGCCAAGCAGGGTGTCCCGGCGCTCTACACCGACAGCGGCAACGAGCACGTGGAGCACGGCGAAGAGTGGACTAAGCAGATGAAGGACGAATGGACGGCTCGCAACTACCATCAGCCGGGCGATGAGTACAGCGAAGAGTGGGATCTGACAGGGGCCCTGGACGACCTGCATATCTACTTCCTGATCGGATACGAGTTGGCCAATGGGACCATGTTCCCGCGCTGGAACGAAGGAACGGAATTCAAGGCGGTTCGTGACGCTATGATGGGAACGAACTAGCGACGTAACTACCATTTCGTATCCGACTGGATGGCCGCGATCGGGGACTCTCGATCGCGGCCATTTTGTAGTCAGAGGAATAGAGGCTACCTGTTGCGTGTATCTCTATATGAAACAGAACGTGGAAACACCGTCGCGGCCGATATCGTCGGGTTGAGTAGAGAGAAGGACGTCGCTTAGAGAAGATGTACAAGGCTTGTATCTACTGTCAGCGGAACTTCGGCGGGAACGAGCTCGTCGAGCAGTTCCCGGTAGGGCGCCGCCTGGCCTTCGACCAGGAGCGGGGGCGGCTGTGGGTGGTTTGCGAGCGGTGCCGGCGCCCGCTGTCTCCAGAGGGAAGGAGCGCTTCAACAAGGTGTTCTATGTTGATGCGACGAAGGTGGCGAAGATGGAAGCGACAGTACGCCTTGCCCTGGAGATGGCGGCTCACGAGGAGAGCGAGCGGCGCGCCTTCGAAGGCGAATTGGCGGCGCTGGAAGAAGCATGGCGTGAAGCAGAGGAGATTGCTTCGATTGCCGATCGCCTGCTGATCCCCGAGAGCGTCGAGAACTGGATCCGCAGGCAACGAAGAAAGCTCGCTGGTACGAAATAGCGGATCTTCTTGACCGGCCGGTGTGTACAGAGCTCGAAGCAGGACCATTTACCACTTGCCACTTAACGCTTACTGATGTACCGGGCCTGCATATACTGCAACCGCAAACTCGGCGGGAACGAAGTCGTTGAGAGCTTCCCGGTCGGCCGTCGGCTGGCGTTCGATCAGGAGAAAGGCCGGTTGTGGGTGATCTGCGAGCGCTGTAGGCGCTGGAACCTCTCGCCTCTAGACGAGCGCTGGGAAGCGATCGAGGAATGCGAGAAGCAGTTTCGAGACACACGCCAGCGCCTTTCCACTGAGAACATAGCTCTCGCTCGCCTTAGGGAGGGTTTAGAGCTGGTCCGCATCGGGCGACCGCTGCGTCCCGAATTCGCCGCCTGGCGCTACGGAAAGCAGTTCATCAAGCGGCGCGCGTCCCGCGTGCTCAAGGCGACAGCTCAAACGCTCGGCTTGCTGTTTGCGGGGATCCCCCTGGCTCTGTTCTTTCTCACCGACGAGAATTCGCGTGTCGTAGCGCGCGTGCGTGATGATCGTGGCAACCGCTTGCCGGTTGTGCGCAAGGATCTGAAGGAACTCGAGCTGGTGGCGGGAGAGGGTGAGGAAGGCTGGTCACTCAAGGTGCCGTATCGTCCGCGTGAGACATGGGGCTGGCTACGACGGGCGCGCGGGCAAGGTCCGCGAACGATTGTGCTTCTCGATGGGTCGCCGGCCGTTCGCGCGGCCGGTCATATACTCCCGCGAATCAATTCGTTCGGGGGTACGCAGGCCGAGGTAAAACATGCCGTGGACCTGATCGAGCATGTTGGGGATCCCAATCGCTTGTTTTCAGAGGCTTCAGGGATCCTGCAACGCACGCGCTTCACTCTGATGGACCAGAGGGCGCGGCTCGCACTCGAGATGGCGGCGCACGAGGAGAGCGAGCGTCGCGCGTTCGAGGGTGAGTTGGCCGCACTGGAGGCCGCCTGGCGCGAGGCAGAGGAGGTGGCTGCCATTGCGGATCGATTGCTCACGCCATCCGGGACCGATGATTGGATCGATAAGGAGAAGCGGAAGCTGATTCGACCGGGTTCCTAGAACCCACGGTGGTAGGCAAACAAAACCCAGGCGTGTTCATCTTGCACACCCGGGTTTTGCGCATCTAGAACTTATCAGTGTGCGACGGTCAACCGCTGGTGCAGGTCGCTCCCGAGACGGTGTAATCAGCGGTCGCGACTTGCCCGGGCTCTACCGTTACGGTTCCCGGGTCGGCCGTTGCCTCGAAGGTTACCGACCAGAGCGTGCCGTTGATGTCGATCTCGACGGGTGTCAGGAACCCGAGCGTGTATTCACCGGGAGTGAGATACGGAATCGTGAACTGTGCCTGGTCGTCCACCGTACCGGCTTTGTCGCCTTCTGAGTTCGTCGCGATGGGAATGAAATCCTGTAGGGTAACCGGACGTTCGCTGCAGCTTGGAAGCGTGAAGCCGTCTGCGATGGACACCTTACCGGTGACCTTTCCGGCCGTCGTAAAATCGGTGGCGATGAGTACCGGGTGCATGACCCAGCGATTGGAGTTGCCTCGTTCGCGCCCGAATGTCTGGCTCACGTCGAAGTCCACGATGATCGTGTTTGCCTCCTCCAGGACAACGCCTCCACCGGGCAGCCGAACCTTGAGACCGGAACGATCGCAACTGGGACAGTGAGCGAGTCCAGCAGCGGTCAGCTCTCCGGGCAGTTCGGAAAGATCCGCGTCTGAGGTGGCAAAGACTTTCGCCTCGGTATCTACGATTGCCACGTCTCCGAGGACAAGTCGGAGCTGAGAGTAGTGGCCGGCAGGGACCGGCACGTCTTTGACGAGTTCGACCGTTGCGTTCGACAACTCGAGCAGGTCTATCCAACCGGTCTCTTCATCCAACAGCCATACTCTGCCGCCGTCGCCGTCGCCTTCGTCGCCTCCTCCCTGTAGATAGATGCCCATGATCTTGACCCAGGCGTGTTCCAGGTCGCCTGGCGCATCGGTCAACAGGATTGAGACGGTGGTTTCGTTGGCTGGTGATGTTGACTCAACGCTACAGCTGTTCGCGGTAAGGGCCAGAGTGACCGCCAGCGTGCCTACAAACAGGAGCTTGCCCGATGAGCTCATGTAGTCCTCCATCCATTCCAGTGTATGCCGCGATGTACAGGCTTCTGGGGATTCCGCTTGAGTAGTTCATACATAGCAAAAGGTGGACCCGCTGGAAAGTCATATAACGTTGTCAACTCGCCAGAATAGCGGGTTGCCTTGCCGTGTAGTACCTATAGACGATAGAAGGAAACAGCCCCGAACCATCAATCGTATAGATGAGCGGGAATGAGCGGCGGCCGGGTTAGGCCCCAATCCAAGGACCGTCAAACACTCACCGCTTGCTGTCTACCGACTACCGAGATGTATCGGACCTGCATCTACTGCAACCGAAGCCTGGGTACGAATCGAGAAGTCGAGCACTTCCCGATCGGTCGGCGTATCGCGTTCGACGGCGCCAAAGGCCGGCTATGGGTTATCTGCGAGGTTTGCCGTCGGTGGAACCTGTCGCCGCTAGAGGAGCGCTGGGAAGCGATCGAGGAATGCGAGCGGTTGTTCTACGATACACCACAGCGATTCTCCACCGACAACATAGGCATGGCGCGACTGCTGGAGGGGCTGGAACTGGTGCGCATCGGCAAGCCGCGCCGCCGCGAGTTCGCTGCCTGGCGCTACGGCCGGGAGTTCATGCGGCGCCGCATTCAAAGCATGGTCGTCACCGGCGGCGCCGTTGTCGCGTCGGTGGCTGCCGCGGCGCTGGGCGCCGATATCTGGTGGTTCTTCGTGTTCGGTGGAAATTCGAAGGTGGTCGCCCGAGTTCGTGATGAGGAAGGAAACCGGCTTTCGGTCATCAAGAAGGACCTGAAGAAGGTGCAACTGCGACGGAACTCGGGATCCGATGAGTGGTCTCTGCTCGTACCATACAAGACTCAGGAGAAATCGGGCCTCTTCTCAACGGTCGGCAAGGGAAAGACCGAAAGGAGGGAGCTTACGGGTTCGACAGCGGTCAGCGCGGCGGGGCTCATTCTCCCCCGGGTGAACAGCTGGGGTGGGACCACGTCGCAGGTCAAACAAGCCGTTCAGATAGTGGAGGAGTCCCGGGCGCCGGAGAGACTATTCGCGGAAGCTTCGGGAAGCCGCAAGCGGGTGCATGGGAGCGCCGGACCAAAGCTCAAGGAGTTGGAGCCCAACGTGAGACTCGCGCTGGAGATGGCGGCGCACGAGGAGAGCGAGCGGCGAGCGCTGGAAGGGGAGCTGGCGATCCTCGAGGCGGCGTGGCGCGAGGCGGAGGAGATTGCCTCCATCGCAGATCGTCTGCTGATTCCGGAACGGGTCGAGAATCTACTGAACAAGCTCCGGCGCGAGATCGTCGGTGGCAGCGCCACGCCGGAAGAGGCGATGGCCGAGCTGGAGGGTATGGCGGAGAGGGAGGAATAGTCCCGGATGTTTCGCACGTGCATCTTCTGCAATCACGATCTTGGATCGAACCAGACCGTGGAAAATTTTCCCGTCGGCCGGCGCCTCGCTTTCGACCAGGACAAGGGGCGACTCTGGGTGATCTGCGAGCGGTGCCGACGCTGGAACCTGTCGCCACTGGAAGAGCGCTGGGAAGCGATCGAGGAGTGCGAGAAGAAGTATTTCGACACGCCGAACAGCTTCTCCACCGACCATATCGGGATGGCGATGCTCCCGGAAGGTGTGCAGTTGGTGCGCATCGGGAATCCGAAGCGCCGGGAATTCGCCGCTTGGAGATATGGCCGCCAGTTCTGGCGCCGCAGAGTGGCGAGCGCCATGTCCGCCGGTGTGCAGATCGTGCTTGGCGTTGGGGCGGCGATCCTCGGAGCGAACATCCTGCCTGTGATCATTGGTATCGCACGAAACCGGGTGGTAACCCGTGTGCGTGACGACGACGACAATCGACTCATCATCACCCCAAAGGAAGCCGGCACGGTCCTGTTCTACAGATCCGATGGTGCAGATGGCTGGTCGCTGGAAGTGCCGTACCGGCCCCGCGAACGGCAATTTCTCTGGCTGAAGCAAGGCGCCGGCAAGCGCCAGAGAGCCGTGCTGTCGGGTCCGACCGCCCTGCGCGCCGCTGGACGCATTCTCCCTCATGTGAACGAGTGGGGCGGCTCGGACGCCCAGGTGCGGCAGGCTGTGACGATGATCGAGGAGGCCCGCAGTCCGGAGCGCTTCTTCTCTCACATCGCGCCGGAAAAGGGAGAGGTTCGGGGCGAAGGCGCGATTTTCGAGAAGGATGTTTCCGTACTCAGGAAACTAGATCCGAACGTTAGACTCGCGCTGGAGATGGCGGCCCATGAGAACAGCGAGCAGCGTGCCTTGGAAGGTGAGCTGTCCGTGCTGGAAGCGGCGTGGCGCGAGGCCGAAGAGGTTGCCTCGATCGCCGACCGGCTCCTCATTCCGGAACGGATCGAGGATCTGTTGCGGAAGTTCAAGCGCGAACAGGCGGTAGATTCCCGGAAGATCTGACGCGGAACCTATTCGCCAGTTCCCGGTAAGAAGAGCAGACCCGCCGTTGTACTACCATTGTTCCCCGTCGTAACTCGCGCGTTACCCCCGCGCTAAGTGCCTTGCCAAACAAGAGTTTAGCGATGCGGCATATTCTGTGGCTGGGTCTCGTTGCCATGGTCCTCGGGGCTCCACGTTCCGGTAGCGCCCAGGACTCCGAGGCGCTGAACGAGCAGGTCTTGGTCGCCATGGTCCAGACGTACAACCAGGCGGTCGAGGCCAAGGACGAGGCCGTCCTGCGCGACGACCTCTACCGCGGTCCGATTCCCGGTGACAACCGGCGCTTCCTCCGCGCGCTGTTCACGCGTACCGAACAGCTGAGCGTGACATATGAACCACGGGGGCTCGAGTTCAAGGAGGATGGTGCCGTTGCCACCATCGAGTGCACGCTTTCCTTCCGGCATGCAAGAACCGGCGAGCAGAAGACGACGCGGTTTAGGTTGCGACTGATCTTCGAGCCCAGCGAGAATGGCTGGCGGTTGAAGAAGACCGAACGAGGTTAGCCGCAGATCAGAACCAGATTCCCATCCTTAGTCCGCGAGAATCGAGCTCCGGACTCTCCGGTACAAAACGAGCCCTTCCTTGAGACATTCGCCAGGCGGTCCACGCCGCCGCGTAGGCGTCGAGTATGTCATCGCGCCTCACGTAGTCCATGGTGCCACACTCGAGGGCGCCACGGACATTCGGGAAGCTTCTTTCGAGCAACTCGAGCCGTTCCTTGATTCCTGCCGCCGTTCTCTTCGAGTGCTCGAGCGGAAGGTCTCCGTTCATTGCGGCAAAGCTGAGCTCCGGATGGACTTCGCGGATTCTGAGTTGCAGTTCGGGATTCAGCGTGTCGTGCACTTCACGGAGCTTGGGTAACAGTTCGTAGACCTGCCGGCTGATGGCGATTTCGTGCTTCGAGCTGGCTCGGTTGACAGCCACAGCGCGCTCGTAGGTATCGGCGGAAAGCGTGGCGCGGACCGGTGGCGCAAAGACGCTGGTGCCTCTTCGCTTGCCTAGCATTCTTCGGGCTTCGCGATCGCAGGCACGGCCGCCGGGAACGGCAACGAGTGGCAAGCCGATAGGCATGTCGACGCCTATGTAGCGAGGCGACTCGGGTAGCTTAACGATGTGTGCGAAGCTGGGAACGACCCGGCACAGCTCGCTCGTCACACCGCTGTCTTCCTCCAACTCGAGGAGCACGACGACCCAACCGTTCCGGCAGCCGTCGACGCCAGCAACGTAGCGGACGCTCTCGGAGCTGGGTTGCGATGAAATCACGGGTCCCTCCTGCAACCAAGCGATGAAGCAAGTGGGTTGAGCCCGATTGGCAGCACGAATACGACAGCCGACAGGCTCGAGCGGACGGGGTACGTGGGTTTGACTGGCCCAAGCGGGGGGATACCGTGGCCCGTCGAAAGGCCACAACTCTAAGCTCGGCATGGCGTTCCCCAACGTCAAGACTTTGCTGTCTGGCCGTCTTGCACCATGATCGGGGAGGCGTTAACAGAAGGATATCGTGCGCGTTGGTTCGGAGGTGGTTCGGCAGAGGGGCGTATCATGCTGCGCGAGGTTTGGAAGGAAGCGGACCTGGATGAACTCCTGGAGGCGGCTGTTGCGGTCGTCTTCAAGCACAGCCCGTATTGCGGCACATCGCGTTGGGCGCGGGAGGAGGTCCTCGAGTTCGTCGAGTCACACCCCGATACGCCCGTCTTCCAGATAGACGTCATCACGGCGCGCGAGTTATCGCAGGACCTGGCGCGTCGGCTGAATATCCCACACCAGTCGCCGCAAGCGATCGTGTTGCGATCAGGTGAGCCTGTGTGGAACGACTCTCACTCGCGCGTCCAGAAGGAGGCACTGGAGCGCGCCGTTGGGAAAGCGTCGGAAGAATGAGCGATTTCCTTCGCACGGTCCTCGGAGATACGGAGCTTTCGGTTCATCGCCTTGGGCTCTCGGCCTCCAACAGGCCGGGCAAGCAGACGGTCCACCGGGCACTTGATGCGGGGATCAACTACTTCTTCGCCTATGGGTTCGATCGCCAGATGGTGACGACGCTCCGCGATCTGTCTCAGCGGGAGCGCGACAGGTATGTGATCGCGACCGGTGCCTACAACTATCTGATCGGCTACCAGAATCTGCGGCGCACGCTGGAGAAGCGACTTCGTCAGTTCCGCACCGACTACATCGATATCTTCTTGTTCCTTGGCGTGATGAAACCAAAGCAATTTCCAGAGAAGGCGCTTGAAGAGATGCATCGGTTGCGCGAGGAAGGGAAGGCGCGATTCATCGGGATGTCATGTCACGACCGCATCTTTGCCGGGCAGCTTGCCGAAAGCAACGCTCTCGATGTCTACATGATTCGCTATAACGCCGCCCACAGAGGAGCGGAAGAAGAGATCTTTCCATTCGTAGCACGACATAACGCGGGCGTCGTCAGCTACACGGCCACTCGCTGGGGCTATCTTCTGCGGCGTCCGAAGGGCTGGCCGGAAGATGGGCCCATCCCCACGCCCGACCAGTGCTACCGCTTCGTGCTCTCCAATCCGCACGTCCATGTCTGCATGACCGCGCCCAGCAACGTCGAGCAGTTCGAGGCGAACCTCGAGGGCATTCAACGGGGTCCGCTGGACGACGACGAGATGAAGTTGATGCACGAGTTCGGAGACGCCGTGCACGGACAGGGGAAGTGGTTCATGTAGAAGCCAGCGCCTGCCGACTAAGGTCGTGCTGACCAGCGCAGCTGACCGGTTGGGTCCGCAACGCGAACCAGGAACGCCCAACCGCCGTCCAGGTCGGCGATCTTGAGCAGCACGCGGTTCCAACCGGGTTGCAGAGTCACCGGAACCTCGATCTCATCAGCGACCGACACGTGGCGGCCTTGCCGCTCGGACGATCTCACTCCGTTCACCCACAGTACGTGCGCATCGTCGGCGCCGAGCATCAGGATGGCCTGACGTTCGTCGGGCGAGTAGAGGAACGCCTGCGCGTATGCGACGACCCAATCGTTGGGGGTGAAGTGGCCGTTCAGTCGGACACGTCCATCGAGTCCGGCGGTCGCCCGTGTCCAGCGGACGGTGGCGCCGCCGAGGCCACTGTACGACGAGGCGAGCTGAGGGTTTGTCTCCGGTCCATAGACGCTGTCGATGGCGGGGCTGTACTCCGTGCCGAGGTGTTGTGGGTTGGCGAACGGGCCAACCACGTTCCACTCCCGCGCCCACCGCTGCAGCGGTCGCAGGTGAACCGCAGCCAGCCGCACGTCTGCATTGCCGCTCGCCTGGACGGTGATATGTCCGGCAGCGGCGACGGTATCGATGACCGAGGCGGGAAGCGCAACATCGGCGTCGATTGAATGCAACGAGACGCGGCGTCGCGGACCGTTTTCGACGCGGAAGTCGACCGTACCGCGATCAGGACCACCGATAGGGATGACTCGTACCTCGTAGACGTCAGGACGAACCACGGGGACTCTGGCCGCCAGGCCGTCACGGGTGAAGTCGGTGGCGATCGAGTCAGCCGGCACGGCACTGCTTGGGATCTTCACGCTCAGTGTGCGCCTCGCGTCGGGTGGCGGCAGCGGTGGGAGAGACGCATGGGGCTCGGTCTGGTACCAGTAGGCCACCGTTGCATAGTCGGCGACTTCGTCGTTGGCATGGCCGTGCTCTAGCTCGATTCGAATGGAGTCTTGGAACGCGATAGGGTCCGGCACATGCCAGCGATAGGCCGCGATACGCGCCAAGTCGTCATCCTTCACGACAACGCCGTGATAGGGAGCCGCGAACTCGCCTTGATCGAAGTACCAGCCTCCGTTGAAATAATCCTCCGTCCCCGTCCCCATCCCTCGGAACTCGCCGTCGATATAGATGATCTCATCGCCCTCGAGGAAACCGATATGGCCGGCGTGGGATTCGGTGTTCATCGATAGGCCGACGAAGTACCCGCTTCCCTTCGCATCGATGATGAGGTGAGGCTCGGGGCTAGTCGTTCGCGGGTCCCGATGCCACCAGGCGTGGAAGGTAGCGACGTCGTTCGGTAGATCATCTACCTGGACCAAATCTATATTGTAGTAGAAGGCGTCGATCGTCCGACCTGTACCGTTCTCCACCACGATGCGCGCCCGGTTCTTGAACGGCATCGGCAGATAAACATAGAAGCCACCACTCGAGACTCCCATCGGCAAAGCCACATAATGCCGCTTGTCGAATCCGTTGCCGAAGAAATCACCCAGCGGCGCTGACACCGACGGTTCTGACTCTCCGTCCCAATACATCTTGAGAGCGATTCGCCGCAGGTAGTGAGGGTCGCGGCTGAAGACGGTGATCCAGATGTGCCGGATGATGCCGGGTCCCTCAATGTCGAGCAGCACGGCGGAGTCGCCTTCGGCGACCTCGAGGCGATCGACGTTACCGCCGGTCGTGTCGTACGAGGAAATGTGCAGAAAGCTCTCGTTGCTGGGCGTGAGAAGGTGGTCAAAAGGTCCATCGAGCGGCCGATCGTCAGCTGGCTGAAGGCACGCTGCCAACAGGGTCGCGGCGAGTACCGTGTAGGCGGCCCGGGCTGATAGGGGATTTGATACGGTGAGGCGATGCATGGCGCATACTCCAGTGGTGACGCGAATCTGAGCGGCCCGGGGCACTCTGCAATAGACGCGACCATCCCGCGCCGGACAAGCGGAAGGCGGAACTTCTGCCCGCCGTGGGGTACAACGATACCCTCCTACCGCACTGTCCCTGACCAATCCCTGGAGCGACCCCGCCGCCTCCGCCCACATAAGTATCAACGATTCCTGCACTTGGGAGCAACATGGACCTGTGTCAGCAGTGCGGCGCCGAAATCGACCCCGGACGTAAGTACTTGCATCTATGCGAGTCGTGCGGGTGGGAGAGCGACGCCGACGAGGCTTGTCTCATGTGTGGGGGCCGGGTGGAGCGGGACGAGGAGTGGTGGGAGGATGGCCTCTGCGACAACTGCGCTGAGGTCGTGGGTCGACCTTAACAGCGCGAACAGTACCTGGACCGCATCCCCTGCCGGTCGCTGTACCCCTGTCCTGCCTCGCTTCGGTGAGGAGACGCGTCGTGGCTCGATATCCAGTAGTGACCTACCTGTTCTCGTTGATGTTGCCCACCGGCTTGATCATCACGCGGATGTTCTGTCCGGAATGCGGCGATCTTCATTACGAGCTTGAGCAAGGTGAGGAATGCCGGTGTTTCGGCTGTGGAGTGTTCCTGAGCGTTGAAGGCCTGGAGCTCGTGGCATCTGAGGTACCGATGATCTGTCCTGAAGAAGAGGAGCAGCGCGAGGACCCGGATCATCCGAGTTTTTGGTACTACTCTGATAACTGACTGATCGGCGCGAGTCGCCGGCGAAGCTCGGCGGCGTGCCAATTCCGAAGGAGATCTCACATGCGTGCATTGCTGCGATTCGTAATCATGGCGGTTCCGGTGGCTGCACTGCTTGGTTGCGGCGGTGGAACGAAGGTGATGGTCCCACCGCGTATCGATCTGGAGGAGCATGAGGTGTTGGCGATCATCGAGATCGAATCCAACAACGAAGGCGAGCTTGGTCCGATGGCGACGCAGCGGTTCATAGAGATGATCCGACTCGATCAGGGCTTGGTTCCGATCGTTGAGTTGGGAACTGAAGATCAAGTGCTCGAAGATCTCAATGGCAGCCGGCTGAATCCGGCGACGTATAAGGCGCTGGGAGAGAAATACGGAGTGGCAACCATCTTTGCCGGCGAACTGGAGGTGTCGGAAGTTCGACCTGTCATTTCGTTCACGGACTTCAAGAACATGGGTGCGGCGGCGGATGTCGATGCTACTCTTACCGTGCGCATGGTCGATACGGTGAGTGGTGCGTCGATCTGGTCCCGCTCTGGAAGTGTCACCAAGCGAGTAGGCCAGGTAGGGGTGTTCGGAGGAAAGGACATTGTGTTCGATGCTGAGGATCCGGATGGAGCCTACGGCGAACTGGTCGATGCCCTTGTCGATATGGTGACATACGAATTCAGAGTTTCTTGGGCGCGAAGGTGAGGCGAGAGTGAAGAAGATAGTCTTGGTATTTCTCCTTTTTGGCGGCCTGGCGATGGCCGAGCCGCGAAGCCGTGAACGCGTGATTCAACTAAGCAGCCCCGTGAGCGATGCCCTCAGGACACGTTCTGCCCGTCGTGCGCTGAAGACGATCGCAGCGGATGTGGAGAAGTCAGCGGAAGAAGGGAAGTACCCGCAACCCGGTAGCTTCCCCGCATGGTTGCAGGTTGCCCAGCACAAAGCCGAAGATCCCTGGGGTTCCTACTACTATATAGAACTCGGCCCCGAATCGTTCACTGTCGGCTCGCCGGGCCCGGACGCCCGCCGCGCGACCGACGACGATCTGAGATGGACCGGCCGGCTCACACCGCAGCAACAGGCGGCGAGGACAGAACCGGGCGTGCTCGTCGTCGATCACCAGCCGGCGCCGCCGCCCTCATCGGCGGGTCGCTCGGCAAGAACGAAGGCGTCGGAGGCTGCGCAACGCCAATAGCGCCCCGTCAGCCTTGACGTTAGCCGGGCCACCTACGTCTTAACTACCTGCACAATCCCGGAAAATTCTATCATCCGGCCACCTGGCCCCTGGTTGTAAGCACAGCTGTTGCAAGAGTTAGTTGATCGGGCCAGCTGGCCCGCCGCTTGCCCTGATTATCTGTCCACACCTACAAGCCGCCGCCGACCGACTGTCGGGTTTGCGGACCAACCTGAGAGGTGAGGACATGGCTAGGTTCCTTAAAGGGCTGCTTGGCAAGGACGAGCTGCGCCAGATGCTCAAGCGCATCGAGAGCGGCAGGTCCGAACTAGAGGCGTTGGTCGAACATGCGGACAGTTCTGCCCGCGAGCTGAACCGACTATCGGGGCCACTACTCGAGGCTCAGCGGACGATGGATTCGATTGAAACGCGGCTCGGTCGACTGGAAGAGGGTATGACGGCCATCGATCGTATCACTACAGAGCTGACGTACGTGAGAGAGAAGGCTGATAGCCTTTCGGGCGATCAGTCGCGTATCGAGGAGCGGCTGTCGAGGACTTCGGAGGAGGCGACACAGATCGCGGAACGCATGCGGGAGCTCAACGAGCAAACCGATCGTGCCGTCAACCTCAAACAGGAGATCGACGAGTTCGTTTCCGGCGGCGATCCATACAGGGAACTGCGGGCCGAGGTGGAGGACATCCGTCGCCAGTCTCGAGAGGCCGGTGAAGGCTTCTCCCGCGCTCGCGAGCGGCAGGCCGAGATGACGCGAGCTTACGATCACGCGATGTCGCGCCTTGCCAAGCTCGAGGAGGAGCAACGCGAGGTGGCGCGGGACGCGGCGGAGAGTCGCTGCGACATCGAATCAGTCCAGGCGGCGCTCGAGGAGCTAGGCGAGATTGCCAAAGGTGTTTCGGGCACACGACACGAGCTTACGACGCTGAAGTCGCTTGCCAATCAGGTGACTCAAAAGGCGGCGGTTCTCGAGCGACAGCGTGACATGATCGATCGAGCGAACGATCAAGCAGCGCATTTGTCAGCTGTGATGAGGCAGATCGATGAGGGGCTGGAGAAGCAAGAAGGGCACCGTGCAGCGCTTACAGAAATCGAGTCTGGTATGTCCCGGCTGAGGGACGTGCACGACAAAGTCCTCAGCAGTAGCGAAGAGATCGAAGCGCGACAGAAGGAGATTCGAGGAATCGAGGAGAATACTCGCGAAGACCTTGGCGAGCTGAGGGACCAGCTGCGGCGGAACGAAGAGCGATTCGAGCTGGAGAACCGCGGTCTGGAGACCGTGAGCCAACGGATCGCCGACCTGCGGCAGTCTCTGGTCGACTGCGAGGCGCGATTCGACAGGTTGGACGCGAGCGGCGCCGAGGTCGAGGAGCTGTCGCTCAGAACGCAGAGCCTGTTAACCCAGATTGCGGGTGTCGGAGCGAATTTGGAGCAGTTGTCTGATGAGGGCGGTCAGGTTCGAGCTCTACAGGCCGAACTCGATCGGTTGGGCGACGGCGTCGACGGGTTGTCCGAACAGGTCACGCGCCTGGAGGCGGCGCGCCCATCGATTGAGGCGGGTCTGGAGGAGCTAAGCAGCCTCAATCGCAGTCGCGAGTCCGTTCAGGACAGCATGGAGCAAATGCGTTCCGTTTACAAGGAGATCATGCGGGTTAGGGAAGGGCAGGCGGAAACCGAAGCGTGGTTGAGCAGCACCGATGAGAGTCTGTCGGATCTGCGCGAGCAGGTTGATCAGCTGTTCAACATCCAGCCCAACCTCGATGCGCTGGGTCGGAAGGCGGAGCAGGTCGATAGCGCCATGGCAGAGATCGAGGCGCGTCGCGAGTTCGTGGAGGAGGTGCAGGAACGACTTGGCGCGTTGGGATCTCTGGCGGCTGAGATCGAGGCGCGGAGCACTGGGCTGAAGTCCCGCATGGATACCGTTGAATCTCGGTTCGAGTCGCTTAGTGACCAGTCCGAGGAAGCGGAGCGAGTTTCCGATCAAATGAGCTCCGTGATGACGATGGTCGAAAACGCCGACCGACGCATGACGGAAGTGGCCAAGGTGATCTTCACGCTGGAGAACCGCTCCGAGCATCTGCAGAGCCTTTCGGAGCGCGTGCGCTTCATCGGTCGCGAGTTGGATCAGCGCCAGGCGGCGCTAGAGAAAGCGATGGAGCACCTGGAGCGGGCAGCGATAATGCGTCAGGAAGCGGCTGGCGATGTCCAGCGGTTGGAAGAATTGAGCAACGGCCTGAGTGGAGGCATCGCCGTCGTCGAGATGCGAGGCGAACACCTGGATACGTTGGCTCAAGGCCTGGAGAACCGGGCCAGAGCCCTGGATCAAGCCGAACTTCGCATGGAGAGCTTCGAATCGCGATTTGCCCAGTGGGAGCGTTCGGGAAACGAAGTGTCCCGGGCACTCAACCAACTCGAAGCGCGTCGCTCCACGATCGATACACTGCAGGCGGATCTCAAGCACATGTTCGAGATGGCGGAGAAGGCGGTGGAAGATGCTCGGTATGTTTCGGCGGCGCGCCATGAACTGGAAGAGACTCGCAGCCAGCTAGAGGGCGTACTCGAGCGGTTGCGCGAGACGGAGCAGCTTGGAGCGACGCTGGAGGAGCGACGACGAAAGATCGAGCGAGCGGAGAGTCGATTGGGCCGAGCCGATGCTTTGCTGATCGAGATCCAGTCGAGTCTCGACACGCTTGAAGGTCAAAGGTCACTCTACGAGTTCGTCGTCGAGAAAGCAGGAGCCCTTACGTTCCAGGTCAAAAAAGCTGAGGCTCTGGTCGATTCGTTGCGTGAAGAACGCGAACTGACGAATCGGGTGATGACGGCGTTCGAGAGACTGCCGGGGTCTGGGGGGCAGGCGGCGGCAGAGGCGAGCTGATACGGCGGTAAGTGGTAGTTGGTAGGGGGTAAATGGAACCTGAGTATTCCTCCTGGGTCAAAGGAGAAAGTTGGCCTTTGGCTCCGCGCGGCGTAACTTCCTGTGTGTGCTGTGACTGCACGGGGTCGCGGATACGGGAGGAATGGGGATCGCAGCTTCGACACGGAACCGCTGGTGGCAGACGGCGCTGATGGGGTTGGCGTTGTCTTACTGCTTCCCACCCACCGCTGGTTGGGCGCAGCGGGCGGTTGATCTCCAAATCGGTCAATGGGAAACCTCCGGGCCTAACCTGAGGCTCTATTCGGCCGCATACGGTAGGCAGTTCTTGGGGCCGTTGGGTTATGGGTTTCGCGGAACTGCGCTCATCGATCCAGACTCCACAGATCGCTCGCTCTACGCTCTTTCTCCCGAGTTGAGATTGAGGGCATCGGGTCGGGTTGCCCCTTATGCCGTTGGAGGCGTGGGCCTGGCATTGCAGCCGGCGAGCACGGTGGAGTTCGCCGCGCTGTGGTATGCTGGTGTGGGCCTGGCATGGAACCCGGCCTCGTGGCTTGGAGTAGGCCTCGAGCTGAGTTACCTGGTAGAGGATTCTGGCTTCAGAGGGTTCTGGGACATCGGCGCGGGCGATCGCGAGGGCTGGGCGGGCAGCGTGCGGTTCGCTTTCAGTTGGGGCGGTGGTTCACGTTCCTCGGGCGGCGGGAGCGTAAATGTGCCGCCGCCGTCGAGCTCCGGCCCTAGCGAGCCGATGGACTTGCCGGCGGCGCCGGCGGAACCTCTCAGTTCGGAAGGCACGGCGCTGGCCTACGATATCGTCGACACGGCGATTGGCGTGATGGGCGAGCCGTACCGTTGGGGCGGGACGAGCACCGAGCAAGGCTTCGACTGCTCGGGACTCATCTACTTCGCCTATGGTGAGCACGACCTGAGCATTCCCCGGGTCAGCCGCGATCAAGCTCGTGCCGGTCGATCCGTTCCTCGGGATGTGGGTTCTCTGGCTCCGGGTGATATTCTGCTCTTCGCCAACGGTGGCAGCGGCGTCAACCACGTGGGCTTATACGTGGGGAACCGTCGCTTCATCCACGCGACTACCTCGGGCGGTGTCAAAGTCAGCGAGTTGGAGACGAGCGACTCCTACAATCGCTGGTGGTACCAACGCTGGGTCGGCGCTCGCCGAATCCTCGACTAGCTCTCCTCGAAGTAGCCCCCTACGGAGATGCTCTTCCGCTCGACTGGAGACCCAGCCGGACATCTGGCTGTGGCGGATTGAGGTAGCGGGCCAGAAACTCGTAGATCACCTCCCGTACATTCCAGGCTTCCGGCGTATCCAGGCGGTCGAAGCTGTGGCCGCCCGGCAAGTCGTAGATCTCGTACTCAAACTCCTTATCGGCTGCCTTGAGCGCCTGGATCAGGTGCTCGACCTCGATGACGTTGACGTCTTCGTCCGAGACATTGCCGTGGACTCGGAGCGGGCGCGTGAGCTTCTCGACATTCCATACCGGCGAACGGCGCTTGTACTCTTCCAGGTTTTCGCGGGGCGTGGCGCCGATGTGGTAGTCGACATCGTACAGCGCCTGGTAACGGGGGCCGAGGTAGCCCATACGCTGTACGAGGTCGGAGACCGGGACGCCGGCGAACCCAGCGACGTACTTGTCCGGGTGGTCGAAGAGGCTGTGTAGGGTGATCAGGCCGCCGTGACTCCAACCGAGAATCCCGACTCTGTTGGCATCGACGCGGGGGTGGTTCTCGACCACCCAGTCGCGGGCGGCGAGGGCGTCATCGACTTCTCGTCCGCCGTAATCGATGGCCTCGTAGATCCCGCGTCCATACCCGGTGGAGCCCCGGTATTCGGGCGCGACCACGATGTAGCCCTGAGCGACGAGCTCGCGAACGATGCGACTGTAGTAGGTGGTGAAGTCGGCGTGCACGCCGCCGTGTGGCAAGACGAGCAACGGCAGGTCGCGACCGCCGAAGTCGGCGTGTGGAGTGAAGACATATGTGTAGAACTTGAACGGGTTGCCCGGGCCGCTGGGTGGCGGGTTCTGTTCGTTGGCAAGCGCCGGTCCGTAGATGCGGACCTTCTCGACGACGGCCAGGTCGCCGACGCGTTGGAACCACAGCACATCATCGATGAGCTTCTCGAGAACGTCGAGTCGGTGGTCCAGGCCTTCATGCTCGTTGAGCAGCTGCTCGGTCCGTTCCGCGGCCTGCTGAGCGGCGGTCTGTGCTTGGATCGATGTGATTGGGAAGATCGCTCCGAGAACTGTCAGGGCCGTGATCGCACGTACCAGACGCATCGTTCCCTCCGTTGGTCAGCATGGTGACACCAGCAGTTGGAGCTTGTGAAAAGGTCGACTCGTCTGCTTGGAGAAGCAAGGGAGGCGATGAGTCGACCTGCCGGACGCGATCGACTCGTCGCCTACTGGGCTGTCCTATTCCGGCCGCATCGCCTTCATCGGGTCAACGCGAGTTGCTCTTACGGCCGGTATCAAACTGGCGGCAAAGGCCACGCTTCCAAGTACGGCGACGGCTGTGGCGAAGGTCACGGGGTCCGTGGCGGACACGCCGTGCAAGAGCCCGGACATGACCCGCGTGAGCGCGATAGCGCCGACCAGACCTAAACTCGTCCCTATGATCGCTGTGATCGCTGCATCGCGCAGGACCATCCCCAGTACGTCGTTGCTCTTCGCACCGAGTGCCATGCGCACGCCAAACTCCCGGGTGCGCTGCGCAACGGCATACGACAGCACGCCGTAGATTCCTATGGCGGCGAGAAGTAGAGCCAACGTTGCGAACCCGGTGAGCGTCCGAGCGGCGAATCGGCGCTCGGCGATGGAATCCTCAAAGATCCGGCTCATGGTCGTGAACGAGGCGAGGGCCACGTTGGGGTCGAAGTCGGCCACGGCGGCCCTGATTTCGGGCCCGACGTCACCGCCGCGGGCGGTCCGCACCGCGATCGACATGGCGCGCCAGGTCACCTGTCGGTGGGGGATGTAGACGATGCTGCGGATCTCATCGCCGGCGCCAAAGTAGCGCACGTTGTCGACCACGCCGACGATCTCGCGGTAGATGTTCTCGTCGCGCCATGACCGAATGCGTTTGCCCAACGCGCTTTCGGTTGAACCGAACATCACCCGCGCGAATTCGCGATTGACGATCATCACGGGTAGCGAGCCGTCCGTATCAGCCTCGGTGAACCCGCGCCCAGCGATCAGCGGTAGGCGCATCGTCTCGAAGTAGCTGGGCTGCACCACATCCCAGTTGGCGCTCACCTCTTCGCCATCTGGCGGTTCGGGCCTCCCCTCCGGAAGGTGGGCCCGGAACAGTATGAAGCCGCCACCGCCCAGTGGCAGCGTCGACATCGCTACCGCCGACTCGACGCCGGGGACCGCTTCCAGCCGTCCGCGCAGTTGAGCGTAGGCATCGGCTAACGGTTGCCCCCATTCGTAACGGGCGGAGGGCAGGGTCAAACGGAAAGTGACCAGGTCCTCGACGTCGAAGCCGGGATCCACATCGCGCAGACTGGCTACGCTGCGCAGCATCAGCCCGGCGCCGGCGAGCAATACGACGGCGAGCGCCAGCTCGCAGGCAACCAGAGCGCCCAGGGTGCGCCGGCCTTGCGGACCCGTTGTCGAGCCGAATGCGGCGTCGGCCAGCGTCCGGGAGGGGCCTTGTCGCGTGGCGCGGAACGCGGGGAAGAGGCCGAAGATCAATGCCGACCCGATCGAAATGAGAAGCGCGAAGCCGAGGACAGAGGCGTTCATGCTCACATGATCAATACGCGGCACATCGCTGGGCGCTAGCCACGTCACCAGGCGAATTCCCCAGAGCGCGAGGAGTACGCCGACAGCGCCTCCCGCCAGCGCTAGCGCCAGGCTTTCGGACACTAGTTGCCGGACCAGTCGGAAGCGGCCAGCGCCGATTGCTGCACGAACCGCCATCTCACGCTGGCGCTTTGTCGCGCCAGCCAGTTGCAGGTTAGCAAGGTTGACGCAGCCAATGAGCAACACGAAACCGACGGCACCGAGCATCACCCAGAGTATCGTTCGCGTGTCATTCCCTACGATGCGATCGGAAAGCGGAACGATATCGGCCGAGGTACCGGCTCGCAGCTGCGGGTAGTCCGCCTCGATGCGCTGAGCGATGGAGACGAGTTGGGCCCGTGCCTGGTCGAGAGTCTGTCCGGGACGCAACCGGGCGTATGCATTAAACCCAAAACTGTCGCGGTCACGCCAGCCGACCAGCCGTCGCGGCGTCGGTCGCAACGGTACAAAGAGCGGCGCCGGCAACACATCTAACTCGGGTGACATCACTCCAACCACCGAAACTGGCTCGCCGTCCAGCCGGATGGTGCGACCTATGACGTCGCGATCTCCGCCAAAGCGACTTTGCCACAACCCGAACGAAAGAACGGCAACTGTTGGCGCCCCCACCCCGTACTCGGCTGCCTCTGGCACACGGCCCAGGGTAGCCGCGACGCCCAGGGTTTCGAAGAAGTCTGCGCTGTGGTGAAGAGTGCGGATACGCTCCGGTTCACCTGATCCGTCGGCGAGATCCCGGGCGCCGTGCCTGAACACGGTGACGTGCTCGAAGATCTCTGCCTCCCGCCAGTCTTCGTAGTCGGCGTAATTGACCGACCCCGAAGTCACGCCGCGCTCCGGCCAGGTGGCCAGAATCACCGCTAGCCGCTCCGAGCCGGGAAATGGCCAGGGTCGTAACAGAGTCCCCTCGACGACGCTGAAGACGGTGGTGGTCGCCGCAACGCCGACTCCGATAGTCAGCACGGCGACCGCTGTGAATCCGATGCGTTTATGGAATAGGCGCAAGCCGTGCCGCAGGTCGTGGAGTAGACCGGTCATGGAGGCTCTCCTTGGTCGGGCTGGCCGGGGCGCACGAGTCCCTAGGCTCCATGACGTTGGATAGTTTAGGCGAGCACTTGGTTGCGTTGTCGCCCGGGGGGGCGACGAGCTTCTACTCGGTGCTGGCTTTGTCCCGCGCTTCTCTCACACCGGGCAGCGACGCGTCGGCGTTGGCCCAGATCCTGGCCAGCGTCTGGTAGATCTCGGCGGCGAGTTGCGCTTCGCCCGCTGCCTCGGCGGCGCGGGCCAGGCCGAGCAGAGATTCCGCTCGCAGCGGTGCCCGGGAAAGGGCGCCGTCGAAAGCGGCGCGGGCTTCGACGAACTTGGAGCTTGCCAGTAGCATCTCGCCGAGCAATTCGTGTGACGGCTTTACGATGCGCGGTGGCCCGTACTCGTACGGAATCTCCTCCTCGATCTTCGTTGCCGTGCGCAGGAGATCGAGGGCTCCTGTCTCATTTCCCGCATCATCGAGCAGTAGAGCTTCCAGTTCGAGCGTCATGACGCGTGCCGCCTGAACGTTGGGTCCATAGGTCGACGGATCAACTTCGCCGGTTGGCTGCAGGCGCTGTTTCATACTGGCAAGCGCTTCTTCAGCGGCGGCGCGATCGCCGAGGGCCAGCGCCGCCGCACCGTTGGCGAAATGGTGCCGGGCCACGATGCCGGTACTCAGTCCGTCCACAGCGACCTCGATGCGGAGGGCGTCGTCTTGCCACCGGCGCGTGTTGACCAGGTAGTCGGCGCGCATCATCGCCAGGTGTGTTCGCGCCCGACGGGACCCGCTCGCCTCTTCGTTCTCCATCATCTGTACGAGTAGTACGCGGGCATCGTCGTAGCGGCCCTGCTGGATGTATCCATAGGCCAGCCAGTGAAGCGCATGGTAGTTTCGCTGATCGACAGGAAGGTCTTTCCGCTGAACTCTTTCGTCTGCCACCTCAACGGCGCGGAGATTCGCCAGAACCACGTCGTTCCAGTATCCGAGGGCGACGAAGATGTGCGAGATCATGTGCTGCGCGTGACTGGCCGCCGGGGCGATGTCGGCGTAGGCACGAGCGGCCCGTAGTCCCAATGGCGCGTGCACGGGATCGTCGTATGAATGGATCAGATAATGAACGGCCCCCGGGTGACGCGGGTTATCGCGAAACACTTCTTCGGCCTGAGCGGCGGCGCGCATGTAGGTTTGGTGGTCGCGGCCGTCGTGAGCGGTACCAAGGATGGCCAGCGCGTAGAACGCCTGGGCCTCGTCATCATCGGGGTAGTTCTGGTGCAGGCGTCGCATGGCCTCGGCGTACGCGCGGTCGCGCTCCAGCTTCGGCCCATCGCCGTAGAGTATCTCGAGCGCCAGCAGGTAGGCTTTCTCGCGTTCGGTGGGCGCTTTGGCGAGCCGCGCCTGCGTTGTCGGGCCTAAGCGTTCCAAGACCTCCCATGCGGACTCGCGGTCCTGTTCGCTCCACAGCGAGTGGTTGTACGTCATCGCTTCGCCCCAGTACGCCATCGCGAAGTCGGGATCTAGATGCTGGGCCTCGCGAAAGGCTTCGGCGGCATCGACGTACTCGAAGCTGTGTAGCAAGAGCGCGCCGCGGATGAAGTGAGCTTGCGCGTCAGGCGCGCCGGACGTGGGAAAGTCTATGTTACCGAGGCTTCCGGACTGGGCTGGAGCGCTTGGAGCCGCGATTAGATACAGCACGGCCGTCAAGGTGATGGCGATTGGCTTGCGCATCCTATCCACCTGGCGTCTGTGATTCATGTGATGGGCCATGCCGCGGGGATCGAGCGTCAACTCGATACAACTAGCGGTGGCCGGGGCTCGGTAGGCGCACGAGGAAGTCCGCCGTACGGGAACAAGATGGTTCGCTGTAGGGTCAAGTTCAACCGCTGTGTTGAAAAGAGCTCAGCGCGGTCGATGTCTACCGAAACAGCTCCTCACCAATGCCCGTAGTAACGGGTGGCAGGACTCCTCGTGCCAAGCCCGCGCCAACCCAATGGCCGGCTCTTGTGTCCAACAAGGTGGCACCGGTGTAAGAACGCGACAGGAGTCATTCGCATGCTATCCGACCTGCGGTACGCGCTCAGATCAATCGCGCGACGTCCCGTTTTCTCGCTGATTCTCGTCCTGATTCTCGGCCTCGGCCTGGGCGCCAACGCGGCGATGTTCAGCATAGTGGACTCGGTGCTGCTGGAGCCATTGCCGTTCCCGGAGTCGGAGCGCTTGGTCTGGCTGTGGAACCGAACGCCGGAAGGAAACAACAACTCGATAGCGGCGCTCGACTACATGGACTACCGAGAGCGCAATACGACGCTAGAGAACGTAGCAGCCTACTCGATCTGGCCCGAGCGCTACGTCATAACGGGCGTTGATGAGCCCGAGGTTCTGTCTGGTGCCGCGGCCTCTTGGAATTTCTTCCGCACGCTGGGCGTCGAGCCGGCCATCGGACGTGGATTGTTGCCGGAGGATGAGGATCCGTCGTCCGGGAACCCGGTAATCTTGGGCCATGGCGTGTGGCAGAGACAGTTCGGGGGTGACCCGCAGATCCTCGGCCGGACGGTGAACCTGGAGGGGAGCACGTTCGAGGTTGTGGGAGTGATGCCTGCGGATTTCGCGTTCCCGACGTGGGCGGAGCTATGGCGGCCGATGCGGATGAGCGACAGGGTGTCCCAGAGTCGAGGCAACAACAACTTCCGAGTATTCGGTCGGTTGAACCCGGGCGTTAGCCTTGAGACCGCCGATGCGGATCTCTTGTCCATCTCGAGAGGCATCGTTGATGAGTTCCCGGAGGCGTATCAGGGATGGTCGGTCAGGCTGGTTGCGCTCCAGGAAGTGTTCGTTGGTGGCGTACGCGGTGTCCTGTGGATCCTGCTCGGCGCCGTGGCCCTGGTGCTATTGATCGCGTGCGCAAATGTGGCGGCGCTGCTGCTTGCTAGGGCCGTTGAGCGCGACGGTGAAATGGCCGTGCGGGTGGCGTTGGGCGCCTCGCGGGTTCGGGTTGCCCGTCAAGTGCTCACTGAAAGTGTGGTCACTGGACTTCTTGGCGGCGCCCTGGGTCTGCTTATCGCTTACAGCACGCTGGGCGCTCTGGCGGCGGCTGGCGGCGGGTCACTGCCGAACTTGGCCGGTGTCGAGCTAGATTCTACGGCTCTCGCCTTCACCCTGGTGGTATCCTTGGCGACCGGTCTGCTCTTTGGCCTTGCGCCGGCGTTGCGGGCGCCGCGTCTACAGATCGTGGATACGCTCAAGGAGGGCCGCCGCGGGATGCGCGCGAGCGGTGGGCTGAGGTTGCAGAGCGGGTTGGTGATAGGGCAGGTGGCGCTGTCGCTTATCCTGCTCATCGGTTCCGGACTGTTGATCAGAAGCTTCCTGCAGCTCAAACAGGAAGAGCTGGGATTTCGTCCGCAGGGCGTCCTTACCGCGCGGCTTCAACTATCGCAGGCCGAGTTTGGCGGCGAGCAGGGACAGCATCCGTACCTCTTCCATCAGGCAGCGCTGGAGCGGGTGCGGGCTGTCCCCGGTGTCGAAGAAGCGGGAATGATCACCCGGCTTCCGGTGATCTCCGGCCTCGGCCCTTGGAACTACGTTCACGCGGATGGCAGGCCGCCGGCAACGCCGGCGGACCGGATGGGCGCGACGCGACGCGTGGTCTCGCCGGGCTATTTCGAAGCGATGGGGATACCGCTGCTGCGCGGCCGCACGCTGACCGAGGCTGATGATGCGAACGCTCCGCTGGTGGCGGTCATCAGTCGTGGGCTGGCGGAGATGTTCTTCCCCGGGGAAGACCCGCTTGGCCGCTCAGTCGTCTATCCGTGGGATCCTGATGTCCACTTCGAGGTCGTCGGCATCGTCGGCGACATTCCGCTGAGCTCGATCCAGATGGGGGATGAGCAGCCGACGATCTACTGGTCGCTGGCGCAGAACGGGCGAATGGACACGCGGCTGGTCGTTAGAACGGCCGGCGATCCGGCGGCAGTGATTCCGTCGGTCCGCGCAGCGATTCGGGAGGTCAATCCCAACGTACCCATCTCCGCGGTTCGCCCGATGTCCGAGGTCGTCTCTTCTTCGATGGCGCAGAGTCGATTTCGCACGCTGCTACTGAGCGCCTTCGCCGGCGTCGCGATGCTGCTGGCGGCGCTCGGTTTGTACGGCGTGCTGGCGCAACTGGTCGGTCGGCGTACTCACGAGCTGGGTGTGCGAATTGCCATGGGCGCGGATCGTTCGAACATCTTGGGCTGGGTGCTGGGGCAGGGTGCCAAGCTCGCCGTAATCGGCCTGGTTCTCGGGTTGGGCGGTGCGGTCGCGACGACGCGGTTCACTCGGGGAATGCTGTTCGGTGTGGAGCCGTTGGATCCGCTCACGTTCGGCGGCACGGCGGTGATCTTGTTGCTGGTAGCGCTGGCAGCGGCGCTCGTTCCGGCGTGGCGGGCGACGCGGGTCGACCCAGTCGAGTGCCTACGCTCAGAGTAGTCGGGCGTTCTGTTACTCGCCGAGTCCGACTCTCCTCAGCAGGTCGACGAACCTGGGATCGTCGCGGAGTTCGTCGACGCCGGGCGTCAGGATTCGCCAGCTGAATGTCGGGTCCCCGGTCTCGATGCTTCTCTCCAGCCATTCGAAGGCTTCGTCGATGTTACCGAGGCCGGCGTGGATGAATGCGAACTCCATTGGAGAGACATGACGCGTCTTGGCGGCCTCCTCCAGTTCGCTCAGCAATTCCAAAGCTTCGGCTCGGCGGCCCGCTGCGCCGTAAAGGTGACCGAGCTCCGCTTGCCCTAGGAATCTGTCGGATTCTTCCAGCGTGCGTAGGTACATCTCCCGTGCTTCTTCGTACTTCCCCTGTTCCTCGTAGACGGTGCCGAGCTCTTGAAAGGATCCTACGAAATGGGGATCCAGCTCGATCGCCTTCCTCAGGCGCTCCGCAGCGCGATCATACTCGCCGGCCCAGCGCAGGATCATCCCCACGTTCGTGTTGATGATGAGAGATAGCGGATCCAGCTTGACGGCAAGTTCGATCTGCTCGATCGCTTCATCGAGCCGACCGATGGTTCCCAGATGGCCGGCGTACCATTGGTGACCGGTCGCATATCCTGGACTGAGGGCTACGCCTTTCTCATACGCGGCTGTCGCACCGTCCCAATCGTTGTTGCTTGACAGCGTCTGAGCGAGCGCAATGTGAGCTTCACCGAGTGCCGGGTCGATCCGGAGTGCCGTCTCGGCCGCGATCATTGCTTCCCTTGAAGCATCAGCCGGAGCAACGAAGCCCCAGTCCGCCATTATCGAATAGCTGTCCGCAACACCGACCCAGGCCGGCGCATAGTCGGGATCGATCTGGGTGGCCTGCAGAAAGAGATCCAGCGCTGTCTCGAGTCCATCGCGAGACCGCTTGTTCCAGAAGTACCGTCCCTGGAGGTAGAGGTTGTAGGCGTCCAGATTCTCAGTCGGTGTCCGCGCGACCTGGCCGCGTTCGTCGGGCGTGAGCTGCGCGTGTAGCGCGTCGGCGATCTTGAACGCGACGTCGCTCTGGATAGCAAAAACGTCGGTGAGCTGTCGGTTGTACTGTTCGGCCCAGAGATGTTCGTCGGTCTGCGCATCGATGAGCTGGGCGTTGATTCGCACTCGGTCGCCGGACCGCTGAACGCCGCCTTCGAGAATCGTCGCCACACCTAGCTCGTCGGCGATCTCTAGCAGGCCCTTATCGCTGTCCTTGTAGCGCATGACCGAAGTGCGGGAGATCACCTTGAGGTCGGAGAGTTTGGACAGGTGGGTTATGATGTCATCGGTGATGCCATCGCTGAAATACTCGTTCTCCGGGTCGCCGCTCATGTTGGCGAACGGAAGCACGGCAATGGAGCGACTGTCGGGCTGGAGCGCCCCAGCACCATCACCGGGACTTGCAACGCCGTGGCTGGCGACCCACCAGACGCCGCCGATCAACAAGATCATGCCGGCGAAGGCCAGTAAGCCGGCCGGCCAGCGAGCGGAGCGGGGCTCGGCAACGATAGCTCGAAGCTCTCCGGAGGTCGCCGGGTCGGTGCGCCGTACGCCATCAGGTGTCGACTCGAACGCCCAGGCGAGGACCAGCGCGATCGGGAAACCGATGAGGCTGAGGGCAACGACGAAGGCAACGGTCCACTCGGGCAGGCCGATCGCCGGGAAAACGACATCGGCCAACTGCATAACGCCGAAAGCGACGGCGCCGTAGACGGCCGCGATTCTGAACACTTGCCGCCGTTTGAGTTCGGCGAATAACGTCTGGTAGGGTCCGGGTTGATTCGTCATGGGTGAAGAAGATGCGTATGCTTGGTCGGAATGCCAACCCACTGCCTCAGGCGCTTGAGACGCGCCGACGCCGGAGGTATTATCAGCCATTGGCAATGCCCCATCAGCGCCCGAGACAGCGGCGGGTATCCTGCAACAAAAGCAGATTTCATACATGCCGTCGACCCGGCGGTGTTGCTCCATTCGCGAGGGTCACATGGATAAGGATCGAAGAAGGACGTTGGCCTTCCTGGGCGGCGGCGTTGCGGCGGGAGTCATCGGCCCGGCGTTCCTCGGCTGCGCGCCTGCCGACGACGTCGCGGATGCAGCCCGACCCAATCTGCCCTTTCCGTACGCGAAGCTCGATCCGGACCGGATAGGAGAGGCGGGGTACAAGAATTTCTACGTCGGCGACTGTATGTACGGCGTGCTGGCGACGATCGTCGATGCTTTGGCGGAAGAGGTCGGCGAACCGTTCGCATCGTTTCCAACGGACGTTACACGCTACGGTGCAGGCGGCGTGGTGGGGTGGGGAACGCTGTGCGGCGCGGCCAACGGAGCGGCGATGGCGATATATATGGTGTCAAGAGATCCCGCCCGGGCCATCAATGAGGTGTACGGCTTTTACGAAAGCGAGGCGTTGCCCAACTTCATTCCCAGCGATGCCCGATTCCAGCTCCCGTCGTCCGTATCGCATTCGACGTTGTGCCATGTCTCGATCTCCAAGTGGTGCGACGCTTCCGGCCACAAGTCTTACTCGCCGGAGCGGGCCGACCGCTGCGCACAGTTAGTGGGGTCGGTGGCGAGGTACACGGTCGAGGTACTAAACGCGCAGTTCGACAGTGTATTCCAGCCGGTGCATCCCATCTCCGCCGCCGCTGCCGCCTGCCGCGGTTGCCATGACCGGGGAGGCGTGTTAGAGAATTCCCTGGGCATGATGGATTGCACAACCTGTCACACCAATCAAACCTCCGGTCACCCGTAGGCAATGACGACATGATGAAACGCGCAAATATGATATCAGTGGCCATCGGCGCCGTGGTAGGTCTTGGCGCCGGGGTGCTGATCGGCCGGGCGACGGCGCCCGATGTGGACGCGATGAGCCGAACCTTCGGCGTGGAGCTCGAGGGGCGGCCGTTGTTGGGTTCCAAGAACGCGCCGGTCACGATCATCGAATTCACCGACTACGAGTGCGCGTTCTGCCGGCGCTACAACCAGACGACTTTCCCGGTTTTGCTCGAGCAGTACGGAGACCGCTTGAGCTACACGGTGCGTCACTTCCCGATTAGCTACCAGCATCGAAGGGCCCATAAGGCAGCGCAAGCGGCGGAGTGTGCCGGCGATCAGGGGAAATTCTTCGAGTTCCATGACGTCCTGTTCAAGCAGACGCCGGCGCTGGAAGAGAACAGCCTGATCCGCTACGCGGCGATGATGCGCCTGAATACAGACGTGTTTCGGGATTGCCTGCAATCGGGTGTGAAGTCGGACATCGTTGATGATGACATGCAGGCTGGGATCGCCCGTGGCCTACCGGGCACGCCGGCATTCTTGATCAACGGACGAGTACTCTACGGAGCGCAACCCACCGAGGTGTTTCAGAGAACCATCGAGCGGGAGCTATCGGAGAACTAGCTGCGGATCAGCGACCCAGTTTCTCGGCAAGCAAGGACCAGTAGCTCTCGCAATAGTCACAAGAACAGTCAACGCTACCCGACTTGAGTCGCGGGCATCGTCCGTTTCCGTTGGTCGGGAGCTGCTGGGCGATGATCTCGGTGAGATTCTGGAGCGTGCTGCCTGAAATCCCGGCCACGAGCGCGATCCTGTGGGCGTGTCTCCCATTGGGGCGCTGTGGCCTGTCCGCCGCAGAAATATCGGGCTTTTTGACTGAATCTTCTTGAGGGTCGGGTTCGAGTTGTATTTGCCTGAGGCTGCTCACGACTTCTCTCTCCTGGCCTAAATTCTGGCCTTTCGCGCCGGCGGCGCCCTCCAGAAAGCGCCTGACGGGGATCGGCGATTCTACAACGCGGCGGGCTATAAGGGAAGAAGGGCAACTTGCATGCCCGTAGTTTGTGAACGGAGGCCTCCTATGTTCAGCGGGGTTAACAGCTTCTGCTTGTTGAAAGGGCGCCCGGCGAGTAGGAGTGGGACGATCTTTGCCCCTCGTGCGGAGGCGACATGACCCATCTCGTCGGCCCGAAGTACTGGACCGTCCAACTGTGGGCCCGCATCGCTGGTCGGCAACGGAATTCCCGACGATCCACGTCGATGCCGGGTTCGCCTTATTGGAGGAGGCACGTCGCGTCGCCAGTTTCGCCTATCTCCAACCCATTGTCGAGCAGGCTAAGGAATCGTTCGCCCGCCTGTCTAGCGACTCTAATCGCTGAGTCTGTTAGCCCATCCGGAAGTCACCGCTCGTAGCGTATCGTGATTTCCGTCTTGGCGTCGGGCATGAGCTTGAAGTGGCCGTCCATCAGCTCGCCGATCGCGACCGAAGGGTACGACGCTTCCGAGGCGGTGAAAGGCTCCCAATCACCCTCGCCCACGTAGAGAACCGGCATCATTCCCCAGGCCTTTGTGAGTTTCCAGTCGGGCAACTTCTCTTGGTAGAACGCCAGCACCTGGTCTGGAGTGTCTGTGGATAGGAGGCGGATTGTGGGGAGCATCTCCATCATTTCGCCGTTCACCTCCATCCGACTGGCGGGCAACGATTGGATCACGAGGGCGCCCGGGTAGGGCGGCTGCTCCACGGCGTCGCGTGGCGGTACCTGGCTCTGCTTGATCATCAGGATTTCGATCTGCAGTTCCGGATCATCCGCGCTCGCGCTAGGAATCTCGATCAGCGGGGCATACGCTTCTTGGGCTGATGCTGCCACAGGCAGGCCAAGGAGTAAGGCTGCAAGTAGCCAAGAGCGGTGCTTCATGGTGTCCCTCCTCTGATCTGGGCCAAGTCGCAGGTCGTGCCGGTCAGGTGGGCGTCGGCGACATAGAAGACTAAATATAGAAATTATTGTTGTTGATAACGTGGTGTGACTGCCGGTGTCAAGAAGTGAATGCGCTGTCCCGCCTTGAGCTTGCCTTGCCGTTGTTGGAGCACGAGATTCAAGCGTCCAATCTCCAATGATCGCTGCGCCGGCGGCAATTCGCTGGACGGTACATTCATGCTAGAAAAGAACGAGGTCACCGATGCATGCTCGTCGGTTAGCCGTTGCCGCGTTTGTGGTCACCGCCCTCGCATCCCCGCATTCGATAGTTGCGCAGACCGGCATGCCACCGGAGAAGGGAGGGACGGTCTACTCGCTGGGCATGCCCCCGGTCTACAAGGGTGACGCCGCGGCGACGCTCGGCGTCGATCGCCCCGGTTCGGACTCCGAACTAGCGGCACTGTTCAGCATTGGCGTGCACAAGGACCTAATGAGCCCGGTGGTTGGGCTGGCAGCTTTGGGCCTCGAAGGCTACTTCGGTTACCGCAACCGTGACGTAGACGGCGGCGGCCGGGCGCTGTTCCTGATACCGGCTCTCCATTTCACCATCGGCGCGGATTACAACATCCCAGACGAGCGATTCGATCTGTTGTTGCGCCTCGAGCTGCCGTTTCGACGCGGGGGCATCCTAGGCCGCGGCACACAAGTTCGTTTCGATTACCTGCCTACACGAGGCAACACGTTCGGTATCGGCATCGACGTACCGCTCTGGGGCCGCAACATCGGGGCGACTCGTCCCAGACGCTCGTCAGTGAAGATCCAGAAGCCGCCGCTGCGTGAGATCGAGCCTGAGGAGCGGACTGAAGGTCTCGACGAATCGATACAGCGCTTGTGGGAGGGAGCGGAGTGGATCGCCAAGCTGGCCGCGCCGTTCACGGACAGGGGCGGCGCGAACCCACAAGAGGCCTACGCCCAGACCGTGGCGCAGCTCCAGGGTCACATTGCAGAGACCGGAACGCGATATCCCAACGGACGGTCGTTCAACGAAGAGACCCGCGTATTTCACGACGAGCTCGATCGTGCGTTCTCGATCGCCGCGGCGGGCCGCAGGCTGTCGGAAGGGGAGAGCAGCGCACTGGGCCGAGCATTGAGCGTTCGAGCTCGGCAGATACTGCTCGACGAAGTGATGTTCCCCTACAACCGGCTACTCGGCCAGCGCAAGTCACCTGATATCCTCGACCAGTTCGTTGCTGTCGGACACGCCGAGTTCGCCCGTTGGGCAGTATCCGAGTCGGGCGTGCCGGAGGATCGTCTGCGCGAGACGTTCTTCGTGTTCCAGAGCCTGGTCGACATCGTGGAGCAGGTGCGGGCGCTGCAGCGGGAGCGCTGGAAGGACTCGCGCTTCGTCTGGCTGCCGCTGCAACTGGGATTGCGGGCCGAGGACCACGACACGCGGGCCGAGCTCGACGATATCATAGAGCGCGCTGTGGATGACCGTTTCACGTATGGCAACGGCGTTTGGTACGTGATGAACGAGGAGTTCCAGCTCGAGATGGCTCGCTCGGTTCACCGGGCGGAAGACTACCACGTCCTGTGGATCCACGACTTCCGTGGCAATAACGCGGAGGGGGAACCGGACAAGCTCGCCTTCGAGCATGTGGTCGGGTCGTACCTCCGCTCGCTGACACAGCGGGTTAGGGAATACGATGAGACAGGCAAGTTGCCGCTCTACTTCATCTTCATCGATCAGCATTACTTTGAGCTGAACAACGCGCGCCGGTGGTTCCGGGTGCTTCGCGAACCCATGGACTACGAGTTGAGCCTGCCCAAGGGCTATGAGGCGTGGGAGGAGCGATTGGCCGCCGCCCAGGATAGCTTGCGGCAGGCGGTTGCCGAATCTAGGGCGCTACAGATCGAGGCCAGCCAGTACGGCGAGAAGTGGCTCAAGAAGCGGATCAAGGTCCACATCAACGTCACCAATCCGGCCGATTTCTCGTTCAACAGCTTTCACGTGGCCGGCATCATTCCGGTTCCCGATAACTTAATGCGGGACCACCGTAAGATCGCCTTCTACGACATCACAGAGGAGGATCCCTACAGAGGGCTCGCCATGTATACCGGTATGGGGATCGGCGAGCACTACGCGGGGGCGAACTGGGAGGACCGGGCGGTCATGGTACAGGGACCCTCGGCACTGGCGGTAAAGAACGCCGCTCGTCACCTGCTCGAAGCTCAGGGATTCACTCCACAGGAGATCCCGATTCCGCTACGAGCCCTCCCGAAGCCGGCGGACTACGACGCGAGGGTCGACAGCGTGCGGCGGGAGATTCGAAGCGTATGGGGCGTCGAGACCACTCGCGCATTGGAGCTTCACAACGAGACCGGTTACCAGTCGAAACCGATCAACGTGGCGAAAGCCGTTTTATACAGCCTGATGCCGCGGGGGAGCCTGGTGAAGGTCCCGGATTCGCTGTGGCAGAGCTATATCTACGCCTCGCTGCTGGCGGGCAGCGCGCTGCGGGGCTGCAAGGTATTGATCTACGCTCCATCGTTGGCTTCGGCCCCAAGCAACGCGGGTCCGACCATGGCGAGGGCGCACGGCCTTTTCAGCGCGCTGGTCTACTTCGCGAACGAGATGGAAGGTGATATTCGAGCGGAGGGTGGGCTGTTCAAGATCGGTCTCTATGCGCCGCGATCTGCCGTGGGTGACCTGCGCGGCCGTATCCTCCAGGCGCGCTCGCTGGAAACGCCGTGGCTGAGAGAGGTCTATCCCGCTAATCCGGCCATACAGGCGGTGTTAGACAGCCTGGACTATATACTGGACGCCGCGGGATACGAGAGCGACTACCTGGTTGCCTCCGATACGACAGAGAGGCCGAAGCTCCATTTGAAGGCGAACTTCTTCATTACCGACGAGGCCTGGCAGGCGCTGATCCGCCCTCGGGAGTGGGGCCCGTTGATGCATGAGTACGTGGAGTATATGGCACGCATGACAGGCCCTGCCGACCAGCGTCCGGACGTCCGCGAGATGCCGCAATCGACCCAGGCCGCGGTGATCGACCTGGTCCGAGCGGTCGAGCGTAATCTTCCGGCGGATCAGCGCGAGCGTGTATTCGCATACCTTACGGTAGGCTCGGCAAACATGGACTACCGCAGCATGGTGATGGACGGCGAGGTGATGGTGACGGTGAGCGGCTGGGATGCGTTGCCGGGACTGCTCGACTTCATCATGCTGGTCGGCTTGTGCGAGTGGATCGACACGCAGGAGGAACTCGACGCTTTGCTGCCGCCGCCGGGAGGGATGACGCGGAAGATTGCTAATCTGATGAAGTTGGCTCTTTAGAGGTGGTTTTCTATTTCGACAGCCGACAGCCAGTAACCACCGCTCGACGCCCGAGTCCTATTCGGCGACCGACGCCCGGCGCCCGACTCTCGACGCCCGGCTACGTCGAGTGATGAGCGTAGAAAGTCGGAAGTCGATCGCTGAATTGTCCTCGAACGTCGAGCGGCGGCTGTCCGCTGTCGGCTGTCGAAATAGTCCTACCGACCTTCCCTAGGCATCGGAACCATCTCCTCGGTGTCAGGAGTTGGCCCCTCAGCGTAGGGCGGCGTGAAAGTACTGGCTTTGATTGTTCGGTGGCGGTCGCTAGGATATCTGCGTGGAATTCACACTCATCAGTCTGTTCGGCGCCGGCGTGCTCACCAGCCTGACGCCGTGCATCTACCCCATGATCCCGATTACGGTGGGCGTGATCGGCGGCAGCGCGGCAGGCGAAGGAGCATCGCGTAGACGGACCGTTGCTCTGACGCTCACTTACGTCGCCGGGCTGGCGATGTTCTACGCGATCCTCGGTGTCATCGCCGGATTGACCGGTCACCTGTTCGGTACGATCAGCGCGAATTTCTGGGCCCGCTTCGCCATCGGTAATCTGCTGCTCGTATTCGGGCTCGCTATGCTGGACGTGATTCCCGTGTCGGCGCCGGGTCGATTGGTTGCCTGGGCTTCACGGTTGCGCGGCGGGTCGCTCCCCGCAGTGTTTCTGCTGGGCGCGACATCCGGCATCGTGGCGGCACCGTGCGGGGCACCGGCGTTTGCGGCGGTGCTGACCTGGGTGGCCGGCACCGGTAGCGCGGTTCTGGGGTTCGTCTATTTGTTCGTGTTCTCGCTGGGCATGACCGCGCTTCTGGTTGTGGTGGGCATATTCTCCGGAACGCTGGCGGCGCTGCCTCAGTCGGGTCGCTGGATGCTTTGGATCAAGAAGGCGGCCGGTATCATCATGCTGGGCGTGGCGGAGTACTATTTCATTCAGGCGGGAATGGTGATTTGAAGGATCGAAGGTTCTGGGCGTTGTTTCTGTTTGGCGCGTTGTGTTCGGTCCCGATGAGCGGGGCAAGGGCGCAAGATCAGATCGGCTTGCCCATCGGTGCCACGCCTGAGGCGGTGGAGCTCGAAGACCTTGAGGGCAACAGCGTTGACCTGGGTCGCTACATCGGCAGCGGAAGTCCGGCTGTACTGGAATTTTGGGCGACCTGGTGCAACAACTGCAAAGAGCTGGAGCATCAGATGCTCGCCGCCTTCAGGAACTACGGCGAGGGAATCGAGTTCGTCGTCGTCGCCGTTGCCGTGAACCAGAGTCTGCGACGCGTTCGCCGTTACGTAGATGAGAATGAGATGCCGGGGCGCGTGTTGTGGGACGCAAAAGGAAGAGCGGTCCGCGCCTTCATGGCTCCGGCTACGTCCTATATCGTTGTGATCGATGCAGCCGGCCGCGTCGTCTACACGGGCGTTGGCCCAGAGCAGGACATCGACGCGGCCGTTCGAAAGGCGCTCGAGCGACAGGATTGAGCGCGACCACCGCCTGCGACTCGGAAGTGACTAGTTGCCCTCAGGCTCCTCCTCCGGCAACAAGGCGGCGATCGCCTCGCCCAGTTCGGTGTAGGCTGTAGGATCGATCTCCCTGAACGGCACCGCCCGGAACGCGATCTTCCCGTCGGGCCCCACTACGAACAGGTTGCGGTTCGTCATGCCGGGGCGTGAGGCCAGGGCGCCGTACATTTCACCGACCTTCGCATCCGGATCGCTGGCCATCAAGAACTGGAACTGGTCATCCCGGGCCCACTCGTAAAGAGCTTCTACCGGGTCGGCACTGATGGCAATGAGTATCACGTCTTGCCCGTCGTTGAACAGCTGTGCGTACTGATCACGGTACGCATGCATCTGAATTGTTCAACCACGGGTCCGTGCCCTGAAGAAGAACGCCAAGACGATGGTCCTCCCACTGTAATCGCTGAGTCGGACTGGATCCTTGAGCTCTCCGTAGCGTGTGGCGCCTCGCAGCTCGAAGTCCGGCGCATCCTGACCGATCTCCAGGGGTGGCGACGTCTGGGCGTGGAGCGGTGCGGCCCCAGCTATCACCACAGCTGCGAGCGCGGCGAAAAGTCCTTTCAAGATTGGCCTCCTGTCGCCTCAGTCCGAACGCATGTTGGATAGATATTCAACATTCTATTGCCAACCATGGTCCTCTAACAAGCGGCAGTTCTTGGTTGGCCGGCTGTGGCGTCCTTAGATACTTGAGCGAGTTAGAGCGACAAGCTAGGATCAGTCCTAATCAGGAGGACTTCAATGCGCCACAAACTAGCTTCGTTCGCCATAATAACTGCTGCAGCTATCCTGCTCAGCTGCTCCGACAGCACGGATCCGGGGCCGCCGGTCTTGCTCGTCGTCACAGTTACCAGCGGTGAGCATGTCGACTTCAACGGATATCGCGTGCTGATCGATGGGGCGTTCCTGGCGTTCATCGGTGCCCACGACAGCGTCACGTTCGAGGAATTGTCCGGCGATCACGAGGTCGAGCTGGCCGAGCTGGCGGTCAACTGCGACGTGACCGGAGAGAACCCGCGGGATGCGACCCTGGAGGGTGGCACGACGCGTATCCAGTTCGATGTCAACTGCGAATCACTAATCACCGATCCGTTGGCGTTCGGGAGGATGGGGGCGTCGGCACCCGATGTGTGGACATGGGACCCGAGCGATGACCAGCCGACCCAGCTGACGACACACGCGGAGTCTGACAACAAGGCGGCGTGGTCGCCGGACGGTACCAAGATCGCCTTCGCCTCGATGCGAGATGGTGATCTGGAGATCTACGTCATCAATGCTGACGGTACGGGTCTGACGAACCTGACGAATGCGCCCACGGCCAGCGACGACAGTCCGACCTGGTCTCCGGACGGCACGCAGATTGCCTTTGCCAGCGTGCGTGGCGGGGTGGCACGCGAGATCTACGTGATGGATTCTGACGGCGGCAATCAAGTGCGACTGACGAACAACCCGGGCTCGCTGGACGATCGACCCAGCTGGTCACCGGACGGCGCGACGATCGCGTTCGAGACGCTCCGTGATGGTGACCTGGAGATCTACCTCATCGATGCCGACGGCACCGATCCACGGAATGTCTCGAACAACCCTGGCTGGCCCGATAGCGATCCCGATTGGTCGCCGGATGGCACGAAACTCGTCTTTGTGAGCGAGCGCGACGGGAACGCTGAGATCTACGTGATGGACGCTGACGGCTCCAGTCAGACCAACGTTACGAACAGCCCAACGACGTCCGACGTCGAGCCGTCGTTCTCACCGTCTGGAACGCGTGTGGCGTACGGGACGAATCTGGTCGGGGGCTTCGAGGTGTTCGTCATCGCTATCGATGGTTCAGGGATCAACAACCTGACGCGGAGCGCCGCTGCGGACGGCAACCCCGCCTGGCGCCGCTGACGTTACGGGTTCACTTCTCGCAGGTCAGAGCGGAATCCACGCCCTCAGAGAAGCCGGCTCTCGATCGCAGATCTTCCGGGCCGGCAAAGGGGGCATGGGCTCTGGCCTCGAGCCATGCTCCGACCGCCGCCTCCTCGATTCCAGGAATGAGACGTATCACTCCCTCCTGAACCGTGTTTGGATCGAACGACAGCGTCCTCGGTTCACCCAAAGCAACCAGCTGGACGTCCACGCCGTTTACCTGACAGCGGAACTGGGGTCCGAGGCGCGAGTAGAGGATCATCGGGTCGCTTTCCACTTCCTCACGCCACCGCCGCCGGGCGGCGGCTATCTCTTCTCTAAGCAGGTCGCTGAAATCCAGTCGCAACGCAGCCAGGTAATGATCCCGCCACAAGTCTGATGCAGCGGCGTCCACGAAGACGCCGTGCGTCAGGTCGAGAAAAACGTCGAGTACTTCAGTCGCCTCCTCCGGATACAGGCGGCGGTAGGTCTGGATGTAGTCGACAAGGAAAGGTGAGTCGGCCGATAACTGCTGGACCGTAAGCAATTCCGAAAGCACGGAAAGCCCGCGCTTCATACGAGCTCGAACGGTATCCGGTGTTGGAAAGGACCGGCCGTGCGCGAGAAGGCTGAAGAAGACGCTGGCGTAGAAACCCTCTGACTGGAGAAGCTGATTCGCATCGCGCAGGCTGGAGAAGTCGCGCGCCTTCTCCATCTGTATTCTCAAGTAGTCCGGCTCCTTATACGCGCTTTGGAAGGCGAAGTTGTTGTCTCGGATCTCGTTGTACCGTGCCACGGTTTGAGAAAAAGTGAGCAGGTCTGCCGAGTGTTTGAAGTACTCGGCGAGGAAGCCAGGTTGATCACCAAATAGGAACTGACCGTGCCGGTATCTGTTCACCAGCCAAGGTTCCGGCGTGAAATGCGCGACAACCGTCTCGAGGTGGATGGCGTAACCCTCGTCAAGTGCGGTCCCGCGGTCAGTCAGTGCAGCCGTAGTATGTGGAATCGCAGCGATGTTGCGGTCGGGAATCTCCTGGCCGCCGGCCAGCAACGCCAGCACCATATGGCCGGTCTCGTGAAGCAGCGTCGTGGTAAAGCGCCAGTCCTGAGCATCGAGTATCATGAAGGGCGTGCGCGGGTGAACTGTGCTCTCGTCGCCTTCAACCAGACGGAAGCCTACTGCGGCGTAGTTGCCCTGGGGCTCCAGCGCGATGTAGTAACGACCGATGTCATCGGCGGAAATGCCGCGATCGAGTACTTCGGCTACGGCATCCGCGTATAGCGTCAAGGCCCATCGAGCGGAAGCATTGTCGAGCCACGCATGGTACGTGGCCAACTGAGCAGAATCCTCCACGAGCACATAGGTGGGAAGGTCGTCGCGTGTTGATTCTGCCGGCTCCATGAAGACGATATCGAGGTCCGCTGTTTGCGCCGGCGCGCCGATAGCGGACAGGCCCAGCGCTACGCAAGTCAGCGGGAGGGTCATCACGCTACGTAGGGTTTTCTCCACCGATAGATCCTCGCTGTGGTTGTTAGCACGGCGTGTAATCGAGGTAAGCTCGAGTCTAATCAGAAACAAAAAGGAGAATATGAAACTGGTCGGCGACTTGGTAGCTGAGTGCCAGCTGGCCTTCTAGAAAGCCAAACCCGTGCACGTTTTGCAGCGCCTCCAAGAAGCGTGCTTCCAGGTTCATGTCTCCGTCTGGGCAGGCCATTCGAGTCGAGCCGATGGGGCCGAACTTCAATACGCCGGGTGCGGATTCCGTCACCGGACCAAAGTAGCGGTTACAGCCAGCTGAGCCGGAAACCTGTCCGTCGGTGACCGCGAGCGAAACCCGGAGTTCGGGCGACACCGGCTCGCCGATCGCCAGATGGGTCAGGACCCACTCCTCCGCTTCCAGGTCAGAGACGGACAGCTCTCCTGTGAGCCGCGGCGGCAACTCTGCGAGCGCCGCGTTCTCAATGACCCATGTGCGCGTGGCCTTCTGCGTAGGGCAACATGCGGCGTCTTGCGGTCCGTGCTGTATCACGTCGAGTTCGACTCCTGCGGCGGTCAGGCGCATCATTCGGACCTGAACGCGATCGCCTACCAGCGCCGTACCCAGATTCGCGACTTCGTCGCCTTCGTGACCCACGACAGCGATATACAGATAGGAACCGGAGCCGCCCGAGCTCTCCGAGAGGAGGACGACTGCTTCTGGGGCGCCATCGCCGTCGAGGTCACCACTCACCCACAGTCGCTCAAGGAGGACCACCGACGCGCGAGTGGCACCATCGGGCGCAAACGGCTCGCCTTCCCACCGGCCATGCTCGAGGGCGATCGGCTCTTCGTATATGCCCTCGTACGTCGTGTTCGCTGCATCTTCGAAGGCGATCGTGGTGGCGCTTCTGTCGCCGTCATGACCTCGCCCGCATGCCGCGAAAACCAGCGCGGGAGCAAGGGAAGCGATGCGCCAAGGGATGTCGGTCATCAGTTTTGATTCACATGGCCTGGGGAAGCGATCTTGGCGAGGAAGAGGTCCGGCTCCTGGTGATCCTCGTTCCAGATTCCTCCTGTGAAGATGTAGGCGCCGTCTGAAGTCTCCTGGAGCATGACTCCTCGATCGGTGCCCGGGCTGCCAAAACTTTCGCTCCACAACTGGTCGCCGGATCCGCTGATCGCGGTCAACCTAACGCTCCAGTACTCGGCCGTTCCGCTCGCGTACCCGGCTATGGCAAAACCGCCCTCAGATGTTGGAACGGCCATCATGGCCCGGTCATCCCCGGCATCGCCGATGAACTCCGTCCAAATAACTTCGCCATCACCATCGGTTCGCACGAGGTAGATGTCGTTGTTACCGGCGCCAAAGCTGTCGGTATACCCGACCAGCAAGAAACCACCGTTGGGCGCCGTGGCTACTCCGTGTCCGATGTCGTTGCCTTCGCCGCCGTACGTGCGAGCCCAAACGACATCGCCGACAGAATCGATGCGGACCAATGAGGCATCGAGGCCGCCGACCGTCTCGTTACTGGTGATCCCGGCGAACACCGAGCCACCATCAGCGGTTGGAACTGTGGCGAAGACGCGATCGACCCCGGGTCCGCCGAGCACCGTCGTCCATAGCGTGTCCCCAGCCGCATCGATGCGAAGGATGTAGATATCCCGTTCGCCAGCACCGTAACTGGTCGTCTGAGCCGTAACCACGAAGCCGCCATCGGCCGTGGAATGGAGGGCCCAGGCGAGCTCGTCACCCAGGCCGCCATAAGTGCGTGTCCAGATCGGAGTGCCTTCGCTATCCGTCCGTGCCAGGTACACGTCGTCACCGCCGGCGCCGAAGCTGTTAGTGAAGCCGACGGTCATGAAACCGCCGTCGTCGGTGGGCAAGACATCCCATGCGAAGTCGTTTCCGGGTCCGCCGAGGGTTCGGGTCCACAGCGTGTCACCAGCCTTGTCCGTACGGATCAGCCACGCGTCTTCCTGGCCGGCGCCAAAACTGCTGGTGTAGCCGGCGATGATGTAGCCCCCGTCGGCCAGTTCGCGAACCGAGTTGCCGACTTCGATTCCCGGCCCTCCTAGTTTATGATGAAACGAGGACGGTGGGGCGTCACAACCGGCATAGGCGATCGCTACGACAAAGAGTGTGTAGCGTGGCAGAGATCTAGAAATCGTCATTATCATCCTTCGTCGTCGGAGACTGATGGTAGGTGCAGGAAAGTTGGGCCGGCCGCAATGGGCGGGCAACCATCGCGGGCGTCGCGGCTGCCAACCCTATAGACGATGTAGCGGTCTAAGAATGCGAACTGACGCTTGAGGATCAAGGTGAACCGATGAGAACTATAAGAGGCGTGTTGTGCGTGATTGCCATCACTGGTTTTGCGGGGCGATCGGAGGCGCAGGACACGCTGACTCACCAGCAGGCAGTCGATGATATCCGCTACATGCTGGGCTTGCTCGAGGAGACCCATCCCGATCCGTATTCGGCGTTCGGAGGGCGGGTGGGATTCAAGCGCGAGGCGCAGTCACTTCCCGAGCAGGTACCGCGGGAGGGTATGACGCGGGCGCAGCTCTACTCCCTTCTTCGCACATTCTTCGGCAAGCTACGGGATGGTCACACCTATGTATCATCTCCGCCGAGCAGTGGGTCGCGGGTACCGCTTCGGTACCTGCCTGTTCGCTTCGGCATCGCGACAGACGCTGTGTTCGTTCAGGGCACGACGGAAGGCTTCGAAGACTTGATCGGCTATCGTCTGGTGGCGGTGGAGAGCATTCCGATCGAACAGGCGGCTGCTCGAGCCGCAATGGTCAGACCGTCCGAGAACGAATTCGCGGCCCAGCGCTGGCTACTTGTGTATCTCCGATCCAACAGGGGCGCTCGACGAGTGTTCCCGGACATTGAAGATGGCCTGGCGGTTCGGCTCGCCGCCCCAGACGGCCGAATCGTCGAGCGCCGGCTGCCGTACCAGCTGGAGCGGTCCGCCTACTACGATGGGCCATGGGTTGCCGAGCGCTGGGAGGATATCGAGGCGGCGCCGGGCCCGTTCTACTGGCAACTGGTTGGCGAAACGAACGTCGGCTACCTGCGGATAAGCAGTATCGTAGGGCGCGAGGCGTACGAGGAGTTGCAGGCGGTTGGCCGACAGGATCTCCGTGATCAAGTCGAGAATTACTACGCCAGATATCTCGGTGACTCAGTGCCAACCGCCATCGACGATGCGCTCGAGCGCATTCCATGCTTTACGCAAGGCATATTTGAGTTGTTGACGACGATGGAGGGTCGTGGCAGCGAGCACCTCATCGTCGACTTGCGCGGCAACGGCGGCGGATGGTCATCGCTCGTCGCGCCGTTCTTGCTGCTGGTGTACGGTGAAGAGTATTTCGAATACGACTACCCCAGCGAGTTCGTGACCCGGATTTCCCCGAGTTTCCTGTCGTTGAATGGCAAGTCGCTTGCCGAGTACAACGCAGAGCGCGGCACGAGCTACGAGCTCGGCGACCTCGTGTTCTCGGAAGAGAACAGCCTTGCTAGCCGGATGGACCGGACAGCCTATGCGAAGGAGCTCGAAGCACTGGGCTGTGGCTTGGCGGATCACTACAAGGAACTGGGCGGCGCGGCGTTGTATAACCCGCAGGTTGTAGTCCTGGTCGACCCCGCGACGTTCAGTGCGGCCTATCAGTTCATGTATCGAATGTGGCATCTGGGCGCCAAGCTGGTGGGCGTGCCGTCATCGCAAGCCGGCAACGCGTTCACAGATGTCACGCCGTACAAGCTGCCCAACTCCGAGCTAGAGGGGTCGATCGCTCGCAGCGCGCAGATCTTCTTCCCGGGAGATGAGGAGCGGGGCAGGGTACTGTCGCCAGACTTCCCAATGGCTTGGAGTGACTTCGCTCGCTACGGCTTCGGCGAGCAGAGCGAGGTTCGCTACGCCCTGGCGTTGATCGCAGCGGGGTTGCTGCCGCACTGAGAAGCCGCGCTTGTGGGTCCGGCAGGGGACTGGGTGCGGAACAAAAACTTGTCTAATCCGATAGTAAGAATAGCTTTTGATAAGGCTGGCGAATTGGTGTCGACCCACCTCGGCGCCCTAAGTGCCTAAAATAGAGTCACATACAAGGCTATTCGAGTGATCGAACGCAGAGAACACTGTCTCAAGCGCTTGCTTTCATGCCGTAGCTTGTCTTGTCTGGCGGCTGTGCTCATGTGTGCGGGCAGTTCGCTTGCGGAGGCTCAGGACGTCAGTCCGGGGAGCCTCGACCTCTTTCGGGCGAGCGCTGCGTCAGGAGGAACCGCTAGCGGCGTGATGCGGTCGGGCCTGTTTGCGGTGCAGGGAAGCGGGCAGGCAAGTCGGAGTAGCAGCTGGCTCGAGACGACGGCGACGGATTTCGTAACCTCGCTGCTCGCCGTCAGCGATGTAGAGAGCTACGATGAGAATCCGGCTGGTGGCCTCAAGTTCGAGCACTACAACGCGGCTACGCAGCTGGAGTTGCCGATGTTGCGCGAGTCTCCGTTCCGCTTCTTCGCTGACTTCGGAGTTGGTGCTACCCGCATGCGCTCCAACGAGCCCGGTCAGCTGACGGGTCGAGACAGCTTTGTGTACGGCACGTATTTCTCTGGTGTGGGCGGCGTCACGGTGCGTTACCAACTTACAAGCGCGGTGGGTGCGTACGTTGGCGCCAGGTACTTCACATATGTGACAAACGCGGAAGACGCTGCGATCGGCCAGACCCCCAGCCCTGGCCGGCTGATGGAATCAAGCTCCTGGACCTTCCCCTTCACGTTGGGTTTCCGAATCCGCTTCAAATAGACCGACAGTAGCATTCTTGAATCCGTAGGCGGGCTCGATCATTCGAGAGACTGCCCGCTTCTGGCACAGGTGCAATCCGAGTAGGCAGGGGAGTCAAGCCGCACTCTCACTTGATCCGAGCGAATCTTGTTGACAGGATGGCGGTCCCTATTTATCTTAGAACTGAGATATTTATCATTCAGGAGGGATCATGGCCGCGCCTTCGGCTCTCAAGCTCTGGGTCGTGCTCGCCCGCGCCTACTCGTCGATTGAGGAGCGGGCGGCCGCCGATGTTCGGCGCCGCGGATTGACTCTGGCCGAGTTCGGTGTGCTGGAGGCGCTGCTGCACAAAGGGCCGCTGTTGCTGGGCGATCTGCAACGCAAGATCCTGATCTCGAGCGGCGGTATCACCTACGTGGTCGATCGACTTCAGGAACGAGGGCTGGTAGAGCGTCAGCCACATGCCGAGGACCGTCGGGCTTGCTTCGCTGCCCTGACCAAAGAGGGCGAGAAGCTGACGAAGAGGATCTTCAACGAACACGAGGCGTGTCTGGAGGAGGTTTTGTCGGGTCTCAACGTGGAACAACAGCAGCAGGCGACGGAGTTGTTGAAAGTACTCGGTCGAGCCGCGGCCGGGCTGGAGGTCGAAGCGACCTCATGATCGTGAACTCTGAGAAGCACGGAGGAATACAATGAGCGGTTTGATTCTCGTGACGGGCGCGACGGGCCAGCAAGGCGGCGCGGTAGCGCGCGAGTTACTGGCTGCCGGCCACAAGATTAGGGCGATGACTCGCAATCCAGACGGCGACAAGGCGAAGGAGCTTGCAGATCTTGGCGCTGAGATCGTAACTGGCGACTTGAACGATACCGATTCGCTGGTTCGCTCGGTCGAAGGTGCATGGGGCGCATTTGCCCTGCAGAACACCTGGGAAGCGGGTGTGGAGGGCGAAGAAGAGCAGGGTAAGCGATTTGCAGGGGTCGCTCGGGAGCACGGCGTGGAGCATTTCGTCTACGCGTCAGTAGGTTCGGCCCATCGCGAGACGGGCATTCCGCACTTCGATAATAAGTGGCGGATCGAGGAGAAGGTGAGTAGCGTTGGCTTCCCATCCTACACTATCCTGCGGCCGGTATTCTTCATGGAGAACTGGTTGTCGCCGTGGTTCAAGCCGTACATCGATGAGGGGAATCTGGCCATCGGGATCAAGCCGGACACGAAGCTGCAGATGATCGCTGTGGATGACATAGGGAAGTACGGGCTGCTAGCGTTCGAAAAGAGTGTTGAGTTGAACGGCCAGGCGATTGACATCGCTGGCGACGAATTGACACCTGTGGAAGCGGCACAGATCGTCAGTGAGGTTGCTGGAAGGGACGTGAACCATTACCAGGTGCCGATCGAGCAGGTACGCGAATTCAGCGAGGACTTCGCGTTGATGCTCGAGTGGTTCGACGCCGTTGGGTACGATGCGGACATCGCGGGCAATGTAAAGAAGTACGGCATCGAGCCCACTTCGTTTCGGGATTGGGCAAATAGAGCCAGCTGGGGCTAGAGCGAGTCGTTCAACAAGGAGTACGAGATTCGGTGATTGCGGGCTGGGCTCCCCTTCGCTTCCAAAGCCTCAGCAACCCCCGAATCTCGTAGCTCCAGAATCTCGTCTATCACTTCTCCAGATTTCGGAACGCCACGCAGCCGAAGATCGACCAGGCCCAAACACTGGTCATTGCCGCGGCGTCCATGATCAAGCTTCCGGTTCCAAGTAGCACATCATCCGTCATGTTGACGACGGACCCTGCGCTGTTCGCGGCCCAGAGAGTTACTGACAAGAAGGCCCGCATCGCTTCCTGAACGAAATGCCCGATGATGTCCGCCATCGCGTTCCTCTCCTTCCTTCCGTGTCGGGCGCACTGGTTCTTCCCTGGCTCGCGCTCGCACGAGGACCAGGCCGGTCCACTGAAGCTGTCGGGGAACCGGCTACTGAGACTTACGTCGACCAAGCGAGCAAGGTTGGTGCCGAATTTCGTGAACCGAGAGTCGAGATTCGGTCACGCTGTCAGTGATAGAGAAACCGATCGTGCGTGTCAGTTGGAGACAGATATGTGTTGAGGCGTGTCGCTCACTCGCTTACGTCATCGTCCGATCTGTATCGGTAATCGCCGAGCACCCCAGCGGCCGGGCGGTCCGTCGAAGACACCGGCGCACGTGGCACCGCATTTCGAACAGCGGCCGTCGTCGGTGAGACTGTAGTCCGTGAGTATGTACCAGTCGCGAGCTATCAGAGTAGCGCCACACTCATGGCAGAGCGTCGAGCCGCCAACGATGTCATGGACGTTGCCTGTGTAGACGTAGCGGAGACCATTGCGCACGGCGATATCGCGGGCGCGACTTAGCGTCTTCGGCGGCGTAGCCGGCACATCCATCATCTTCCAGTCGGGATGGAAGGCCGTGAAATGGAGCGGTATATCCGGGCCGAGCTGTTCGATGATCCACGAGCTGAGCTCATCGAGTTCGGCATCGGAGTCATTCCTCCCGGGGATGAGCAGTGTGGTGATCTCGAACCAGACGTCTGTCTCGTGCTTCAGGTAGACGAGGGTGTCGAGAACCGGCTGCATATGTCCTTTCGTGAGCTCCCAATAGAATTCTTCGGTGAACGCTTTGAGGTCCACGTTGGCGGCGTCCATATGTTCGTAGAACTCGTGCCGGGGCTCTTCACACACGTAGCCAGCCGTGACCGCCACTGTCTTGATCCCTCTTTCGCGGCAGGCCTGGGCCACGTCGATGGCGTACTCATGGAAGATGACCGGGTCGTTGTAAGTGAAGGCGACGCTACGACAGTCAAGGCGATGGGCCGCTTCCGCCAGTCCCTCCGGTGAAGCGGTATCGGCCAGCCGATCCATCTCGCGCGACTTGCTGATATCCCAATTCTGACAGAACTTGCACGCCAGGTTGCAGCCGGCGGTGCCAAAGGAAAGAACGGGTGTCCCCGGCAAGAAGTGGTTGAGCGGTTTCTTCTCGATGGGGTCGACGCAGAAGCCGCTGGACCGACCGTACGTCGTGAGCACGATGCCATCGTTCTGACGCATGCGTACAAAGCATAGGCCCCGCTGGTCTTCGCGCAGCTTGCAGTAGCGGGGACACATGTCGCACTGAACGCGCCCGTCATCGAGCGCATGCCAGTACCTGGTCGGTACTATAGTTCCTGCTGCACCGGTCATGACTTCGTAGACCTCCGTCGTCTACGATAAGCCGAGGTCGAGAGTCGCGACAGCTCTTGTGTAGTCCCGTCGTGCTTGCCCTAAGCGGTCAGCGCTTCCTCGAGGCGTGCCAAATGATCGTCCGTAAGGCCGTGCATCTCGAACAGGGACACTCCTGCGGCTCCGGCATCGATCGCCACTTCTACGGCAGTGAACAGTTGGTCGGGGGTAAGGCTGGGGAGGTAAAGCCCGGCGTAGAGTGGAACTTCAGCCTCGAGGGAGGTGACGCCTTCGCGGACGGATGCTCCGATCCAGGCGATATCCTCTTCGTAGAACTCGTGGTAGAGCATCGGAAAGAGAGCGTCGATGGGCCACCAGTCCCAAGCCTGGCGAACCAGCCGGCGCGCCAGGTTCGGTGTGGGAAACACGGCCGCCGTGATCGGTTTGCCATGGGCATGGGCCGATTCGGTCAGACGGCGGACGAGTCCTGTCACACTTTCCCAGCGGAACCTGCGCCATTCCTCATCGGAGGGAGGGTCGGTGAGCTCCAAAGGGTCTGTTCCCGTCTGCTGGGCGAAGGCCTCACGGCAGACATCGCAATAACAGAAATCGAACTCGGCGTACTCTCGATCTTGCACGAGATCGTACTTGTCCCAGAGCCCCACCGGCAGGATGACATCGGAATGGCGTATGTAGTCGAGGTGTACACCGTCCACGTTGGTGTCGGCCGCGATTTCTCCGACTGCGCGGCTAAGGTACTCGCGGACCGGCTCGCGTGTGGGACAAAGCCAGCGGTAGTAGTCGACGTAAGGAGGGTGATCTAGCGTCGAGTCTCCGTTGCGGCTGACGGTGAACCACTCGGGATGGTTTTGCCTGGCCCACTCATCGCCACTTCGGTTGAGTATCCACGCCCAGCGATGGAACTCGAGCCCCTCGGCGTGAGCCGCCTGCGACAGCCGCTCCGTGTCGCCACCACCCGTCAGGACGGCATCGAGCCCTGCTGTACGGAGTTTGGAGAAGTAGGCGCGCCATTCGTCATCGCTATGCTTGCGTCCACCGTGAACCCACGTCCAATTCTTGGTCCGCGGTTGATCCGAGCGGCAAGCCTCAGTACCAAGCACGGAGAGCGTGCCCAAACCGATGGCCGCCTTGCCAGTCCGCTCAACGAACGTTCTGCGCTTCAACCTTCATCCTCCGGATTGGTCTTTCCAGATTCTGCCATCGTGCCGGATATTCCACACGGTTCCCCCCGACCCTGGTGCCGTCGCTTGATAGCCTTCGTCGGTGATCACCAACGCGGGCCGGAGTTCTGTTCCGTCGTCCAATATGACTCGATAGTTCAATGCGGCCAGATCGGTGGCGTAGCCTCCGGATGTGCGGCGGAACTCGCGTTGAGCGTAGTAGAGATACCTGAGGGCCCAGCGGATGTCTTCGTCGATCAGAGGCGCGGCCGGAACCGGGCCATCGCCAACCGTCGTTTCACTGAACTGCACGACTCCCCAACGTTCTGGCATGTGCATATTGATCGCACCCTGAGGTGACCACACCCAGTTGTGCTCCGGGTAAGGCTTGCCGGTTGCGGGGTCTGTCTCTTTCCGATAATGACCGTCGACGACTTCCAGTCTCCACTGGACGCGAGAGAAGTTGAGTCGCCAGAGATCGGCGTCGCCGGGGGCGCTGCGCTCCGGCGCGAACTCGATGAGCTCGCTCCATGGAATGGCGAGCTCGATAGTCCATCCGCGATCAGTATCCGAAGGATGGTTGAGCGTGCCATCGACGGATACAGATGCGAGAAGTCCGTCAATATCCCAGGCGGACACGGCGGGCCCGCCGTCCCGGTACGGCTTCAGAAGTATCAGATCCCAGACGGTCCCGAGCGCATTGATCTCGACCTCGACGTAGTTGTGCGTATCGCCATCTGGGTCGATGAAGACCTCGAAGTCGTTATCTCTGTAGATGACAGCATCGCGCTCCGTTAGCGTCGCCCACGTTTCCGGCTCCTCAAGCTCCGCCGCGACGTACAGGTAGTCATCATCCCAAAGCAGCTTGAATCGTGTCCGTAGGCTGGGCGGGGGGCGGGATTCGCCCTCGATGTCAACAAATGGTTCGCTCCAATCCGCGGCGTGCCAGTAGGGCTCGTCCAGCCTGCCGTCTATCCTAAGAGCGTTCGGGGTCCTGTAGCTGATGTAGCGCCGCAGCGTAGGCCGCTGCTCTTGCGCGAACGCTAGCCGCGGTAAGCATAGCAGCATCATCGCCGTCAGGGTGACGAGGTGCCGGGTATTTCGGACGACCCGCAACATGGAGCGCTATTATATGTGCGCCCCGGCGGTAGGGCGAGCGCGAGGCTTGGGCCGTGCTGGCTGTCAGGGGGTGGAAGAAGCTGATTTGCGGACTAAGTTTACTGGACACGCGTAGACGGAAGTGTTATGCTGCATTCAGTTAGTCCTCTGGACGACGGTGAGGTCGTCGGGCCCCGCTAACAGGCTACTGTTGACATCGGGCTTCGTGATTGAGCCGAGTCCGATGTGTTTTTTTTGCTCATAGGCCTGATAGGGGGCATGCATGGTAGAGGTGGTAGTGCGGGACGGTGACAACCTGGAGGTCGTTCTCAAGCGTTTTAGGCGTAAGTTGGTGCGGTCCGGGCTGTTCAAAGACATGAAGAAGAGGCGCTTCTACGAGAAGCCAAGCACCGCGCGCAAGCGTAAGAAAGCGGCAGCGCGCAGACGTAATGTGCGACGAAGTGGTTCGCCGAGAGGTCAGCGGTAGGGGCGGTTGTCGTCACGCAAGATACGGAAGAGAGCACCATGACACGCATTACAGGCACCGTAAAGTGGTTCTCCAAGGACAAGGGCTTCGGGTTCATCAAGCAGGATGATGGCCCTGATGTCTTCGTTCATCACACCGCCATTCAGTCCAGTGGCTACCGCACGCTGGAGGAAGGCGAACGAGTCGAATTCGAGATCGTCGAAGAGCCGAAAGGCTTGAAGGCGGCGAACGTTACGCGAGTCGACGAATCTTGACGCGGAAGCGTCGTTGGCCGTCGTACTTGCGGTGAATCCGCAGCCAGATGCTGCGCAAAGACAGAAAGCAGATGGGATGAGTGCTGCCAAGGGTGGTGACACTGTCAAGGTGCATTATACGGGTCGGCTTGACGACGGTACGGTTTTCGACTCTTCGGCGGGCGAAGACCCGCTAGAATTCACAATCGGTGATCGGGACGTGATACCCGGTTTTGAGGACGGCGTGCTGGGCATGACCGTCGGCGATACCAAGACGATCACGATCGAATCAAAAGATGCTTACGGTCCGCATCGCCCCGACCTGGTGATGGAGATCGCGCGCGACCAACTGCCGGACGATGTAGAGCCCGAAGTGGGGCAGTTGCTCGAATTTCGGCAGCCAGACGGAGTTGTCATTCCGCTGGTTTTGACCGAGCTAGCAGATGATGTCGTGACCCTCGATGCCAACCATCCGTTGGCGGGGAAGGAACTGACTTTCGATCTCGAGCTTATGGAGATCACCACGGCGTAGGACTCCCCTAAACGGTCTTCAGGTAGTCCCTTATCATCAACGCCGCCGCCGCGCCTTCGCCGGCGGCGGAGGCGACCTGCTTCACGCTATCGGCTCGCACGTCACCAGCCGCAAACACCCCCGGTACGCTCGTCTCCAGATGCGCTGGATCACGCGACTCGAAGCCCGGCGGCCGCTGGCCGTTGTGCACGATTTGGTGACCGGTAATCACGAACCCAAATTCATCGAGCCGGACGGCGCTATCCGAGAGCGGTGCCGTGTTGGGATCCAGGCCGATGAAGATGAAGGTCCCGGGCACATCCAGCTGCCAGTTCTCTTCGGTCCTCGTGTTGCGCACGTTGACCGTCTGTAGCTTGGATTCGGCGCCCGCAAATCCCTCCACGACGGTGTGAAAGCGGACATCGATCTGGGGATGCTCGAGCACCTTCTCCTGGATGACCTGACTGGCTGAAAACTCCGCGCCGCGCACCAGCAGCGTGACTCGAGAAGCGAACCGGGTAAGGAACAGACTCTCTTCTGCGGCGCTGTTGCCACCACCGACAACGGCAACCGGTCGATCTTTGTAGAAGGGGCCATCGCATGTTGCGCAGAAATGAACGCCGGCACCCAAGTACTCTTCTTCACCAGGCACGTCGAGGCGCCGGTAACGGCTGCCAGGAGCTAGTAAGACAGCGCAGGCGCTGTACTCGGTTCCGTCCGCCGTCGTGACGCAGCGGTAGTTGTTGTGGCTATGCAGGCTGGTGACATCTTGAGCCTGGAGCATCTCAACGCCAAAGCGCTCCGCTTGTAGTCGGAATCGACTGGCCAGCTCGGTGCCTGTGATACCCTCGTGAAAACCGGGCACGTTGTCGAGGTGCATGGTCGCCGCAGCTTGGCCGCCGAGCGCGGCTCGCTCGATTACAAGCGTGTCGATACCTTCGCGGGCGGTGTATAGGGCGGCGGTAAGGCCTGCCGGCCCTCCGCCCACCACGATGAGGTCGTAGTGGTGACGTTCCGCCGTGGTCTTTAATCCAAGCCTTTGGGCGAGCTCAGCGTTGCTGGGATTGGTCAAGGTCGAGCCGTCTCCCAGGACAATGGTCGGGATCCGCCGCTTTCCCTGATTCGCTTCGATCACGAACTGCTCACCCGCTTCGTCCTTCTCGATGTCCACCCAGCTATATGGGATCTGGTGTTCGCCGAGGAACGCTTTGCTGCGGCGACAGTCGGGGCACCAATAGGCGCCATACACGGTTACATCCGGGCTGTCAGTCATCATTCCGTGCTCAGGAGCGGAGCTAGGCCTCTTCGAGGAGCCGAATCTCGTCAGGCAGATTCGGGACTACGCATAGGAACTCGAACGGCTCGTCTCCCTGGGTTATGTAGTAGTGGGGTGTGCCCGCCGGGATGTACACCACGTCGCCCTTTCGCACCCGGTGGACTTCTTCCCCGATCCCGACCTCCGCTTCGCCGCGCAGCACGTACTGTTCGTGCTCAACGCTGTTCGAATGCAGCGGCATGGAGCCTCCCGGCTCGATGATGAAGCGACGCATGGCGAAGTGCGGGGCTTCGTCGGCCCCGATCAACACCTGTCGCCGCGTCGCGGTTCCCGCTTTGACCTCTTCCGTAGGCACGTTCGCGGCGGCTCTAATGGGCATGGCAATCGCTCCGGGTAAATGGTCACGCAACAGAGATCTTACTATGAAGTAGGGAGGGCAAGATGGAGCGGGTCCGTGTCAGTGGCAAATCGGCCACACGAAACCAGGGTCGGTCATGGCTCGTACTCTTGAGCGAGGAATGGCTGTCTTATCGTCAGTATCAGGAGGGAGTGGCGAGTGGTAAATGAACCGGTCATCCGCGTGCGAGATCTCAGCAAGACATACAAAGGAGTCGAGGCGCTGAAGTCTCTTGATCTCGACGTTCTTCGAAACTCGATCTTTGGTTTCTTGGGCCCGAACGGGGCCGGCAAGACAACGACGATCAAACTCTTGCTCGGGTTGGTACGACCGACGGCGGGCTCAGCGAAGGTCTTCGGACACGATATTGTCGGCGACACGATCGACGTGCGGCGACGAATCGGGTATTTGCCACAGGAACCCCGCTATTACGAGCACATGAGCGCCCGGGAGACTCTGCGTTTTACGGCGCGATTCTTTTACCAGGGTCCGGCTCCGGCGATCGAGAAACGAGTCGACGAAACGTTGGAGCTGGTAGGCCTTTCCGACAAAGCGGATCGTCCCATCAAAGGCTTCTCTTCCGGCGAACGGCAGCGACTGGGAATCGGTCAGGCACAGGTCAGTGACCCCGATCTATTGATCCTTGACGAGCCCGCGGCTTCTCTCGATCCGATGGGTCGGCGCGACGTGCTCGAGATCATGGAGCGCCTGCGCGAGAAAGCCACCGTGTTCTACTCGACGCACATCCTCGACGACGTTGAGCGGGTCAGCGACACCGTAGCGATACTCGACAGCGGGGAGCTGGTTGCGTGTGCGCCGATCGAGGAACTGCTGGTGGGTAGCGACGGGATCGTCTATACGATCGATGTGGTCGGCGATGGAAAAAGCGCTGCCAACCGAGTGGCGGCTGAGCCGTGGGTCTCGGATGTTCAAATCTCACGTGACGGCGACCGCTCGCACTGGACGGTGAGCGTCACGGATGCCGAGGCCGCCGAGGCGCGACTTCTGCGCCTGTTGCTCGCCGACGAGCATCTCGCCGTCAGCGCCTTCGGCCGCAAGACCTACGAACTGGAAGAAGTGTTCATGAACCTGGTAGAGGAGAACGGAAATGGCCGCTAGCATTCCGCTGCAGCCGGTCGAGAAGAGCGGGTGGCTGGTCGGTTTTGGCAACATGCTGGACAAGGAGTACGGGTCCTGGTGGCGAACGAGGCGCGCCCTGGTTCATCACATCCTCTGGTTCTGCGTGATCAACGGGTTCCTGTTCTTGGTCGGCGTCGATGAGGGGCGTCGCAATCCCTTCTATGCTATCGACGAGCTGATCCAGGTGTTCTTCCAGGTCGGAGGTCTCTTCGCGACAATCGGGATTATCGTGGTCACTCAGAGCGCCGTCTTCGGCGAACGCCAACTGGGCACGGCCGAGTGGGTCTTGTCAAAACCGGTGACCCGTGAGGCCTTCTTGCTGTCGAAGTTCATCGTTAACGGCCTCTCCTTTCTCTTCCTCGCCATCGCCATACCGTCGGTTGTCTTCTTCCTGCAATCGCTTCTTCACACAAACCTGCAGCCCGACCTCGGGCCATTTCTGGTCGGCCTGGCTATCCTGACTCAGCATTTGATCTTCTACCTCGCGCTCACCATTGCCCTGGGCACCTTCATGCGATCCCGTGGGCCGGTCTCGGGCGCCGGTATCGGCCTGCTGTTCGCGGGGCTCATCCTGCCCAACTTCTTCCCGTGGCTGATCGAGTTCACTCCGTTCGGGCTGCTCAGTTTCGCCGGTCAGGTGGCACGTGAGCGACCGCTCCCGCCTTGGGTCTGGCAGCCGATCCTGCACACCGCCCTGTGGACACTACTGGCCGTGCTGGTCGCGCTATGGCGGTTCGATCGGGAGGAGTTCTGAGAGTCGAGCCAACGCCTCTGGGCAGCTAACCGGGCAAGGCGCGCGTCTGATACATCTGGTAGCCGTATTGGGGGCGGGCCACGAGGTCAGCGATGGCTGAAACCTCAGGCCCCTATCTCTCCGTATTGCTTCAATGTGAAGCCCGCCGGGTCGGTGGGAACTGCCGGTCGGGCTCCTTAGTTGTAGGACAGTCAAGACCCGAGTTGCAAGACCCAATTTGTATTACTATTGTCCTAGAGATGTCATGGACAATAATTGAACGGTGAACGAGGCTGATCCCCGTACTGAAGGGCTACGGATATGAAAAAGAGCACGGTTCTTAGGGCAGCGGCCGTACCGGCGATACTGGCGGTGGGGTTTGTGGCGATGAGCGCGTTGGGCTCGACGGAGCGCCAGAGCAATCGCCGGGAGGTGAAGCCGGAGGCGCGGGCGGTGGAGACGGAGTTGCTGGCGTTCGGCGACATAACCCTGCAGGTGGAGGGCGACGGCGTGGTGGAATCAGAGCGGACGCTGGAGATCGTCGCGGAGGCTAGCGGCCGGGTCTTGTTCGCAAAGAACGACCTGAAGGACGGCACGTTTGTAAGTGTTGGCGAGCTCGTGCTGCAGATCGATTCGCGGGATGTGGAGAACGACCTGTACGCGTTGCGGTCGGACTTCCTGAACGCGGTCGCGTCTGTGCTTCCGGAATTGCAGCTGGACGATGCGCGAATCTACAAGCGTTGGTTCGACTATTTCCGCAGCCTGGACATCAACTCGTCGGTCCCGGAGCTACCGGAGATCACGAATCCGCAAGAGAAGATCAAGGTCAGCTCGAAGGACATCATCGGGAAGTACTACGCGGTGAGGAACCAGGAGATCTTGCTTTCGAAGCACTCGATTCGGGCGCCGTTCGACGGTTTCATCAGTTCGAACGGTGTGATCGAGAACAGCTTCGTTTCTACGGGTCAGCACTTGTTCACGTTGGCGGACCCGAAGAACCTCGTGGTAACGGTGCCGTTGCTGGTAGGAGAGAGCCAGTCGATCGACTTCTCGGCGGTGCCCCGGGTAGCTGTATTTGCGGATGAGGGCAGCGACGAGGTGACTTACGGTCGAGTCACGCGAAAGCAGACGATGGTCGACCGCAACTCTCAGACACTAAACGTCTACGTTACGTTCAAGAACAACAACCTGAATCCACATTTCCTGCCGGGCAGCTACGTGCATGTGAGCATCGACGGACGGGTGTTACACGACGTAGCGCCGGTACGTCGGCATTTGTTGGATGCGGGCGACCAAGTGTACACGATGAAGGACGGTACTCTGGGTCGTCAGCAGCTGGAGGTTGTGGCCTATCAAGGCGACCTCGCGATCGTTCGGAACAGCTTTGCGGATGAGACCGCGATCGTAACGACGATCTTGCAGAAGCCGCTGGTGGGGATGGATATCCGCTCCATCAACATGCCCGAGTTAAATCCCGAAAGCGAGCTAGCGGAAGACGAGGCAGAGTCGGGGTTAGCTGAGAAGGGTGCCGCGAGTGAGACGGTAGCCGCGGGTGGCTGATAGCTCTGAGCGCGAGACGCAATCTCTAGATAGATAGGTGCCGGCAAGATGCGAAACGTCATCAATTATTTCATAAAGCACTCGGTTGTTACGAACTGGGTGATGCTAGCGGTAATGCTGGCGGGTGTATTCGCCCTCTTCAATCTCGAACGTCGTCTATCGCCGAAGCTCGAGATCGAAGAAGTAAACGTCAACGTGGCCTATCCCGGGGCGTCGGCGGTCGAGGTCGAGGAAGGTATAACGATCAAGATCGAAGAGGCACTGCGGGGCATCGAGGGGATCCAGCGGGTCTACTCCTGGTCGTCGGAGAGCTTCGCCTCGCTGAACGTCGAGATCAGGCCCGGCTACGACATGAACAAGGCGCTCCAGAACATCAGGAACGCCGTCAACTCGATCAATTCATATCCGACCGGGGCTGAGATACCCGTCGTCTTCCAGCAGCCGATGTGGAATCGAGCCGTGATGCTGAGCATATACGGCCCAGAGGACCTGTACGCGCTGAAACGGATCGTTGAGGAGTTCCGGGATGAGCTGCTGGCGACGGGCGAGATCTCTGAAGTACGGTGGTGGGGACTACCGGTGCGCGAGATTACGATCGAGGTTTCTCCGAAGAACCTGCGGCGCTACAAACTGACGGTTGGCGATATCGCCCAAGCGGTGCGCAACTCGAACCTGAACATCTCATCGGGCTCGGTTCTGACCGATCAGGAAGAGATCCTGATTCGCTCGTACAATCGGAAGTACGAGGCGGTAGACTTCCAGAACATCGAGGTCGTGTCGTCGATTGATGGCACGCGCATTCGGCTGGTCGACATCGCGGATGTCCAGGAGCAGTGGCCCGAGAACCTGTTCTACGCGGAGTACAACGGGCGCCCATCGGTCGGCTTCAACGTGATGTACAACAACACCGAGGACGTGATCGAGATCACGAAGATCACGGAGAACCTCGCGGCCGAATACGAAGCACGGTACGCTGGGCTGGTCCAATTCAACACGTTCATCAAAGACACGGATGAGCTGGAGGAGCGGTTGTCCCTGATGACGATGAACGGGATGATCGGCCTGATTCTCGTGCTCACGTTGTTGGGTGTCTTCCTGAACGTGCGGCTCTCTTTCTGGGTGGCGCTTGGTATTCCATTCTCGCTACTCGGGATGTTCTTCGTCCTATGGCTTCTCGACATCACGATCAACGAAATGAGCCTTTTCGGGATCATTATGGTGATCGGGATCCTGGTGGACGACGGGATTATCATCGGGGAGAGCATCTACTCGCAGTACGAGAAGTACGGGAAGAAACCGGTACAGGCGGCTATCGATGGGACGATGGACGTCATCAAACCGGTGACGATCTCGATTGTGACCACGATGGTCGCGTTCATACCGTATTTCTACTTCTATGGCATGCTGGGCAAATACGTCTGGCAGATCGCTGCGGTGATGATCATCGCCCTCGCTTTCTCGCTGATCGAGGCGTTCATCATCCTGCCGGCGCACCTCTCACATTCGCGGGCGCTGGAGGATCGGCCGGACGCCAAGAAATTCCTCTCCGGAATCAGGGACAAGACCGACGCCGCGTTGCAGGGCCTGATCACCAAGGTGTACAGCCCGGTCCTGAGGTTCTGCCTGGCAAACCGGTGGTCGGTCACCGCAGTGATGATCGCCGTGATCATGGTGATCGCCGGGATGTTTCAGGGGCAGTACGTGAAGGCTCAGTTCTTTCCGCAGATCGAGCCACCGTACGCCCGAATGCAGATCGAGGTGCCAGCGGGTACTTCATCCGAGGTTGCGGACGCTATCCGGACCGATTTGATCGCAAAGGCTCTGAAGTTTGCCGACGAGTGGGATCATCCTGGGGTCGGTGAGGCCAAGCCGATCAAGGACTACACGTCGTGGATGAATGGCGGAACGATCAACGTATTCTTCGTCTTGCCTTCGGCCGCCGTGCGGGAGTTCGAGGTGGGAGAGTTCTCCGACGCGCTGGCCGAGTACATCGGCGAGGTGCCGGAGGCTGAAAACGTGATCGTTGGCGGCTTCTCATTCGGTGGCACGCCGATCTCGGTTCGTTTTCAGAGCAGCGACTACCAGCAGCTCATACAGGCCAAGGAACTGCTCAAGGATGAGCTGAGGCTGATCGCCGGAGTCAAAGACATCCGCGACGACACACCGGCCGGGAACAACGAATTCGTGGTGACCCTGAAGCCGAAGGGTCAGGCGCTAGGCCTCACGGTGCGCGACCTGACGACTCAGCTCCGCCAGGGGTTCTACGGCGACGAGGTGATGAGGCTGCAGAAGGGTCGTGACGAGGTGAAGGTTTGGGTTCGCTTCCCGAAAGAGGACAGAGTATCGATCGCTCAGATCGAGAACCTGAAAGTGCGGACGCCATCCGGTGATTACGTGTCGTTCAAGGAAGTTGCCGAGTATCGGATCGAACGCGGCATGCGGAGGATCCGTCACGACAACGGGATGCGGGCCGTCACCGTCTACGCCGATCTTGACTACTCGCAGAACGACCTCAACGTCGTGCTCTCCGAAGTCAACGGCGAAGTCGTGCCGCGAGTCCTGGCGCAGGTCGACGGCGTCCAGCGGGCGGTGGGCAGCGGTCAGCAGGAAGAGGTCACCAAGATGGTGAACTCGATGACGTACACCATGACTCTGGCGTTGGTCGTGATGTTCACGATTCTGCTGTTCCTGCTGAAGTCGCCGATCCAAACCCTTCTGATCATGGGTCTGATACCGGCGGGTGTGATTGGCGCTGTCTTCGGTCACTTCGTGATTGGAATTCCGGTGTCGATCCTGTCGTTCTTGGGTATAGTGGCGCTGGCGGGGATCATCGTTAACGACTCGGTGGTGCTGGTCGACCGATATAACAAGATGATCGCCCGCGGTGTGGAAGTAGGAGAGGCGCTCTACGAGGCGGCGATGTCCCGCTTCCGACCCATCGTGCTGACCACCATCACCACCGCCGGTGGGCTGGCGCCGATCATCTTGATGCGCAGCGAACAGGGACAGTTCCTTGTCCCGATGGCGATATCGGTGGCGGCGGGCCTGGTCTTCGGTACTTTCCTGACCCTGCTGCTGCTACCGTCCGCGCTTTATGTGGTGAGTGACTTGCGGGTGTTGCTGCGTCGGAAGAAATCCCGGCAAGAGCTGGAGCCGGCGTACACGTCGGGAGACTGACGTTGATGGAAAGTGGACAGTGGACAGTGGACGGTGGATGGTAGACGGTAGACGGTAGACAAGTAGACGGTGGAAAAGTAGAAGAGGCCAGTGACTGGAAAGGTCTATGCCCGTCCGTCAGTTGGCCTCTTCTTCTACGGTCAACCTGTCTACTATCTACCGTCCACCGTCTACCTAATCTGATCCAGCGCTCGCTCGCCTCCCCATTTCTCAACGATGATGTCGTCGTAGTCGTCGGCGGTACGGGCCACGTGGATGACGGAGGACTCGAGTTCTTTCTGGTCGCAAGTCGATCCCACGATGGTGTGCTCGAAGATGACATCGCCCTCGTCATCGATTCCAAACGCCCCGAAGCGCATGCCCACATTCTCATGCAAGAGGTAATGCATCAGCTCTGGCGTGAGCTGGACGTCTGTGACTACGTAGGAGCGCGTGGTGATCACTGCGTCGTGTTCGCCCCAGGGGAAGATTCCAATCTGGGCAAAAGCTGAACCGTACATCACGCCGATGACCGGAGAATCCGGCTTTCGGAGAACCGATCCTCCGAAAAGCTCTGTGACCCAGGGCAGCACCCTTTCGTAGATCTCTTGCTGAGGCTTCGTGTCGAACTGCATTTGAAACGTCCTCTCGTGCAGCGACGAAACTGCGATGGAGCTGGGCAGCGGCGCCACGGTGGTTCGCAACCGACAGGCTCTGTTTCGGATTGATGAACCACAACGATGGGCAGTGAACAGAGGCCGGGCAAGGCGTGTGGGAGCGATCCCGGAGCCGGGTCCGGCGTCGGCGAGGCGGCGGTGGTGTAACCAGCGACGTAAATATCTGAGCGACAGTAACTTACGATGATCTGGCGTGCGTCAGACTTGGCGCCTAGTTTGTGGGCCACCCAACCGTCAGCCGAATTGAGCAACTCGAACGGACAGGGAGTTGGCTATGCGACGTGGATTGTCAGCAGCGATCGTATTGCTGGCCGTTGTGGCGATGAGTGCTTGCGCGAAGGGCCAGGCGCAAACTCAGCCTTCGCCACAAGCTCGGCCGGGGCAGAACAACAACCAGAAGCCGAAGGTCAAACCGTACAGCGAGGTGATCACGTCCGCCGCGGTGACCGACGAGGGGTTATTCGCGGTCCACAAGGTGGAGGACAAGTGGTATTACGAGATCCCGCTGGAGTTGCTCGATCGAGAGATGCTGCTCGTGTCGCGGCGAGCGCGTACGGCGCAGAACATCGGCTATGGCGGTGAGAAGAACAACACGCAGACGGTCAGGTGGCAGAGGCATGACAACAAGGTGTTGCTGCGTCTGGTGGGCTACACGAACGTGGCAGCCGACTCGCTGCCGATCTATGAGGCGGTAGTCAACTCCAACTTTGAACCGATCGTGAAGTCCTTTGACATAGCGACGTTCAAGGTGGATTCGGCGGGGACGGATACGGCGACTACGGTGATCGATGTGACCGAGCTGTTCACGACCGATGTACCTGTGTTGGGACTGAGCAGCTTCAACCGCGAGCGATTCAGGGTGCGTAACCTGGACCGTAGCCGCACGTTCATTAATTGGGTGAAGAGCTTTCCTGAAAACATCGAAGCTCGGGTGATTCTGACCTACAACGCGTCGCAGCCGCCATCCAACTCATCGTCAGGATCCATCTCGCTGGAGATGAACCACTCGATGGTCTTGCTGCCGGAGAACCCGATGGAGCCGCGCATCTGGGATGAGCGTGTCGGATTCTTCAGTCTACAGCAGGTGGACTATGGACTTAGCGACCACAAGGTAGTGACGAGACGGTACATAACGCGCTGGCGTCTGGAACCTAGCGACACGGCGGCATTCCGGCGCGGTGAGTTGGTGGACCCGGTCAAGCCGATCGTCTACTACATCGATGCGGCTACCCCGGAGAAATGGCGACCCTATCTAAAACAGGGTGTCGAAGACTGGAATGTTGCGTTTGCTGAAGCTGGCTTCAGCAACGCGATTATCGCCAGAGACGCGCCGACGCCGGAGGAGGACCCGGAGTTCAGTCCTGAGGACGTTCGCTACTCGGTGATTCGCTGGTTCTCATCGCAGGTGCAGAACGCCTATGGCCCGCACGTCCGGAGAGATCCTGGAGAGCGATATCGGCTGGTTCCACAACGTGATCAACCTGCTTCGCAACTGGTACTTCATCCAGACAGCGGCGGCGAACCCAGAAGCGCGTCGCGTGATGTTCGACGACGAAGTGATGGGTGAACTCATCCGTTTCGTGGCGGCTCACGAAGTGGGTCATACACTGGGCTTGCCGCACAACATGAAGGCGAGCTCGGCCTACCCGGTGGATTCACTGCGCTCGGCCAGCTTCACTTGCAGCATGGGTACGGCGCCGTCGATCATGGACTATGCTCGTTTCAACTACGTGGCACAGCCGGAGGATGAGGGCGTTTGCTTCATGCCGGGGATCGGCCCGTACGACAAGTACTCGGTCATGTGGGGCTACAAACCGATCATCGGCGAGTCGCCGGACGAGGAGCGTGTCACGCTCGATAGCTGGGTGCTGGAGCACTACGGTGACCCAGTATACTACTACGGCGGGTCCAGCGCCGTCGATCCGACCTCGCTGACCGAAGCGATCGGCGATGACGCGATGCGAGCCAGCGAGTACGGTATAGAGAACCTGAAGCGAATCGTTCCCAACCTGGTCGAGTGGACCTACCAGGAACGAGAGGACTATGGCGAGCTTCAGGAGCTCTATGGCCAGGTGCTCGGCCAGTGGAACCGCTACATGGGTCACGTGGCGGCGGTGGTAGGCGGAGTCGAACAGGTTCGCAAGACGTACGACCAGGATGGCGCGGTATATACGTTCGTCGACAAGGAAACTCAGCAGCGCGCCATGCAATTCTTCAACGAACAGGCGTTCACGCCGCCGACTTGGATGATCAACGAGGACATTCTGGGTCGTATCGAGAACGTCGGCACAGTCGAGCGGATGCGTTCTGTGCAGGTGCGCGTGGTCAACATGGTGCTCGACCCTGGCCGTATGCAGCGCCTGATCGAGAACGAGGCGCGGAATGGGAGCAGCGCTTATACGCTGGGCGAGATGCTTACCGACACGCGGGAGTACGTGTGGGGCGAGGTAACGCGCAGTCGAAACATAAACGTGTATCGCCGCAACCTGCAGCGCGGATACCTGGAGCGGATGGAATGGCTGATGACGGAGGAGCCGCCGCCGATCACGAACCCGTTCTTCCTTGCGTTCATCACTAGCGTTAACGTGTCCCAGTCGGACATTCGGCCCTACGTTCGTGGCGAGCTGGAGATACTCAAGCGGGACATCAACAGGGCGCTCAATCGTGGTGGATTGAATCGGGCGACGGCCCTCCATCTACGTGATGCCGTCGTGTCGATTGACAGGATCCTGGATCCCGAAGACTAGGATGGAGTCCACGATCTGTTGCGCGAGGCCCGGCGATGACCGGGCCTCGTTGCTTATCAGAGGCATAGTGAGCGACGAGTGGAACGATCCGGATGGTAATGATCTGATGCAAAGGGGGCCGCGTGCGAGACTGGTTGAAGATACTACTGCTGGTAGAAGCGATTGCCCTGGTCATAGCGCTCGTCGTGCCGCTGACACCAAGTAAGACGGGCGGAGACGTACGCCTCGGGAAGTACTTTTTTGCAGAGCCCACCTACCTTCACGAAGTGCTGGTGGGCTTTGTGCTGGTTAACGGGATTATCATGGTATTCGCGATCGCGTTCTGGATCTACAATGCTCGCAATCCGGGCGACGAATGACCCATTGTCGGGCAAAAGTGGACGCTCTAGTATGCGGAACATCCTGTTAAGAGATTGTGGAACAAGGAGATAGAGATGGGCGATCAGTTGGAGCATCATCAGAACGTGGTGGGCATCCCGCGGCTTGGTATGCCTGCACCACAGTTCGAAGTGGCGACGACGCATGGGGATTTGCGGCTGGAGGACTTCAAGGGAAGCTGGCTCATCCTGTTCTCCCATCCCGCCGACTTCACGCCCGTGTGCACGACCGAGTTCATTGCCTTCGCCGAAATACATAGTCAGCTGCGGGAGATGAACTGCGAGTTGATGGGCCTGAGCATTGACAGCACGTACTCGCATATCGCTTGGGTCAGGAACATAGAAGAGAAGATGGGAGTCAAGATCGAGTTTCCCGTCATCGCCGATCTCAACAAAGAGACCGCGATGCGTTACGGGATGATCATGCCTAGCGAGAGCAAGACGGAGACATCGCGCTGTGTCTTCGTGATCGATCCGGAGCAGGTTCTTCGAGCCATGGTCTACTACCCGCTGACTACGGGCAGGAACATGGACGAGTTGTTACGCCTTATCCAGGCGCTGCAGACAACCGACGAGCATCAGGTGGCTACACCAGCGAACTGGCGGCCGGGTGACAAGGTGATCTTGCCGCCGCCGGCAACACAGGAGGCTGCAGAAGAGCGCCTGAGGGACTCGAGCCTGGAGTGTACGGACTGGTACTTCTGCAAGAAGACATTATGAACGGCGCAGGGATCCGCATGTATGGGCTGTATCGATCCGAATGATCCGCTGTCTGAGGCGGGTAAGAGGCTATTGGGAGCGCTGGAAGTTCCGCGGACGGCGGAGGAAGTACGCGAGCTGACGGGGGAGCCGCTGTTCCGAGTGCGTTACAACTTGAGGGAGATGGTGAAAGCGGGGCTTGCCACGAAAGATGGCGAGCGCTACAGCGTGAGCGAGGCGGGCGAGAAGATGTTGGAGCGCTAGCGCCCGGGAAACCCTACAAATCGAAGATCCCAAGACACTCATGCCCTGTCTACGTCCAGATGGTAGTCTGACTCTCGCGGCTCGTGACGTCCTCGGCGCGATGGACGAGCCACGTCCGGTCGAGGAGATTCGTGAGCTGAGTCGGCAGCCGATATACCGAGTTCGAGGGAGTCTCAGAGAACTGCAAGAGGTGGGGTACGTAAGGCCGGAGGACGACCGCTGGATGATCACCGAGGAAGGTCGTGATGCCCTTGCCCGCGCATGATGAGCGTGAAGACCTGCGAGTCGACCGTTCGAAATGGGAGGAAACTTGCGATACTACACACTGTCGACGATCGCCTCAGCGGCGTTTGCCGTAGCGGCCGCAGCACAGGGCGCCGCAGCCCAGGACCCCGCTCACCCGGATCCGAATAGCGAACCGATCGCACAGTTCTGTTCAGCGACCGCTAATCGGCAGGTCGATTTCTGGATTGGCGACTGGGAGGTAACCGATAGCACGGGAGCGGTGGTAGGCACGAACGTCATAACCCGGGTGGCGGCGGGCTGCGGCCTGTATGAGTACTGGCGCGGCGCGGGTGGCGGTACTGGCACGAGCATCAACTGGCACGACCCACAAACTGGCGAATGGCGTCAGGTATGGGTCGGCCTGGGTCTGTACCTGGACCTGAAGGGTGGTATAGTAGACGGTAGTATGGTGCTGTCGGGAGAACGCGAGACCCAGCAAGGTGTCGTGGTCGACCGGATAACATGGACGCCTCTGGGAGACGGTCGGGTCAGGCAAGTGTGGGAACAATCCTCTGAAGATGGAACGACCTGGCAAGTACTCTTCAACGGACTCTACGCGAAGCGGTGAATGATGTCGGATAAGAAGGCAACGGTCACTTGTCAGTTCTGTTTGACGCCGAATAGGGTGAAGCTGGGCAAGGTCGATGCAGGACCGAAGTGCGGCGAGTGTGGTAAGCCTATTCTGTTGGACCGTCCGATCAAGGCCACAGACGATGATTTCCAGCGCGTGATAAGCGACTGCGACGTGCCTGTTGTGGTCGACTTCTATGCCGACTGGTGCCCGCCCTGCAAGGTGATGGCGCCGGTCCTCGATGATTTCGCGCACACTCACAAAGGTGAAGTGCTGGTTGTGAAACTCGACACGGAGTACAACCAGCGCACCGCTCAGCAGTACGAGATCCGAGCGATTCCTACGCTGATCGTATTCAGGGATGGCGTGGAAGTCTCGCGCCAGACCGGAGCGGTACCTCGCGAAGTACTCGAGAGTCTCCTGACGTCGGCCTGAGAACTCGCCCAGGATGAATACTCGGTGACCCGAGCAGACACGCGCGCAGCCCAGCTGATCGAGGCGCTCTCAATGCAGCCTCACCCCGAAGGCGGCCATTTCCGGGAGATGTTCCGTTCAGCGGCGCAGGTTGTCCCGGGCGATGAGCGTGACCGACGCTCGGCGCTGACGAGTATCTATTTTCTCTTGACGGCGGGCGAAAAGAGCCGCTGGCATCAGCTCCGCTCAGACGAGGTCTGGCACTTCTGTGAGGGCGATCCGCTGGAGCTGTGTTGGCTGGACGAGGAGCAACGTTGCAGCGAGCGCATCGTTCTGGGGCCGATCGAGGAGGGGTACCAGGGCGTAGCCACTGTCCCGGCCGGATCATGGCAGGCGGCGTGCAGCAAGGGCGACTTCACTCTGGTTGGCTGCACGGTCGCGCCCGGGTTCGAGTTCGCCGATTTCCGGTTGCTGTCCGATTGCGGGGATAGAGCGCAGGCGATATCGGAATGGTACGCCGAGTTGAGTCAGTTCCTTTAGTCGGCATCTACTCGCCGGGCAGTCGTCCGGCGCTCTCCGTAGTGTCCAGAGGCGGTTCAACTGTCGCCGCCAGCACCTCTTCGGTTAGCCTGTCGAGCAGATCTCGCAGAACACGCTGTCGTTTCCGGACAGAATATGTGAAGCTCGTGCGGGCCACGATGTAGCTGCCGGTGAAAGCAGCGAGGGGAAACGCGATGGTGAACAGGACGGAGCCCAGCGCCCCGATACCGACCCCCAGACCGACCCCTAGACCTACGCCGCCACCCACGCCGCCGATCGCGCCACCGAAAAGGCTCCAGGCGAGATTCTCGCAACGCTCCTCGATTCGGATGCGAGTTCGCCCGGTTCGCGAAACGACGGTAACCTGTAGCGAACGTACATTGTCTCCGGTTGAGGACTGCCACGTGAGCGTCCGCCCAACGAGGCTCAGCTGGCCCTGACTTCCGGCGGCTCGCTGAATCTCGGGGATCAAGTGCTCGAACGCATCCTCCGGAAGTTCGCCGGCGATGCTCCGCTCGAACTCCACGGACAGAGGGGCCCCGGTGAATCGAGAGATCCCGTCCCTTTGGGTGGTAACAGCGTCCAGATCGGCGGCGGCGCGGGCGATGTAAATGGGGTTGATACCAGCCTCGGCGGCGACTTCTTCCAGATCGGCGAGGCTAAGGCCGCCGCCCTCCACTTCGGACCGGGGTTCTTGCTGATGCAGTTCGGCAGCCCGTTTCAGGATCAAGCCGACTTCCTTGTCACCGTAGCGCCGCCGTCGGTCTCGATCGTCAGTCATGGAAGTGGGGTGGCTTGAAGCTAGTTCGGCGCCACGGGCTCGAACGGTGTCAGCACGTCCACGATCACTCGCCAGCTTTCGTCGGAGACTCGTCGCCAGGCCTTCACGTAGATACCGCGCTGCGTGGTAGCCTCCGAGTCCGGTGCCGAGTAGGCCCATTCACCGTAGGTGTAGCCCAGATCGCCTGAGAGGGACACATCGCCGCCTTGTGGCTCCCACAAGAAGGTGCCGGTCAGGTCGGCGGCCAGGGCTCGCAGCTTCTCCGCGCCGGTTTCAGGCTGCATTCCGTTACGCAGTACGCGGACATCGGAACTGACGTAGCTGGTGAGAGACGCGACCAGTCCGTCCGCTACAGACGCGGCGCTGAAGGCGCGATCAATCTCGAGCAGCCTGTCGAGCGCGTTCTGGCGCTGACGCGGCCAGAGGGCCCAGCGGTCATCGTAGCGCGGTCGTTCGGGCGTCACGACTTCCTCAGGGGGCTGAGCGGGCGGCGAGTTCGAGATACCGTGATCCAGGGCGACTTTCCAAGAACCGTCGTCCTGTAGCTTCCAGAACGAGAAATAGTTGCCGAACGCAATGGCCTCGGCCGCCGGATCCTGCCTAAACTCCCATGGACCGGTGGTGAAACCGAGATCGCCCGCCTCGGAAATGTCGGCAAAAGCCGGTCCCCATGAGAGAAGCCCGGGCGTCGATTCCCGACTGGCCAGGTCCTCCTGCGCATTCACGGCGCGAGGTCGAAAGAGGATGCCATCAGCAGCCAGGTAGGCGATGAACGCATCGCGCGTCCCCAGTTCTGCAGCGGATCTCGAGAAGTCCCGTTCAGATTCGATCAGGGCATTCAAGTTGGATTCCCGAGTGTCGGTCGAACAGGCTGTGCTGAGCGAGCAGCAAATCAGGATCAGGGCGGCGCCAGTCGATATTCGGTCAATGATTTTCATATCTAAAGCTATCCCCCGAAATCGTGGCCCACAATCGTTCTGCCTACTACCTTGCTGAACATGCGGACAGTTGACGAACAGGTGACGAGATGACTCTGGGGCCTGGAAGAACCTTCAGGTTCGTCGCAGTGCGGGTTCTCGTGGCCGGGTTCTTGGGATCATCGTCAGCGACGGCGCTTGTGGCACAGCAAGCGCGGGATTCCACCTCTCACCTTCAGGTCGTCTATCCTGCTGACGAGCGCGCCGCGGCCCGAGCGTTCTTGGGTTATGCAGAGGGCGTGTACGAATACATTGACACTCTGTTTGGTGGCGCGCTCCCAGAAAAGCTCCACGTCACGTTGCTGAAAGACGCAAGGAGCGGCTCTTCGGGTCCCGAGCTTCACCTCAGTCTGCACCATGGTGCGGCGCTGCAGGCGGTGTACGCAGCTGAGCTCAGCCGCGTGGCTGAGCGCGAGATCCTAAAAGAGTCGTACGAGCTGCAGGGCTATCGGTTCGTGACGGAAGGGCTGGCAAACTGGGTGGAGGCGCGGTACGAGCGCCAGCTAGGTATTGAGAAGTCGAGAGACATCTGGGCGGCATACGCCTACGTGCTCGAGGCGACGTACCCGGAATACCTGGCATCGTACGAGCTGGCGGAGGAAGAACTGGGCAAGAACGTGGTCGATGCGGTAGGGTACAGCTTCGTGTCACACGTCTTCCAATTGCATGGTATGGAAGGTGTGCGATCGTTGCTGGACGCTATGGCGGTGAACGTCGACGTATGCTCGTCCCTTTCCGATTCCGGCGCGGACTGCGAGGAATTCGTGGACGGCTGGCAGTCCGCCTTGGCTGAACAAGCAAGGCGATACGATTTTGCGAGCTTGCCAGAGATATGGTCGTTGATCGAGGTGAGCGGACAAGGAGACCTCCGTGAGGTGGGGCTCCGCGTCTACATACAGAACCCGGAAAGCAGCGAGTTCACATTTTTCGTCTCATACATGATCGACGGTGAGCACTTCGAGGAGGCGTTTCCGGCTGACAGGAGCGAGTTCAGGGCGATCGTACCGCTGGGGACGATGAGGGAGGGGACCAAGCTGTTGTGGGAGGTCTCGGTCTGGTCGAGTACCGTGTTGGCGTGGAGAAAGAGCGGGTGGCAGGACCAGGTGATCCGCTAGGGTGTTCGTATTGGGAATCGGGGAATTATTGAAGGTGAGTCTGGAATCGAGATACGGGAGTTTAGAAGTTCACTTAGTAAGGGATTCGTCCTCAGTGAAGACGGTGTCCATCACCAGTTTGGGGTGGATGTCGGCGAGCTCGTTGGCGATCTTGCGGCGAATATCGTCTAGCGTCTTGACGCGGTCGAGGCGGAAGCTCTGGGGTACGACGATCTGGATGAGCACGTAAAAGTAGCGACCCACCTTTGACATCCGCACGTACGTCTTCTCAACAGCCAGTCCTTGCATCGCTCGGTTGAATCGACCCCTCACCTCATGTTGCAGGGGAGGGGGCGGAGCGATCACCAGCAGCTCGGCCACATTGTCTTTCACGGTCTTGACCGGCACCCAGATGAGCACGATCACGAGGACGGCCAACAGTACCGGATCGACGTAAGGCACGAGATTCGACCAGCGGGTGCCTGCCAACAAGAAAGCGAGTAGGAATGCGGCTCCGACGCCGGCGTTCACGAAGAAGTCGAGCGTCCAGTTCTTCACGTCGACTTCGAGCAGTGGGGAATGTGTCTTCTTCGCCCAGGACCGCTCGAGAAAAGCGATCAGTAAGCAACCGCTTGCGGCGACAACAGCGTAGACGACCGCCCAACCCGCGTCGAGTGAGCGCCCGCCTTGGAACAGGGACCTGACGGCGGAGGCGAGGGCGAGGGCGCAGACGACGAGTATGAGCAGTCCTTTGATCGTGTTTAGAAACGGCTCGAAGTAGGCGTACCCGAAGTGGAAATGTTCGTCGTCTGGCCCCTCCACAAGCTCGGCCACTTTGAGCGTTAGGAGTCCGATGACGAACGAAATAAGAGAGAAGATACCGCTCAACATGATGGCGTCTGAGCTCGTCAGGATAGCGAAGCTGATGCCGAGGATGGCCATGCCAAGGTAGGCGAACGCCGAAAGCCGTAGAGCAAGTATCTCTTTGTTCACTTAGGGACCGCGTTGCTGGTGTTCATCTGCGGTGGCTCAGAAGAAGTAGCGCAGGTTAATGGTCGTGCCAGTGGTCTTCGAGCTTTCCTGGTTCCGCAGAGGTGTAAGCGCCCCAAAGATGTCGATGCTGAAACTGAATTGGGGACGTCCAGTGTAGGCGATGCTCAGACCGAGCGACTGCACGTCGCCAGTGATGTCTTCGCCGCCTTCCGGGAACGAATCCAGATCGTAGCTGAGCACGAAGCCGATCGGCACAGCTGTCAGAACGCCAAGATCGGCGTCGACGGCGATTCCGAAATCATAGAACCATTCGCTGTCGCTCGTTCGGGTTACCGATTCGCCATAACCCGTTCCCCCGTTTGCGACCAGACCGAAAGCCGGGCTGATCGCCCAGGCGAAGCGGAGGCCACCACCGCCGCGCGTTGCCGGAACGTTCCTGACTAGGCTGGCGGGGTTACCGTTGATGATATCGTCGACAAAACGCTCAATACTGATCGCAGTATATCTTCGATTCGCTAGCTTCAGCTCGCCGGAAAGCATCGTCCGGTTGCTTGTGAATAGCTTGAACAGCCACCCGAACTCGAACCCCGTAGCCGCGGTTATGCCCTGGGTCAAGAGCGCCTGAACACCACTGCCCAGGCGGCCGACGATGCGGAATTGCGCACGCACGGCGAGCCAGGAAGCGATGGCTTGCTGGTACTCGAAGTCCAGGTTGGCGAATATGAGATCGCCCTGAAGGCCGAGAACCTCGACTGTATCGATTTCGATCACCGGGATATTGACGTCGAGGGCCTTCCCGATCCCGACGGAGTTGCGCAGAAACGTCTTAATGAACGGGTTGGGCACATGTTCCGTAGGAATGAACGTATGGCCGCCAAGCCGTGGCAGTCTGATGTCAGCTTCGGCGTATCCGCCGCCCGTCGTTTGCGCACTCACCGGGTGCGGGAGTGCCAAGTAAGGCAGAGCAATGAAGACGAAGGACCAAGGGGCCGACATCCGCGATGACAGTCGTCCGGCCTGTGGAACGTTCTTCATGAGATCACTCCCGCCCCAGTGGAAGTAAGACACCGGCGTAGAACTGGAAGCCGCTGGTTCGGAATCTGACCGGCAACGACTCCTCGTCGGGGTTCTCTTCCGAGTTGGCAATGTTGAGGATCGCCTGCTCGTATCGCAGCTCCAGCGTCAGGAGCGGCGAGCCGATGGGCAATTGCACGCCGAAGGCGAAGTCGGCGGACAGATCGATCTCATGAAAGAGACGGCTGACGTCGGATGACCCGGTGCTCGTGGTTGCCGTGGCATCGACCAAGTACCCCAGGTTGACCCCGCCGGAGACGTAGGTCTTACCACTACCGGTGACGACCTTGAGCAGAATCGGCATCGTGACGTAGTCGAGCCTGAAGTCGACGCTGTCGCGCTCCTCTTCCTCCTCCGGGAGCTTCACGGCAAGCGTGAATGGGCGCTGCAGGTACATCGGCTGCAGGCTCAGCTTCACGTTCTCGGCCAGCGGAATCTCGCCGACAATTCCAGCCGCGAAGCCCGTTCCGCTCTTATACGAGGTGTTGGAAGGTGCATCACCACTGAGGCTCGTAAGGTTCACGCCAACTTGCGCTCCGACGGCGAATTGGGCGTTAGCCGATGTCGCTTCGACCAGGCTCAGAACACACGCGGCTAGCAGGAGGTATCTTGTCATGGTCGATCTCGTTGCTTTTGCGGTGCAGGAGTTGGGGAAGAATAGTGCGTTTCGTCAGGTCGGGCTACGGTCAGAAGTAGTAGCGAAGGTTGATGGTCGTGCTGCCGTTCTTGGAGGGATCCTCCTGGCCGCGCAGCGGTGTGATCGCCAGGTCCATGTCAATGCTCAGGCTGAACTGGGGCCGTCCGGTGTAGGCGATCTTCAGAAAGAAGGTGTGAACATCGCCCGTGACATTGGCACCTCCCTCCGGGAAAGAATCGACTTCGTATCCGAAGACGAAACCGATCGGCAAGGTGGTAGGGACCCCGACGTCGACATCGACGGCGATACCAGCCTCATAGAACGCCTCGTCGTCGTCCTCGCGATCGACGGATTCGCCGTAGCCGGCGCTGGCATCGGCTGTGAAGCCGACAGTTGGGCTGATCGCCCACGCAAAGCTGCCCCCAGCGCCGCCCCTCATCGAGGGGGTCGTCTTCACCAGGCCGGCCGGCCGACCGGCCACGATGTCTTTGAGGAACTGTTCAAGGTTGATCGTCGTGAAGTGTCTGTTGGTGAGACTGAGAGTGCCGGACAGCATCGTCCGCTCGCTGGCGAACAGCTTGAAGAGCCAGCCTAACTCGAAGCCTGTGGCGGCTGTTATTCCCTGGGCGAGGAGCGCTTCCACGCCGTTGCCGAGGCGGCCCACAACACGAAACTCGCCGCGCACTGCTAGCCACGGTGTGACTTCTTGCTGGTACTCGAAGTCCAGGTTGGCGAAGACGATATCGCCGGTCAGACCGAGAAGTACAAGCGTATCGGTATCGATGAGTGGGAACGTGACGTCGTAAGCTCTACCCAATCCCACCGAACTACGAACAAACGTGTTGATTAGTGGGTCCGGCACACGGCGCGTTGGGATGAACGTATGCCCGCCGAGGCGCGGCAGTCGTATCTCCTCGCTCTTCACGCCGCCACCTGTCTGTAATGTTGCGGGAACAGCGCTCAAATGCAGTGCCAACAAAGCCAGCACGGTGCCGCGCTGAACTAGTCGGCACCTTGAAGCCCCGTCGCTGACGGTGATCGTGCTCTTCAAATCACTTCTCCACTCTACTCCATAGCGCAACGCAGTTGGACTGCAAAGCGCACTGGCGTCTAAGCGGGTTGGGGAAGAGTAGAATACTCGGCCAGGCGGGTGCTGCTACCAGAGTACGGCGTGGGGAGCGAAGAGAGTAGTAAATACGGAAGGCGACGCCGGGTGGGGCAGCAGCTTTAGAGCGGAGAGTCCCTGGCGCTGCCGCGGGAACTTGAGCGTCCCACCACCCACCGACCTGGCACCGCCTGACGGCGGCCGGCCCCGTATACCGGCGGCGTCACCCGTGTTGGGGCCGTCGTCGCGAACATCTTAGTCGACGATCAGCCTGCAGCTGCTGTACAAAAGCACCCTGGCGTCAAATCAGCGTCAAAAGCCAGGCGGGCTGCCGTCTCAGAACCCGTGGACGTGGCTAAAGTGTCAGCGAAGGCCAGGGCAAGTGTGACTTGATCCACAAAAAGCGCCCGACACCACAAGGAGAATGCGCTCTTCTCCCGGGCATCGGGCGCAACACGGGGCACCCGGAATAGCAAGGGTACCATCTCATAGAACCCTCGGCCTCCGGGCCAGTTCCCCAGGTCTCAACCGAGTTTTTGCCAGGCCGCCTCGGCAATGGCCGCATCTTGGGCGCCGACGCCGGTGAGGTCACAGATGATAAGCTCGTCAGCCTCGCGACCCGGCTTGGCACCGATCACGATTTGGCCGAGCTCGGCGTGGACGGAGTCGGAGCTCAAGGCCCCCTCTTCGATGGCGTGGTGGAGCTCGCCGAGGCTGGCGCATTGAGCGAGACGGTCGACGACGATCTTGTCCGCCCTGGTCAAGGCGGCCGTGGGTAGCTCCCGCTTGTCGGGGCCGTCGGAGCCGACGGCGACCACAGTGGCGTGTGACTGAAGGCTGTCGGCGGCGATCAGCGGCTCGCGACTGGGGGTCACGGTGATGATCAGGTCTGCCTCTCGGACAGCATCATCGGGCGTTTCGGCAGCGGTGAACGGGATGTCCAACTCGGCTTGCATCTCGCTGCAATAGCGGGAGAGGCGCTCCGGGTTTGGACTCCAGGCCGCGGTCGCGGACCACTCGCGGACGCCTGCCAACGCTCGGAGCTGGAAACGAGCTTGAACTCCGGAGCCGAGGACGGCGACCGACTCGAGCCGTTCGTGGCTGAGGAGCTTGGCCGTGAGCGCTCCAGCTGCGGCCGTACGGAGGTCGGTCAAATAGGCGTTGTCCTGAAGCAGGACGGTGGGGAAGCCAGTCTCAGCGTCGAAGACGAGGATCAGTCCTGCACCGCTTGGCAGGCCGCGCTCGACGTTCCGGTAGAAGCCGCTGGCGATCTTGATCGCGAAAACCGGGGCTCCGTCCAGATGAGCCGATTTAACGTGGACCTCTCCGTGGGCGTCTGAGAGGTGAAGCCCCATAGGGGGAGGCAGATTGACGGCATCGGCACCCAAGGCACGGAACGCCGCTTCGGCCGCAGCGAGTGCCTCCGGCTCTTTAATGGCGCCGCGGATCGTGGCCTCGTCTATCGTTTTCACAGGCGTTCTCCAACGTTTCGTGGGGCTTGGCTGTCTTTAGTTTGAAGCGTAGATCGGGATATGTCCATGCGGGTTGCCCGAAGGGCTGCAGCCCGCCGTGGACTATCCTCATGGATTGACCGGAGTTGGAGTCTGGAAGAGATTCCAGCAGTATCTCATGAGCTGCCACATTCTATGAGGGGAGAGACGCAATGTTGAGGAATCTCGGCCGGGGCGCGTTTGCCGGCCTCGTAGTGCTAGCCGGCGGAGCCTGCGGAGATGACGAGCAGCAGCAGATCAACAACCCGCCGCCTCAGGTCGCGCTGATGACGGCGTACGTCGAGTCGATCAAGACATTGGACGGGTCTGTAGCGGGCACGTTCGTCTCCGATAGCGCACCCACACCCGACGGTGGCCCGACCGCTACGGTTGGAGCCAACGGAACCGTGGTGTGGGGTGGCGCGCAGCAGACGTCGTTGAGCGGTTCGGGCGACTTCAGGAAAGTGATCGTCTCGGTTGACGGCGCCGCCGGACACTACAGCATCGATCTTGGAGCGGACACGGCAGACGTGGAACTTGTGCTAACTTATGCGACGCGTATCCCGGCCACGAACTTTGACCTCAGGTTCCAGCTGGAGACGCAAGATGGCACGGTGGGTGATGTAGTCGCGCAGAACATGGATCGTGTTGCCGTCGGAACGGGCGTCGTGCAGGTCACCGTGACCTGGAACACGGGCGCCGACCTCGACCTTCACCTGGTTGAACCGAGTGGGGAAGAGATCTTCTTTGATCATACGGCGGGGGACAAGGACATATTCCCGTCGGGTGCCCCTTCATCGGCATCGGGCGGCGAGCTCGATCTCACTTCGAACCTGGACTGCGCGGATGGGTCTCGTAACGAGAACATCTACTGGTCGAACAACGCGCTTTCGGGTATGTACACCGTTCGGTTGGCGCTCATAAGCCCGTGCGGAGCTGCGGCGAGCGACTACGTGGTGACGGTCCGCATGCAGGGACGCGCCCCGCTGCAGTTCAAGGGCACGATTGACGGACCGCCGACCGGCGGAAACCAAGGAGCGGGCTACCAGGTTGGCACGTTCCTATTCTAGATGACTTCGAAGCAGGCTTGGCGGTCTCAAGTCGAGCTGAGTGAACGGGGCCGCTGGCATCGAGTCAGCGGCCCTTACTTTTGTGGCTCGGCTGACTGGACGGCACCGCCCTGACGTCCCATCTTGCGTGCGGCTGATCTGCCGCGCCCAACCAGCCCACCGCAAAAGTACACAGGAATCATGACGACGAAGACGAGCCCATTGAAGAGCGTGACTCCGGCGGAGTACCAACCGGATCTACCCTTGGAGCGATTGGTGTTGGAGTCCGAACCCGGCGAAGAGGCGGTTCCGGTGGATGTGTTGTTCGTCGGTGGCGGACCCTCCGGTCTGGCGGGGGCGATAGAGCTTGCCCGGCTAGTGAAGGCGGATAATGAGAATGGCGACGGGATCGGGGAGGTCGAGATCGGGGTCCTGGAGAAAGCAGGATCGCTGGGCGAGCATTGTCTCTCCGGGGCCATCGTAAATCCGGGCCCATTCCGTGAGCTGTTTCCTGAAGTGAGCGAGACAGACCTTCCTTTTTGCCGCCCGGCGCCGAAGGATCATGTCTACATGCTCAAGGCAAAGGGCGGCCGTCGGATTCCGACACCGCCAACGATGCACAACAAGGGCAACTACGTTGCCTCGATTTGCGAGATCGTACGCTGGATGGGCGATCGGGCGGAAGCTGAGGGCATAAACATTTTCACGGGTTTCCCCGCGGAAGCGCTGCTGGCGGACGGCGGGCGCGTGCTTGGTGTTAGAACGGTTCCGATGGGCCTGGACCGCGACGGCAACGCCGGCGGGGGCTACGAGCCGCCAGCGGACGTCACGGCGCGTGTCACGGTGCTCTGCGAGGGTACGCGGGGACCGCTGACACAGGCGTGGCTGGAGCGGGAGCAGGTACGCGCGCAGAACCCGCAGATCTTCGCGCTGGGGGTGAAGGAGCTCTGGCAGGTGAAGCGGCCGCTGGAGAACGTGATCCACACGATGGGTTGGCCGCTGCCCAAGGATGCGTTCGGCGGTAGCTGGCTGTACCCGATGGCGGACGATCTCATTTCGATCGGGCTCGTCGTCGGCCTCGACTACCGCCAGACGACGCTTGATGTCCACGTTCTGCTTCAGCAGTTGAAGGAGCATCCGCTTGTCGCGCCTTATCTGGAAGGCGGCGAGCTTCTGGAGTGGGGCGCGAAGACGATCCCGGAGGGCGGGTACTACGCATTACCGCAGCGGATGCACGGCGATGGCCTGCTGATCGCCGGCGACGCGGCGGGATTCGTGGATGTGCCGTCACTAAAGGGGATACACTATGCGGTGCAATCCGGGATGTTCGCGGCCCGGGCGATCTTCAAAGCCCTGAAAGCAGATGACACTTCAGCCTCCGGGCTGGCGGATTACGACGCGATGGTACGTGACAGCTTCGTCGGCAAAGACCTCTATCAGACTCGCAATATGCGGCTGGCCTTCAAGTCAGGGTTCTATGGCGGCGGGTTGAAGGCGGCGCTGATGTCGATGTCGCGCGGCGCGATCTTCGGCGGTCGAATCGAAGTGCCGGCCGATGCGGATGAGCCGCGGGACGTGACGCCCGCGCCTGAGTTCTCTGCCGATGGCCAGCGCACGATCAGCAAGGTCGACGCGGTGTTCCGTTCCGGCAACGCAACGCGTGACGACATTCCGTCCCATCTCATCGTAGGGAAGGATGTGCCACCTGAGGTCGCCGATCTTTACGTGCACATGTGTCCAGCAGGCGTCTACGAGCGCGATGGCGACAAGCTGGTGGTGAACGCGCCGAATTGCGTCGATTGCAAGGCGACCGACGTGATCGGGCCCCGGTGGACGCCTCGCGAAGGCGGCAGCGGTCCAGCCTATAAGCGGATGTAGTCCGGTCCGGAGCGAGCTTGGGGCGTAACGACGACTTGGGCTGTCATTTGGGGGAGCGTTGAACTGGTTCAAGCGGCTGGTCGTCGACATACATCGCCGCTCAATGTGGCAGGTTCTGGGCATCTACCTGCTGGGCGGCCTCGCGGCCTACCAGGTTGTTCAGAGCCTGACCGAGGGGCTCGGTCTGCCCGCCTACTTTCCGGGGCTGGCCGTCGTCCTGCTCATCATCTTCTTCCCAGTCGTCCTGGCTGTCGCGATGGTGCGCGAAGAGAAACCTCCCGCACAACCGGCAGACGACGGTCTGGAACGGTCGGCGGAGGGCGGTTCGGAGCTGCCCCCATCCTCTGCGGCCGTCGGGCGGCGCAGTAGGTTCAGCCTGCGAGGCGCGGCGTTCGGCGTCGTAGCCGTGCTGGCGCTATGGGGAATACTGGCCGGTGTGTGGTTCGTCATCGGGCGTTCTCCGGCCATGCCGCCGACCCCGGCGACGGGATCACCGAAGAGATCACATCGCGTTTGGCGGAGATCCCCGAGCTTGGGGTGATATCGCGGAGCAGTGCGATCACCTACAAGAGGACAGACAAGGACCTGCCGACCATTGCCGCCGAACTTGATGTTGACTTTGTGCTCGAGGGAACGGTCCGCTGGGAGCGCCGGGGCGAGGGCCAGAACCGGGTGAGAGTCACACCGCAGCTGATTCGCGTCAGCGATGACACGAACGTCTGGACCGAGCGCTATGACGCCGTGCTATCCGAGATCTTCGCGGTGCAGACCGACATAGCGGAGCAGGTAGCACAGGCTCTCGATGTCACGTTGCTCGAGAGTCAGCGACAAGCGTTCGAGCAGGCGCCGACCGCCAACGTGGATGCCTGGGATTATTACCTGCAGTGCCGGGACTACTTCTCGAGGGGAACTACATTCGAGCACACGACGATCACGATCGAGATGTGTGAGCGCGCGGTCGACCTCGACCCGACGCTGGCGCAGGCCTGGGCGCAGCTCGGCATAGCCCATGCGGATATGTACTGGTTCTACTTCGACCGCAGTCAGGCTCGGTTAGAGATGGCGGAGGCGGCGGTTAATCGGGCGCTTGACATAGCCCCCGCGTTACCGGAGGCGCACCTAGCTCGCGGTTGGTACTACTACCACGGCAGGCTCGACTACGATCGCGCGTTGGAGGCATTCGACGTCGCTCGTCGCAGCCGACCCAACGATTCCGACTTGCTAGCGGCAATCGCATACATGCAGCGAGCGCGGGGTGCCGAGACGTTCGGCCAGTCTCTCGATAATCTGCGACGGGCCATAGAGTACGATCCTCGAAACCAGACGAAGATCGTGCAGCTGGGGATCAGCTACTTCTATATGCGTCAATTCGCAGAGGCGCTCCGTTACTTTGATCGAGCGATGTCGCTGGCGCCGGATGTGATTCGCCCATATGCATGGAAGGCTCGCCTGTATGTGAGTTGGCAAGGCGATACTGCGATGGCGCGGCTGGTGTTGGACGAAGCCTCTCGGCGCATCGACCCACGTGTGCTCGACACTCGTGTGTGGGAACACTGGACGCTGTTGAGACTGCTCGAAAGGAGCGAGGAAGCGGCGCTGGCTAGGCTGCGAACGTTCGAGCTCGACAGCGCCTACCGGCATCTTGCGGCCGCCGAACTGTACGGGTTGATGGGGCGGCAAACGGATGCGCGCGCCGAGTATGATTCAGCGCGGCTGATCCTGGAGACGCGGGTCGCCGACATGCCGGGCGAGCCTCGGTTTCGTGCCAACCTGGGATTGGCCTATGCGGGACTGGGGCGGGCCGATGACGCTGTGCGCGAGGCCCGACGGGCCGTGGAGATCATGCCCTATACGGAGAACGCCTTCCACTCCTCGGAGTGGGTCCTGAAGCTGGCCCAGGTCCATGTCATGCTCGGCAACTATGACGAGGCAATAGAGCAGCTGGAATTCGCGCTCTCGGTGCCTGGCCCGATTTCCGGGCACTGGCTGCGTCTCGATCCCGTCTGGAACCCGCTTCGAAACCACCCACGCTTTCCGGCGCTGCTCGACCGTCCGCACAGGAGCTTTAGCGACTAGGTTTGCGGACCGGTGTGTGCCGGATATCTTGTCGGCTGTCCCAACATTCCTCGACCCAACCCTCTCAGGAGGTGGAGTATGCGATTGGCCCATGCAGTACTGGCAGCTTTGATCATCGCCGCGCCGGCGCAGGCGCAGGATGAGAAGCGCCCGGCAGATTGGCAGGTGCGATTCGATCGCCCGAATCCGGACGCGGAGATCTATTTCGTCGACATGCCACCGGGTTGGCACGTGACGACGGGACCTGCGGCGATCCTCTACAATCCATCCCACACCGCCAACGGTGCGTACCGCGTCGAATCGAAGATCTATTTGTTCCCCGGCCAGACGCGCGAGGGCTTTGGTGTCTTCGTCGGTGGAAAGGATCTGGAAGGATCTGGCCAGTCCTATGTGTATTTCTTGATTCGTGGTGACGGACGCTACCTGGTGAAGCTTCGAACCGGCAGTCAAACCGAGAACGTTATCCCGTGGACGGCGCACGAGGCCATCGTCCCACACGAAGGCCAGGATGGGACCGCGGAGAACGTGCTTGCTATCGAGTGCGGTTCGGAGAACGTCGACTTCTTCGTGAACGGCGCGAAGGTGAATACCCTGGAACGGGGGAATTTGGGAGTCGATGGAATTGTGGGGTTGCGGGTGAATCACTCGTTGAACCTTCATGTTGCTGAGTTGAAGGTCGAATCGGGGAGCTGATCTCGACAGCCGACAGCCGACAGCCGCGTGCCAACGACCGAGGACAATTCGGCGACGAACTCCCGATCCCCGATGTTCGTCGTGCGACTGTCGCTCGATTTAGGTCGTGCGTCGGACGTCGGTCGCCGAAGAGGACTCGGTCGCCGATGCGCGGCTGTTGGCTGTCGGCTGTCGAAACAGTCTCCCACAGGGAGTCCACTAACTCATGCGCATTATAGGCCTGCTCGGAGGCATGAGCTGGGAGTCGACGGCAGAGTACTACCGGATGATCAACCAGGAAGTGCGCCGTCGTTTGGGGCGGCAGCACTCGGCGAAGATCGTCCTGTACAGCGTCGACTTTGAAGAGATCGAGCAACTACAGAGCGAAGGTAACTGGGAGGCTGCAGGTCGCATGCTGGCCGATGCCGCTCGAGGCGTGGAGCGAGGCGGTGCGGATTTCCTGGTTCTCTGTACGAACACGATGCACAAGGTGGCGCCGGCCATCGAGGATGCGATCGATATCCCTCTCATCCATATCGCGGATGCCACGGGCGAAACCGTGGTGGAGGCTGGCTTGCGGTGTGTCGGGCTGTTGGGGACCCGGTTCACCATGCAGGAGGACTTCTACAGGGGCCGCCTTGAAGAACGGCACGGGCTCGAGGTGCTCGTGCCGCCGGTTGCGGATCAAGCGCTCGTCGACCGGGTGATCTACGACGAGCTTTGCCGCGGCGAGATCCTCGACGAATCGAGGCGCGAGTACGTGAGGATCATCGGCGAGCTAGGTGAACGCGGCGCCGAGGGCATCGTTCTTGGCTGTACAGAGATCGGTCTGCTGGTGCGACCTGAAGACTCGCCGCTGACGGTCTTCGACACGACGCGAATACACTCGGCGAAGACCGTCGAGGCGGCGCTATCGGGCTAGGTTCTACTCGCTTCCGCTGCCAGCGTCGTAGACCCGGGTGTACTGCATCGGACCCCCACGACCCTCGGTCAGCATCTTCACATAGAGCTTCCGACCCTCGTCCTCCAGCCAATAGGTCGTGATGACTTCCGTAGCGCCTCGGCTGCCGCGGCTGACGGTCGCCCCGGCCGTTCGGCGCTCCACCTTGAGTTTCCCGCCGTCCCAGCTGCACTTCGTCGTGACGGTCGCTCCGTTCCGTAGCTCGCGAGAAACCGCACGCCCGTCGGTGAAGAGTTCCATCGACTGGCCGGCACCAACGGGTCTGATGGTCAACGTCGAGTCGGTCTGTTCGATGCGCAGGGCCATCCCCATGTTAGCGCCACCGCCGCCAAACCCTCCCGGGCGGCCCGGCATGCCGCTGAGCCGCGTCGGGTCGTCGCTCTCGTCTTCGTTGAGCGTGTAAAAGCCGGTGAGATCTGGCTGTTCCGGGGCCACGGCCGACCCCCCGCTTGAGCACGCAGTAGACACTGCGACTAGAGGAACAAGAAACAAGATCAGGAGGGCGCGTGTGCTCATCGGCATTCTCCGTATCTGTGGGTTGGTGGTTTGGGCCCGAGTAATATACAAACAGCGATGCCGGTCGGCAGCCTTGCGGGGCGGCGCTGGCCGATCACAATATGGGCGACCCTGCTGTCCACTGTTCAACGCCCTATTCGCCTGGCGCCATGCGTGCTTGCCGTGGTGACGGTGGCGTCTTCCAGCGTGCTGGTGCAGCAGTACACGGCGGCCTGATCGGCGTCGAGGACAAGGCGGTCAGGGTGGCAACGCGAGCCGACTGTCCTGGATCTTCTACTTCGACTTCTGACCTAATCACGCCTCAAGGAACACAATTCTGGTGCGCCCTTCGAAGATTGACATATTAATTGTCATAGTGGTATTATAATTGTCGACTCGCGCTTGAAGGAGGGGTGGTTGTGCCAAGTTTTGGGCTCAGGACGCTCGGTGAGTTAGGGAGATCACAGGAAACGGAACCTCCTCGCCCATCGCGTTACCGGGCGGTAGGGCGGCGCCGCGGTCCAGCGCTCGGGGCGCTGGTCGATGAGACGGTGGGTCTGTTCAGGGAATTGCGACGCGCGGTAATGGAGATCCATGCAGAGGGGCTACTGTCAGGCGGTCAACGCAAAGTGCTGGCCGAATTGGAGCGAATGGGACCGAGGACGGTACCGCAGATGGCGCGAGCCCAATCGGTCAGTCGACAGAACGTACAGTCGCATGTGAACGAGCTCGTCGCCGGGGGGTTGGTCGAGACGATCGAGAACCCGGAGCACCGGCGGTCGCGTCTGGTGAGGATCACTGCGGAAGGTGGGCGGCGGCTGCACGAGATGAATCGAGTCGAAACGCAGTTCTTTGACGCGCTCGAGATTGAGGCCGATGCGGGTCACATCGAAATGGCAACAGAGGTGTTGCAGGGAGTGCGCAACGCGCTTCGCATTCCCCGGGTAGGAAAGTGAGAGATGACTGCCATGAATGAAATGGTCAGTACGCGTCCGCCAAGTCGTAGACCCTAGTGAACTTGATGGTCCGATAGGCGGTGATCCGTATCTCGACGTGCAGCTGACGGCCGTTCTCTTTCAGCTCGTAGGTCTCGGTGATCTTGGCGCCGCTCTCCAGCTGGCGTTCGACAACCAGCTTTTCACCCTTCCACCCGGCCTTCGTCCTCAAATTGCCCATGCCTCCGACGGCCTCGATGTACTCGCGTCCGTCCTGGTACACACGGCGCTCGCGGCCCTGGGCATCGCTGAAGATCAGCGTGGAATCGTCCTCTTCGAGTCTGAAGGCGACGGACGGCATGATGCCATCCGCCGTGAGCGGGGTGCGAGTGCGGCTGGCGCCGGGCTCCGGCCGACCGCCGGACGGTTCGCCGCCGCCCGGGCGCCCCTGCGGCTCGGGATCCTGGCTGGCGTCGGCATTGAGCAGCCAGGTGCCCGTGAAGTCGGGGTGCGCGGGTACGATGCCCTGGCTGCCGCCAGAACACCCTGCTACGAGTGATAGCAGGACGAGGGCTGTGGCCACGACGGTTGGGAAATTCCGGGTTCTCACGATCCATCTCCTGAGGGACGACGAAGAGCAGTCATATGACATCAAACAACGGCAGCAGCGGCCAACGTCAAGCCCGGCGTCAGAAGTTGGGCGGTGGTCCGCGTCGCGAGCCGCGGGGCATCGGACCCATGCGTCCCCGCCCGCGTCCCTTGTTCATCTCAGAGGTGAGGCTGTCCAGGACAGCCGCCTGCTCCGGCGTGAGGACCGCGCGGATCTCTTCACGCACCGAATCGGTGACGGCGCGCAGCCTGGGGAGCATCGCGTTAAGGAGAGAGTCGGTATTGGGCCGGCTATCTCGCAGGATTGTCATGACTCGCCGATGCTGTTCGGCGGTCAAGTTGAGCTCGCGGAACATGCCGGGCATAAAGTCTTCGAATGGGGGACGCATCCCCATCGGCGCCTCGAACGGTGGGGCCTGGCGTGAGGCGCGAACGCGCTCGAACGCAACGCCGGCCAGACCGCCGACGACAAACGTTACGAGCAGCAGGGCGATACCCTGTGCGCGTATTCTGCCCAGTGACTCGAAGCCGTCCTTCATCGATCGTCCTCCAGAGTCAGCCACAGCTCCGCCGGGTCCGGCGCCTCGTCACTGCGGACCCACTGAGCGATCTGTGCAGGCATCCCTATGGCCTCGGCGATGCCGGTCTGCGACTCGGTCGTCTCGGCTCTCGAGTCGACGCTGGCCAGCGCGGCAACAGAGACGATCCCGGTAAGTGCGGCCGCGGCGAGCAGCGGTCGCCACCAACTGACGACCTGGCCCAGGGCGTTGCTGCGGCGTCTTCGCGCCTGAAGCTCCGGAGAGGCAGCGGCCATAATAGAAGCCACGATCTTCTCGAAGTGCTCCGGGTCAGTCGTCGGGTCGAGTTCCCGGAAGTCGGTTCGATCGTTGCGCTCAATCATCTGAGTACTCCATGAAGACCTGCTCGCCCAATCGCTCTCGCAGAGTCCGCCGAGCGCCCATCAAGTGTTGGCGCGACATACCCTCGGAAATATCGAGGGTCTCGGCGATCTCGCGATGCTTCCAACCCTGAAGATCGTGGAGAAGGACAACGTCGCGCTGAATCTCGCTCAGTTCCTCCAAAGCCGTTTCCAGTTCGGTCCGTAGCTGCGCGCGCTCCGCATCTCGGTCGGGGTTGTCGGAGCTAGCGGCCGAGACCGTCTCGAGCGGCTGCGTTTCTCGCACCTTCTTATAGGCGCGATAGTTGTGCGCTCGGTTGCGGACGATCTGAAGCAACCAGGCGACGAATCGGGTCGGGTCGGGGTCGTCGATCCGTTCGAGAGCCCGGATGAACGCTTCCTGGCAGACGTCCTCCGCATCCATCGCATTTCCCAGCTTGGCCAGAGCCACGGCGTAGGCGGCACGATAGTGCCGCCGCACCAGCGTCTCGAACGCCGCCGCGTCACCGCGCCGGGCTCGCTTGACCAGGGATTCATCCGGCACATCCGATCTCCCGCCCGAGGCCATGGCTCAGTCCGTCTGCACTAGTAAGACAGCGGGTTTGGCCAAACCGTTAGCCAGCACGGGGTAGCCTGGCGCGGCGGCGAGCCGGGAGGCTTGGGTGGGGCCGGAGTCCACGGCTCGGAACCTACAGACCGTATTGCTTCATCTTGCGCCACAGCGTCGTCCGGCTGACGCCGAGGACCTGGGCCGCTTCCCCCCTATTGTACTTGGCCTTCTCGAGAGCGGCACGGATCTGACCCAGCTCTGCCGAGTCGGCCACTGGGGGCTCGGCGCCGGCGGTCAGTTCCGCTGGTCGGATCCCGCTTTCGTCGCGAGCAGCGGTCGGGGCGCCGGTCGCACTTGGTCTGGGTGGATCTGAATAGTGGCGGCCGATTTCCTGCGGGAGGTCACCGATGTGAATGGTCTGTCCCTCGCAGACGGAGATGGCGTACTCGAGAGCGTTCTCGAGTTCACGCACATTGCCCGGCCACGGATAGGTGAGGAGCGCGCGGCTTGCGGACGGCGCCAACCTCAGCGAACGACCTCGTTCGCGCCCAATCACGTCCAGGAAGTGTCGAATGAGAAGCTCCAGGTCCTGGCGACGCTCCCTCAGGGGTGGAATCTCGATCGGAACGACCCGGAGTCTGTAATAGAGGTCTTCACGGAACCGTCGTTCGGAGACCGCCTGAACGAGATTGACGTGTGTCGCCGCGATCACGCGGACATCCACCTGTCGGGTCTTCGTATCACCGACTCGCTCGAAAGTATGCTCCTGAAGAAAGCGAAGCAGCTTGGCCTGGAGGCTGAGGGCGAGATCGCCGATTTCATCGAGGAATAGCGTGCCGCCATCCGCCAGTTCGAAGCGCCCGGGACGATCTCTAACCGCTCCGGTGAAGGCGCCGCGAACGTGGCCGAAGAGCTCGCTCTCGAGCAGTTCCGATGGGATGGCCGCGCAATTCACCGCGACGAAGGGTCCCTCAGCTCGGTGCGATGTGTCGTGAAGCGCCCGAGCGACAAGCTCTTTGCCAGTCCCGCTATCACCTGTGATTAGCACGGTCGAGTCGTTGTCGCGTAGAAGTTCAATGACGCGAAAGATCCGCTGCATGGCTGGAGACTTGGAGATGATGCCGCTGAACGATGGCTTCTCCTTGGTCTTCTCCTCCGGCCGAATCATGACCACCACCCGGCCGTTCAGGCGGGTGCAGGCGTCCGTCGGATCGATCGGCCCTATGCTCAGCGAGACCGGGATCTGTTCCCCCGACGCGGTATGCAGGAACGCCCACCACCCTTCGCGCCTTTCGCCAGCCAGTACGGCAGCGCGAACGGAACTGGTCTCCCCGAACATGTCCTCTCCGAGCAAACGCTCGAGTCGCTCGCCGACCAATTCGTCGGCACCCATGCTGACGAGCGCCGGAAGTCCTGCCGAGTGGCCAACAACCTTGAAATCATCGTCGGCAACGATGTATTCGCGGCCCAGCCCGTTCAGGAGTATGTCCAATTCGGGCGGCGGCCTTCGCGTTTTGTGCGCGGTTTCATCTGCCGGGCGGATCACCTCGATCGCACCGGTAATATTGCCGTCTTCATCCCGGAATACCCGACCTGACTTGAGGATCTCGAACTCGCTGCCATCAGCTCGATAGATCGTCAGGCGCGCATCGCGCACTTCGCCATGTTTGAAAACACCACAGCCCCGCAGGCACTCGGAGCAGCGGACAACTTCGAGGCATGAACTTCCCAGCACGTCCTTGGCCTTGAAGCCGGTGAGCTGCTCCAGAGCCGGGCTCATCGCCACGACGTTCCGGTCAGCGTCTACCTCGAAATAGGCTAGCTCCGCCAGGTCGACCAGCGTGCTCAATCCGCCGGGTTCCGGTTGGGCCACCGCTGTGAGGGGTTTTTCTGCTTCGCTCATCTTCTTCGAACCGTTTCAAGTCGAGTTGTACAGCTTCACGCGCCGGTCTGTTGCAAGTTCGGTGCGAGCCGAACGACGCCTGAAGGTCAAGTCAGATCAAGGCGTTTCGACGCGCGTGAGGCCGGCGGCCGACCGTCGTGTCACACCATGTTGCAACATAGCGTAACACAATGTTTCATGCGTTGTAACATAACATTTCAGACCACCGGTGCAATGAGCGGTGGTGGAGTCATGCTGACGACATAACTCTTTGTTTTTGAAGACCTTACGGGGTCGGATGGATTCTGGCACCGGCGTTGCATTAGGGGGTGGACAGAAATGCACGGAAGACGAAGTCTCGATTTGCGACGACTTAGATACGCGCAAGAGGAATACGAGGATATGAAGAAGCTAGTGATACTGGGTGCAGGGACAGCAGGTACGATGATGGCGGCGAAGATGCGGCGCGCACTGGCGGCGGATGATTGGGAGATCACGATCATCGACCAGGACGATCGGCACATCTATCAGCCGGGCCTCTTGTTCATTCCGTTCAGTGTCTATCGAGCGCGGGACGTGATCAAGCCGCGTTCGAGGTACATCCCGCTGGGCGTAGAGTTCATCGTGTCGGAGATCGATGCGATCGAGCCGGACGACAACCGGGTGCGGTTGATGGATGGCACGAAGGTGGAGTACGACCTCTTGGTCATCGCCACGGGGAGCCGGATCGTGCCGGAGGAAACGGAAGGGCTAACGGGAACGGGTTGGCAGGAGACGGCCTTCGACTTCTACACGCTGGAAGGCGCCGTGGCGCTACAGAAGGCGCTCGACCGATTCGAGGGCGGTCGTTTGGTGCTCAACGTGGTCGAGATGCCGATAAAATGTCCGATCGCGCCCCTCGAGTTCATCTTTCTGGCGGACGAGTATCTGGCCGAGAAAGGTGTGCGAGACAAGACGGAGATCGTGTACGCGACACCGCTGGAAGGCGCGTTCACGCGCCCGCGGGCGTCGGCGATGCTGGGCGACATGATCGAGCAGAAGAACATCAAGATCGAGACGCTGTATTCGGCAGGAGAGGTGGACGGCGAGAAGCGGATCCTGTCGAGCTTTGACGAGCGCGAGATCTCCTACGACATGCTGGTGACGATTCCCACGCACATGGGAAGCGAAACGATAGAGAGGTCGGGTATGGGTGATCACGTTGCGTTCATTCCGACTGATCCGAACACGCTACGGTCGAAGAACTGGGAGAACATCTTCGTCATCGGCGATGCAACCGATCTACCAACGTCGAAGGCGGGGTCGGTGGCGCACTTCGAGGGCGAGGTCCTGGAGGAGAATCTACTGCGGTGGATAGATGGGCGATCGCTCATCGATGAGTTTGACGGACACGCGAACTGCTTCATCGAGACGGGCTACGGCAAGGCGCTCCTGATCGACTTCAACTATGACGTCGAACCGCTGCCCGGGAAGTTCCCGATGCCCGGGATCGGGCCGCTGAACCTGTTGGGCGAGAGCGAAATGAACCATTGGGGAAAGATGGCGTTCCGCTGGATCTACTGGAACATGTTGCTCAAGGGTTCTGAGATCCCCGGTATCGAGTCACGCATGTCGATGGCAGGCAAGTGGAGCTAAGACGATGACGACGATGACATTGAACGAACAGGACGTTGCCGCGCAGCTGGTCGAAGTCAATAGGAAGTTGGACCGTATCAGCATCGTGGTAGATGATCTCAGCCGCCGGTTGGAGAGCTTCGACGATCTGAAAGAGGACCTGGTCCCGATCGCTCACGGCGCGCTCACGATTGCGAACAAGAAGCTGCACGAGTTGGAGCAGGAAGGCGTGATAGACTTCGCCGGCGAATCGGTGAACGTGGCCCGGACGATAGCCACTTCGTTCTCGCGGGAGGACGTGAAGATGCTGGGCGATAACGTGGTGAGCATCTTGAAGACGGTGCGGAACCTGACCCAGCCGGGCGTGCTGGAAGTGGCAGACAAGGCGGCGACTGCTCTGCGTGGTGCGCCGGCGGAGGCGGAGAAGATCGGGCTGTGGCGGGCGATGCGCGACCCAGAGATCCGCAAGGGAATGAGCCTGATGCTCGGAGTACTGCGCGAATTTGGCGCCGAGGGTAGCAACGGAAGTAGTCGGTAACACTGGAAATAGAACTGTGGAAGCATAAAGCACGAACGAGGAGAGAGACGATGAGTACGACGACACTAGCGGGAATCGAAGTCGAGGTTAACGAGGATGGGTTCATGTTGAACCCCGATCAGTGGACACCGGAGATCGCGGCGGAAATCGCTAGGGAAGCCGGAATCGACCCGCTGACCGACAAGCACTGGGAAGTCATCGATTTTTGCCGACGCGACGCTGCCGAGAAGGGCGAGCCTCCGGGAGTCCGGCGTATCACGAAGCTGACGGATGTCTCGATGAAAGAGATGTACAAGCTGTTCCCGAAAGGACCCGGGATTCTATCGGCCAAGATCTCCGGACTGACGAAGCCGAAGAGCTGTATCTGAGTTTGATAGAGGTTAATCAGATCACAAGGATAGACAGGGGGTTCGGTAGACCGGGCAGGTGGGACCGGCTCCCTCCAGGGAAAGACGGAACAACATGAGTGGAAATGGTAGTGGAAACGGCGCGAACGGTGCGCGCAAAGTCGCGATCATTTGTTCGAAGGGCAGCTTGGACATGGCGTATCCGGGCCTCATTCTGGCAAATGCAGCCCGCATGATGGGGATCGAGGCAGTTGTGTTCTTTACCTTCTGGGGTCTGGATATAATCAGCAAGAAGCGTGTGGACAAGCTGCATGCCGGAATCGTTGGTAACCCGGCGACGCACATGCCGGCCATGCTAGCGGGTCTGCCCGGCATGGAATCGCTGGCGACGAAGATGATGAAGAAGAAGATCGATGAGATCGAGATTCCTACGGTCCGCGAGCTGCTCGAGATCCTCGACGACGCCGGTGCGGAGCTGTACGGCTGCCAGATGGCGATGGAGATGATGGAGATCGACAAGGATGACCTGGTACCGCAGGTCAAGGACATCATCACCGCGATGGACTTTTTCGAGAAGGCGGAAGGCGCGCAGACGATCTTTATTTAGTAGTGGAAATTCCGAACTAGAGAGCTCGAGGGTCACACAAGGGGACTCTCGAGCTCGTCTATGTTGGGGATCATCGAAGCGGATTCCCCCATTCGGGAGCCGGGGATTGGCGGGGCTGTGAACGAGCTGGCGGCTGCCTGTCTGGTGTGTCAACTTGGGAACGCCCAGCCCTGAAACCCGCAACCCCAACCCCCCCCGAATCATCGAACCCTCCACTCCCTATGGTGTACTACCCCTCAGATTGATAGATTTTGCCGTCCCCGTCGGTTCCAATCCTTGAACGTTTAGGGAGCTGAGGACATCGCGGAGCTCGCGGTGATCAGCGTACGGCATGAGCGCCGGGCCGGTCCTGCGCCCGGCGGCCCCCGATAGAGGAAGTTGTTTGGCTTGATAAGGAACATTGCCATCATCGCCCACGTCGATCATGGGAAGACGACGTTGGTCGACAAGATGCTGCGGCAGGCCGGCGTTTTTCGTTCTAATCAGCAGGTTGAGGAGCGAGTTCTTGACTCTAATCCTCTGGAGCGGGAGCGCGGCATAACGATACTGTCGAAGAACACCGCCGTGCGCTGGGGTGATGTGAAAGTGAACGTGGTTGATACGCCCGGGCACGCCGACTTCGGCGGCGAAGTGGAGCGCATTCTGAGGATGGTGGATGGAGTGCTGCTGTTGGTGGATGCCGCCGAAGGCCCCATGCCCCAGACTCGGTTTGTGACCCGAAAAGCCCTGGAATTGGGCGTTCAGCCCATTGTGGTCATCAACAAGGTAGACCGCCATGACGCGCGGCCGCTGGAGGTTCATGACGCCGTGCTCGATCTGTTCATCGAGCTCGATGCGACCGACGCGCAGCTTGATGCTCTCTTTCTTTATGCGTCAGCTCGGGACGGCTGGGCTAGCTCGTCGGAGGAACAGTTCGGCGGGGACCTCAGACCGCTATTTGATGCGATCGTCGAGCACGTTCCGACGCCCGCCTGTACGGTAGATGGACCGTTTCAGATGCTGGTGTCGACTATTGACTACTCGCCGTATCTGGGCCGAGTAGCGATCGGTCGAATCGAGCGCGGGGTAGCCGAGGTGGGCCAGCAAGTGGTGATGTTGTCACCGGGCGAGGCCGGGCTCGCAAGCGAATCGGAAGCTGAAGCCGGGCGGATCGTGAAGTTGTATGGATTCGAAGGCCTGAAACGAATCGAGATGAGCTCGGCGGAGGCGGGAGACATCGTAGCGATCGCCGGTGTGGATGGTATCGAGATTGGGATGACGCTGACGGACCCGGGTTCGCTGGAACGCTTGCAGGGAATCGCCGTGGAAGAGCCGACGATATCCGTCGATTTCATGGTGAACAACTCACCTTTTTCTGGGGAGTCGGGCCGGTTCGTTACCAGTCGCCAGGTGGGCGAGCGGCTGTTCCGTGAGGTGGAGAGCAACGTGGCGCTGAAGGTGGAGGAGACAGCCACGCCGGAAGTGCTTTCCGTGTCGGGCCGCGGCGAACTGCACCTGGCCATCCTGATGGAAACCATGCGCCGCGAAGGGTACGAATTCCAGGTGAGTCGGCCGCGAGTCATCCTGCGTGAAAACGGGGACGGCAGGAAGAGCGAGCCATACGAGGAACTTGTGGTGGATGTCCCGGAGAGTATGACGGGCGCTGTGATGAAGAAGCTCGGCCCTCGGCGTGCGGAGTTGATCGAGATTCGAGCTCCAGGGCAGGGGCGGGCGCGAATGCACTTCAAGATCCCGGCGCGTGGACTCTTCGGGTATCGTTCTGAGTTTCTGACCGATACGCGAGGGGAAGGCATCATGCATCACCGTTTCCTCGAGTACGGACCTTGGGCAGGCCCGCTGGAGGGCAGGCTACGCGGGGTACTCGTGGCAGATCGCGAGGGCACTACGTCGCCATACGCGCTATTCAACCTTCAGGAGCGAGCGACCATGTTCGTCGGTCCGCGAGAGCGAGCCTACCAGGGGATGATCGTGGGTGAGAACTCCAGGGTTGGTGACATGGAAGTGAACGTGTCGAAAGAGAAGAAGCTGACGAACATTAGAGCCGCCGCGTCAGATGATAATGTCTTGCTCGAACCCCCGCGGCGGATCTCTCTGGAGGCTGCGCTGGAGTATATCGAGGAAGATGAACTGATCGAGATAACACCCGACGCGATTCGACTGCGCAAGCGTGTGCTGGACTCCAACGAACGCAAGAAAGCTGCCCGCCATTCAAACAAACCCTCCTAACGGAACGTCAACTGTGAGTACAATAGAGCCACTTGGCATACTTGAACTAAAGGACCGATATTCCGGCTTCATTCGTTGTCGCGAAGCCAGCTATCTGCCCTCCGACTGCGATGTACACGTTGGCCGAAAGATGGTCGACAAATACGATCTGCGGACGGGCGACGAGATCGCTGGTGAAGTCGGCAAGTCCCCCGGGCGGGGAAAGAGTCCTCCATTGCAGAAGGTCACCGCGATTAACGGCCGTCCGCCGGAGTCTCTCGATCGACGGCCGCAGTTCAGTCGACTCGGGGCTGTGCACCCAGACGAGCAACTGATCATCGATTGCGGTCGCCAGATGCTCGGAGCTCCCGACTACACCAATCGCGTCATCGATCTGCTTTGCCCGTTTGGGAAGGGACAGCGGGCGATGATCGTCTCGCCGGCAAAAGCGGGAAAGACGACAGTGCTCCAGGCCGTGGCGGAAGGTGTCGTGTCGAACTATCCGGACGCGACACTTCTGATCTTACTGGTGGATGAACGGCCGGAGGAAGTCACCGAGATGGAAATGTGTGGGTTTGGCGAGGTGGTATCATCGAGCTTCGACTTCCCAGCTGACCGACACGTGGCGCTGGCCGAGCTGACGTTGGAAAGGGCTCGGCGCCGCGTCGAGATGGGGGAGGACGTCGTCATCATCCTGGATTCGATCACGCGGCTTGCTCGTGCCTACAACACCACGGAGCCGGGTACAGGGCGAACGCTGTCAGGCGGTCTCGACGCATCGACGCTGGACAAACCAAAACGATTCCTCGGTAGCGCTCGTAAGATCGATCCGGCGAAGGGTGGTGGATCATTGACAATCATATCCACCGCGCTGGTCGATACCGGCTCGCGGATGGACGATGTGATCTTCGAGGAGTTCAAGGGAACTGGCAACAGTGAGCTTGTCCTCAGTCGCGAACTCGCGGATCGGCGCATTTTCCCGGCCATCGATCTCACGGCCAGCGGCACGCGGCGCGAGGAGTTGCTGCTGTCGCCCGATGCTCTTGCTGTCTCGCAGGCTATTCGAAATCGCTTGGCTGATGCTTCACCCGTCGATGCGATGACTGAGTTGCTTGCGGTGATGAAGAAGACGGAGTCGAACGAAGAGCTTGTGAGGCAGGCCAGCGGGAGTTAACGCGACGCGATACGTCGTCCAGGTGCCCAACAAATAGTACGCCTATTCTGCAACAAGTGCTTTGGTCAGGCTTCGATAACTCGTATCATTCTCTCATATCCCGCCAACTTGATGCCGACGATACCGTGGGGCAGCTAAAGCTGGAGCCGCTGTTCATGGTTGGCATTAACTACAACTTCTGATCTAGCGTGGCAGGGTGCCGACGGCACCCTGCCAGTCCCTCCTGCCTGTTGGGGCGAAACCGCGAAGCACCCTCTTCTCGTACTGATCATTGAACTCTATATAGATCTGTGGCCTGACTTCGAGCCGCGGACCCTCGTGCGCCACCCGGGAGGAAATCTCAATGAAGCGTTTGTTGTACTCCGCCATGCTGATTGTATTCGCTACTCCTGCATTGGCCCAAGAAGAGACGCTAATATCGCCAGGCGGCATAGAGTCGGGCGGATTTGGTGCTCCCGTAGTTATGGTTAGCCAGGTTGTCGACAACTTTGCTGTATTCGTGGGCGGCCGTGGAGGCTGGATCATCAACCACACCTTTGTGCTGGGTGCCGGAGGCTACGGGCTGGCCAATGACGTAGATAGTAGCATCAGTGGCCGCGGGCTCGAGTTCGGCTACGGTGGGCTGGAGCTCGAGTATATCAATAGCTCGAACAAGTTGATCCACTTCACGGTCTATGCTCTGATCGGCGCCGGCGGACTTGGTGGGACGGCTGTGGCGGAAGAGTCCGTATTCGTGCTTCAGCCGGCACTGAACGGCGAGCTAAACATCACTCGCTATTTCCGCGTGAATATGGGTGCCGGCTACCGATGGGTCGCGGGTGTCGATCAAGTAGGGTTGAGTGACTCGGACCTCAGCGCGTTCTACGGTCAGATTGCCTTGAAATTCGGGTCGTTCTGAACGCACGCATCAGACGACCGGCGAGTGCCGGGCTCAAGGCACGGTGGCGCGAGCACGGATGAACGTCGCCAACTCCGGCACCGGTTCGTACCAGTCGCCATTGATATGGGCGCTGGAGAAGGTGGCCCGCAGCTCGTTAGCGAGCTTGCTCGCATTCGTTGCCGGGATGACACCGAGCAGCTTCAGCTGGGTCGGGTTGCCCAGCTGAAGCTGACTCAGCTTTTTATTAAGGCGGCGCGCGCCGGTCACGCCAAACGAGATCTCGCCGCCGCGGGTATCCTGTACGAAGTAGAGGACTTTCATTTCAGAGCCGGGTTAATTTCTCCATTCCACAGCACATCCTGAGACCTAAAGCTCCCGCGGGCAAGGCGCGTTTTGGGATATCGAGCCCCCCGAACGAAAAGGGCCTCCCAGGCGTTGTCATATGGGTGGAATAGGGGCGCGCTTGCCTGTTCCGGGTTGCCGTGCCAGACTGGGAGCTTCTGTCGACCGGAATCGAGGGGTGATGTCGGACCGAATCCATTTGCTGTTGTTGACCGCGCTGGCACTCGGCTGCGCCGACGGTCGTGCCGGTGACTCACAGGTTCCCGAGGCTTTCGCACACGCGGGCGGTATCTCGGACGCCGAGTTCGCCGAACTGGTGGAGCGATTGTCTGAACCTGGCGGCTATTTCGATACGGACAACCTCATCTCGAACGAGACTTCTTATTTGCACGTTGTGGGGAAGTTGCACGAACTGAGTGTCAGTGGTGGCGCCTACATCGGTGTTGGCCCGGACCAGAACTTTTCCTATATGAAGGAGATTCGGCCGGAGATCGCCTTCATCGTAGACATTCGCCGAGACAATCTGCTTCAGCATCTCATGTTCAAGGCGATGTTTGAGCTTGCCGACAACCGGATCGAGTACCTCTGTCTGCTCTTTGCGCGACCGCTGCCGGAAGATGTTGGAGTCTTCAGAAAGCAACCTGCCCAAAGCCTTGTCGACTATATAGACAGTACTACGCCAAGTGCTGACCTCAGAGAAGAAGTCATGGCCCGAGTGGCATCGACGGTAGCCGCGTTCGCCTTGCCTCTGACTGATCAGGATGTGAACACGGTACGTCGCTTTCATTCCACATTCATCGATGAAGGGTTGGGCCTGCGATTCCGGAGCCACGGTCGTCGGCCGAACAGGCACTATCCCACGTACCGACAACTGCTCTTGGAAACGGATCTGGCGGGAAGACAGGCGAACTATCTGGCTGAGGAGGCCAGCTTTCAGTACCTGAAGCAGATGCAGGAGCGAAATCTGGTCATCCCTGTGGTGGGCGACCTGGCGGGGGACCATGCACTAGTGGCCGTTGGAGGCGAGATCTCGAAGCGCGGTAAAGTGATATCGGCGTTCTATACCTCAAACGTCGAGTACTATTTGGTTCAGGATCGATCTTTTCACAAGTACGCGCACGCTGTGGGGAGACTACCGTATGACAGTGCGAGCGTAATCATCCGCAGCTTCTTTGCTGCCAGATACGCCTACCAGCATCCTCAGGCGGTGCCCGGTTATCACAGCGTGCAACTGCTACAGCAGATGGCAACTTTCATTGACGACTACGAGGCGGATCGCTACCGTAGTTACTTGGAACTCGTGTCGCTGAATGCCATCGATCTGAAATGAGAATAGTCCGTGACTAGCAAGCCACTCAGGAGTTGCTATGTCGATCCAACTCACTAGCTCCGCGTTCGCAGACGGTGAATCGATCCCGGCTCGTTACACGTGTCAGGGCGAGGATGTCTCGCCGCCACTGCTGTGGACCAATTTGCCTGAGGGGACAAAGAGCCTGGCCCTGATCTGTGATGACCCTGATGCGCCGGTTGGGACCTGGGTTCACTGGGTAATGTATGATATCCCAGCCGGTTTCACGGGCCTGACCGAGGGGATCGCGCCGACTGAAGTGACACCCTACGGAGCAAAGCAGGGTGTGAACGACTTTCGGCGGATCGGATATGGTGGACCGTGCCCGCCGCCGGGCGCTCCTCACAGGTACTTTTTCAAGATCTACGCGCTGGACATCGAGCCCGGCTTCCCGGCTGAAGCGACAAAAGCTGACTTGCTGCGAGCGATGGAAGGCCACGTTCTGGCCGAAGGTCAGCTGATGGGGATCTACGGAACGGAATAGTCGCCACAGGTCAGTCGTTCAATACGCGTAAGTACTGGCGCCAGGGTCCCACCTCAGAACCACAGCTTTTCGCCATCACACGAGCGATCTGAGCGATGTGGCCAAGATCGTGGACGACCCACGTGGCGAGCAGTTGGGCCGCTGTGACTACTCCGAGCTCGGGGTGAACGCCTGTCAACTCGAGCTGAGACTCTGTCAAACCCAAGTCTTCCAGAACACGCAAGTTCTCGGCGCGCAGTCGTTCGAACTCGTCAAGCAGGTCCGGCAGGGCCTTTCCGGCGCTCTTCTCGAACTGGGCAAACCGATCGAACGGCTCGAACCGTTGTGCTTCTCCGTGCTCGAGGATGTTGCGGAGGCGTGGAATCCAGTCGGTTTCTTCGCCGTGGATGAGGTGGCCAACGATATCGTAGGCACTCCAGGTGCCCTCACCCTCCGTCACGGTTACCCACGGCTCAGAAAGTTGGGCGAGCAGAGCTCGAAGCGTTCCCGGTGTCGACCGCAGGATCTCGACAGCATGGTCGGTATCGAATTCCATCGGACTCACTCCTGTTCGACTGGATCTTTGGGTGAAGCGACGGCAGCCGGCGATGGTGCGGCGTCCCCGGCTCGCCTACGCAACCAGGCGACTATGATGAGAACCGTGAAGGCCAGCGATGTTACAGCCACGGCAATCAGCGGATGTCGTTCGTACAACCGCGCGAGTCCTTCTCCCGATAGAACGAAGAGAACGGTACCCGGAAGAATTCCGATGGCTGTGGTCCAGAGGAATGTGCGGCGATTGCAGGAAGTGAGGCCGAGCCCCCAGTTGAGTGCGGTGAACGCAATAGCGGGTATGAGGCGGGCGATGAGGAGGCCCGGCCAGCTCGCTGCGTTAACGACCCCGTCGATCTTGTCTATCGCGGCGTCGGGAACGAATCGACAGACGAGCGGCCTCCCAAAGGCACGCGCCAGCTCGAAGCTCAGTTGCGCGCCGATCACGGCACCGGTCCAGGTGATGAGTATGCCGGCGATCGGGCCGAATAGCATGCCGTTCATCGCGGCGGGTATCTCAGCTGGAATGGGAAAGACAGCGACGCCGGCCATCAGCGCTACGGCAAGCGGATATCCCCACCCGCCGAGGCCGTGCACCCAATAGCCAATCGACTGGATCAGCTCGTTCATGCGGTCTCCACGGTGCCTGAGGTCCTCTTAGAGTAACCTTTACGTCGCCGTCCGCCATTATGTGTCAGAGCTTGGTGGAGCGAGACCGGGAGCGGAGCGGCAACCTTTGGTGCCTGAGTGGCGTCTAACAGGATGATTGAGGGTAGAATGAAACCCCTCGGTCTGTAGAGACGTAAGGGATCTTAAGGGCAGTCCAATACGTTTTTGTAGTAGAGTCGAACAGACGGAGATCCGAAAGGAGCTTTGTACATAACAGTAGGGCCATGAGCGCCGCAGCTTAGCATGGGCGCTCGATCCTCCACGCCCAGCCGACACTGGGCACTCCTACCTACGGAGTCCTACCTTACTCCGCAATTGGGAAAAGGCCGGCGAAGCCGGCCTTTTTTTTAATCGGAAGTATCGTGAGCTACGTGGGGTCTCCGCGTTTGAACCGTTCCAGTTCGCGGCGTTCCTTCTTCGTGGGTCGGCCCTTGTCGCGAAACGAATATGTAGGTGCGGCCTTTCGGTGGGCCCGCAGCCGTTCACGATTCTCCAGGCTCTCCGGGGTCTCTTCGTAGAGCTCGGCCGCCTCTCTGGCAGAGCGCCGCTTCTCCGACAGCCTGACGACGACCAGCTGAAACTCGATGGGGCCCTTGCGAATCCGGACGCGGTCGCCGGTATGGAGTACGGAGGATCGCTTGGCGCGGTGGCCGTTGACCTGAACCTTGCCGCCCACCACGGCTTTGGCGGCGAGGGAGCGCGTCTTGAAGAAGCGAGCTGCCCAAAGCCACTTGTCGAGGCGAACCTTGTCGGTTCCGAACTTGCGGTCAGGGGTTGTCTCCACCATGCCCCAATCGTCGTATCTGGGTGGGTTTGGCGCAACGCCTGGGGGCTTCCCCGAAACAGCCAAACCGCTCATCTTTCCAGCCTCCAGACCACTACGACCTCGAATGGTCCAGTTGGCGGCGACAGTCGTGTGCGACGGGTGAGTGCGCCCGCCGCCTTGCCAAACATGGACCAGGCCTCAACCACGGTGGTGCCGCAGTGAAATTATCCGATACCTCCATCCGGAGGCCGGTGCTCACGACGATGATGAGCGCCGCCCTCATACTCTTCGGCGCTATAGGCTATCTACGGCTGTCGGTGCGTGAGTACCCGGATGTCGACCCGCCGATCGTCTCCGTCACCACGGTTTTGCGGGGAGCGAACCCGCGGGTGATGGAGTCGGCAGTGACGGACATTCTGGAAGAAGAGCTGAGCACGATTCCGGGGCTCAGAACGTTGACCAGCTCGAGCGCCGAGCAAGTGAGCAACATCACTCTGGAGTTCACGCTGGAACGGGATATTGAAGCTTCGGCGCAGGATGTGAGGGACAAGGTGTCCCGTGTGCGTGGGCGGCTTCCACAGGAAATCGAAGAGCCGGTAGTGACAAAGCAGGACGCTGACGCGCAGCCGTTCTTCTGGTTGGCGCTCACAGCGGAGAACTATGATCTGCTACAACTGTCGGACATCGGCGATCGCATCGTGAAGTCGCGGTTGCAGACGGTGCCGGGAGTTGGGCGAGCGCAGATTTTCGGCGAGCGACGCTATTCGATGCGGATTTGGCTTTCGCCGGCGGAGCTATCGGCGCGAGGGCTAACCGTACAGGACGTTGAATCGGCGATCCGAAGTCGGAACGTAGAGATTCCGGCGGGAAGAATTGAATCCGAGCGTCGGGAGTTCACGGTTCGCTCATTGGGCGAGCTGAAGACGCCGCAGGAATTTTCAGATCTGACGGTGGCCAACCAGAACGGTCAGCTAGTCAAGATTAGAGACATAGCGCGAGTGGAGCTTGGCCCGGAAAACGAGCGCAGTCTTCTGCGGTACAAGGGTACGCCGGCGGTAGCGGTGGGTGTGGTTCGGCAGTCGAAGGCGAATCTGATCGAAGTCTCCGACGCGATTCGGGCAGAGCTTCCGGCGATTAACGATGCGTTGCCGCCGGGCGTTGACCTGGAGCTCGCTTTTGATTCATCGGTCTTTGTACGTCGCTCCATTCAGGAGGCACAAGAGACGCTGTTACTGGCGGCTGGGTTGGTGGTGCTGATCATCTTCGTGGCGCTAAGGAACATCAAGGCCACGATAATACCTGGCCTGGCGATCCCGACATCGATCATCGCAGCGTTCGGCGCGATGTACTTCCTTGGCTTCTCGATCTACAATCTGACACTACTCGCGCTGATACTGGCCATCGGTATCGTGGTGGACGATGCGATCATCGTCATGGAGAACTCGTACCGTCACCAGGAAGAACTTGGCGAAGATCCGACGACGGCGGCGATGAAGGGGACGAGCGAGATTGCGTTTGCCGTGATCGCCACCACAGTAGCGCTGGTTGCCGTCTTCTCGCCGCTGGCGTTTCTGCGCGGTACGACGGGCCGCCTGTTCAACGAGTTCGGAATCAGCATGGCGGTGGCGGTAGTGATTTCGAGCTTCGTCGCATTGACGCTCACTGCAACGGCGTCCGCGAAGATTCTCCGGGTGCCGAAGAGCCATGGGAAGGTTTTCATGGCATTCGAGCGCGGTTTCATCGGAATGGCTGAGGGATACAAGAACGGTTTGGCCTGGGCGATGAAGCACCGCTGGTGGATAGTCGGAGGTGCGGTCGCCACGGTCGGCCTGGCAGTTGTCGTGTTCGGCACGCTGAAGCGCGAGTTCGTGCCGCCCGAGGATAGGGGCTGGTTCATGGTGATCACGATCGCGCCTGAAGGAGCGACGCTGGACTATACGGATGGCTACCAGCAGACGATCGAAGGGATATTGGGCCGGACCGGTGACATCGAAGCCTATTTCAGCGTTCTCGGTTTCGGTGGCCGGGTGAACAGTGGGATCATTTTTACGCGGCTGGCCGATTGGGAAGACCGCGACAGGTCGGTGCAGGAGATCATCGGCGAGATCCAGCCGCAGTTCTTTGCGATTCCCGGCGTGTTCGCGTTCGCGAACAATCCTCCCGCTTTCGGCTGGGCGAGCCCGGTACAGTTTGTGGTCAGGCACCCCGACTTCGATTCGCTGGCCACAGGTATGGATAGACTCACAATGCGAGCTCGCCAGATCCCGGGACTGATCAACGTCGATACCGATCTCCGGGTGAACAAACCGGAGTTGACCGTACGCTACGACCGGGATCGAGCCGAGGATCTTGGCGTTGAAATTCGTGATATCTCGTCGACTCTGCAAACGCTTCTGGGTGGGCGCCGCGTGTCTACGTTCACGCGGGCGAACAAGTTATACGATGTAATGGTGCAGCTCGACCGACCGATGCGAGCGACTCCGAGCCAGATGGAGGGGGTCTATGTGCGTGGCCGAGACGGAGCCTTGGTCAAGCTCGACGCAGTGGCGCATGTCGAGGAGGGCGTGGGTCCCCGGCAACTTAATCACTTCAATCGGGTCCGCTCGTTCACGATGTCGGGGAACTTGGCTCCCGGCTTCACGCTTGGCGAAGCGCTCGATTCACTAAGTGCCGCGGCAGCAGAGGTGTTGCCGCGGGGGAGCACGACGGCGTTGGCCGGCGAATCTAGAGAGTTGAATGAGAGCGGCAACGCGCTCTACTTCGCGTTCGTGCTGGCTCTCGTGGTGGTCTACATGGTGCTGGCCGCGCAGTTCGAATCGCTGATCCACCCGTTCACCGTGTTGTTATCCGTACCGCTGGCCGTGACAGGGGCGTTGCTGACGCTGCTACTGGCGGGATCGACGCTGAATCTGTACAGCCAGATCGGGATGATTCTGCTCATCGGAATTGTGAGTAAGAACTCCATCCTGTTGGTGGAGTACGCGAATCAGCTCAAGGCGAGGGGAATGAGCGCCGCCGAGGCGATGCTCGAGTCGGGCCGCATTCGGTTGCGACCGATCCTGATGACGGCGACGGCGACGATCATCGGCGCGATGCCGATTGCGCTGGGTCTCGGGGCAGGATCAGCGAGTCGGCGACCGCTTGGCTACGCCATCGTTGGCGGACTGTTCTTCTCGACGCTGTTAACTCTTTTCCTGGTGCCGGTCGTGTACGTGTTGCTGGATGCGCTGAGAGAGCGCGTCGGAAAGCCAGCGCCGGCACTCGAGACGGCGGAAGCTGAAGGCTGATGATACTAGCGCTGATTGCGTTGTTGCAGATCGCGGCCACGGATCCCGGGCCAGCGGTCGTCGAAGACACGATACCGGAAGTAACGCTCGAGGAAGCGTTACAGGCGGCGGCGATGCTGAATCCCGACTACATCGCCGCGCTGGGCCAGATCGACAACGCCAAGTGGGGCCGTCGAGCCGCGATCGCGGTATTCGTGCTGCCAGCGGTTGCTGTTCAGACCTCACTGACGAAGGCAACGGATCCGTTCTTCAACATTGGAACGGGCGGTGTCTCGGCGCAGATCGTCGATGCTCAACTGGTGGCCTCCTATGAGCTGTTCAGGGGAGGCAGCAAGTTCTTCGAGCTCAGTCGAACTCGTGCCGAACTCGAGAGCGCGCAGGCCAACGAATTACAAGCACGTTTCGCGATGGCCGTTTTGACCGAGTCGGACTACTACAACGTGTTGGCCGAGAAGGAGCTTACACGCGTTGCTGGCGATCGCGTGCGGCGCGCCGAGCAGCAGCTTTCCGTCGCCCGGGCCAGGGTATTGGCCGGCGCCGCGGTTCAGACGGATTCGCTTCAGCTGCTTTTCGAACTCACGCGTGCGCGGGTCGATCTGCTGCGGCAAGAGACTCTGTTCCGCGTATCTCAGGTCCAGTTAGGGCGGCGAATTGGATACCCGGGTCCGGTCGACGCAGCGCCGCTCGATACGGCTCCCATGCCGGCGCTGCCGATCAGCGAAGATAGCGCAGTTGCCGAGGCGCTGGTCCAGGGCCCCGACTACCTCAGGGCGGTTGCTGACGAAAAGGCGGCGAGTGCGGCAGTGAAGACGGCACGGGCCAGATACCTTCCGTGGGTCAGCCTGTTCGGGTCGTGGCAGGCGTTCGACGAGAAGTTCTTCCCGAGCGCGACATCTCGGACGCTGTACGGTTTCCGGGTAGAGCTACCCGTCTGGAACAACGCGCAGCGTGAGATTGCGGCCACCCGGGCACGGGTGAATCGCGATGTCGCGCGGGCTGCCATGAGGGATACGGAATTCGCGGTGCGCCGCGATGTTATTCAGGCCTATCAGGCGTACAACACGGCTCGCGCTGCGGAGGAGTTGGCCCTGCAGGGTGTGGTCGTTGCGCGTGAGAATCTAACGGTGCAGGAGACACGATACAGGGCCGGCGCGACGACGATCCTTGATCTACTCACGGCGCAGGTGTCGCTGACAGAAGCGGAGGCAGCGGCGGTGCAGGCAAGATACGCGACGCTTCTGGCCCTGGCGGGCCTAGAGGCAATCTTGGGACGACGACTCTTCACCGATCGAGGGTACTGAGAGTGAAAGCTCGTGTTGTGATAGCAGAACTGCTCGCCGCCGCCATGGTGGCGTGCTCGGGAGCCGAGTCCAACAGTGGTGGCGCGGGCGAAGGCGGTGGACCGCCGCCGGGTATGCCCGCCGAGGTAGCCGTCGCTCTGCTGGACACTGTGGTCGATGCGATCTTCTTGACCGGCGGAATCGAAGCCATGCAGTCAATCGAACTCCGGCCCGAGGTCGATGGCCGCCTTGTTGACATTCTGATCCGCGAAGGGGCTGAGGTTGGCGCCGGTACCGAGCTCTTCAAGGTCGACGATGCGGAGGTTCGTGCTCAAGTAACACGTTTGGAAGCCGAGCGTGACCTGGCGCTGCAGGCGCTCGAGCGCACGCGGGAGCTGATTGATCAGAACGCGTCGTCCGAGGCAGATCTTGAACAAGCCGAGGCGAACTTTCGTGTGGCAGAAGCTCAGTTGGCGCTTCAACAGCTGCGTCTTGAAAGAACGACGGTGCGGGCGCCGTTTGCGGGGTTGGTCGGCGAGAGATTCGTTAGCCTTGGCGACTACGTGAGCACGTCGACGCGCCTCGTCACGCTGCAGACTGTCGATCCACAGCGCGCTGTCTTTCAGGTGCCGGAGCGCTATGCCCACAAGCTTGATATCGGGCAAAGCGTAAGTTTCAGGGTAGCGGCGTTTCCAGACGTGGAGTTCGAAGGGATCGTCGATTTTGTTGACCCGCTGGTACAGCTTCCGGCAAGAACCATCCTGGTCAAAGCCGAAGTGCCGAACCGGCGCCGCGAGTTGAAGGCCGGGATGTTCATCGAGGCGCGTCTGGCGACCGAGGTTCGACCCGATGCCGTTCTCATCCCGGAGGACGCGCTGCTGCCACTGCAAGGAGCGACCTTCGTTTGGGTGGTCACCGAAGAAGGGACGGCGACGAGGCGGCAGGTGGAGATCGGAGTGCGGGTGCCAGGCTTCGTGGAGATCCTGGCTGGCGTGACGGTCGGGGAGCAAGTCGTGGTCGGCGGGCTCGAGCGTCTATCGGAGGGTGTCCCGGTGATGGCCACCGTGGTCGAGCGCACGCCCGGTTGAGTGGTCGGCGGCCGGTCTCGTGGAAAGGATACAAGTATGTACGCCGTAGTTGGAGCGACCGGAAACACCGGAAGAGCTGTCGCCGAAGCGCTGCTGGCAGCGGGGAAGGATGTCACCGTAATCGGACGCAGCGAGAAGCGGCTGAAGTCGCTGGTGGACAAGGGCGCGGAAGCGTACCTGGGGTCGGTGGAGGACGCGCAGGCCATGTCTCTCGCGTTCTCCGGTGCCGTTGGCGTCTATTGCATGCTGCCGCTGCGCTACCATGCCGAGGACGTCCGCGCCTATCAAAGGATAGTAAGCGAGTCGCTGACTTCCGCCGTCCACGAAGCGGGAGTCCAGCACGTCATATTTCTGAGCAGTGTTGGCGCGCATCTGACGGAAGGGACGGGGCCGATCGCCGGTTTGAGGGAAGCGGAAGACCGGATGGGGAGCCTGAACAAAGTGAACGTGCTGAGTCTTCGTCCAGCCTGGTTCATGGAGAACTTCTATTTCAGCATGGAAATGATTCGCAGTATGGGCATGGTTGGAACCCCGGTCGTGGGGAGCATGCCAATGCCGATGATCGCAACTCGCGATATCGGTGCGTACGCAGCCGAACGCCTTGTCGCCTTGGATTTCGAAGGACTGGCGACTCGAGAACTGCTGGGTGCACGTGATGTGTCACTCAACGAGGCGACCCGCGCCATCGGAGCGGCGATCGGGCAGGATGATCTTCAATACGTGCAGGTCCCGTTTGAAGACTTCAAGCAGGCATCGCTCGCGATGGGCATGAGCGAAGGAGCGGTGCGTGTGTTCACGGAGATGTACCACGCTTTCAACGATGGGATCGTTGTCGCAGAAGAAGCGCGTTCGATAGACAATACGACGCCAACGACGATAGAGGTGTTTGCCGGGGCGTTCGCTGAAGCGTACGCAGCGGCTAGCGGCTGATCGTCGGCGTTCGCCGGAGATCAAACTGGCCCTCCAGCGCTAGAGCGCTGAAGCGCCAGCTCGTGAGGGGATGTCGGCGCGCGCGACTAACCGCGGGCGGCTGCGTAGCGATCAGCTACCGCTACCCAGTCAATTACGTTCCACCACGCAGCGATGTAGTCGGGTCGTCGATTCTGATACTTCAGATAGTAGGCATGCTCCCAGACATCGATTCCGAGTATCGGCGTGCGTCCTTCGAGCAGCGGGCTGTCCTGGTTCGGCGTGCTCTCGACGACCAGCTTGCCGGCATCCACCGAGAGCCAGCCCCAGCCGCTACCGAATCGAGTGGCTGCCGCATTGCTCAGCTGCTCCTTGAGGCTAGCGAAACCGCCGAGATCGGCTTCGATAGCTTCTGCCAGGTTTCCGCTCGGCTCACCGCCACCGTTTGCGCTCATGATCGTCCAGAACAGAGAGTGATTGGCGTGGCCGCCGCCATTGTTACGGACAGCTCCCTTGATGTCGTCGGGCACTTCCTGGAACCGACGGAGTAAGTCCTCGACGCTGAGCTCGGCAAGCTGTGGGTGCTTCTCCAAGGCGCCATTTAGCTTGGCAACGTAACCGGCGTGATGCTTGCCATGATGGATCTGCATCGTCTGCTGGTCGATATGAGGCTCAAGCGCGCTATGGTCGTAGGGCAGCGGGGGAAGCTCGTATGCCATTGAAAACCTCCTGATCAAGATTGGGGCGACTATTGCCAGTAATAGTGTGACATATTGTATAGCGACCCCGTATTGCGTCGCAATCAGCCCGCTTGCGTGGCTGCCGCGTCGCGGGTCATGTTGATGTTAGGAGGTCAAGACCACTCAACGCAACGAGGGTACAATGCTTTTAGGTCTCAGAACCGTGGCATACCAGGTGGAGGACCTCGATAGGGCTAAGGAGTGGTACTCGAAGGTCCTGGGCTTCGCTCCGTACTTCGATGAGCCGTTCTACGTTGGATTTAACGTTGGCGGCTTCGAGCTGGGGTTGCATCCCGCTGAGCAGGACACGCCACTTGGGGCCGGAGGGACCCTGGTCTACTGGGGAGTCGATGATATCGAGTCCGTGGTCAAGCGGCTCGAGGAGTTGGGCGCACCGATCCACAGCGAGATCCAGGACGTGGGCGATGGGATTCTGGTCGCCTCGGTGATCGATCCATTTGGTAACCTGCTGGGGATCATTCAGAATCCACACTTCAAGATCGAGTAAAGGGCGACGAAGCGCCGTTACGGCGTCCAGGTCCAGAAGGTAGGTCCGATCCGCAGGTTGTGAAGCCACTCCGCTGGCCACGATGCGCGCAAGAGCACCGCCAGCCAACCGTGGGAGATGGCCAGCGTCAGAAGGTTGGGGTTTCGATAGAACAGCAAACACCAGAAGAACCCTCCCACCGCAGTTACCAGAGCGAGCGCCAGATTCGGCCAATGCGCGACGCCGAAAAGGATCCCGGTTAGCGCGGCGGCAGTCAGCGCGTTGTTCGTCGAGGCTCGAAGCCTTCGGAAGGTGAACGACTGCATCGCGTATTGCTGTGCTAGCCCCCATAACGGATAGAGGAGGATCGCTTGCACAATTCCCGGGCGCGATGCCGGTGCCTGACCGACCAACAGACCGATTATCACCACGATGATCGCGCCGAGCAGTGTCGCCAACCCGACCTCCCTGGCTGAAACCGCCAGGTTATCGATTCGAAGTCCCAAATCTCGCCAGCGATCACCATGTAGAAACGCCGATGCGAACGGGATTAGTACGATGCCGGCCATAACCGGCACACGAATCCAGTCATTTCGAGTCGGCTGGATCACCCAGATATAGAGTAGCGCGAGTCCCACGAAGAGCAGCGGCTCCACAGCGTTCAGCAATCTCCTGTTGCTCGCACTCATCAGGTTGTTCTCTCCTGTCGACGCTATCTTGGGCTTCAGCTTGGCATGTGATCTGCGCATCAACTTAGATGGACAGCCACTAATAGTGTGTTATCGTGCCAGGGACGCAACGTTTCGGCGCGGCCGAATGTGTGGCATAGATCACACGTTTGCGGGAAGCTTGTCAAGGCGCTATATGTAATGGAAGCAATCACAGCGTATCCCCGCATCCCAGGAGTTCCCGCTATGGAGCGACGTGATACACGTATCGGTTCGACTGACGCGCAGCCGTCGGTCCGAACGGCACCGTCTCATCTTCGATTCCGAACGGAAATGGAGCCGAGCGGTGATCCGATGCGTCGTCGCTGGCAGGCAGTCTACTCCTACGGCGAAGGCTGGGCGCGATTCACCATGGCGGTGAATCTGAATCGGGGAACTCTGACTCTGCACAGGACGCAAGATGCGGACTACGCCCCTATGCTGCGCCAGCTCATGGGCAAACCTAGCTCGGTCACACCGATTCCCCCGGCCACACCCAAAGTGGAGTCGATGTCATTCGACATCGAGATTCTCGGCTACAAGATGACGAGGATCAACGCGGGAGATTTTCAGGCGGGCGGGCTGGGAGACTGGCTCGTGGTTCAAGCATACGTGCCGCGAAGTGCGGAGTCGTTCGTTCTAGGTGTGAATGATCGGCTCAACGCGGGTGAGATCGTGATCAAGAGAACGCAGTCGGTACCTGCGGTACTGCACGTTCTTTCGCAGATCTTCGGCTAACCCCGACACTCCACAATTTGAGAGTTGGATACCTGCCACGGCGGGCGTCGTCGCCCCTTACGCGAGAGTAAATGATACGCCCCGAGATCCAGGAAGTCGCCGCTGTCTTTCGCGGCGAGCTGAGGTGGATGTTCGGGCCATACCCATCGCTCATCCCTGAATCTGGCTGGCCGTCCGTAGGCATTCTCGATGCCCTTTGTAGTGGCATGCGCCGTCGTAGTGATTGGACGCAGGGCGAGAAGGTATTTGTGGCGGGTGCCGCGGCACATCTGGGTGAATTGGTCAACAGCTGTTGGCAGAGGTTCGCCACAGACGTTCGCGTCGAATTCGAGCAAGGAATCATCTGTTCAGGCCGGACCTCCGACGGCACCTCGTACCGGTTGCATCTCGAGAACGGGATGCTCGCCACATTGAGGAATCCTGATCTCCCGCACTATATGCCAGAACAGCTGCCCCTGCGCCCTGCCAGCGGGCGGTACGCTCTGGAGCTCTTCGGGCTCGCCGCCTGCTTGGGAGTGAGCGCGGTCGGCGAGGGGGACTGGACCACGTTGCATGGCGACCGTCTTCGCGAGCGCGTCGATGCGGTGGTTCCTCTTCTGGCGGAGATGTGCGCTGCGTACTACGCCGGGCTGTATCCCGAAGAGCCGTTGGGTCGAAAACCCGACCTATATCAGCGGCTGATCTGGCCGCTAACGATGTGCGAAGGAGTGCGAGCCTACGAAGAAGCCGGCGCCAACCTTCTCTCCTACCTGGATGGCGCTCTGGCCGTGGTTCGGGGCGCGCTGCCGCTACTAAGGAACCTGGCCCGGTTTCCCAGCGGGACGGTGAGGGGCGCTGCTCTGACTTGTCTGGCCCTCGATGAGGGCGTCCCGGTGTCGGGCGAACTAGTGGAGATAGCAGCGCACCATTTCAGAGGACGAGCGGCGGCCTACCGTGAGGCAGCGATAGACCTCGCCGCCGACCGCGGCCGTAACATCGATTGGCTGAGTGGCGCTGTGAATGGTAAGGCTCGCTTCCGACACGAGCGCCAGCTTTCTCTGTTGCCGTTGGTTCGGGTTCCTTACGAGACGTGCGTCGATCCAGCCAACCGAGATCTGGTGGTTGCACTCGTGAAGGGCGAAGCCGAGAACGCGGCGATGCTTCTGGGGTCGCGGTTGCAGGAGGCTGGGCGCGCAGCAGACCTATTGTTCCAGCAAGCGATACTGCAGCGGGAGTTGGCCGAGCACGAGCATTCGGAGTCGCTGATGCAGGAGTTGGTGCGCCTCCATCCAGACGGCCTCGGCTGGGACTTCTACATGGAGGCCGGGATCGGTGCCCTGGAACTGAACCGACTTGACGACGCGATCGCCCGGTTGGAGCGGGCGAGAGAGATGACAACCTCACGGTTTAAGGTCTCGTCTATTCTGGGCAGCGCGTACGCGAGAGCCGGTCGTCGGGAAGACGCGGTTATTGCGTTCGGCGAGGCTATCTCTCAAGGCCAGTCGCCATCCGATGTGCTGGTTAGCCGGGCCGACGTGCAGCGAGAGTTGGGTGAACAGGAGGGTTACTCTCGCGACCTGGCAGCTGCCGCAGCGCTCTACCCTTTCAATCCACGAGTCGTCGAGCGCGTGATGGCGGGCTACGTGGAGGCCTAGGGAGTTTGCCCCACTAAGGACGCCAACGGCCCGCCGTATAGCCTGCCGCAGTCACCCGGGAGACGACTTCTCTGAAACTCTCGCCAAGCGTGTGCGCAGCGGCGTCCAGCGAGTCGAAGGTGAGCGTTCGCTCGCTGTTTCCGTCGGGCGTGGAGTACGTTGCGACCACAACGACGTAGCCGTCGTCGCCAATGCTCCACTTCGCCCAGATGATGTCGTTGGTTTGGTTGCTGGCCGCCATGGTCCTCTCCGGAATCGCGGGGAAGTTGATACGATGGCGTCGATTTGACCGGGCGTCCAGATCGGTGCGGTACGCTTTCGGGCGGGCAGTTTCGCTTGCTAAGTTCGCCGCGTTGAGGGAAGAAGGCTGATCAACGGGATCCCACAAGATGAACGACAATGAAATGGCCAGCGGTCTGCCTGCGTTGAGGACGGAGGGTCTGTCTCGAGCCGTCGACGGCAAGATCCTCGTCGACGGGGTTAGCGTGAGCATTGGCAGAGGAGAGGCGGTAGCGGTTAGCGGGCCGAGTGGAAGCGGAAAGACGTCGCTGCTGCGATTGCTCAATCGATTGGACGAGCCGACGTCCGGTTCCGTGTTTCTCGACGGAACGGACTACCGCGACCTGGAGCCGCGTGTCCTGCGCCGGCGCGTTGGGATGCTTGCGCAGCGGCCGTACCTGTTTCCAGGCAACGTGGCGGACAACGTGATGTACGGTCCTGCTGCGCACGGCGAGACGATGGAGCGCGCACGGATCGAGCAGTTGCTGGATCAGGTTGGAGTTTCTGGTTACGGCGACCGGGATGTGAAAGGCTTGTCGGGTGGAGAAGCTCAACGCGTGTCGCTGGCGCGCAGCCTGGCAGTAGAGCCGGAGATCTTGTTGTTGGACGAGCCGACCTCGGCACTCGACGATGCGGCGCGGCTCGGAGTGGAGGAACTGGTGTGCAGGATCATCGAAAGTCAGGGTCTCACGTGTTTGATCGTGACTCACGATCGAGAGCAGGCGGCGCGCATGGCGCGACGCACGATCGAGATGGAGTCCGGCAAGATCATTGACGATGGAAGAGGTTAGGAGAAGGCGATGTTGGCCGGATTATTCGAGGGTGAGATCGAGCTGGGGCTAGCGCAGGCCGTAGCTACTGTGATTCTGGCGCTGATTGTCGTGTACGCGGCGCGGCGTGGGCGTGTCCACCTGGAGCGCGAGACGTTGGTGGCTCTGGTGCGCGGCTTCATCCAGATCGTCGTGGCGGGCTCGATTCTGGTCTTCCTCTTCACGGGACCATCCTGGGTCAGCGCTTTCGTGCTGACCGGAATGATGGTCGCGGCGGCAGCCACGGCATCGAGGCGAGCGAGTGGCGTGCCGGGAGCGTTCGTAATTTCACTGTATGGCATCGCGGGTGGAGCGGGTGCGGTGATCGGCGCGATGACGTGGATCGGTGCGATCGATGCGCGCATGGCCTCTCTGATTCCGGTCGGCAGCATGATCATCGCCTCCTCAATGAACTCGGGAGCTCTGGCGCTGGAGCGCATTCGCGCTGAGCTGACGGCGAACGTCGGGTCGATCGAGGCGGGCCTTTCGCTGGGAGCCGCACCGGCTCAGGTCAGCGAACCGTACGTGCAACGCGCTGTGATGGCGGGAATGATTCCGCGGATCGATACTCTGCGGGCGCTAGGGATCGTCTGGATCCCGGGCCTAATGGCTGGGATGGTACTGGCGGGCAGCGACCCGGTGTACGCGGCGATCTATCAGTTCGTGGTTGTGGGAATGATCTATGCCTCGTCGGGATTCACGTCGCTGATCTGCACGCTACTCGTCCGCGGTCGCGCATACACGGCGGCAGATCAGCTCGTGATTCGGTGATCTAGAGGTGTAGGGTGGTGGCTGGTGACGGGCGTCATCATCTTAAGGGCCGGCTCGATTCCGATAGGTAGGGCCGATAGCTCGATCCGATCATTACGGAGGGTTTGAATGCTTGAGATTGATGGCCGCACGCTGACCCTGGAGGATGTCTGGCGGGTCGCGATGTCTGCTGAGGCGGAAGTTGGCTTAAGCTCGGCGGCTCGCGAAGCGATCGATGCCTCACGGCAGGTTGTCGAACGCTTGATGCAGGGCAGGGAGCCCGTGTACGGGGTCACCACGGGTTTTGGCCGGCTCTCGGAGGTAACCGTCCCGCGTGACCGTCGACTGGAGATGCAGGAGAATCTGATCCGCAGTCACGCCAGCGGTTTTGGCAAGCCTCTGGATCGTAGTGTCAGTCGTGCGGTCATGCTGCTCCGCGCCAACTCTCTGGCTCGAGGGAACTCGGGCGTTCGAGGCGAGGTCGTTGATCTACTGATCGCGTTGATACGCAATGGGATCGACCCCGTGATACCGGAATTCGGTTCCGTTGGAGCCAGTGGTGATCTGGCCCCGCTGGCCCACGTCGCGCTGTGCTTGCTAGGCGAAGGGCGGGTGCACGGGGATGCGGGTCCTGAGGAGGCGGCGAGCGCTTTGAAACGAGCTGGGCTGGAGCCGGTTCAGCTGCATGAGAAGGAAGGGCTGGCCCTGATCAACGGGACCCAGGCGACAACAGGACAAGGCGTGCTCGCCTTGCTTCGTGCGGAGTCGGCTCTCGAGACCGCAGAACTAGCGGGTTGTATGTCGCTGGAAGGGTTGATGGGGACGCCTACACCCTTTGACGAAAGGGTTCATGATAACCGTCCACACCCTGGCCAGATCACCACCGCCGCCCGCCTGCGAGCGCTGCTTGCCGACAGCGAGATTCGCGAAGCCCATAGACATGGTGACCCGCGGGTCCACGATGCCTATTCTCTGCGTTGCATACCGCAGGTCCATGGCGCTGCCCGGGAGGTGATGGGCTTCGTGCGACGGATTCTCGAAGTCGAGATCAACAGCTCGACGGACAACCCGTTGGTGTTCGCGGATCAGGGGGACATCATCAGCGCCGGGAACTTCCACGCGCAGCTTCCATCAGCGGCGCTCGACTTCCTGACAATGGTGTGTACCGACCTCGCATCGATCAGTCAGCAACGGATCGAGCGCTTACTCAACCCGGACCTATCGGGCCTTCCCCCATTCCTTGCCCATGACCCCGGCGTCGAGTCAGGATTCATGATCGCCCAGGTTGCAGCCGTGGATGTTCTGTCGGAGATGCGAGTGCTTTCTCACCCGGCCAGCGTCGACTCGGTGACGACAAGCGCGAACAAGGAAGACCATGTGTCAATGGGCATGGAGTCGGCACGTAAGGTCTCCCGCGCGGTGGAGTGTCTGCAGTATGTGCTCGCGATAGAGCTGATGTGCGCCGCTCAGGCACTCGAGTTCCTCAAGCCGCTCACGCCGAGCCCCGGCGTGGCGGCGGGCCACGAGCTGATCCGCGATAAGGTGCCGCCTCTCGAAGGGGATCGCGTTTTGGGCGGTGACATAGAGAGCATCCGCACATTGATAGACGACGGTGCTTTCCGAGAGGTGGTCGAGCGTTTCGCGTAGACGCGACTCACTGAAACTGAGGCATGCGGCGCACCGTAAGGTCTACTGTTGAATGAGCTGAGACCGTAAAGAATCACCGAACAGCGGACTTCATATGAGCTTCATCTCCTGGATCATATTCGGTCTGATCGCCGGCACAGTCGCCAAGATGTTGCACCCCGGGCGGAACCCCGGTGGCTGCCTTGTAACCGCTCTGTTGGGAATCGGCGGAGCTATGTTGGGTGGCTGGATTGGGACCCAGCTTGGATGGGGGCGCGTTGATGAGTGGTCATGGCGAGCGATGGGCCTGGCAGTGGTCGGATCGTTTGTGATCCTGATTGCCTACCGCATCTTGTTTGGCAAACCGCGGGACTGAGCGCGGCACCCACCGTTTGCCGGCTTCCGTAGCTGGCCGCAGGTTTGAGCATCAGACTCACTTCTTTGGCAGTCCGGGAGCTGTTTCTGTCTGAGCTTTGATGATCGCGAACGACTGCTCCGGCGACTGAAAGTTCTGGAGCGCGAATCGGCGAGCTTTCAACGTCAACTCGATGAGCTACGGCACGAACTGGCGCGTCTAGAGAGTCTGCCAGTCGAGGCTCGCGAGCGTGGCACCGATTCGGACGTCGCTTTCATAAGTGGTTGGGCGAATTACGGGCCTTGCCGCGTGCGATCAGCTACGACCTCTCAAATCTGGCCCGCCTCTATCGTATCGGCAGTTTCGTGCTTCTCGCCCTCTCGTTCTGGTATTAAAAGTTCCGGGGCTCGGAGGAATAGCGGGCCACATGGAAGACGTTGCGGTCGATTTTGTGAAATTCATGTTACAAATTCACCTGTGGCCGAGTTCCCGACTTTTCACTCCTACCCTAGCCAACTTGCCCGTCGAACGAGAAACGTTTGCGGTCAAGATGCAAACTCTGCCCGGTCAGTATGTCCGCACAAATCCTAAGTCGTTGCCCGCCTGACACCTGCCTGTTGGCATGAACATGGCGCTTTGACCGGACCTGGACCCGCTGAAAATCCCGCCAACAAAGGAATCGAAGCACGGATGGTTTCGGTAAGATGTAGGCGAGGCTACACGATGGTGGACATAGCCGTCGTGCTCTTCTTGATCGGCGCCGCGATGTCGGTGAGCGGACCGCTCAGCCGACGTGTGGTAGCCAGCTACCAGTTGACCTCTGCGGTGCAGACGCTGGTATCGGATTTAGCGCAGACGAAGATCCGGGCCATCCAGTCGAACGCCGTGTCCACGGTGAGGCGCGAATCGGATCGAGACTACCGGGCGGCAAACCACCCGCGGCGTCTCCCCGGCATGGTACGGTTCGAGAGTTCGAGTACCGATTCCGTCGCTTACAACGGTCTGGGAGCTGTGACGGATGGCGCGGCGCACGTCTTCGTGTTGGAGAACGTGTTCGGTGAGGCGCGAGAGGTGAGGGTGTACGCTGCGGGCGGCCATGAGGTGAGGAAGCTGTGAGGAACGCAGCCGGCTTCACTTTGGTCGAGCTGATGGTGGCGCTCGTCATCTTCGCGTTTGGTGTGTTGGCGGGCGTTGCGTTGCTAGGGGCGGGACACAAGTGGGAGGGGCAAGCGGAGCTGGCGACGCAGATGACGGTTGCGGGTGAGATGAAGATCGAGGAGTTGAAAGCGATTGCCGGCACCAACCTGCCGGACACGGTTGCCCTGGTCGTCGGTGGTGCTCTGGGATCGAACGTTACGGGATACTCGGACACGACGGATTTGGACGGTCGGACGTTCACGCGGCGTTGGCGAGTACAGGCGGGCCCGGCGGGGACGAGGCAGGTGACGGTGAGGGTTTTGCCCTTAGACCCGCCCGCGGCAGGGCAGGCCGAACTCTGGACGAACGTGATTCATGAATGAGATGGCGATGAGAGCGTTGACGAAGGGCGGCAAAGCCGGATTCACGACGATCGGGATGATCGTCGCCCTGCTGTTGTTGGGTCTGATGCTCTCTCCGCTGCTGGGGACGATTCTGTCAGCGCAGAACGGATTCGTGGCAAACCGTGAGCGTGCTCGCGCGGCGGGCAACGTTCGGTACGCGCACCTCGCGCTGACCCGGTTCATGAGGCTTGCCGGCAGCAGCCCGGTCGGCCTCCCTCTCCCCGGAATAGATCCGGACCCTGACGGCAACGGATACTTCGACGATGTCCGCCTGCGCGCTGACTACAATCCTCCGGACGGTGACATCAACGACACGGGTGAGGATCTAGTCTTCTTCGTGCAGGCGGACACGATGTACGTACGTACAGGGGCAGGCGGCACGCCGGAGCCGTACTTGATTGGCGTCGATTCGTTAGCGTTCGAGTACTACGATCGGGATGGCGTTCTGATAACGGATCCATCTCTTGTGGCGACGCACGCAATATCGGCGCGCTTAACGATCCGCGCGCGGAGCGAACGGAGCTTCACCCCCACGAAGCGTCTGTTGAGTGGTGAGGTCAGACTGCGAAACGGGAAGTAGCAAGATGGCTAGAACAGTTCGAGGAAACGAATCGGGAATCGCACTGCTTGCGGTGCTTCTGGCTATGGGCCTGCTCACCGTCGTGGGCGCGGCGGTCACGGCGGTTGGGATAGTGGAGTACCGGACGTCCGCGAACCATCGGTCGGCGACGCGGGCGCTGCTGTTAGCGGATGGCGCGGCCACTCATACGCTCGCTTTGCTGCGTGGCCCGCTGGCGCAGTACAGCTACACCGATGTTCTGCTTGGCGCGGATGGGGTTCCCGATACGGACGATGACGGTCTGTTGGTGGGGTTCATGGGTCTGAACGGGGCGGATGCGCTTCCGGATACGGGGATTCAGCTGGAGCAAGGTCGCTATTCGGTATCGATCGTGAACGACGACTCGGATCCCAGCGGCGATCCTCACAGCGACACCAACAACAGATTCGTCGCGCGCTGTCGTGGCGAGACACCGGACGGCGGCATGGCAGAAGTGCGGATCATGCTGGCGGCGCCGAGCTTCCCGGCGGTCGCGACGAACGGAGATCTTTACTTACCCGGCACACCGAACATCGTAGGGCCGTGCGGCGGAGTGCACGCCAACCGGTTGATCGAAGTCAGCGGACATCCCGTGATATCCGGCGACGTAACGGCCGTGGAAGACGTTGTGATCAGCGGCACGATCTACGATCCGGATGGCAATGTGGTCGAGCCGAAGTACGGGCCTCCAATGGAGATTCCGGAGTACGATCCGCTGGACTACTGTGGCCCTGCAGACTTCATACTTGCCGACGGCAAGATGCTCGTGGTCGGTCCGCCGGAAGAGGAGCACAACCTGACAGGCAAGAAGGTATTTGGTTGGCAGTACGACAACTCGACGAAGACTTACAACCTGACGGCCAAGGACGCGATCGAGGGCACGGTCTGCGCCCACGGCAATGTGAAGGTCATCGGCGATCTTGGCACCATCGGCGACCCGTTCGGAATCTCAATCCTTGCCACCGGATCGGTGCAGATGACAGGGACTCCCGCCATCGAGTCCACCCACCCGGATGGGATACTGATCATGGCAGCGGGCGATGTGCAGGCGGGTGGTAACGCAGCGGGTACGACGCCGTTCTATGAAGGTATGGTCTACTCTGGCAGCCAATGCCAGGTGAACGGTAACGCGCTGATCCAAGGTCACCTGCTCTGTTACGATGCACCGGACGGCTCTGGCATGGTCGACCTGTTCGATGACAACAAGATCAACGGTACGCCCACCATCACCTACGACTGTTCAGGCGAACAGCGCCGCACGCTGGTCGCCTCGTGGTGGGAGTCTCGCACGCTGTAAGTCGAAGGAGGAGTTATACCCGCCATGTCTATCTTCCAGCCACGTCGCATCCCGCGCGACGACTCAGGCATGGCTCTACTGGCCGTCCTCCTGGCGATGGCGCTGCTCACTGTGATCGGCGCTGCGATAACGGCTATCGGGATCGTCGAATACAAAGCATCGAACAACCATCGCTCGGCCACGCGGGCACTGTTGCTGGCGGACGCTGGCGCAACACACGCACTGGCTTTGATGCGCGGTCCGCTCAGTGAAGTGAGCTATAGCCAGGTCTTGTTGGGCGATGACGGCCTGCCGGCTACGGGTGACGAAGGCGTCCTCGCAGGTTTCGGCCTCACAGTTCTGGATGCTCTACCCGACAGTGGAGTGCTGCTGGGTGATGGGCGCTACTTCGTGCAGCTGGTGAACGATGCTGCCGATCCTAGCGGCGATCCGCATGCGGACACGAACGAAAGACTGATGGCTGTGTGCCGCGGCGAACTTCCGGATGGAGGTCGGGCCGAGGTGAGGATGATCTTGGCGGCGCCGAGCTTCCCGGCGATCGTTGCCAACGGAGACCTTCTGCTGCCTGGGAACCCCGATGTACTGGGTCCGTGTGCTGGCGTGCACGCCAATGGAACACTGACAGCCAACGGATCGCCGGTGGTCGATGGTTTCGTCACGGCTACGGGCGGGCTGAATGTGAGCGGGACGATCACGGATGCTGCCGGGAACGTGGTCACTCCCGAGTACGGTCCGCCCGTAGAGATCCCGGATCACGACCCGCTCGACTACTGCGGCGACGCCGACTACGTGTTGAGAGACGGCGACTTCATCACGATAGGACCACCGCCCGATACAGCTGAGATCAAAGGGCCGGGCGTTCTGGGTTGGAAGTACAAGGCGAGCACGGAGACGTATTCGCTGAACGGGAACGGCGCCGTTGACGGTACTTACTGTGTCCACGGCAATGCGGAGATCAGCGGCAATGCGGGCAGCGACGGCGACCCGCTTCAGATCACGCTACTGGCCACCGGTTCTGTGAAGGTGACGGGCACGCCGAAGCTAACAGCTGATCACCCGGATGGCATCTTGATAATTGCTGAAGGCGATGTGGAAATTGGGGGTAACGCGTCTGGTGTTACGCCGTCGTATTCCGGTCTTGTCTACGCCGGCGCCCAGTGTCAGATGCACGGCACGCCTGATGTTGACGGTCATGTCCTGTGCTACGACGCGCCGGATCCTGCTGGCGCTGCAGACCTGACCGATGAAAACAAGTTCAACGGAAACCCCACCGTCACCTACGACTGCTCGGGTGAGCGGCGGCGCACATTGGTGGCCTCGTGGTGGGAGGCTCGGGCCCAGTAAGCGTCGGATAACGAACAGACCCGCCAAGTCAAACGAGGTGCGCTGATCGCCGCAACGCACCTCGTAGTCTTTTGAGGAGTCAATTGATTCGTGAGACTACTTCCGAGCGAAATCCTTCCAGTTGAATTCCGGCGTCGAGAAGTCATAGTCGGGCTCCGTCCGCGCGCGGATCATCATGGCATCCGCTCCCGAGACCAGCTGCTCGACGGCCTTGCCGTAGTCCGGCACGCCGATCTGCGGAACGGGCTCAGCTCGGGGCCCGATGGAGGCGATCCCCATACTCAGCGTTAGCGGCGGCAGGCTGTCCAAGGAAGACCGTCCGCTTTGCCGACCCAGAGAGCTGTAAATCCGCTGTACCACGGTATGCGCGCCCTCGGCCGTTGAGTCCATAAGAACGATCAGAAACTCGTCGCCGCCGAACCGACCTACGACATCCGAGTCGCGCACGTTCCGCCTGAGCAGATTGGCCACGTAGCGCAGCGCGCGATCGCCCGCGATATGTCCGTAGCGATCGTTTACATTCTTGAATTCGTCGATATCGGCCATCACGACCGAGATCGGGAAGGACTTCCGCCAGGCCAGCTTCAGAGATTCGTTCAGCCGCTCCAAGGTGAACGCTTTGCGGTAGGCTCTCGTCGTGGCGTCGATTGTGGCCAGCTCGTAGAGCGCCGCGCTTCGAATCGCGGCCGCCGCCTGGCTGGCATACACCCGGAGGACGTCCGCGTCGCGTCGACCTTGAACGGGGTGTTTCAAGTAGGCGAGACCCAGGACATGCTCGGCCAACGCCAACGGCAGTACAGCGTCGTCATCGCCCTGCTGGTGAGTGCCATCTTGAATGGCCTGGCGCAGCAGCTTGGAGGGTACCGACGCGAGATCATCGACGTTCGAGCCGATAGGGTATCGGTTGTGGCTGGTGGCTCCCACGACGTAGTCATCCGTATCGTGGTCTTCTCTGGCGAGACCGCGGGCTAGAGGCTTGCCGATGGGGTCGCTCATGCGTGCCGCCACGAACGCGCCGTCGCCGCCGATCAATCCGTCGACTTGATCGAGAATCGCCTTCAACACGTCATCTAGAGACTGGATTCGATGCAGTTGAGGGATGGCGTCCAGGACCTGCCGCAATTCGGCACGATTGATCCGGATAATCTCTTCCTGGCTAATCGCTCCGAATGCGGCATTCACCCACAACCGCAGACCGTCACTGCCGTGCTGTTTGTCGTGGTAGCCAAAAATCTCATGTGCCTTGAAAAAACGGCGGAAACGATCGTCAGGAGGTCCCGATGCGAGCAGCACCACCGGCGCGCCCGGCGCCCGAGCTCTCAGGTCGCCCAGTGGGTCGGCGCCGTCCATCTCGAGCAGTGCCACCTCAACGAGCAGCAGGTCGGGTGCTTGGTCGGCGAGCAGGTTGGCAGCGGCGATCAAGTCCTGGGCCCCCCAGGCCCGATGACCGGCTTCGGCAATCAGCTGGCAGCTTTGGGCCACGAAGCCGGGGTCGCTGTCGATGAGCAGGACGCTGCTGTTCCCGTTGGGGGGGCTTGGGCGTATATCTGTCATGCGTACCTATTTCATGTGCTGAGGCGCGGTGTCTTCGGTCTGGAAATCGGGGGATTTGGTGGGGCGGTGGGAGGGTCGATAACTGTATACACATGAGCCGGCCGTAGGTTCACCCGGATCGCGGCTGGCGAGGAGACCCGTATGAGCGAGATGCGCGCGGTGGTCATCACGACGCCCGGTGGTCCGGAAGTCCTCCAGGTGACGGCAGTGCCCGTACGGGAGCCGGGCCACGGCGAGATCAGGGTGAGAGTACACGCGGCAGGTGTGAACCGGGCGGACTTGCTGCAGCGACGAGGCCTCTATCCGCCGCCGCCCGGCTGCCCGGAGGATATTCCGGGTCTCGAGTTCGCCGGCACCGTCGAGTCGGTCGGCGAAGGTGCGAGCGCTTGGAACATCGGTGATCGGGTCATGGGCCTCGTGGGCGGTGGCGGCTACGCCGAATGTGTCGTCGTTTCCGAGCGTGAGGCGATCGCGATACCGGAGCTGCTTTCGTTTGAGGAGGCGGCGGCCGTTCCCGAAGTCTTCATCACCGCTCATGACGCGCTGTTCACCCAACTGAAGGTGGAGTTGGGCGAGCGCTTGCTGATCCACGCCGTGGGGAGCGGCGTTGGGACGGCGGCTTTGCAGCTGGCTAAGGTCGCCGGCGCGACTGTTATCGGGACATCGCGACAAGAGTGGAAACTGGAGCGGGCGACGGACTACGGTTTGGATGTCCTGGTCAACACATCGGAACAAGATTTCGCGGATGCCGTGCGGCAGGCGACGGACGGCGCAGGGGTTCACGCGATTCTGGATCTAGTAGGTGGCTCTTATCTGGCCGGCAATCTCGATAGCCTGGCGATGAAGGGGCGCATGATCATCGTCGGGCTGACCGCCGGTCGCGCGGCGGAACTCGATATGGGAGCGGTGCTAAGGAAGCGACTGCGGATCATTGGCACGTCGTTGCGGGCCCGTCCCATAGAAGAGAAGATCGCCGCCACGCAGGCGTTCGAGCATGACGTCGGATCGTTGCTGGCTGCGGGTCAGGTTCGGCCGATCATCGATCGCACGTTTTCGCTCGAAGAGGTAGCCGAGGCGCACCGCTACATGGAGGATGACCGGAACTTCGGCAAGCTGGTACTAACGATCCACACCGGAAACCTCTGAGCATTATATCACGCAGCCGAGCCTGGCGCTCAAGAGCGGAGGTAGCCCCGACATCCTGAGCAGGTTGACGGAGCTAGAGGACGGGCAGCGGTTGATCGACCAACGACTGAAGAGCTTGATCGAAGTCGATCGATTTCACCACAGGCTGGAATCAGAAGATTCCACCTGATCTCTCTTGGGATCAGCGTCGGCGGGGAGCGCCTCGTCTGTGCCGAAGCGATGGTCCCTGCGGCCTTGGAGTTGGCTTCAGCTCGGCGGGCTGCAACGGCGCGATGGCCGGCTCGAACCCCGGCACGACTTCTCGGGAAAACGTCCGACCCATCAGCTTCTCGACTTCGCTCATCAAAGTCCATTCGTCCGGCGACATGAGCGTCAGCGCGACGCCTTTCGCTCCGGCTCGCGCCGTCCGGCCGACGCGGTGCACGTAGACCTCCGGGTCCCGGGGGACGTCGTAGTTCACCACCAGTTTGATGTCATCGACGTCGATTCCGCGTGCGGCTACGTCGGTGGCGACCAGCACTCGAGTTTTGCCCTCCTTGAATCGTCCCAGCGCCTCGTTGCGGGCGCCCTGCGTTTTGCCCCCGTGGAGGGCCAGAACATTGTTGCCAGCGCGGCGCAGGTGGTGCGCGACGATCTCGGCGCCGTGCTTGGTTCGCGTGAAGATCAGGGCACGATCGTCCGGCAAGATTTCCATCAATTTGGCGAGCAAGCCTCTCTTGCGTGGCTTGTCTACGGCAACCAGCACGTGCTCGACGCCCTCGGCGGCCTCGGCACGGCGACCGATCTCGATGGCGGCATAATCCTTAAGCGCATGCCGTGCGAGGCGATCCACATCGCCGGAGATCGTGGCCGAGAAGAAAAGTGTCTGTCGCTCGGCGGGAAGCGAGTCGATGATGCGGTGAACATCGCGGGAGAACCCCATGTCGAGCATGCGATCCGCTTCGTCGAGGACGAGCACTTCCAATTTGGAGGTGTCCACGTGACCGCGGCTCATGTGATCGAGCAGTCGACCGGGCGTCGCGATCACTATGTCCACGCCTTCCTTGAGCGCCCGAGTCTGCGGCTCCATCCGCACACCGCCGTACACGGCGATCGATTTCAGTTTGAGGTACCGACCGTAGTCGCGAGCGCTGTTCAGAACCTGCTCGGCGAGTTCGCGGGTCGGAGCTAAGACAAGGGCGCGCAGCGTGCCGTGCGGACCTGACTCGAGTCGCTGGAGGATCGGCAGCATGAAGGCGGCCGTCTTACCGGTTCCGGTCTGTGCCGAACCGACGACGTCGCGACCCTCCAAGCCTGCCGGTATCGCCTGCAGCTGAATTGGTGTTGGCTCTGTGTATCCCTGATCGTCCAGAGCCCTAAGAAGTTTGGGTGCGAGACCCAGCGATTGAAACGATGGCTTCATCCAGATTTTCTCACGTTTGTATGCGTACGCATTCCGAACGGCGTTCATGCCGCTGGGAAACGCAGCTGCCAGTGCCTGATTGAACCTGAGGAGTGAAGCGGCGGTTAGTTCGCGCCGGTACCCAATCCTAAGCCGGGTAACATTCTGCGAAGAGAAGAATCCAGCTTGCGGTTCGTACAACGGGCAGAAAGATAACGAATTGTGGCGCTTAGCGCTACGGCGGCCTCGGGCGCCGCTAGACGATCAGCGTGACGGCGAAGATCAGCACGAGGCCGTGCCCCAGCTGATCCAACCCCAGAAAGTACCAGAACACGCTTTGGCCCGGATCGGCCAGCGCTGGAAACCGGCGGGCGAGCGCCGGGCGGAGGAAGTCGAGGGCGAAATGTGTTGTGAAGATGAAAGCGGCGACGATCGCGGTCGTCTTCCAGCCTGGAGCTGCGATCAGAAGGGTAGCGAGAACGACGAGCAGCGCATGGACGCCCGCGTGGGCAGCGATCAGTATCGGCTCGCCCCTCACCTTCGCTTCCTGCATTCTACGCGTGGCGAGCGGCGTGAAATCACCAAGGTAATGCGCGACTAGGAAGGCGCAGAGCAGAGCGATCGTCTGTCCCGTCATTCGGTCTCTTGCTCCGATCCATCTCCAAGCTCGAGGATCTTACGGTTGAGGGGGATCTCGTCCAGATAGCGGCGACGAAGGCCGACGTCCTGGATCAGCTCGGCTTTCTTCTTGACCGTCTGTTGAGCGTGAGCGAGTACGTCCCGCATTTCATCCTGGCGACCCAGCGTGGCCAGGGTGCGCAGGCGCGTGTAGAGAACGGCTTCCTCCGGCCCCTGGATGTTGCCATGCCGGTAGAGCCGTCGAGTGGCCTCGGCGGAGGCCGTGTCGGCGGCCGTGAGATCGTTTGCATCGAGGGCAAGCTCGGCCTCGCGGGTCAGAGCTAGAATCTCCACGTGGACCAGGCCACTGCGTTGAGCGAGGGTCAGCGCACGTCTGGCGCTCTCGCGTGCATCCGCTCCCGTCTGAGTGCGCGCCAACAACGACCAGGCGCGTGCCTCGAACCCTGGCTGCCGAAGGCGGCGTGTGTCGGCGCATACCGTCTCCAGCAGCTGGGTTGCCTCGAGCTTGTCGTCGCGGGCCAGTAGCACCATGGCGAGGGCCAGGCGGGCGCCCGATTCGGCCTGAATCGATCCACAGTCCTCAGCTAGTCGGAGCGCGGCACGGGCAACCTCCTCAGCTTCCTCGAACTGCCCCAGTCCGCATAGCGCCAGCGCCTGATGCCCGATGACTCGAGCTTCGGCGGGTCTGTATCCCAGTTCGATGAACTGGTTTCGCGCTGCCTCGAAGTAGTCGAGCGCCGTGGTGAAGTCGCCGACGTCGACCTGAACGAGACCCAGCCGGTCGAAGATCTCTGCCTGCCCGAAGCGGTCGCCGGCGGCGCGTTCGAGGGGCAAAGATGCACGGTAGAACTTGAGCGCTTCGGGGCAGCTACCGGAGAGGTGAGCGATTCGCCCAAGGATCCGAAGCACATCCGCTTGCATCGAGATATCGTCGAGCGATTTGAACCCTTCTAATGCGAGTTCCCCACGTTGACGAGCATCTTGCAGATCGCCGGAGTCGAGCAAGTGACGCGAACGTCGGTAATCTGCTTCGGCAGCGATGCGGGTGTCGCTGAGTTCTCCGGCTAGCTTCTCCAGCTCGGCGATCGATTCCTGGCGTCGGACTACGTCACCGGACTCGGCGGCGATCTCTTCTGCTATCAGTAAAAGACTGGCTTTCAGCACGGCTCCGTCTGCGAGCTTCAGCGCTCGCTCCACGAGAGTCAGGGCATCGGGTATAGCGCCGCGTGCTAGAGCGGCCTTGGCCGCGTTCTCGAGGAAGGGGACCGCCCTCGCCGGCTCCTTCGAGCGTTCGTAGTGAAAGGCCACCCAATCATCGTAGTCGGCGACTTTACCCGCCGAGCGCAGCTCGAGCCACTCAGCGACGGCGGTGTGTAGCTCTGAACGGAGACTTAGCAGCATCCCTTCGTAGGCGACCTGGTGCAGCAGCAGTTGCTCGAATAGAAACTCGCGGTCCCCGGCGATGGCGGAGTGCGGTTGCTGACGTACAAAGGAACCATCAATCAAAGAGTCCAGCTCGCGGTCAACAGCGCGGCGCGCTAAGGCGTCTGTGACAACGCCCGCCCAGAAGCGTCGACCGACTACCGCCGCGTACTGCAGGACTGACTTGGTACCGGCATCGAGTGCATCCATCCGTGCGGTCAATACGCTTTCGATCGTGTCCGGAACTTCGGTGAGGGGGCTCTCATGCTCAACGCGCCAGACATTGTCGGTTTGGACCAATAGCTGGCGCTCTAGTAGTGACTTGAGCGTTTCTTCGACGAAGAGAGGATTGCCATCGGCGCGCTCGACGACACGGTCGATGAATGCTTCCGGGAGTTCATGGGCGCCCAGTAAGATGTCGAGAAACGAACGCGACTCTTCGTCGCTGAAGAACGGGATGTCGATCTCGTCTCGCACCGCTTCGAAGAGATTCGCCAGCCCGTCTTCGCCAGGCAAAGGGTCGCGGCTGATCAGGACGGCCAGGACGGGACCTCGGAATCCGGCCTCCGGCAGCTGCCGAAGCGCCTCGAGCGTCGTGCTGTCTGCCCAATGCAGGTCTTCCAAGACGAGTAGGCGCGGCTCCGTGAAGGTGCTTTCTACGCAGCGCTTCAGAGCCCGATTGATCCGCGACTGCCGTTCAGCGGCATTATAGAGCTGCAACTGAGTTGCTTCGGCGACCGGCCTGCCAAAGGCGACCTCGAGGCTCTCGATCTCCTCGGGCGTCCATTCGCCGGGTGAAGCGTGGACGATGTTCGCGACGGCGTTTTGCGGCGAGAGGTCGGCCGGCAAACGGTAGAGGTCGAGAACCATCTCGGTGATCGGCTCCCATGGCCTGACCGTCGTATAGGGGTAGCATCGCCCTTGCGCGATCTGGGACTCGCCCAATCCTTCCGCCTGTATGAGCTCTCGGACGAGTCGTGATTTGCCGATTCCAGCGGGTCCGTTGACCAGGCAGAATTGGAACTCTCCGGTGACGGCTCGCTGCCAGTGCTGGCGTAGCGCCGCCAGCTCTTCCTTGCGTCCCACGAGAGGGGTGACCTTCCCGAGGAACCCGCGGGCGCTGCCGAGCTCTGTCCGCACCGCGGCAACGTGGCGAGCCCGAACGGCCTGGCTCCGCCCTTTCACGTTCAGTACCGATTCGTCGTCGAACTCGAATATGTGGCGTGTCTGTTCGTAGGTCTTAGAGTCGACGAGTATGCGCCCCGGCTCACAAAGGCCCTCAAGTCGCGACGCCACGTTTACCGTGTCGCCGACGGCGGTGTAGTTCTGGGCTCCACCACCGGCGAACAGTCCCATGACGACGGGGCCAGTGGCGATCCCGATGCGTAGTTCAGGTTGATATCCATCTTCGCCTTGCGTGGCGGCTCGAGCGGATGTCCAGGCGCGCATCGTCCGCTGCATGTCGAGTGCGGCGCGGACTGCACGCTCCGCTTCGTTCTCGTAGGCGATGGGCGCTCCAAACAAAGCCATCACGCAGTCGCCGATGAACTTGTCGACGTACCCTCCCCAGCGACTGATGCCCTCACAGAGGTGATCGAGGCAGTCGGCGACGAGATCGTGAGCTTCTTCGGGGTCTATCTGTTCGATGAGCTGCGTGTAACCGGAGAGGTCACCGAAGAGCACGGTGACGACTCGACGGTCGGCCTGGGCAGGAGAAGACAGCGGAGCCCCGCATGAATCACAAAAATTGGCATGCGTGGCGTTGGGCGTGTTGCAGGCCGGGCATGTGACCGTCGGACGAGAACCAACAGGTGTCCCACAGGCAGAGCAGAACCGGGCCTCTTCTGACAGGAGGGCGCTACACGCCCCACATTCCGCATGTTGCCGATCACCGGGAACCATCGTGCTATCGTCTTGTCAGTCGGATTCGGCGGATCGCAAGCGTCCGACTTCGGCGTTCAACTCACGGATGCGAGCTGACATCTTTTGCGTGATGCGAAAGGCGAGGGAAGCATCTTCGGCGATTCTCCGGAGGAAGGTCTTCTTATCTATGGTCAACAATCTTGCTTCGCCCAGGGCTCTGACCGTGGCCGACCGTTTCTCGCGGTCGAAAATGGCCATCTCGCCGAAAAAATCACCGGCGTTGAGAACGGCTAGCTGAACTTCTTTGGCGCCCTCGCGGCGAACCACTTCTACGCTGCCTTCCTGGATCACGTACATGCAATCGCCGGTCTCGCCTTCGCGAACGATCTGCTCGCCGTCTTCGTAAAGCTTTCCAATCGTAATCTTGGCCATGGTCTTCCGTCTAATCTCTTTTGCCTAACGCGGCAGCGGCAAAGTTCCAAAACAAGTTCACCAGGAAGGCGGGCCGCAAGGTGCGAAATAGGATGTCCTTGTACGGTGCGCTGCCCGTAAACAGGTCCCACATCACCATGCTCATGCGTGGGCGGCTACTGTTACCCTCTTGCTCAGTACGGACCATACGTGTTACCCCGAGGCGGGCTGGCTTCAGCTTCTGAAGGAAGCGATTCATCGTGAAGACGAACTCACCGACGCGGTTGTCCCTGTCGAGTGAACGGCACGTCGGCCAATAGCCGTGCTGGAAGTCGTCCGCAGCAATACCCTCGTGAATTGCAGTGCGGGCTGCGGCCTTGGCGGTGCGGTACGCTGCTCCGATCCCGTCTTTATAGAGACGAGTCACGCCGCAGTCGCCGATGAAGACCATGCGATCGGCGAACGGTCGCGCGGCACCACGTACATTGATCTTGGGCGAGCAGTGGCAGTACCCCTCGGGCCTCTTCCAGTCCGGCGGCAGACATTTCTTAACCTGAGGAGCATCCAGGAACGCATCGACCATCGTGCCGTCGATATCCTCGCCAAGAAGGCACAAAGTGACGTAATCACCCTTTGGGATGAGGGCGCTGAACTCGAGTCGTGGCAGATTCAGGAGGAAAACGTGCATCGAGCTGCCAAGGTATTTTACGACCCTGTCTCGGCCCAGGTGCAGTTCGCTGATATATGTCTTTGAGGTTTGTGGAGGCTCGTACTGCAGATCCAGTTTGTCCAGCGTCTTCAAGATCCCCGTGTTCACACCGACCGCTACGGCCAGTAGGTCGTAGATCTGAACATCTTCATCGCGTGTGCTTACTCGCACACCGACAGGCTGTAATGCGACGTCGCTTATGCGTTTCCGGACTACGTTCGCACCTTTCTCAATTGCCAGCGACTGCAGGAATCCGTCGAAGCTGCTCCAGCATGAACCCTCAGCGTCTCTGGGGCCGGCCCCACGGTGTACTGAGGCAATTCGCTTTTCTCCTAGCGGGGTGTCAATGTGGACAGTCGCGCCATCCATCGTGTGCATCACGTAGGAATCGATCCCGCGTTGGACAACGTTGTCGGGCAGGGTGATTCCCTCCGTTGCCAGATGCTGAACCAGTGATTCTGATACGATCCCACCGCAATTGTTACATCCCGCCGGACCGATCTTCGTGTAGTCGCGCGGCTCGTAGATGTCGACTTGAAGCTCCAGGTCTACCATCCGGGCCATATCGAGAAGGAAATAAGCGAAGAACGAGCCGGCAGGACCGCCACCCATGACGGCTACTCGTGAGCCATCTTCGAGGCACAGGCCGCTGTCGCGCATGACCGAGGGTGTGGAGAGTTCGGCCGCGATCGATCGCTTGCTGGAAGCTCTTGCCATACAAAACTCCTCCCTGTCGCCGAGAACGCGAAAAGCTATTCCGTCTTAGCGACTCGGGCAGCCCGCTCACCTTTTGGTGGGAGCGAAGCCCAAGACAATCCGGCCGCACTGGAGCGTCATGGGACGGGCGGGTGGCAAAGCGACGCACGGCAGCCAACAGGCGGGGCACTGCCCCCCGCTGCAAACAGCGGACCGCTGGGCAATGGCTCGCCGAATACGGTCTACTTATGGCTCGGGGCTCCGCACATAATGTCGAATACCGCCGAAAGACACAATTGTCCCGTGAGAACAACACCTAGCCCGGCGGGCAGGCAAGGACGAGGTGGACTGAGGCGCCGCTCACGCCTAGTTTGGCTGGGCCAGGTTCGGCTGGTACTGATTCAGAGCCGTCCGAATTCCCTACAATCTCGGAGTGCTTTTCATGTTGCGATTCGCGTGTGCCATTGTCGCGCTCGTTTTCTTCGCCACGAGCGCCTTCGCGCAGCAGCGGCCAAGACCCGAAGGCCCGGTAACTCTCGCGGAGCAAGCAGCCGCTTGGGAGCGACACCTCGAGTTGAGGGAAGCATCGCTCTTCAAAGGACTCGCCTGGCGCGATGTGGGACCGGTAGTGCAGGGCGGTCGCCTGGTCGATATCGAGGGCGTTCCGGGCGAGCCGTACACGTTCTATGTCGCTTACGCCTCCGGCGGCATCTGGAAGACGACGAACAACGGGGTCTCGTTCGAGCCGCTGTTCGACGACCAACCGACGATCATCATCGGCGACATGGCCCTCGATCCATCAAACCCGCAGCGGATCTACGTGGGGACAGGTGAGAACAACTCGTCGCGCTCGTCATACGGCGGGGCCGGTGTCTTTCGCTCTGACGATGGCGGCGAAACGTGGACGCATATCGGCCTCGAGATGACCGATCGCATCGGCCGCGTTCTCGTGGACCCGCGCAATCCTGACCGTGTCTTCGTCGCGGCACTCGGAAAGCTGTACACGCCGGGCGGCGAGCGGGGCATCTATCGCTCGAGCGACGGCGGTAGCACGTGGGAGCAGGTGCTGGTGGGCGAGAACGATCTCACCGGCTTTGTGGATATGGCGTTCCAGCCGGGTAATCCGGACGTGATCTACGCTGCGGCTTGGGAGCGCGTGCGCCGGCCGTGGAATTTTACCGAGGGCGGCGAGGGCAGTGCGGTTTGGAAGTCGATGGACGGCGGCGATAGCTGGGAGAAGCTGGGTGGCGGTTTCCCGAGCGCCGACTACGTGGGTCGCATCGGGCTCGCCGTGACGCCGGCGAACCCGCAGATGCTCTACGCGTCGGTGGATAATCAACAATTGTTGCCGGAAGACGAGTGGGACCTGGGTAGCGGCGCGGTGACGGCGAAGCGGCTCCGGGACATGAGCAAGGAGGAGTTCCTCCGCCAGGATCCCGAGGAGATCGAGGACTTCATCCGGGGTAACGACCTGGACCCGAGACTCGATGCTCGGAAGTTGATTGCCGCGGTACGTAGCGACTCCATCACCATCGATGATCTGCTAAGCGCTCTTCAGGACGCAAACGCCGCGCTGTTCTCCGCAGACATTCGGGGCATTGAAGTGTGGCGCTCGGAAGATGCCGGAAGCACCTGGCAGCGCATGAACCCGGAGCCGATTCGGCAGGCGGTCTATACGTACGGGTACTACTTCGGGCAGATCCGCGTGGCGCCGGACAACGTCGACCGCGTCTATGTACTGGGCGTTCCGCTGCTGGCGTCGGACGACGGCGGGGTGACGTTCTACGGGACCGCCGGTCGTGGCGTGCACGGTGACCACCAGGCGATGTGGATCGATCCGGAGTACCCGGAGCGCGTGATTCTGGGCAACGACGGCGGGCTGGACGTGAGCTTCGACGGCGGAGCGACGTGGCTGAGCCTGTCCACGGTTTCCGTCGGCCAGTTCTACACCGTCTCGGTGGACATGGCGACTCCGTACAACATCTACGGCGGCTTGCAGGACAACGGCGTGCTCAAGGGCTCGAGCCAGTCGCGACCCAACATCACCGGAAGCTGGACACGGGCCGGCGGCGGAGATGGGATGTGGGCACAGATCGATCCCCGGGACAACGCGACCTACTACGCGGGCTCGCAGTTCGGCTACTACTTTCGACGGGGACCGTCGGGCTTCCAGAGCGTGAGGCCGCGCAATGGTGTGCTCGAGCCGCCGCTGCGCTATAACTGGCTGACGCCGATCCTTCTTTCCTCACACAACGCGGACGTGCTCTACTTCGGGGCCAACAAGCTGTATCGGTCGATGGACCAGGGCGAGACGTGGACGGAGTTGAGCCCCGACCTGACGACCAGTGATAACCGTGGCGACGTTCCGTTCGGGACGATGACCGTGCTCGCCGAATCTCCATTGCGCTTCGGGTTGCTGTGGGTCGGCACGGATGACGGACACGTGTGGGTGACGCGGAGCAGCGGTGCGGAGTGGACAGAGGTCAGCGCCGGCTTACCCAGCGATCGTTGGGTGAGCCGTGTCGAGGCGTCGAAGTACGACGAGAACGTGGCGTACGTCAGTCTGAACGGATACCGGGACGATGACATCACCGCCTACGTCTACCGCACCGATGACCTCGGCCGTAGCTGGCGTGACATCACGGGCAATCTCCCCGACGAGGCCGTCAACGTGGTTCGGGAGGACCCGATCAGCCCATCGGTCCTGTACGTAGGAACCGACCGCAGCGCCTACGTCTCACTGGACGGAGGACGCAACTGGCAGGTCGCCGGCGCGGGGCTGCCCAACGTGCCGGTCCATGACCTGATCGTGCATCCGCGGGAACGGGAGCTGGTGGCGGGCACGCACGGACGAAGCGTGTGGATCCTGGATGCCCTGCCCATCGAAGACCTCACCGAAGAGGTCATGGACTCCGACGTTTTTGTGTTCAACCTGGATCCGGTCACCTACTCGCGCGGTTGGAGTTCGCGACGGTCGCTGTGGTACTATCGACCCGAGGATGCCCGGCATCAGAATATTCCGTTCTGGGTCGATGCCGACGGTAGCGTGACATGGAGCGTGATCGATTCGGACGGAAACGCGTTACGGCGCGGCACGATGGAGGCTGTACGCGGCGTGAACACGCTCCGTTGGGATCTCATGCTCGATCCCGCATTGGCGCTGCCGGTCGAGCAGGCGCGTGTTGCTGACATGGAGGACGTCAAACCGGCGGACACGCCGTGGGCGGAAGTCGTGCGGCTGGAACGCCAGCTGTATGTCACTCCTGGCACGTACACGATTCGGATAACAGCGGGTGGGGAATCAGGGGAGACCGAGTTCAAGGTGAACGCGCCGCGGCCGCGGCAACCGCGGGTTCCGCCGGAGCCTGGGATACGCGGGCGGAGAAGGCGGTGAAGGGTAGGTGAATCGGTTGCTGACAATCGATTGACGGTGGGCAACTGGACATGCAGGGCTCTAAAGGCTTTAGGGTTTGAATCTCCGCCCTACAATCTGACCCGACGCGGTTTCCGAGCCTCCGGTTTCGGAAGCCGCTTTCCTTAGTCAGCTTGGGTGGATTGTCACTGGGAACGAGTCGGTTCCGGTGACAAGCCGTCCTGAAAACCAGGGACGAGGACTCGGGCGTTGCGGGGCGTCTGGGTGGGCAGCATCATGTAGCAATCCCAACCATCACACCTCCCAGCCGCCCGGAACAGCACATGAAGCGGTTCAAGCGGCTCGCCTGCGACGTGCATCAGCGATCTCTCTGGCAAGTGCCGCTCGAATACGTCGGCGGTGCCTGTATTGCCTTCGACGACGATTGGACTTCAACCGTGGCGATTGGTCTTTCCGCGTTGCCTAGAGTGAGGGCTCCGCCATGCTCTGTAGGGGCCAGGGCCGGGCCGTGTTTTCGCTTTCTGGAGGTTTGTGATGAAGAGATCGACGGTGTGCCGTGCTGGGGTCCTCTCGTTGGCGGCTATGGTCTTCGCTGGCTGCGAGGATCGTGCCCCGATGTCGCCCGACTCTGCAGTCGGGGAACTTGGGCCAGCCCTTGCAGTCGATGAATCGGAGCCCATACCCACGGACCGACACGTGGTGGTCATGGAGGAAGAGACGGGCATCCCCGACGGGTTCGCGGCCCGTGTAGCTGACCTCGGGGGTACCCTGGACCGCGCTTATCCTGAGATCGGCGTGGCGGTCACGAGCGGGCTCAGCGATGAGGCCGCAGCCCAACTTGCCGGGGGCGACGGCGTGTCAATCGTCGAACGCGATCTACAGTTGTCTTGGATTCATGAAGCAAGCGCTT
>JBDHJS010000093.1:0-5909 GCA_039586795.1 Gemmatimonadota bacterium
CTATCGAATCGCGACCGAATCTCCAGATTCGACCCATGCGGGAAAACTCGCCCGGGCCGCCCCCCTCTTGCCCGGTAGCCTTCAGAAACTTGCCGGAGGAATCGTAGAACCGGATTTCGTGCGATCCGACGTTTCCTACAGCGATACTACCGTCCGGTAGTGACAGAGCCGATCTAGCCCTGAAGAACTGGTATTCCTCGGGGCCGTCTTCTACGCCGATGGACAGCACGGGTTCTGTCGAAATCGACCAGCCATCCCCGTCGCGCCAGGCCGGTGTTTCGTTCTCTACGATAACTACACCCGCACTATCTCTGACCGTCACTCCAGTATCTGCCGGCGAGTTGGAGCAGGCGATGATTGTGACCTGCGCGGCGAGCAGCAAGCCAGGGGCGTATCGGTATCGACGGTGCCTGGGCATGCGTTCAACCTCTCAGTTGATGGGTCTCCTAGTCCTTCAGTAGCTCGTAGAGTTGGATATGCTGAACGTCGAGTTCGTCGATCCACCGACCGAGCACGTAATCAGTACCGATTTCATAGATCGTGAATCCGGGCGGCGTTTCCACGAGACCTAGCATCACACCTTCGCGGGTGAAGACGGTCCACTGCTGCAAGTCTTCGCCGGGGGGTGGATAGACGCCTACCCACAGATGTCCCTCCGCGTCCGCTTTCAGGGATCCGTAGGCGGGCATCGTCCCGGGGTAAGGCATATCCGAGCCAATCCGCTTCCACATCGCGCGGCTTGATGGATCTCTTGCGTACTCGAGCAGATTCTCCTTGTAACGCTCAATGTCTTCGGGGGTGACAACCTGGTTGGGTTGCGTGCTGCGAATCAGGCGGCTCAGGGAACCGTTGCTTGCGTAGTAACCGATCTCGTAGGACTCGCTGCTGCCCAGATACAAGCCGTTGTCGAAGAGCGCCCAGAACCCGCCGCGCCCGAATGCAGCTCTGAGCGACATAAACGCGCCATCTTCGTTCCACGCGAAGGTCTCACGCTCGAGTATGTATCCCAGCGTATCAACAAGGACACCATCCAGGTCGAAACGCAGGACAAAAGTGGAATCGTGGAGCACGCCGGTGGTGATCTCGCCCGGTCGGATTGGACGGTCCCTGAGGATGAGGCGGCGGTCGCGCGTTGGGCCGATCAGCAGTGGTAGAGCCGGTGCACCGGCGAGGGTGGAGAAAGTGAACGAACGAACGAAAGATCCGTCTGGACCGAATACTGAGACCCGTTGCTGCCGGCGATCGAAGGTCAAGATCGAATCTCCGGCCAACCGCCACATGCCGGTCAGCGCTTGGAACTCGCCGGGGCCATCCCCCCGGCGACCACTCGAGTAAAGAAAGTCGCCCTCCGCATCGAAGTAGCGGATCTCGCGCATTCCGGCGTTGGCAACAACGATTCGGCCGTCGCTCAGCTTGAGCGCGCGGTGGATCATCGCGAACTGTTGGTTCGGATCGCCGTCCTGCGTGCCGATATGGATGCTCGGTTCGGCCGATAGCCGCCAGCCGCGCCCTTCCGGCCATGCGTATTCGGCGTTCTCAACGATCTTCACACCGGCGCTGTCGCGCACGACGTATCGCGACGAACGCCCAGCATCTGAATCACACCCGACCAACACCACCGTAAGAAGCGACAGCATAACCAGACTGCGATACAGCGGCGCAGTAGCACGGGGCCAGCTAGGGCTTGATCTCATACCGCCTTCCTCAACTTCCTCGGGTCCTCAAACGCTGAGCACTCGCTTATCTATGACGGCTGCTCAGGCAACGCACCAACGCTACGCCATACCGGCGATACAATCTGACCTTTGCTGCTGGCGACTCTCATCAGGAACAGACCTACGGCGATGGAGATGATGACAACCAGGAAAGACGCTTCGATGCCGAAGCTGCCCCCGGTCAGCCAGGTTGGGCCATCTACTGAAGCGTTGATCCAACTTGGCAAATCGGTAATGCCCGAGTTCGGCATTCCGAAGATTCCATCTTGCGTGAAATTCCAGCTCCAGTGGATACCCCAAGCCATCCAGAGCCGGCGCGTCAAGACGAATGGCGCGATCATGAAGATGTCTTCGGCGACTACTGCAATGCCCGACCACACGGTTGCGTTGTCATTTCCCATGTGGACTAGGCCGAAGATTGCGGCAACAAGAAGGATGGCTAGCCAGGTCCCCAGGATTTCCTCGAGCATCCGGAAGAGGATCACGCGGAAAAGCAGTACCTGAAGGAAGGCGCCAAACCCGAAGAAGAAGAATGCGTTTGCCACCGTCCTCACCGTCCCGGTGCCTTCGACGCGATAATAGCCGAATATCCAGATGAGCCCGACCATAGCAGCCACGATGGCAAAGCTCACGGCCCAACCGGCTCCCAGTTCGGACAGCGCCGATTGGGTCGATATCTCCAGCGCCTTTCGCTTTTCTATCCACCTGACGTAGAGCGCGTAGCATGCTAGGAGGATGACAAACGACAGCGCGCTATCGACCCAGCTCATAATCGAGCGCCTCGGCTCTGGAGCTGAGGCAATCAGGTCGCCGATGACGTTGTTGTGGAAGATCACGAAGGGCAGCAGGAAGGCCACTGCCACAAGTATTCGTACGAGAGGGAATTGCAGGGCCTTGCCCGGCACGCTCGCCGGCATGGCCTGGGTCTTGAGCTTCAAGCTCTCGACATGCATCGATCCCCTCTCCTCCGGGCGCCGCCCGGTGATAGGTCCTCTTAGCTAGGACGGCCGCCAGGGACAGTTATGAGGAGGTTAGGGCTAGCAAGATAGGATTGATACTTGTTAGATCGTCCACGGCCCGCAACAGCGGATTGGTGAATCGTCGGGTGAGGTTCCTGAATCGCCCGATCTCTGCGGTCTCTGGATCGAGCCCGACTTTCCAATATCCGCGTACCATCTTTCCGGTGCACCTGGATGTTGTGGCGGTTACCTCGGGACCGGCATTCCGGGGCCCCAATGCTCGGCGGCGAGGGCGGTGAGCAGGGCCAACACTTCGTCGCGGTGAGAATGAACCGGGAAGATCAAGAGATCATCCGGGTGTGCCCACTCCAACGCCTCGCGCACGGCTGCGAGTTCCGAAGCGGCGCGGCTCATCGCCTCTGAAGGCATCCCTGCAGCACGCAGTTCGTCTTCGATGAGATCCGGGACCTCGCCTTGCGACCTGCCGCGCAGGTACTTCTCCAGCTCTTTGATGACGATGCGGTCGGGGCGAAAGCGCGCCGCGGCCCTGGCGAGCTCGCGAATCGAATCGTCGTCGCGATCGCCGGCTTGACCAAGGACGAGCAGCCGACGGCCGGCGGGGAACGATGCAGCCATCAACATCAGCGCTTCCAGTCCGTGTGGGTTGTGAGCGAAATCGACAATCGCCCGGGCACCGCCTAGCTCGAAGACATTGCCTCGCCCTGGGTTCTCGCTCGTTGTTCCGCCGAAGCTCGTCAGCGACGAGCGAATGACATCCGCGCTCAAACCCAGGGCCCTGGCGATGGCGATCGCGCCCAGCACGTTCTGGATATTGTGGTGCGCTACACCGTCCAGGGTGATCGGAACGTCGGCGACGTCAACGATTCGCTGGGGTTGACCTGCCTCGGCCATCGCGAAGCTCGCGTCATCGATGAAGTAGGCCGATTCGCCAGCCGCCACCCTGGCTCTCAGCGGCTGGGTATCGGCGGCTTCAGCGAACCATGTCGGAGCGACCTCGAGCAGTGCCGCCCGCTCGACCAGTACGGGATCCTCCGCATTCAGCACGAGTCTTCCGCCGCCGTCCATGGCCCGGGCTACGACCAGCTTGGCGTCGGCGATCGCGTTCAGGTCGTCAACGCCCCACTCGCCGAGATGATCGGCGGCGACGTTGGTCACGATGGCGGCGTCGGCCCGAGTCACAGCCACGCCGCGACGTAGTATCCCGCCACGCGCCGTCTCAAGGACGGCCGCTTCGACCCGCGTGTCGCGCAGAACTTGCCGGCCACCGCCGGGTCCAGACCAATCGTCCGCGTCAACGAGCTCGTCGCCTACGTAGATCCCATCGGTGCTGCTATACCCTGTCACGTACCCGGCGGTGGCTAGCATGGCGGCGACGATCCGTACGGTGGTCGTCTTTCCGTTGCTGCCAGTGACCAGGGCGAGCGGAATGTCATGGACTCGGTCCCAATCGACTTCATCGGGGTCGGGCAGCGCCTCGACGGGCCAGGTCTGCGAGCCGACCCCCATGCCAACGGATGCGTTCTCGTCATCCGACAGGAAGCAGACGCTGCGCTGAACGGCGGCGTCGCGGAGCTTGATGAGGCGAGGATTCCGTTCGGCGGTGATCGTGCCGGCTAGCGATCGGGCGGCACTCTTTAGATCAGGCTCCGTCCACTCGTTGAGGGTTGCTTCCGTCGCGCTCCATGCCCACTCGTTCACCTCGGTAGCGGCGTACAACGCGTCAATCGGTGCGGTCATCATCAGACTGGCGCCGTCCGAGAAGGACCTGGTGTGGAGGCGCTGGTCTGACCAGCCGACAGCATCGAGGACACGACGCGCGTGCCGGCTCCAGCCTTCTATGACGTCCTCGACTGCAAACGAGCCTAGCGTGACATCGATGACGGCGCCCGGCTCATTGCATAGCAGATTGTGGCCGGTTAGTCGACGCGAATCGCGAAGCGCCAGGTCGCTCACACCAGTCAGTCTTCGAGTTGGCGAGCGATGCGCACGCCTCGCTCGTCGCGTACCAACGGTTGGCCATCATCGAGGGTGATCTCGGGTAGCTCTGGCAGGCTTGCCGGCGCTGACGGCGCCGATTCAATCGGCGCGCGTTCAACGCCTTCCGCGAAGTTGACGATTTGGTTCCAGGTGCGCGCGATGGCGTCGCCGAAGATCACCAACAGGTCGCCATCGTCTGCCATGCGCAGGGCCGCGTCCACGGCCTCTTGTTCATTCGGGATGACGTCGATCGTCTCGGCCGATACGCCGTTATCGGTCAACGCGTCGCTGAGGATTCGAGGTACCTCATCCGACTCGCGCCCGCGTAACGAGTCGTCACGGCGGCAGATGTAACGGTCGAAGATCCCGGCGGCGTGCTTGGCCATCGCACGAATGTCTTCGTCGCGTCTGTCACCCGGCGCGGAAAGAACGAGGATCTTCCGACCCTTGGTCTCGAGGGTATTGACGAGGCGGCTGATCGCTTCCACTGCATCCGGGTTGTGAGCGTAATCGAGGATCACCTTAAAGGGGTGCTCGTCGTAGATGTTGAGGCGACCCGGAGCCTGGAAGAACGTCGTATCGAACGTGCGCAGCCCGTGGCGGATGTCCTCCAGCTTGACGCCCAGGCTAAAGGCCATCGCTGCGGCGAACATCGCGTTCTCTACGTTGAAAAGCGCACGACCCTCCAGCGTCGCGGGGATCAGATGCGTCCAGAGAAGCGGGATGTGCGCGCCACCGTCATAAAGGGTGATCATGTGCCCGTTGATGCCCTGCTCGAGAGCGGCCGCCCTGCCGCCGGCGCGAATGTGTTCGCGCACCAGCTCGTGCGAAGGGTTCATCGTCACGTAGCAAACGTGCTCGGCCGTCGCATAGTCCGCCATCTGCAAGCAGAGCGGATCGTCCGCGTTCAGCACCACCGTGTCGGAGGCGACCTCGATGGGAATGCGCTTCACCTCGGCCAGCTCCTCCAGCGTTTCGATTCCGCGCAGCCCCAGGTGGTCGGCTTTCACGTTAAGGCAAGAAGCGACGTTGCATTTGCGGTACCCCATGCCCGCCCGCAACAGGCCGCCCCGCGCCGTCTCCAACACGGCGACTTCTACGGTCGGATCGCGAAGCACCATGCGCGCCGCGATGGGCCCGGTCATGTCGCCCTCAACGCTCCGCTGACCGTCGATATAGACACCATCGGTCGTCGCTAGGCCCACCGTCATGCCGCTCAGCTTGTAGATGTGGGCGA
>JBDHJS010000051.1:0-23717 GCA_039586795.1 Gemmatimonadota bacterium
GGCTCGACGTTCGAGGGTTGGACTGGCGGTGGATGTACCGGAACCGGCACGTGCCTGGTAACGATGAGCCAGGCGCAGACCGTGACGGCGATGTTCGATCTCATCCCGCGGCATGACTTGACCGTCATCGGGAGCGGGACGGGGAGCGGCGGCGTGACCAGCAACCCGACGGGTATCGGCTGCACGGTCACCGCCGGCGTCGCATCCGGCGATTGCAGTGAGTCGTACGAAGAGAACACGCAGGTCACACTCACGGCGTCCGCCGATGCGGGTTCAACGTTCCAGGGTTGGACCGGTGGCGGGTGCAGCGGCACCGGCACGTGCCAGGTAACGATGAGCCAGGCGCTGGCCGTGACGGCGGCGTTCGAGCTCATCCCACGGCATGACTTGACGATACTGGGCAGCGGCACAGGGAATGGTGGCGTGACGAGCAATCCGGCCGGCATCAACTGTACGATGACGGCCGGCACGCCGACCGGTGACTGCAGCGAGACCTATGAACAGGACACACAGGTCACGCTGACGGCGCAGGCCAGCGCGGGCTCGACTTTCGAGGGTTGGAGCGGTGGTGGGTGCAGCGGCACAGGGGCGTGCCAGGTAACGATGAGTCAGGTACAGACCGTGACGGCGACCTTCCAGCTCATCCCGCAGTACACCTTGACCGTAGCGGGCGGCGGCACGGGGAACGGCGGCGTGACAAGCGATCTCAACGGCATCAACTGTACGATCACCGCGGGAATAACAACCGGCGACTGCACCGAGTTGTACGACGAGAGCACGCTGGTTACCCTCACCGCATCGGCCGACGCGGGCTCGACGTTTGAGGGCTGGAGCGGCGGCGGATGTACAGGAACGGGTACCTGCCAGGTGACGATGACCCAAGCACAGACAGTAACGGCGACATTCCAGCTCGTGTTGCAGTTGACCGTACTAGGTAGCGGCGCGGGGAACGGCAACGTGACGAGCAGCCCGACGGGCATCGACTGCACGATCACAGCCGGTACCGGTACCGGAGACTGCAGCGAGTCGTACGCTCCGAACACGCCGGTCGACCTCACTGCAGCGGCCGACGCAAGTTCGACGTTCGAGGGTTGGAGCGGCGGCGGGTGCAGTGGAACGGGAACTTGCCGGGTGACGATGAGCCAGGCACAAACGGTGACGGCGACGTTCGAGCTCATCCCTGCCTTCGAGTTGACCGTCGTGGGTAGCGGCTCGGGAAGCGGCACCGTGACGAGCAATCCAACGGGCATCAGCTGCTCGATCACCGCCGGTGGCGCGACCGGTGACTGCGTCGAGCTGTTTGGGGAGAGCACGGTGGTCATCCTCACCGCATCGGCCAATGCCAGCTCGACCTTCGAGGGTTGGAGCGGCGGCGTGTGCAGCGGAACGGGTACATGCCAGGTGACGATGAACCAGACACAATTCGTGACGGCCCTCTTCTCCGGTGGCACGGTACAGGTTCAGGCCACAGTGGAGACCGATCCCTCTCACCACGCGGGCGATACCGCCGACGACATGGCGATCTGGATCCACCCCACCGACCCGTCGCTCAGCCTGGTGATCGGCGACGACAAGGAAGGCGGCCTGATGGTCTGGGGGATGGACGGGAGGGAAGTACAGTACGTCGACGCGAACAACTACAACAACGTCGACCTGCGGTACAACTTCCCGCTGGCCGGTCAGTTCAGCGGTGGCGCGACGCACCAAACGGTTGCGTTGGTCGGCGTGGGCGATGAGGGCTCCGCGGAGATCGACTTTTTCAAGATTAACCCGAGCACGCGTCGGCTCGAGGCCGCCGGCAGCATCGACCTCGGGACCAGCTTTGTCCCGTACGGCTCGTGCATGTACTACAGCACGATCAGCCGCAAGTACTACTACTTCGTGAACAACCGCGATGGCGATGTGCAGCAGTGGGAGCTGACGGACGACGGGAGCGGCGGAGTGACCGGCACCAACGTGCGGGAATTCGACGTGGGCAGCCTGGTCGAGGGGTGTGTGGCCGACGATCACCTGGGACACTTCTACATCGGAGAAGAGGACGTCGGCATCTGGAAATACGGCGCCGAGGCGAACGCGGGGACAGCACGTACGCAGGTGGATGAGACGGGCTCGGGCGGAAATCTGGTGGCCGACGTCGAGGGCTTGTCGCTCTACTACGATGGCACGGGAGCGGGCTACCTGCTGGCGTCGAGTCAGGGCGAAGGCAGATTCGTGATTTACACGCGGGAAGGCGACAACGCGTTCGTTGGCAAAGTCCAGGTGGTATCAAATGGTGGTATCGACTCGGTGAGCGGTATCGACGGTCTGGACGTGACCAACTTCCCGATGGGCCCCGGCTTCACCCAGGGTCTGTTCACCGTCCATGATGGCGACAACGCCGGCGCCTCGGCGTCCAACGTGAAGTACGTGCCCTGGGCGTCGATTGCCGCGGCCCTGGGGCTTTCGGTGAACACCACTTACGACCCGCGGACGGTCGGACAGTAGCGGCCCGTCCCGGACAGACTTCCTCGCCAGGGCGACCCTAGCGTTGCATACAGGCCACAGCGCACCAACCTTTCCCATCGACAGTCGAAGTGAGGCGGGGCCCGCGCGCACGCCAGAAACGCGAAACGTCGCGGCACACATATTGTTTAGCAGGTTTTTGGGAGATCCGGCGAGTGCGTCGCCAGGACTTCAGGATGTCCGTTCTTAGCGCCCGAAAGTAGAGCGTTGTGATTCCAGATATAGCTACACTCGAAGCGAGCTTCCGTCCGTTGCTCGAGAAATCAGGCGGATTCTCACCCGCCGAACGACGTGAAGCACTGGCGACGATGTTCCGCGGTCACGGTTATGAGTGGTCGCTGCTCTGCCCCGCCTGTCCCGACACGAGAGCCCTGATATTACCCGCGCCGTGGAGCCTCGCGCCGCTCGCTATGGCCGATCGGTTCGCGGAACTCGCGGTCTGGGAGACCGACCCAAAGCGCGCCGAGCTTCTGAACGACTTCTACAGGAGCCTGACACTGCCCGTAAAGATGATCAGTGCTCCCCTAGATCAACTCGTTGACCACCCCGATCGATACGACGTGCTCGTCTTCGAGGACAGCTTCGCACAGCTGCGCGGTTGCGGCCCTAAGGAGGTCGAGACATGGGCTGCCAAGCTGCTCGCGCCGGGGGGACAGTGCTGCATTGTGACCGCGAGTCGCTTCGGGCGGAACGTCTGGAGAGGCAACCTGAAGAGTTTCGCTCGAGAGCTGCGGCGCGTATTCAAGCAAGGTTATGCGGTGCCATCACTGAACGGGCTTCGGCGCCGCATGCGGCGCGCTTCTCTCACAAGACACCGCACGTACTACTTCTACCCAGATCATAGAAAGCCGCGGGAAATTCTGAGCTGGAACGGGACCCTGCCCCGTCATATGCGCGGCGGCATCTACAAGCTGCTGGATCGCCTGGGATTCACCGAGCAGGTCCACGATAGCTTCATGATGGTCGCAGGAGAGAAGGAACCGGCGTCAGGGCTCGTAGACGAGCTGCTATCTCACATCGAAGAAGAACTCGGTCTGGCTGACAGGCCCGCGATCCATGAGTGTCGCGTCCAAAGGACAGGCGTGATGCTGCTATTTCTGGATCTCGGTGACCGCGGCGAAGCCGTGCTGCGCGTGCCGCTTCACCGAAGGGCCGAGTTGCGAATGGTAGCTAACGGCGATGCCCTGGAAACGCTGCATGCCGGCGCACCTCAGATTCATTCACTCGCTCCCCAGAGGCTTTCCTCCGGTTCTGTGGGCGGCATGCCGTATTACCTGGAGAATAAGCTCACGGGAACACCCGCCTACGACATCATTGCGGGCTCCCGAGACGAGCGGTGGATTCTCGACGAGGCTTTCCAGTTCCTCAAGACTTTTTCCCACGAGCAAGCTCGGTACGCGCTGGCGGATGAGGAGATAAGACCGAAGTACTATCAGAGACCTCTAGATATCATGCGGGAACATTTCGCAGAGCTCTCAGAGGAATTGGACGAGCTGGGGGCCTTCTTGGATAGCAGCACCAAAGGTCAGCGAATACCCTCCGTATGGCTACATGGTGATTTCAACACTAAGAACGTCCTGGTCCATCCAGACGAAAGAAAGATCACGGGCGTCATCGACTGGGACCTGTTGAGCGAAACGGGCCTGCCGCTCCAGGACCTGCTGCACTTCATCCTGAGCATGCACCGTAGACGACGTCAGATCGGTATCGGGGAAGTCGTCGTTCGTGCCCTGGAAGGGGGTCTCCTTCACCCCCACGAGCAATCCGTCGTGGATCGTTATTGCGCGCAGTTCGACCTGCAACCGGAACTGGTGAAGCCCATGCTTCTGGTCTATTGGGCGCGACACGTGGCCCCCAAGTCCATCAAAGGAGGACGCGTGCCGGGAGATGAATGGTCGCAGCAGCACGTCATCGAACCTCTGCGAAAGATTCGATGGTTGATCAAGCGCTAGTCAGATCGGAGTACAGCCTGCTGTTCGAGGCTCTGAGCGAGGCTGACATCGGGTTTTGCTTGCTCCGCGATGACCTGCGCGGCGAAACCCCTCCCGATGATCTGGACATGCTGGTGGACAGCGCTCGCTTCGATGAAGCGTTGGACGTTCTCAAGCGAAACGGCTACCGGATCAGAGTCAGCGAGCGCCTCATCCCCTTCAAGACCAGCCTCGTGAAGCACGCTTGTGGACACTTCATCGCCGTCGACCTGCACCGCGAAGTCGTACAGGGTGGAATCATTTATATGGATGGCCAGTCCGTGCTGGCCGGGCGCGAGTCGGTGGATGATTACTTTCTGCCGGCGGACAGCGACCTGCTGGCCATACTCGCCTTCCATAACGTCATCGGAAAACGACACATCCAAGAGAAGCACTACTCTCAGATCCGCGCGTTGAGCGAAAGAGTCGACCGAGAAACGCTTCGTCTAACACTAAGTGAATACGGCACTTACGACTACCTTTGCGGCCTGATCGACGACCTCGACGCGTACCATCGCGAACCCGATCGCACCGAACGACTGCGCGATGACATCATAAAGCAGCTGCGTCGAGCGAATCCCGGACTGCGTGGGCGGCGCTTTCTCATGCGTTTGCGTCGCCGTTTGCGGCGCAGAGATCCACGTCCGCGAGCTCCGCTGTACGCCTTTCTGGGTGTCGACGGCAGCGGCAAGTCATCTTTAACAGCGGCGTTTGTGGAGCTTCTCAACCGCAAGAACGGGTTCCCCGCTGTCGTATTGTACATGGGACCGTGGGGAGGTCGCCGCCTACGGTTTATTCCCAACTCGCCGTATGCTCCCGGTTATAGTCTCACGGTAGGTGAGTGGTTCGGCGAGGTATTTGGAAGGAAACCACGAGAAGTTGGACTGGTCGACTCTGTACGCATCACGCTGAAATCAGTGGCCGGTCGCTCGCTCACGAAAGAAGAACGCGCTCTTCACAAGAACATCCGCGAACAGTCACGACTCTATCTGACCGCTCGCATGCTGAGGAGCCTGCTGCGCGCGTGGACATTCTTCCCGTTGATCACGATGGAGATGTACTACCGGTACTGGCAAGCCTATCGGAAGCGGCGGCGCGGCACGACCGTCATCGCCGACCGATATATATATGATCTGATGACGGGATCCATGCGGCGAAGCACACCACAATACCGCCGCACACGGCTTCTGCTGTGCCGGCTGTTCCCCCGCCCGACGCGTACGTTCCTCCTACACGCCGATCCGGAGACCATTCTTGCCAGGAAGGATGATCTGTCGCCCGAAATGCTGAGGGACTTTCAGGCTGCCTATGATGAAATGTCCGAGAAGTACGCGTTCGAGACGGTAGAAACGGACCAACTTCCGGAGGCTCTGGCGCAAAGATTGGTCGAGCGTCACTATGACGAGTTAGCCGAAAGACTGCGATATTGACGCGTCTATTGACTGAACGTACTAGTCGGGCGACTCGCTGCTGTGGTCATGCACGATTCGCCAGCCCTCCGAAGTCTCCTCCAGAACCAGCGTAAATATCCCGGTCGAAGTGATAGAGTCGCCCTGGAAGAGCACATAGCGGGCGGTCGCCAGACCGAGGCCGACGCCCAGCGGACGCGTCTCCAGGTTTTCAAAGCGAAGCGAATCTCGGGCAGCGCCCGGCTCGAAGCGTCCAGCATAGCCTGCGCGCAGCTCATCCCAACCATGCCGTGGCCCGCGAGCGCCCATGAACGTCGTCTCCGGGCTCTTCTTGTACCAGAAGACGAAGCGGTCCAGGTCGCCACCGTTCCACGCGCGTTCCGAGTCTTCGAGCAGGCTGTCCACTGCGGCGTGGAGAACGGAAGGATCCGGCTCGGCTCGTTCTGCCGCGGTTGAGCACGCGCCAGCAGCGACCATCAGCGAGAGTAGCACCAGCGCGAGCGGCTTCGTCATCATCATGACAATGTCCCTCTCGACCTTACAGGTGTCTTGCGAACCAATCGGCCGTCAGATCGATGACCTGCTCCAGATGTTCCGTCGTCCCTTTGAACGGGTGGGCGCCGCCGAAGGTGTGGCCACCGCCATCGATGACAACATGCTGCGAACTCTCCTGCGGCGCGGCCGCAGCCAGCAACTCCGCCTCGGACGCCGGTACCGATTCGTCAGCGCTACCATGGACGATCAGGTAGGGAATCTGTAGGCGCGACGCCGCAGCCTGGAGATTCAGCCGATCGGCGTTCTTCTCGTAGTCCTCCAGCAGCCCTATCCCCAGTGGCATCGTCTGCCCGGTGCGGGCATTGAGGATCCCGATTCGACCCTCGCGCCGCCAATCCGCCTTCTTCTCCTCGCTCCAGCGGTCCAGATAGCTGACAGCGTTCCAGGTGACGATGGCTTTGACGCGCTCATCCTCGGCTCCGGTGATGATGGTGCTGATGCCGCCGCGGCTGTGCCCGAGAATGCCAAAACGCCGCCGGGCGTCGACGCCGGGCAGTTGCCCCGTCTCGAAAGTGTCGAGCACCGTCCGAAGATCGGAAAGCTCCTTGCTGAACGTGTTCGCCTCGAACTTGTCCAGTTCGGTGAAGTTGAGCAGGTCGGCGCCGACGCCGTTACCGGAGAAATTGAACTGGATGACCGGGAAACCCGTGCGGCCGGCGAGCTGCTCCGCGATGTATGGGAAGGAGCCCCAGTCCTTGAAGCCCTTGAAACCGTGACAGATCACGATTGCGGCGTCCGCCTTCGGAGCTTCGGTCATGCGGACGTCGCCGCGGATCGGATCGCCGTCCTTGTTCTGAAGCTCGAACCGTTCGTGATCGATCGTCATTCGCCGGATTCCGGGTGCCACTCGACGTCGGTGGCTCCGAGCCGCGCGTTGGCTGCCCGCGCCAGGGTGAAGAGGAAGTCGCTGAGTCTGTTCAGATAGCGAATGGTGACTTCTTCGAGTTCCTCGTGCCGGGCGAGCTGAACGACGCGCCGCTCGGCGCGACGGCAAACGCTTCTGGTCACATGCAAAGTCGCCGCGACCTCGCTGCCACCCGGCAGTACGAACGCCTGAAGAGGCGCGAGCTCCTCATCCAGGATGTCGATCCACTGCTCCAGCTGTTCGACCCTGGCATCCGACAGCTCCGGGATGTGACCCGGCTTCTCCGAGCCGGACTTCGGAGTCGCGAGGATGGCACCAAGAATGAAGCAATCGGACTGAATACCGGTGAGACGTTCCCGCCAATCGCTCATGACATCCGGCAGTCTAGCGATAGCCAGGCCGAGGAAAGAGTTCAGCTCATCCACAGTACCGTAAGCTTCGACTCGAATGTCGTCCTTCGAGACTTGCTTTCCTCCAAACAGTGAGGTATCGCCGCCGTCGCCCCGGCGTGTATAGATCTTCATATTGTGCGCACCACTTTAGATTCGGTGGTTCTGGGATTCCATCACGTCTTAAGACTACCCTTCTCCCTCACCCTAACTTTCACTTCGCGCCTTCCAAACTGCACGGCTTCTTCACACGTAGGCATCCATATATCGACGATGTATCCTTTGACCTTGCCGCCCGTATCCATCACCTCGTACTTGCTGAACACATCGTCGTCGACCTTGATGTCGATCACGCTGCCAAGCGGTAGTACGCGTGGGTCGCCGGCCACGATGCCCTCTCGCACCCATACCCCCGACTTCGTGAATCCATAGTCGCAATACGCCGTAGCCTCGAACGGATGCCAGACCAGTGATGGCTCCAGCGGTTGATAGAAGACGCATCCGGCGACGATCGCCAACACCGGCACCGCAAACTTCGAGACCTTCCCCAACTTCATCACACCACACCGCCCATTCACAGTTCTCCCGTGAAGAACCCCGGCTTGAGGTTATCGCCCGGATCGAAGCCCCGTTTGAGCGCTTCGTTGAAACGCTGGCCGTCACCCGGATCGCCCCATGGATCGACCTGTCGGCGCAACTCGAACGGCGCTTCCTCGACGCGAACTCCGCCCCCGCATTCGGCGGCAACGCGGCGCAGGTCCTCGATGCGCAGCGCCCACAGTCGCTCACCTTTGGCGTCGTCGTACAACGACATCGGCACGAAGATCCATACGCGACCCAACAGCGGCGCGGCCTGGACCAGCGGATAGTCGCTGCCGGTGAAGACGCTGGCCCGTTGGGTCACGTCGGCGGTCGCACCGCGTGGCACATCGATGCGCACGGTGAGTATCGAGCCTACCTGTGTCTCCAACGCACGCAGCATCTTCCAGGCGCCGGCGCCTTCTTCAACCAGCACACTTTCCCGGCCGGTTGATCTCTCGGCTTTCTCGATCGCGTCTTCGACGGCGCGCTCGTGCCCCAGCCAGCGGACCGCCATCCGCCAGTGGCCGGTCCTCATCTCGAGGGCATCGGCAATGGCGGGTGACACGATCTCGGCGGCGACGGGCATCAGGGACCCGTTCTTACCCAACTGGTTGGCGAAGCCGGCGAGCTGCTCGGGTCGACCGGCCACGAAGATACGCGTCTCGTCGGTTTGCGGTAGCGCGTGAAGTCGCAGGTGCGCTTCCGTGATGATGCCCAGCGTACCCCAACTGCCGGTAAACAACCGCACCATATCATAGCCGGCAACGTTCTTCACGACTCGACCGCCGGCCTTCACGATCCGGCCGTCGGCCCGCACGACCGTGAGCCCGAGGACCAGGTCCCTCGGCGTTCCGTAGCCCGCTGCTAGCGGGCCCGCCGCGTTCGTCGCGATAGCGCCGCCCACCGTCCCGCTGCCCAGCGGATCGATGGGCCACCACTGGTTGCCTTCGGCTAGCGTCGAATTGAGCGACGACAGACTCACGCCAGCCTGAGCGGTTGCCAGCAGATCGTCCGGACTGTGCTCTACGTCAGCTTTCAGTCGACGCGTGCTGATGACCAGGTCAGCGCGCCGCATCCGCTCGCCGTTCGCTAACCAACCGCCCTGCCCTGCCGGTACGACCGCCCACCCGCGATCCGTCGCGAGCTTCATCAGCTCTGACAGTTCTTCAACCGATTCCGGCGCTGCGACCACGGCAGCACGCTCGCCGTTGATCTGGAACGCCGCGCCATCCTTGATCAAGCACTTCGGCCCCAGCTCCGACCCTACGTCACTTGCGACGTCTTTGGGCGACGGCATGGTGGGCGCCAGGCCGGGCGCTTCGGCGGGCCGGCCCGTCGATTCTTCCGGAAGCAACTTGCCGGGATTGCACAGACCTCTGGGGTCGAACGCGTTCTTCACCCAACCCATCGCCTGACAATCGTCGTCCGAATAGACGAGCGTCATGTACTTCCGCTTGTCGAGCCCAACGCCGTGTTCGCCTGTGATGGTGCCGCCGACGGCGACGCCGGCCTCGAGAATCTCACGGCTGGCCGCGTGGACGCGCTCGACCATCTCTTCGTCGCGGTCATCGAATAGCAGGTTCGGGTGCATGTTGCCGTCGCCGGCATGGAACACGTTCGTGACTTTAAGGTCGTACTTGCCGGCGACCTCATAGACGCGCGCCAGCATCGCCGGCAGCTTGCTGCGCGGGACGGTGACATCGAGCACGACCAGCGCCGAGCTCAGTCGACCCATGGCGCCGAACGCCGACTTCCGCGCCTTCCAGAACCTCAGACGGTCTGCCTCGTTCTTGGCGCGAGCCACTTCTCTGGCGCCGTGGTCCTTCAACAACGCGTCCACGTCGCCGGCCTGATCGATCAGTCCAGCCTTCGGTCCGTCGAGCTCCACGATCAGCGACGCGGCGACATCGGTTGGGAAGCCCGCCGCGAAAACCGACTCTTCCACGGCACGGATCGTGTTGACATCCATCATTTCAAGGGCGGTCGGCAGAATGCCGGCGGCGATGATCGCCGACACGGCGCGACCGGCGGCCTCGATGTCGTCGAAGTGGGCGAGTAGCGTTTCGGCCGCCGGAGGGATGGGAACCAGCTTGATCTCGATCTCGCTGCAGATGCCCAGCGTTCCCTCCGAACCGACGAACAAACCGACCAGGTCGTAGCCCGGCCGTCCGTCCGGAGGCAGGTCGATCAGCTCACCGTCGGGAGCGACGATCGTGAGGCCGAGGATGTGGTTGGTCGTGACCCCATACTTGAGGCAGTGAGGGCCGCCGGCGTTCTCCGCCACGTTGCCGCCGAGCGTGCAGGCCGGCTGACTCGACGGATCGGGCGCGTACATCAATCCGTGAGGAGCCGCCGCTTCGCTCAATCGCGCGTTCACCGTGCCCGGCTGCACCCGGGCCCGCCCGTTCTCCTCGTCGAGCCAGAGTACGCGGTTCATCCTAGATAGCTCGACGACTACGGCGCCTTCGGCCAGCGCCCCTCCCGACAGACCCGTTCCCGCGCCACGGGCCACGTACGGCACTTGGTTCTTGTATAGGAGAGAGACTACCCGTTGCAGCTCCTCGGTGTCGTGCACGAAGACGACGCCGCCGGGCGTTGACCGCCAGATGGCCAGCGCATCCGACTCGTAGGGGAGCAGTTCGGCCGGGTCGGTGAGCACCGACTCGCGACCTACTATTCCGGCAAGCTCGCTCTCTATAGAGCGCTTAAGAGAGGACGTAGGCATGACCCCGGGACGATACCCATCCGGGCCATGCCCACGCAAGCGACTAAGGTAGGAAGTCGCTGATCAACCAGAACTCGGATTCGTCACCGGTCGCCATCATGAACGTGATCTTCGAGCCGTCCGGCGACCATCCGAACTCACTGAGATGATATTCCTCAGGGAGCCCGGTCTGCAGCTCGGTCGTCTCACCTGTGGCCAGGGTCGTGATCCAGATCTTGCCGCCGGAGTTGTGGGCGATCATCGAGCCGTCGGGAGAATAGGCCAGTTGACTGTGACGAACGTGCCGCACCTCGGCGACCAGCACCTCCGGTGCCCCACCCTCGACGGGCATCGTCACAATCGCACCGTCCGAGAAGTAGGCGATCCGCTCGCCGTCCGGCGAGAAGGCGATAGCGCCAACACCGACGATGTCTGCCTCGGTGGTGATCTGCGTCATCTCGCCGCCAACTGCGGGTATCAAGTAGATCGCGTTGACGCCCTCGCCGTCCGACGTCTCGAGCCGATCGACAAACGCGACCGACTGCCCGTCGGGAGACCAACAGGGGTACCTCTCATGGGTCTCGTCACTGGTCAGTCGAGTCGGGCTACTGCCGTCCAGTGGGATCACCCAGGCGTCCAGAGTCTCTTCCGAGCCTGGCCGCGGGCGGGCGCTGACGACGAGCTTCTGCCCATCGGGCGAGATATTGTGGCCACCGCCCGGCACGCGAGAGCTGAGCGCCGGTCCTGGCCACGGCACTTCGACGAGGTCGCCGCCGTCGGCAGCGACGTGCGCCACCCTGACCTGGGGATCGGGGGTGACCGACCTGAAGAAGATGCGCTCTCCGTCGGGTGACCATCTCGGATAGTAGACCACGCCCTCGGGAGTCACCTGCACCGCCTTTCCTCCTGAGGAAGGAACGGTGTAGACGGCGCTGCGGAACGGCGAGCGAATGAAGAGCCCGATTTCTCCCTCCGGCGTCCAGCCCGCCAGCAAGCCACCGCTGAGGCCGGGTAACGCGATCTTGGTAGGCTCTCCCGCGCTGCGGGCCTCGGGTGCCAACGGGTACACCCATACTTCTCTGGCCCCCATATCCGTTCGGCCCTGGAAGGCGAGAAACCTTCCGTCGGGCGACCAGACAGGCCCCAAGTAGCGGCCGTCCTCGCGGGCAAGCTTGATAGGCGGCCCACCGGAGGAGCGTACAACCCAGAGGTCGCTGTCATACCGCGTCTGGACATCTTCTGTCGGCTCGACCTTTTCACTAAGAGTCACATACGCGATGAGCTCGCCGTCCGGGGAAAAAGCAGGGAAGTACCCCGGGACCGACGAGATCTGCTGTGGCTCACCCCCATTCGTAGGGATCACATGAATGAGTCCCGCAAAGTAATCCGCGTTCTCTTCGTCTGCGTCCGGCACAAGTGCCGTGAACGCGAGGTTATCACCACCCGGAGACAAGCTCAGGCGGTATCCGTAGGCCCCATCCCGTTTTGGAAGTTCGATCATGCGGGGCTCGCCGCCAGACGCCGAGACGATGTATGCGGCATCCTCGCCATCTTCACCGCCATTGACTGCGATCCATTCCCCGTCCCCCGACCAGGCGAGCGTGTTGCCGAAATTCCAGGCGCCGGGGATATCGGCGATGCGCACCGGCTCGCCGGCTATGTTCGCGCCGACGTTACCCTGCAACGGAACCACCCATACGGCATCGTCCGAGGTGAAGGCTAGTCTGGTGCCGTCGGGTGACAGGACGCCGTTCTGCGGCTCGCTGGCGATCTCGATTTTGCGGAAGGTCGGCTTGCGGTTCAGTTCGGCCAGCTCGCGCTCGAGGCTGTTCAGCCGCTCACGCGCCACCGTCACCTCATCGGTGTGGTCCGGGTAGTCCGCGATCACTCGCCGGTAGGCCTGCTGCGCCTCCGTAAACCCCAGTTTCTCGTAACAGAGCCCGATATGTAGTTGCGCCTTCGCCGCCACCGACCGGTTGTCACGGAACTCTTCGAGGATTCTCTCGAAGCCGTCGATCGCGCCCTCCAGGTTGCCTTGCACCTCTTCCTGGTAGAGAGCGGCTTGGTAGACCTCTTCGGCCGTCTGCTGTGCGTGCGCCGTGGACTCCGCAGCCACGGCGGCGACGAGAATAGCCAGGGCAACTCTACGCGCCTTCATGATTCGATCTCCTTCAACGATCTCCGCGCCGTCGACCGCTATCTCGATGCGGTCCAGCTACCCGAACACGTGCCGCCCGCTACCGAGCCTTCCCAGGTGCCTGAGGCTTCGCTTCCGGAATTGGCAAACGACCCGCTGATTGTGATCGGCCAATCGGTACCCATCGGATCGTGGTTCACATCCCTACTTAGAGTGAATGCGCGATTGGAAATAGCCGGCGTGTTTCCGGTGTAGCTCGATGAAATATTCCCGCCCAGAATTGCTGATGAGTTTCCGCATCGCCAGCTACTGAACGTCATCGACATCGCGCTTATCGATGAGGCGCCTGAAGCCACGGTGAAGGTGAATGTGAAGCCGGCGGAACCCGTAGTGGCGGTCCACTGACCGGTCTGTATCGCGCTCGGTTGACCGTTGCCGTTCGTTCCCGTGACTTCGTCGTCGCCGCAGGCGAACACCGGGAGAAGACAAATGACTCCGAGTGCGACGAGCGTGCGGCAGTTCATGACTACCTCCAGCCAGGGTGATGTGCTTTCATGATGATTCACTCTCCTTCAGCGCTCCCCGCCCGCCGGCAGGAAGTCACTGATCATCCACAACTCTGCTTCACCGCCAGTCGATGCGGCGAACACGAGTCTCTCGCCATCCGGCGACCAGTCGATGTGCAGGTTTTGAGCATCAGCTGTGAGCACGCTCGTCTCGACCTCAACCGGTTCGCCTCCTTCGACCGGAACGACCCAGATGCTCCCGCGTCCGGTGTAGGCAAGCCTTCGGCTGTCGGGCGACCAGGCCATCTCGCTGTGGCTACCGACCCTTTCCATCTCCACGACGACTCGGCCCTCGCCGCCCTCCACGGGCCTGATCTTGAGCGCACTCTTCGTGAAGTAGGCGAGCCACTTGCCATCGGGTGAATACGAAATGGTCGACCACGCAACGCTGTCGGCCTCAGTGGTTATCGCCTCAGCCTCTCCGCCCGTCGCCGGCACGGTGTAGATATTGATGACGAATTCGCCCTTCGATACCTCGTGATAGCGAATGAAGGCGATGGTCTTTCCATCGGCCGACCAGCACGGAAAACGATCCTGGCTTGGGCTCCGGGTGATGTGTGTCGGCTCGCCGCCTTCGATGGGGACGGACCAAATATCCACCTCGAGAGGCCGGATACTCCTCTTGTAGGCCATGAAGAGAATCGTCTTGCCGTCCGGCGAGATCTGGTTTCCACCGCCTGGGATACCCGGTATGAGGCTGGAATCAGATACGATGGGTATGGGCACCGGCTCGCCGCCCTCCGCCGGCACCGAATAGAGAGTCGGGGCTTCCCGGTATACGATGCGCTTGCCGTCGGGCGTCCAGCGGGGGTGAAAGGCGTAGCCACTCGCAGTAATCTGAACGGCCTTGCCTCCCTCGACCGGCACCGTATAGACGGCCTGTTGCATCTCGTTGTTCATGAAGACGCCCAGCTCGTCGTCCGGCGTCCAACCCGAGATCACATATAGGCCCTCCAGAGGGAGCGGGATCTTGATCGTCTCGCCGGCGCGTTGTCCATCTTCGGAGATCGGGATGATCCACACCTCCGATTCCAACCCGTCGGGACTCGCTTCCCGGATGACCGCAATCTTGCGGCTGTCCGGCGACCAAACGGGACCGATCACCCGGGTTGAATCGATTAACAAGACCGCTGGACCGCCTTCCACGGGCATTACCCACAGCTGGCGGAACAGGACACGTCTTTGAGAGCCGCTGGGCGCGTCTACTCTCCGCACGTAGGCCATCAGTTTCCCATTCGGTGAGTACGCAGGATACGCGGTTATCGGGTCCGTCAGTTGCGTTGGGCCTCCGCCCGCGGCCGACGCGATATAGATCGACGTTTCTGGATCGTACACGTCAGACCGATCTGGCACCGAGTCTACTCGGGCGTACGCCAGATTCTTCCCGCCCGGCGACAGACTGACGCGAAACACGTAAGGATTGGAACCGCTCCAAAGGCTGCCCGGCATCCTTTGACGTTCGCCGCTGCTGACGGAGATCACGTAGATGCCCGTCGGCCCCTCCCTTGACCGCGTGTTGAACGCGATCCACTCGCCGTCCGCCGACCAAGCAAGTGTGTTGCCCGTGTTGTTTGCATCCACCGGCTCAGTCAGCGGTACAGGTTCGCCGGCGATATTCGGGTCCACGTTTCCACGTATCGGCATCAGCCAGAGGCTGCCACCGGAAGTGAAGGCGAGAGTCTGACCGTCCGGCGAGAGCACCCCGTTCTGGGGCTTGCTGGCGATCTCGATCTTCCTAAAGCTCGGCTGCCGATCAAGCTCGGCTAGCGCGCGTTCGAGACTGGCTAGCCGGTCCCGCGCAACTCCGACTTCCTCGGTGTGATCGGGGAAGTCATCGATCACGCGTCGATAAGCTTGCTGTGCTTCTCGCAGGCCAAGCTTCTCATAGCAAAGGCCGATATGAAGCTGCGCCCTGGCCCCAACCGTACGGTTGTTGGAGAACTCGCTCAGAATCCGCCGGTAGATCTCGATAGCGCTTTCCAGATCCCCCTGGACCTCCTCCTGGTAGAGGCCAGCCTGATACAATTCCTCGGCCGTTTGCTGCCCGAAGCCGGACGAAGTCCAGACGAGTATGGACACAAGTATCGAGAGGGAGATCATGTATGGCTTCATGATGCATTGCTCCTACTGTTCACGACTATTGGCGGTGTGCCGACTACGGCTTCCGCTTAAGCACGTCTTTGAGATTATCCATCACCCAGATCTCGTTCTCCTGGGTGTATATGGTCAGCGCGATGTGCCGGCCGTCGGGGCTCAACTCGAACCAGCTGCCCCATTTGCCTTCCCCAACCGTCCAGAGGTACTCGGGCTCGCCCCCGGTTGCCGCAACTCGCCACACGTGGGTTCGCCACTCGTCACCTTGTATGGGTACGGAGAACAGGATGTGCTCGCCGTCGCGTGTCCACTGCACGCTTGTCCGCCCCATGTGGGCAACGGAGTCGCCACTCGCGAAGAGCTGTCGATTGGCCCCCGTTTCAAGGTTCACCAACACAAGTCCGCCATCCTCAACCGCAACTACCACGTAGCGACCGCCTGGACCAAGCTCCATGGGGTCCGGGAGGAGAAGCGTATCCTGATAGAGCTCACGTTCTTCACCAGACGCGAGCTCGTGACGCACCAGTCGACCAGGACCCTGTGCTTCGTTCACCGAGTAGACGATCGCCTGGCCGTCAGCAGTCCATTCCGCCGACAGCTGTTGCAACGCGAGACCTTCGGGAAGGCCTACCAGGAGAGTGACTTCCTCACTCGCCACGTCTACCGCGTAGATCCCACGACGCTGCTCTGGATTCTCTTGCGTCTCGTCCCGGCCGACAACGAGGATCGAGCGTCCGTCGGGAGACCATTCTTCCAAGAAGCGAGCACCCATGTGGGTCGCCACCTCACGTTGCTCACCGGTCGCCATGTTCCGAATGCTGATCGTGCCCAGTTTCCCTTGCGTGCGTTCAGATTCAGTGATGAACGCGAGGTGCTGACCGTCGGGCGACCAATGGGGATTACGATTAGAACCAAGCAGTGGCGTCGCGGATTTCAGGTTCACTGTCCCGGTGGCAGGATCGAAGGGCGCAATGCTAGTGCTAAACCACCTCGTGAACACGCTATAGTAGAAGGACGCGGTCTCGCTGAACCCTACGCTACTCACTTCGCCTAGATCGCGTTGCAGCTTACGAGGCGGTCCCGCGACCTCGTCGTCGCGGATCGAAGCGGCCCAGAGATCCCAAGTGCCATCTCGATCGCTTAGAAACAGCACCTCGCTGGTTGACGGAACCCAGCCAAGCAGATGATCCTTCGCCGGATGTTGGATCAGGGGAACCTGTTCAGCGCCGTCGAGCGGCAGTAGCCATATGTCGAAATTCCCGTCGTCCTGCTCGACCGGGCCGCCGTAGACGAGATTCTGATCGTCCGGTGACAACCACGATCGGAGGGCGTACTTACTGCTTGGGACTTCGTGGACTATCTGAACGCCCCCATCGGCTACCGACACCAAGACGATACTGAATGTCCCCTGCGGGCTGTCCTCGGACCAACAACTCCAACGGGCGGCAACGTGTCGGCCATCGGACGTCCATCCGTACGGATGGACCCAACAACCCTTCTCTCTCAGAAGGTCGCGAACGTTCTCGCCATCCATCCCGACGACGCGGAGGCTTCCACCCTGACCTTGCTCGGAGTAACCGTGCGCGACCCACTTTCCATCCGGCGACACTCTGCCCGAGTACGAAATGGCCCACGGTTCGGTCATTCTGGCGTCTTGCGTCAGATATCGGCTTCTGCCGGTGGCGACATCCCGGACTGCCAGGTTGCCGGTCTTCTGCCCGTCAGTCCACACGAGGTGCTTCCCGTCGGGTGTCGGGGAGCTTGCGCTGGCATTCGGTCCCGACCACAAGCGACGCGTCGTGATACCCGACTCCTCTGCGGCTCGAATTGCGCGCTGAAGCGCCGCCAAGCGCAGGCGCGCCTCTGCCGCGGCCTCACTCTGATCGGCATAGTCGTTCAACAAACGCTCGTAGGCATTGCTTGCCTCGGTTCGCCCGAGCTTCTCGTAGCAGTTGCCAAGTCGCAGCAACGCCTTAGCGGCCACCGCACGGACATCGCCGTGCTGTGCTACGATCTCTCGATAGAGCCGAATAGCCTGCTCGAGATCGCCTTTCACCTCCTCCTCGTACAGCCCGGCCTGGTATAGCTCCTCGGCGGTTTGCTGAGCGTAACTCTGCGCGGAGCAGACCAGCGCCAGCGCCAGGGCTACTGTCATAACGCTTTGCGGTTTCATGATCGACACTCCTGAGAGGTGCTCCCGGTGTAGCTCGAGTCGAATCTAGGGGAGCACGCCCAAGGATGATTGAAGGATTCGTGGCGCGAGTGTTAAGAGATGGTTAAGGGCCGTCGGCGACGAACTTGTAGCCGACTCCACGCACGTTGACGATGTACTTCGGCTCCGCCGGGTCGTCTTCCAACTTCTTGCGCAGGTGAGAGACGTGGGTGTCGACGGTGCGCGGGAAGACGTCCCAGTCGTCGCCCCATACTTCGTTGAGTATGGTGTCGCGACGGAGCACTTCATTCGGGTGGCTGACCAGCAGGCGCAGTAACGCGAACTCCCGCGCTGTCAGCTCGACATGCGCTCCGGCACGTTTCACCTCGTAGCCTTTGAAATCGACATCGACGTCACCGAACGTTACATGTTCGAGAGGGGGATCGCTGGGTGTCGCTCGCCGGAGCAATGCTTTCACCCGGGCGAGCAGTTCCCGGGGGCTGAACGGCTTGGTGACGTAGTCGTCGGCGCCCAGCTCGAGACCTAATACCTTATCCACCTCCTGGCTCTTCGCTGTGAGCATCAGGACCGGCGTCGTGTCGCCCGCCGTTCGCAAGTTCTTGCAGATCTCGAACCCGTCTATCGACGGGAGCATGACGTCGAGCAGGATCAGGTCGTAGCCGCCTTGCTTCGCCCGCTCGAGCCCCCGAGCACCGTCTGTTTCACCCGTCACAGCGTAACCCTCGAGGAGAAGATCGTCCTCCAGCGCCATCAGGATGCTCTGCTCATCTTCGATGATCAGGATCTTAGGCATCGCTCTGCTCCGTCATGACCGGAAGCTCAATGGAGAATGTGCTACCGCGGCCTAGCTCGCTCTCGACTCTGACGGCGCCGCCGTGCGCCTCCACAATCTCTTTCACCAGTGTCAGCCCCAATCCACTTCCGCGAACCGATCGCGTCAGCTCATCACCGCCTCGATAGAAACGCTCGAACACTCGGTCGATATCGTGCGCCTGGATTCCTACACCGGAATCCTCGACGTCGACGATAACGCACCCATCCTTCTCAGCCGCCCGGAGACGGACTTGTTTCGCTTCATCAGAATACTGGACCGCGTTGTCCAACAGATTGGAGATCGCCTGGCCGATCGCCTCCCTGTCCGCACGCACGGGTGGTAGCGCCGCCTCGATCGACGCCTCCACGGCGTAGCCCTCATGCCCTACGCGGTGCTCGACCATCGTCGCCAGCTCGTTCACAAGCTCGCCGACATCCACCGCCTCGAACCGGAACTCTTTTCGCCCCTCTTCGATCCGGGCCAGGTCGAGGATGTTCGTGACCAGCGAAGAGAGCCGCGAGCTTTGCTCGACCAGTACGTCGTAGTAGCGGCGGCGCCGCTCTTCCGAGGGGACACGGTCCGACTGCAGCATCTCGGCCAACTGACGGATCGATGTTAGGGGGCTCTTGAACTCGTGCGACACCGTGGAAACGAAATCGGACTTCAGCTTCGCCAGCTCCAGCTCATGGACCACGGCGCGTATGGTAAGGATCGTACCGAACACTAGGATGGTCGCGATGAGCACGAACATGTAGAGATAGACGCTCTGGCTGGATGCGAAGAGAACGACGTATGGGCTCTGCGGCCGGTCGTAGAACTCGACCAGCCAGGGCGGGACGTTGCTACTGAACGTCGCGTTGACGGTGAGCGACCCCGGCAGTGGACCCTCGGCGCCCGCCATCAACAAGCCACCATCTCTATCCCGCACGACCCAATCCGTCGTCTTCGGATCAACGTGCTCTTCCAGAGCCGGGCGCAACAGCCCGCTCTTCAAGTGCTCCGAATCGAGTAGAACGCCCCAATAGCCCGCTTCATCGCGCGTCGGCAACGCGATGAGATACGTCTCCCCGCCGCTATCGAGCGTGAAACGGCGGCCCGCGCTTTCCGGATCGCTCGGGTCGACATCCGCACGCGCCAGCACATCGTTTGCAGCGCTCCGCTGAAAGAAAAGCAAACGCTCCGTTGCCGTACGGCATTCCAGCTCGCGTGCACGGAGCGAGTCGTAGTCTTGCGTCACCCCTGCCGTGAGACTCGCGATCGCAGTTCCCGCCTGGCCAGCGAAGAAGTCGAACTGAGCCCGCTCCAACCGCCACTCTCCCTCTACGAGGCGTTGGTATAGACGCACGTAGGCTTCGCGTGCTCCAGTAGAGTCGTCCTGCGCCAGCAACAATGTGGCGTGTTCTAGTAGCGCGATGGGCCCGACCGGCACCCCGGCCGCCGTCCTCACCTGGCCGTAGTCGCTGGCCAGCGTCTCACACGTCGCGATCGCGGCGATCGCATCGCCAGCCTTGCGCTGCACCCGGGCGATCGCGATGAGCGCTTCGCTCTCCAACACGGGATCGGAGACCGCGGCTAGCGCTTGCCGGTAACTCGCCAGCGCCGATTCATAGGCGCGTTGTTGAAACTCTTGCCGCTGGCCCGACTGTATCCGGGTGGCTGCTGATCCGGACCAGGCAGACGAGGTGGCCGCAGCCAGCGACGCGTCGGTGTGAAATAGCAGATCGGCTGACCGGAGGTGGACTCGGCCGTCCGTCTCGAGGTAGAAGACTTCCTCTACCAGAGGCTCTCGCGTCTTGAGTAAGTGCAGCGAATCGGCCAACAGAGGATCGAGTGGATCGCTGTGGCGCGAGACGGCGGCGGATACAGCGTACTCTACCGACGCGATCCGCCGGTCGACGGTGTCGCCCACCAGCTCGGCCAGCGCCCGATGTTCGCCGAGCCTTCGCTGCTCAAGCAATGCTAGCTCGTTCCGGATACCGCGAAAGGCCAGGTAAGCCAGAGCAAGGCTCGGAATGCCGACGCCGAGCAGGAAGAGCAGCGCGATCTTCCTGCGTCCAAGCAGTGACAGCTCCATGGGTAAGGAAGCGTGCGGCACAGGAGGTGTGCCCGGTCACGCCCTGACCAATGGTGCCGATGTCCGCGGAGTCGCGCAAGAACAGCGACGGCTAGTCACCGTGACCCAACGCCTCATCTCTTTATCCCCCAACACCTTCCGTCATCCGACCGCCCCGGCGGCAATCGGCTTCACGAACTTCCCGACTCCCCGAATCGCTGAATCAGATTCCGGGATTCCCACCCAAGACCGTCCGCGGTTGACACCCCTCAGTGCCCCCAATACGTTTCGGCCTCAAAACGAGTGCGGGGTGGAGCAGTCAGGTAGCTCGCCGGGCTCATAACCCGGAGGTCGTGGGTTCGAATCCCACCCCCGCTACTTGGAGTTGGACGAAGCAAAGAGAGGGTCGCCAAGTGAGTCATCTTTTTGGCAGCAGCTGGTACCTGACCCACGCGTTCTTCAACTTTAGAGAACGCGCCTAGCGCAGGTGCGGCTGGCCCTTTTCGGCCGGAGTGAAGCCCGCCTGCGCCAACGCCGCAAGCGGGCTTTTTTCGTACAGCTGTTTGACAGACTAGATTGTTGGTGAAGGTGGTATTCCCGGGTAGCTCAGCGGCAGAGCGGGTGGCTGTTAACCACTAGGTCGTCGGTTCGAATCCGACCCCGGGAGCTTAGGTGGACACTGGACGACCGGGCTGGGTAGCTCAGCTGGTAGAGCACGGGACTGAAAATCCCGGTGTCGGCGGTTCGAGTCCGCCCCCAGCCATGGAGTGGGTTTAGGCCCGTAGCTCAATTGGCAGAGCACCGGTCTCCAAAACCGGGGGTTGCAGGTTCGAGTCCTGCCGGGCCTGTGCTGCTCGCGTAGCTCAGTGGTAGAGCGCTTCCTTGGTAAGGAAGAGGTCGCGGGTTCAATCCCCGCCGCGAGCTTAGTAGTTTCGGCTGGAGGCGCCAGTAGCTCAGTCGGATAGAGCAGCGGCCTTCTAAGCCGCAGGTCCGGGGTTCGAATCCCTGCTGGCGCATTCCGCCCCCGTCGTCTAACGGTTAGGACACCAGTCTTTCAAGCTGGCGGTAGGAGTTCGATTCTCCTCGGGGGCGCTGGAAAACAACATAGGGGCCGTAGCTCAGTTGGGAGAGCGCTTGAATGGCATTCAAGAGGTCAGGGGTTCGACTCCCCTCGGCTCCACTCCGGTAGTTCTCAGCGCGGTATGGCTAGCGAGCCTACCGCGCTTTCTCTTTTCAGCCCCGCTTCTGCCTTCGCTGAGTGTCAGAAGACGATGCCCAGTTGAGCGCCCAGTCTGAGGTTGCTGAAATCCGCTTCCACTGCCTCGAAGCCTTGGAGCAGCTGGTACTTAGCACTGATCCCGAAATAGAACCAATTCACGCGATAGCCGAAATCGCCAAAAATCTGTCCGCCGAACAGCCACTCATGGTAGGTCACGCTTGGGGCGCCCAAGATGCGGTCGTGGAATTCGGCTCGCGCATAGGATAGACCGACGCCACCATCGAGAACGAAATACGAGCCCACTCCCCTCGCGTACTTTAGGTTGAGCTCGAGGGGCACCAATGCCATCTCGTCGGTTAAGATTGCCATGCTGTAGGCCGCGGCGACTTCCGCCCCCAAGTACAGGTTGCCGGCAACTCGAGCATAGCCTTCGAGCCCCAGGTAGATGCCGTCATCTTCGACAACACCTTCGGAAAACACGACATATCCTAACTTTACCGAAACACTGCCCTTCCCCAACGGCGCGCTATCCTGAGCGTAAAGCGCCACTGGTTTCGCAGCAGCGAAGGCGAACATCGCAACAAGAACCGCTCTCTTCACTGAAGGCTTTCCTTTCTCTTCGTTGAAGGCTCTCCTTCCCTCGGCAGCTGGGGAGCACGAAGTGGTGTGAAGATACAGTGGCCGCGCACAGGTAACTAGGTTCGCCCCTGGTGTCCAGGGGCTTTTTGCGTCAAGCAGCTACGTAGGCGTATTTTACAAATTGGGCTGAAGACGTTCCCCCTATAGCCCTATTCGACTCCTTGAGGACCCATCGGCCCGGCTCGCTCTCATCAGACGCGACTGAGATTCGTTCGAGCGCTGGGGGAGGAAGACGCACGAAGTGAAACGCACCATCCTGCTGTTCTGTCTAATCGCAGTCGTGGCCTGTGATGAAGAGACGACGGAAGCACCCCTTGGCGCACCGAACATCGTCTTCATCCTGACTGACGATCTCGATTGGCGGTCCATGCCCTATCTGGATCGCCTCACGAATCTTGCCAGCCAGGGTCTCGTCTTTAATTACTACTTTGTTTCGGCCTCCAGCTGTACTCCTTCGCGGGCTTCAACGCTGCGCGCGCAGTATCCGCACAACAACGGAGTGCTGACGAACTACCCGCCACTCGGCGCCTACTACCGCTTCAGCGAATTGAGTCTCGATGTATCCACCGTCGCCACCTGGCTGCAGGAGGCCGGTTACCGCACCATGTTCTTGGGGAAGTACATCAACGGATACCCGGGAGGGGAAGGAGAGACCTACATCCCGCCGGGTTGGAGTGAGTGGTGGGCACCCCTCGGCCCCCTCTGGTATTTCGATTTCAAAGCGAATCATAACGGAGGGGTCGTCGATTACCCTTGCTGCGACTACTACGGCACGGATGTCATGGCTGCAACAGCCGTGGATTTCATACGCCGCGCTGCGGATAATGATGAGCCGTTCTTCATGTACCTAAGTACCCAAGCACCGCACAAACCAGCCGAGCCGCCGGCGCGCTACGCTGGAGCGCTATCGCACGTGAGTGCTCCGCGACCACCGTCCTTCAATGAGGCAGACAGGTCCGACAAACCCAGCAAGGTACGATCCCGTCCGTTACTAACGCCGGAGAAGATCGACGAGGCCGACGAACTCTTCCGTCAACGTCTGCGCT
>JBDHJS010000052.1:0-22792 GCA_039586795.1 Gemmatimonadota bacterium
GCGGCGATTTCTGATGCCGTCCACGGCGCTGCCGACGTGTTGACTAGCAACAGCCGGAAGCCTTCCTCGCCCGCGTCGGGAGCCAGAGCGCCGATCGCGATCGTGAACGCCCGCAGGTCCGCCGCGGTCGTCACATCGAAAGTAGCCAGCGCGTCCGGCGTGCCGGTGGCGGCGACGCCCAGCGTCAACGAAGCCTCGGGCAACGCCTGACCTGCATCCTCGGAGGCGTCGGCGAACGCCAGGTTCTCGAAGACAACCGCGCTGATCGTCGTGCCGGTCACCGTGCCAATGTCGACGGCCGGCGCGTCGGGAGACGCGTGCACCGCACGGGCCCGTGTGTTGAGCGCGTCGAACGCGAAGTCGTCACGGTAGGCCAGCAGCTGGAACGCCTCTTCGCCGGCATCCGGCGCCAGGAAGCCCGTCGCCACGGCGATGTAGCGCTGACCGGCGTCCAGCATCGGTGTGTCGAGGCTGACCACAGCAGGGCCGCCCGGACGCCCGCTGCCCGGCGATGTCGGGAAGAATTCGAGGGTGTACATTCCCGGCGGAACCTGGACTCCGTCGGAGAGCTCGGCGAACGAGATGTTGTCCACGAGCTCCGTGTCGCCGACGAAGATATCGACAGCAGGCGCATCGGGACCGGCGTGCAGCGCGTATACGGTCGGATTCTGAGCCACGAAGCCAACGGTGCCCGTCGGCGCGACGGCCAACAGCGAGAACCCATCCGTCTCACGCGGCAGCTTGGCCAGCGAGCCCGTGGCGATCACGAACAGCTCTCCACCGGCGGGAAGCTGAGGCGTCGTGAAAGCGGTGACACGTTGCAGCGGGCTGCCCGCCCATATGCCGATTTGCAGCTCTTGGCCGGCCGGCAGCTCGACGCCGTCGGGGCCCGACTCGCCGAAGCGCTGAAGGTCGTTGAGCTCAGGCGTTCCGTCGTTACCTACGTCGATCGCGACGGTAGGCGCGTCAGGCGACGCATGAACGATGCGTACGCGTACCATGGAACCGGCGTCAGCGAAATCCTCGAAGAACGGCAGAACGCGGAACTCATCGTCAGCGTTCTGAGAGTTGAGGAAACCGGCAGCTAGGGCAGTTAGCACCTGGCCCTCGGTCAGCGTCAGGTCGCCTGTCTCGTAGACCGGGTTTGTGCTGCCGGCCGAACCGGCGGCGCGGATCTGTATGTTGTAGGTCCCCTCGGGGATATCCAGGTAGCCGGTCGTCTCACCGTACGATACGTCGGTGAAGATCGGGGCGTTTAGGCCCTCGGCCCAGATGTCGACGCTCGGCGCATCCGGCGACGCGTGAATCACGCGCAGCGAAAATGTCGGTCCGTCAATCGGCGGCCCGGTCGTCTCGTTGTCGTCGTCGCACGCCGTGCCGACGAGGGCCAGCGCGACGATCGCGGCCATTAGAGCTCGATTCTTGAACATCTTCCGTACCTCCTTACTCAGGTTTCAACTACCACTTCGCGGCGGGTCGTCCAGCATTTGTCCAGTTACAGGTCGCAAGATAAAGCGATGCGGTGGACTTGTCAAGGATTTGTCTAGTTTTAGTCCGGGACAAGACTTAGACAGATGAAAGGCCGGTGGGGCCCATCGGTCCCTAGCCCTGGCCGCCCGCTAACGCGCCGCTTGACCCCCACTTGGGCGGGTGGGCAGATTTTCGGTGGCAAGTCGTGCTACACGGCTAGGCCAGGCGAAGCGCTCCGATAGACGCTCGGCCCATCGCCATCCTCTTTGTCTTGCTGGTCCTCGCCCTGATCTCGGGTCTGCGGGGCCAGGAGGCGCCGCCGCTGCGCGAAGACCCTCAGCCGACACCACCGGCCGCAGAACCCGGCGACCGCATCCGCGCCACCGCTCCCAGTCTCTTTCCGCAGCTCGTCGTGGGTGAAGTGGTCTGGTTTGGGCCGGACACGTTGATACTCGAACGTAAAGACTCGGTCGGCGGCACCATCGCGCTGCCGCTGGATCGTGTGGAGGAGATGGAGATATCGCGCGGCGTGCCGGAGGGTGGGGGGACGGTCCTGGGGACGTTTGCGGAGATCATCCTGGGTGCCGCGGTAACGCGTTGAACCGACCGTCACCTATACGGCGACGTCGGGCATCATCGTTCGGGTGTCCTACGTCGTCTGAGGACTTCGACGGCGCTAGCGGCCTCCCAGATCGGCGTTGGCGTTCAGGTAATCGATCACCACTGTCGACATTGCCTTGATGCCCACAGACACCGATCCGTCGTCCGCCATGAAGTTCGGCGTGTGGTTCCAGCCGGACGTGGTGCCAGGCTTGGTCGTGCCGAGGCTGAAGTAGAAGCCCGGGACGATGAGCGCGAAGTAGGCGAAGTCCTCCGCCGCCATGATCGGGTCCAGCTCGTGGACGTTCTCGGCGCCAACGGCGCGCTCCAACGCCGGCAGCATAGAGCGAGTCAGGGCCGGATCGTTGAGGGTCGGCGGCGCGCCGCGCACGTACTCGAGCTCGTAACTCCCGCCGCCCGCCGCGGTGATCCCGGCCAGGATCTCACCCATGCGGCGCTCGATCTCGTCGCGCACGTCCTGGTTGTAGGTGCGAACCGTTCCCTCCAGCTGCACCTGAGCGGGAATGATGTTGAATCGCTCGCCGCCGTGAATTCGACCTACCGAGATGACGCTGGGTTGCAGCGGCGGCAAGTTGCGCGAGCGGATCGTCTGCAACGCCATCACCGCCTGTGACGCCATCACAATGGGATCGATGCTGTTCTCCGGCGCGGCGCCGTGCGACTGCTTGCCGGTGATCGTGATGACGAAGCGGTCGGATGAGGCGAGGGCCGGACCGATGACGTAACCGACATGACCGACCTCGAGGCCGGGGCTGGAGTGCAGTCCGAAGATCGCCGTTGGCATCGGGTTCTCGAGCACCCCTTCCTCCACCATCAACGGCGCGCCGCCCTCTTCACCCGGCGGCGGCCCTTCCTCGGCGGGTTGGAAGATGAACTTCACCGTTCCCGGCAGCTCGTCGCGCATCGACGACAGAACCGACGCGACGCCCATCAATACCGCGGTATGAATGTCGTGCCCGCAGGCGTGGCTGACGCCTACGTCCTGATCCAGGTAGGTGGTTCGCACCGTCGATCTGAATTCGTACGGAGTGTCTTCCGTGACGGGCAGCGCGTCCATGTCGGCGCGAATCGCGACGACGGTCCCCGGCTTGCCACCGCGAAGTATGCCGACAACTCCGGTGTGGGCGACGCCGGTTTGTACTTCGATTCCCAACGCGCGCAGGTGGTCGGCGACGAGGGCCGCGGTCTCGAACTCGCGGTTGCCGAGTTCCGGATACTGATGGATGCGATGGCGATATTGGATGATCTCGTCCTCGTGTTCTCGGACGAGCTCACCGATTCTATCCGTTTGAGCGAAGCCGATCGACACCGATCCAAGTATCAGCACCGCGGTAAACAGGGTGGGTCCTCGCACAGCGACCTCCGTTTGGAAGAATGATGACATGCCCGGAGTAGTGATCGTACATAGTCGGAGCGGAGACCCGGCGGGTCAAGCGCCATGGGCCTGCGCGACTACTGGTTTACGGGTCTGGTCGTCGGTAGTTTGACGCGCCGTTCCCCACAGCCAGGAGACTCCAACATGGACACCAGCCGGCGTGACTTTGTCCGGGCGTGCCTTGCCGCGGGCGGGACGACAGCGCTGGGCCTCTCACCAGCGGCGCTATCCGCTGCGCCTTCGATCCGCCGCGCCGCCAAGCCCCTGAGAATCCTGATCCTCGGTGGCACGGGCTTCATCGGTCCGCACCAGGTGCGTTACGCGGTGGCCCGGGGTCACACGGTCACGCTGTTCAATCGTGGCCGAACGAATCCGGGGCTGTTCGCGGATCTCGAGCAGCTGCGCGGTGACCGGAATAGCGACCTCAGCGCCCTGGAGGGACGCGAGTGGGACGCCGTGGTCGACAACGCCGCGATGATCCCGCGCTGGGTGCGTGACTCCGCCGGGCTGCTCAAGGACGCCGCCAACCAGTACCTCTACATCTCGACCCTGTCGGTCTACCAGGGCTATCCGGAGCCCGGGATGGACGAGAGCGCTCCGGTACGAACGCTGGATGACCCGACCACCGAAGAGGTCACCGGACGCACATACGGCGGACTCAAGGTGCTCTGCGAGGAGGAAGCCGAACGGGCGTTCCCCGGACAAACGACGGTCGTGCGGCCCGGATTGATCGTCGGACCCGGCGACCCGACCGATCGGTGGACGTATTGGCCGGTACGCATCGCCCGCGGCGGCGAGGTGATGGCGCCGGGCGACCCGACGACGCTGGTTCGCTTCATCGATGCCCGCGACGTATCCGAGTGGTGCATCCGTATGCTGGAGCAGGGAGACGTCGGTGTCTACAACGCGGTGGGTCCCGAGTCGCACCTCTCCACGGCGGAGATGCTTTACGGCATACGCGGAGCGGTGGGTAACCGGATCTCGTTTACCTGGGTGAGCGCCGAGTTCCTGGCCGAGCATGATGTGAGACCGTGGTCCGACATGCCGGCCTGGCTTCCGCCATCGCCAGATACGATGGGTTACGGGTCGATCAGCCGTGCGAAGGCGATCTCGAAAGGACTGACTTTCCGACCGCTCGCCGTCACGGCGCGAGAGACTCTGGATTGGTGGAAGAGACTGCCGGAAGAGCGACGTGCGGATCCGCGGTCGGGCATCGAGCCCGAGCGCGAGGCCGCTGTATTGGAGGCGTGGCACACCAGATAACGGCACAAGCTAGCGATGTCGAGATAACAACATGAGGAGTGAGGAAAGCGATGACCACAAGAAGAGAGTTCTTGCAGACGTCCGCCGCAGCGGGCGGAGCGCTGAGCTTGGGTCTGCTGGGTGCGTGCACAGGGGATTCGGGGTTGGCGGAAAAGCCGTTGCGGATCCTGATCTTGGGCGGTACGGCGTTCACCGGCCCGTTTCAGGTCAAGTACGCGCTCGACCGCGGACACGAAGTGACGATCTTCAGCCGCGGCCGAACCGAACCGACCACCAACCAGGAGGTGTTCGATCGCGTCGAGAAACTGATCGGCGATCGCGACAACGACTTGGAAGCGCTGAAGGGTCGCGAGTGGGACGCCGTGATCGACAACTCGGCTTCGATCCCGCGCTGGGTGCGGCAGTCGACGGAAATCTTGAAGGATCACTGCGAGACCTATCTCTACACGTCCTCGCTGTCGGTGCATTCCGATAACAGCAAGATCGGCATCACCGAGGACGATCCGGTGGCCACCATCGATGACCCGACGGTCGAGGAGATCACCGGCGAGACCTATGGTCCGCTGAAGGCGCTGTGCGAAGAGGAAGTCCGGAAGGCCTTTCCCGACGGCGCGATCATCGTGCGGCCGCACCTCATCGTCGGCCCCGGCGATCGCTCCGACCGCTGGACCTACTGGCCGGTGCGCATCGCCCGCGGCGGCGAGGTGATGGCGCCGGGAACGCCGGACGACCCGGTCCAGTTCATCGACACGCGGGACCTGGCCGAGTTCGACGTCCATCTGGTCGAGACCCGACAACTCAACACCTACAGCGCCGTCGGACCGGGTGAGTCCCTGACCTTCGGTCCGATGTTGGAGGGTATCAAAGCAGCTATCAGCAGCGACGCGACGTTCACCTGGGTGCCGGCCGACTTCCTGGCCGAGCACGAAGTCCGACCCTGGGGCGAGATGACGGCCTGGTTGCCGCCCGAGGGCGAGTTCGCCGGCTTCTCCATGTTCGACAACAGCCGCGCCTTCGCCGCCGGCCTCAAGTTCCGGCCCCTCGCCGACACGGCGAAGGCGACGTGGGATTGGTGGCAGACGCTACCAGAGGAACGGAGGTCGAATCCGCGGGCGGGTCTGGCGCAGGAGAAGGAGGAGAGAGTCTTGGCGGCGTGGTACGTGTTGGCCGAGGAGTAGGAGGGTAGGCAGTAAACCGTGAGCTGTGCTTGTCGCCTGCGGTTTACGGTTTTCGCCTTACGCACTCAAACATTTGAATAGGGAAAACCGACAGTGACCGACTGGGCTGCACGGTTGCTGAACATCAAGCGCGGAGAGTTGCCGCTGGGGCTGATCGCGGCGCTGTTCTACTTCTGCGTGCTCTGCGGGTATTTCTTCTTGCGGCCGGTTCGCGATGCGATGGGTGTATCGCGGGGAATGAGTGAGCTACGCTTGCTGTTCGTCGGAACATCGATTGCCTCGCTGGTCATCGTGCTGCTCTTCGGAGGCGTGGTGAGCAAGCTCGACCGCCGGCGCTTCATCCCGATCGGCTATCTCTTCGTCATCGCCTGTCTCTTTGCTTTCGCCGCGCTTCTCATCATCGACGCCGGTGCCGGCGGCGGCCTGATCGGCTCCGACGCCGAAACGGCCGTCGCCCGCGGCGTCGGCTACACGTTTTACATCTGGCTCTCGGTCATCAACCTATTCGTGAACAGCCTCTTCTGGGCCTACATGGTCGACGTGTTCGACGTGGACCAGGGCAAGCGGATGTTCGCGTTCATCGGTATTGGCGGAACGCTGGGCGCCATCACCGGCGGTTGGGCGACTAACGTGATCAGTGGCATTACCGACTCGGTCTATCTCCCCGCCGGCTTGATGCTGACGGGTGCGACGCTGTTCGGGTTCGCGATCGTCGTGATGCTGACGCTCGACAACGCCGCCGCCAGGTCGGAGCATTCACGCCTGAACTCGACCGCATCGACGGAAGGGACCGCGACGACGGCTGGTGAGCCAATCGGCGGTTCGTTCTGGGAGGGCGCGCAAGCCGTGGCGACGTCGCCCTACCTGCTCGGGATCGGCGGCTACATCATTCTGTTGGCGATCTCCAATACGCTGATCTATTTCACGCAGGCTAACGTGATCCTGGATAACACGGACACGTTCAGTCAGCGGGTCGGTAGCTTCGCGCTGTTCGACATGTTGGCGCAGATCGCCACGCTCTTGACACAGATCTTCATCACCGCGCGCCTGATCCGGCGGCTCGGGGTTGGGTGGACGTTGTCCATATTGCCGCTGGTAACCGTCGCAGGGTTCGCCGTGCTCGCGGTGTGGCCGATCTACGGTGTGATGGCGCTCTTCCAAGCTCTGCACCGGGCCACGCGCCACGCGATTTCGCGACCGGCGCGGGAGACGCTGTTCAGCGTGGTGCCGCCCTCGGAGAAGTACAAGGCGAAACCGGTGGTCGATGTGTTTCTGTATCGGGGCGGCGACGTCGCCGGTGCGGGGATCGATGGCGCGCTGAGTGCGGCGGGCCTCGCCCTGGGTTGGGTGGCTGCGGCGACCGTGCCGCTGGCCGCGATGTGGACGGTGTTATCGGTCGCCCTGGGGCGGGCCCAATCACGGCGTGCGTCTAGCTAGTCTACTGAGCTCTTGACCTCGATCAGAATTGTCGCGGCGAGCCGATCGAGTTGCAGCGAGTCGGCCTCCGTGGCACCGAAGGCTTCTGTGATGTACAGAACGAGCCGGTAGGCGGCGTTCTCTGCCGCGATCATAACGTCATCCGCCCCGAGCTCTTCGCCCGCTTTGTTCCGCGCGTCGAGTTCCAAGATCTTCGGCTCCAGGTCGATGCTCAGCCCGCCCTCCTCGAAGCCCGTCCGGCCCAGGGTCAGTAACGTGCGCTCCAGCGTCAAATGCGTCAGATCGTCCAGAGCGCGTTCCATCTCTTCGTCGTCTTCATCGAAGCTCTCGCTCAACAAGAAGACATAGTCGAAGTCGGCTACCGATAAGGGCTCGGGAGCGTTGGCAGAGAAGTTGATGCGCTCCGCCCGCTCCCAGCGGGTGCGGAAGCGCAGCCCCATCTCCTCCAGAGCGATGCTCGGCGTCAGGGCTTCCGCCAGGCGCTCCGGCTCGGCGTACCACTCGCGGATAGCGTCGAGGCCGTGCATCTCGTCGAGGTAACTCACGATGTTGCTGATCTGCTGCTCATGCTCGAACTCGAGAGTCTTCCGTTCACGGGTCAGACCGACATCGGTCATCACCGCTTCGGTGACGAGCGCATCGCGCAGCCGGCCGAGCTGATCCCGCTTGGCCATCGCGGTTCCGCTCCATGGGCCGACGATGGACAACAGCGAGATAATGCACAGGCTGATGGGAATCACGCGGATATTCCGAGTGCGGCGAACCGTGAAGTAGAGGGTAATGCCGAGGAGCCACGCCGTCGCCACGATGACCAGATAGCGCCGTTCGGTTATCCCGTACTCGCTCACCCGAATCCAGATGGCGAGAGCGGTGAGAGCGATCAGCGGGTAGAGCGACCAGAAAAAGAAACGCGCGTAGTTCTTGATCCAGGCGTTCTCCGCACGCTCGCGGATCGGGTAGACGAGCAACATCGCGAGTATCCCGGCGATCGACAGGCCGATCACGGGGTATGTCACCCAGCCGGTCGGCAGGTTCCACTGGATGACGATCTTGATCAGGTAGGCATACAGTATGACGAGATAGATGACGACGAGGGGGATGAGCAGGAATTGGGTGAAGATGCGCAGCCCGATAGGGTATTCCTGTACGGCGTCCAGCGCCTGGACATCGCGCGGAGCGCCCGCCATGAAGAACCAGGCGCTGTACACGAACCCGACCCAGAACAAGAGTTGCCCATAAGTCTTGCCTTCCACTTCCAAGCCCAGCAGCGTGTCGCAAGCGGCCAGCGCCAGCGCCAGCCCGACGAACAGCACGCCCGCGTAGATAGCCGCCAGCGCCCCACGCAGCAGCAGCGCCTTGTTGTACTGCCAGAAGCCGTTCTCTTCGCCGCGTCTGCCGATGAACGGAGCGAAGGAAGCGAACAGATGGACCACGGCCATCAGCAGCCAGAAGCGATAGAAATCGGTTCCTAGAGCAGGGCCCGGTAGCGTCAGGTAGTGAATAACCAGAGCCACGAGCCCGGCCAGGCTCACGCCGAGCCGGACATTCCTCGACCAGCCTCGCCCTTCGCCGAGCATCCGCAGAGAGAAGAAGAGCGAAATGCCGAGCGTGCCGGTCAAAAACAGGCCGAAGGCCGGTTCGGTTATGTCGAAGTCGGTGATTACCAGCCGGTGCGCGCCCGCCGCAGCCACTATGGCGGAGAGAATTGCGAACGGGAAACGCTCGAACGTGGCCCGGGCGTTTACCGCTAGCGTAATGATGGATTGGAATCGCTTGTTACTGGACGGGCTATCGTCGTTCACGGTCAGCCTCGCTTCGTTGAGGTCAGCCGATGGACCCAGGCGGTCTGTGGGATCGTATCAGTCAGGTACCTCGTCGGATTTGCCAGCCAGCTCGGACATTCGTTCTACCGAGGCCATCATCTCCGCTTTGATCCGGTGGAACTCCGCATCCTGGCTCTCGAAGGCGGCCGTGTTCAGCCGGCGGACCAACCCGATAAATTGGTCGACCTCGATGCGAAGCGCATGGAAGCGGCGCTCGCTGGTCATGAATGGGTAGGCGCCGTAGAGGAAACCGGCGAGGACAATCAGGAGTCCTACGATGACGGTGATGTACCAGCCGAGCAGGTTGTCCAGGAACAAGAAGCTGCTCAGCACCAGGGCCATACCAGCCATCGCGGCCAGCAGCCCGACGTACTTGTTGATGGCGCGGCGCCAACCACCGCGAACCTGATTGGCCATTTAGCGTCCTCGACTCTCCGCAGGTAGAGTTGATGGAGGGACGGCGGGCAAGGGGAGTCGGTGTTAATTTTAGAGTCAGACACGGATATTACAAGGACTTCGGTCAGGGCCGCGGCTCGCAGCCGCCTCCCCAGGCGATCGGGGTCGACCTCGCCGTGATCCCGATTGGCGTGGTGGAAATCGATCCGTTCACGGGCTCGCGTCGCATCCCGGAGGATCATCCGATTCTTAGCTACGAGGCGACGTTTCAAGAGACACTGGGGATCGCCGAGAAGCTCGATGCGGGGCGCCTGATCATGACGCATATAGAAGAGCCGGATGGACTAACCTATGACGATCTGAAGCGCCTCGAGGAGCGGGACGATCTGCGACGCATGAACGTCACGTTCGCCTTCGACACTCTCGTCGTCGATGTCTGACGGGTGGCTGTTGTCGGGCACGTCACTTGCGGGCTTTAGTCGCATTCTCGCATCCAGTTCGCTTGGAACGCCGGCTCGACACCTTTCGTTTCATTGGTAACACCATGACTCTAGCAAGGATCTCGGTTTTTGTTGGCTTGATCGCGATCGCGATGACGGCCGCCCGTCCCGCCGAAGCGCAGACGCAGGTCCACGATCTGTTGAAGGAGCGCGTCGGATTATCGGATTCCGATATCAGGGATCTCGACGCGGGGATGGCGATGGTCGAATTGCCGGATGTTGGGGACAACCGAGAGGTAGCCGTCTTCAGTATCATTCGCGTCGAAGTACCTTCCGAATTTGCGATCGATCGCCTGCGTAACATAGAAGCCGTCCTCGCAGGTGGAGAGGTTGCGGTACAGATGGGACGCTTCAGTGAGGAGCCTGTTGCCGCCGACATGACGGGCTTCGAGCTACCTCGCAACGACATCCGGGCGCTTCGTGAGTGCCGCCAGGGGAAATGCGATGTGAAGCTTCCGGCCGAAGTCATGCGGCAGCTGCAATCGGAAGTTGACTGGATGGCTGTCGACGCGGAGGCACAAGCGAACCGTGCGATGGCCAATTGGCTCATCGATTACCTCCAGGAATATGATTCGAGAGGCGACGCCGCCCTGGCGACGTATGAAGACAAGAAGGAGCCACTCAGCGTCGCGGAAGGCTTCGATATTCTGCTCGGCGAGTCACCGCTCATCCTGAACCGACGTCCGGAGTTGGTGACCTACTTGGAGCGATTCCCCCAGCTGAACCTGGATGGCGCAGAGGATATGTACTACTGGAGTGTGGAAGACTTCGGGCTCAAGCCCGTCACGCATCTCTACCACTCCACGATGTATCGACCTACCGGTAGCGTGCTTTACGACGCCGTATTGGCGCGAAAGCAGATATACGCGAGTCACTATTTTCAGGCTGCCGTCTGCTTCGTGAGCATCGCGCCCGTGCCCGACCAGGAACGTGAGGTAGGCGTCTACGTGACGCTGTTCGTCCGCCAGCGGTTCGATGGGAAGGTGGGAGGCATCCAGCGGGCCACGTTGGAAAGAGGCTTAAGGAACAGCACGCGTTCGCAGCTCGAGGACGTGAAGCGCCGTCTCGAGAACAGCTATACGGCACAGGTTGGGAGAGAAGAGTGATGCCTGGAATCAAAGAGATCGGTCAGATCGCCCTGACGGTGAGTGACCTGGGCGCTGCCACGGCGTTTTATCGCGATGTGATGGGACTGCAGCTCCTCTTCGAAGCTTCCGGTATGGCATTCTTTCAGTGTGGAGACGTGAGAATACTCCTCGGCACAGCCGACCTCTCCGAGGGTGAGCACCCGCCGACGATCCTCTACTATCGGGTCGAGGACATCGAGAAAGCGTGCGCTACAATGCGGGAGCGCGGCGCCACCGTAGAACGAGATCCTGCCCTGGCTCACCGCGCCGACGACCACGAGCTCTGGCTCGCCTTCCTCCGCGATACGGATGGGCACATGCTGGCGCTGATGAGCGAAGTCCCCACATCCTGAGGTCGATAGACCCTCGAAAAGTCGGTAAACCTACAGAGCTAGTCCGCTGCTACTAAAGTAGTTAGGTTATATGGTGGTGGCATGCGGATTGCCCCTATTCTGGCCCGTGTGAACGGGTGTCTGCGGGGGCGAAACCCGCGGGCAGCCGCCGTATGCCTTTATTTTGCAGGGATTTCGAGTTCTAGAACCCTGTAGTACTCTCCCCCGGCTCGACCTGCAATCACTGTTATTCTGTCTGCATTCTGCCTGTCTTCTCGCGGAAGGCGAGGGTGTATTGGCTGATCGTGGCTGGCGAAGGGTGACGGGGCGATGATGGGAGGGTCCCAGGTGTCCCTGGAAAGAACGATTACCAGGTTCTTGAACCTGATTCGGCTTAACCGAATCAAGGCCAAGATTCTGGTGTTTGCGCTCATCGCCACTCTGATCCCCTCCTTCACCATGGGTTGGCTATCCTACCGCAACAACCGCCGGGTTCTGGAGGAGAAGGTTGCGGGCGAACTGGCCGGTCTCACCTCCCATTCGTCGAGCCTCTTTGACTTCTTCCTCAAGGATCGCCAGATCGAGGTGCGCGTCTTCAAGAACTCCGAGGAAGTGACGCTGAACCTGAGGCGGGTTTTGCAGGGCTCGACGGTCGACGATGGCGTAGAGGACGCGGCCGGTCGGCTGGTCGCTTACCTGGAATCGGTGGGCCAGAAGACGGCGGACTACAAAGAACTCGTGGTCGTAGACCTGGAAGGCAATCCCGTACTCAGCACACTGAGGGACCACGGGCCGGGGGATCTACCAGAGAACTGGCGCGGCCGTCTGGATAAGAACGAGCCTATCGTCTGTGGCTACCATTGGGACCAGCGGTTGGGGGAATGGGTGGTTCTGGTTGCTGAGCCGATTAGCGATCCTCAAAGCGGAGATCAGCTTGGTGTTCTCGTGGCCCGACTCGGCTTTGAGACTATACGTGAGTATCTGGAGACATCGGTCACGAACGACGCCCACGAGATCTTCCTGATGACCGACGGCGGTCTCATACTTGCCAGCTCTGAGGCGCTGCCTGCCTCATCGCCTCAAATCACCGTTGCTCCGGCGGACGCGAGGAAGCTCTTTGATTCCGCGGGAGAGCCGCACGAATACGACAGCTTCCGCGGTAACAAAGTGATCGGTGTTCTGTCGACGATGGACGCCCTCGGCTGGGGTGTCGTCGCCCACATAGATCGCGAGAGAGCGTACTCTAGGATCGCCAGTCTGCGAAACGTCACGTTCCTGCTCACCGTATGCATTGCGTTGGGGATCGGGTTGGCCGCCTATCTGCTGGGCATGACGATCGTGCGGCCGCTCGATCGACTAACAGCGGGCGCCACGGGAATCACGGAGGGCAAGCTCGACGTTCACCTCCCGGTATACAGCCGCGGCGAGTTGGGGGCGATGACGGTGGCCTTCAATCGCATGGCGATGCGGCTAAGACAGGTCCTGGGCGAGCTGGACGATACGAACAAGGCGCTGATCAAGAAGAACGAAGAACTGCACGAACTATCGATCACCGATTCGTTGACCGGGCTAAACAACCGCAAGCACATGATGGAGACGCTGGAGAGCGAGGGCGCGCGAGCGGTTCGCTATAACCACCCGTATTCGATCCTGATGATAGACATCGACGGCTTCAAGACCTTCAACGACACCTACGGTCACCTGGCCGGCGATGAGGTATTGCGGGAAGTCGCGGCAACGTTGAAGCACTCGCTGCGAGCCGGCGACTACGCGGCCCGCTACGGCGGCGAGGAGTTCCTGATCTTGTTACCGGAGACCGGGCCGGAGGATGCCGCACTTTCTGCGGAGCGGCTTCGACAGCGTGTGGAAGCGACCTTTGGCGTCGACGAGGGCTCACCCGAGATTACAGTCAGCGTTGGCGTCGCTTCGTTTCCCGATAACGGAAGCGGTCCCGAGCACGTGCTCGTTCAGGCCGATACCGCGATGTACAGCGCGAAGCGCGCCGGCCGCAACAGGGTGTCGCTGGCGAAGGGGAAGCGGGAAGCTGGCGGAGTAGAGTCTTAACGACCCCCGCTTACCAGGCTCTGGTAGATCCAGCCGATCGTACCGTCCGCCAACCTCACACGTATCCAATGCCCCACATAGGAATAGCCGGTCACCGTGGATCCGCGCGGAACCGTCGTGACCACACCGTGCTCGCGCCCCGGGCCCGAGCGTATGTTGCTGTTCCTGACGACCTCGAGGCGGACCGGAGTTTCGAATAGCACTTCATCGGCTCCCGTCTCGATTTCCGGGCGGTCGCCCAGCTTGAGCTCGCCCATCTGAACCAGGCTCTTCACCTGGTTGGTCAGGAAGATGGTGCCGCCGAAGTTCTCCTCCTCGAACGCTTCCTGGGCCTGCTCCAGCGTGGTTGTCGCCTGAGCGTACTCGGTCGTCTCAGGACCGGCGGGCCGTGTGGCTAGAGCCTGCAGGGCGATCTCCGCCTCCGCCAACTCCGATGCGGCTTCGGCACGTGTCTCGCCGCCCACCACCTTCGCTTTGGCGCTCACTATCTCGTTGGTCGCCCGATCGAGCATCGCTTGCTGTGCGGCCAGGCGCGCTTCCAGGTCGGCGATCTGCGCGTCCTTGGCAAGGAGCTGGAGTTCCGCCGCCGCCGCTCGCTCCTGGATCGTCTCTAATCGGTTCAGGAGTTCCGCGTACTGCTGCCTGACTTGCCGCAGGGTATCAGCAGCGAAATTGGTGGGAGGCGGAGCTGGCTCCGGCTCCGGCTCCGGTTCCGGAGGCGGGTCCTTCGAGCAGGCGGCAAGACTGAGAACGGTGAGCGTGAGAAGAGCCGCGCGCACGCTGGTTTCTCTGCTGCATCCGGCCATGGGTTCTCCCCGAATTGAGTCCGCTGGCTGCGGTGCGCCGAGCTGAACGGCCAGCCCGTGCGCAAAGCCGTGACGCCAGAACCGCCAGCGCCACGGCAATAAGATATAGGTTTTGATCGTTTTGTGCTTCAGTAATCGTCAAGCAGGCGACAGGTGTGTGGCGCATCAGTTCTGCAGCGTGAGCCCGGTGTCTGCCCGTGCCATAGAAGGCGCACTGATAAAAAAAAGACAGCACACCGAGAGTCGGAAACCACTCGGTGTGCCGCTGGTATATGTAACGCGCCCGGGAAGACTCGAACTCCCAACCTTCTGATCCGTAGTCAGACGCTCTATCCAATTGAGCTACGGGCGCTGAGGGACTTTATTCTATACGATAGGTCGCTGAATGGGAACCGGCCGCGGGTCTACTTTCGTTCGACTCGCCAACTCCCTTCGTAGACCGGACCTCCCGCCATCCTCGCCCTGAACTTCCCTTCGATCACGTCGCCCATCACCAGCCCGGTGAAGGTGGTGTAGACGCCGCAGTGGCAGTCCGGGTCCTCGTATGGCTGCAACGTCCCGCTCACCTCGTTGCCCTCGACCTGCACGAAGGCGATTCGGAGGACCTGCGGGGCCGGCGCGTTACGGGCCTCGGCGGCCGGATCGTCCATCGGGCCCAGCGGCTTGGTCCAGCCCCGGGGGATCATCGTGACGTCCCCGTAGGCCGTGTCCCGACCTGCCTCCAGGTTGAACACGATGCTCCCGGTCCGACCCGTTGCCGGGCTGCCGTAGTAACCCGACCATTCGCCGGCCAGCGCGGCCACCTCGACGTCGATGCCGGCTACCGGCACGGGCTCAGGGGCGGACGTGCACGCCGCCGTCATTCCGACGGCCAAAAGCAGGGAAGCCGCTCGGTTCTTGATCATTGCCCGCCCAATCCCGGGGCCAGCGCCCCGTAAAAGCACAGCCGTAACCCGCGCTGCCTGCTCCGCGGAAATTACGGCCGTCTCGCTATGCCCACGACAGGACTCGAACCTGTACGCCCCGAAAGGCACCAGCCCCTCAAGCTGGCCTGTCTACCAATTCCAGCACGTGGGCACTTCCTAGAATGCTCGGAGGGGGATTCGAACCCCCACGGGATTGCTCCCACAGGATCCTGAATCCTGCGCGTCTACCAATTCCGCCATCCGAGCCAGCCGGGCCATGAAGCTGGCCCGTTACACTTCGTCGTGTTTCGGGCCTTGCGTCCCGGCTGCCTTGTTGCTTAGCGGAAGGTAAGACTATGTGGGCGGCAGCTTGTTTTCAAGCCCGGCGGTGCTGATCCGCGTCATGGAAAAGCCAACGAGGCCAGGCCAGGCCCCGTTCCGCAGATGGCTGTTACTCGGTGGCCGTAAGAGCCGGGCCGGTTACTCGCTCCTGAGAGCGAGGACCGGGTCGACTTTTGTGACTCGCCGCGCCGGTAGGTAGACGGCGATGAGGGTGGCGGCGGCCGTTACGAGTGCGGCCACCGCAATGGCAAGCGGATCGCTCGGGTCGACGCCGAACAAGCCGACGCCGAACAGGCGCGTCGCGACCAGCGCGGCTGCGGCACCGATGCCAATTCCCGCGGCGAGCAACGTCAGACCCTGGCCGAGCACATGGCGCATGACTGTCCGCGGTTCGGCGCCCAGAGCAAGCCGGATACCGATCTCGCGGGTGCGCTGCGCCACAGCGAACGAGACCACCGCGTAGATGCCAACGGCGGCGAGCAGCAGGCCTACGATACCCATGATCCCAACGCCAATGGCCGCAACGTAGGCCGGTGCCGTCACGGTGCGCACGTGCTGTTCGAGCGTTCGCGCGTCGTAGACCGGGAGGTCAGGGTCCAGTCCGGTCACGGCGGCGCGAATCTCTGAAACGAGCGCGGTCGGTTCGCTCTCTGTCTTCACGTGGAGCACGGCGCGTGACAGGTAATTCTGATAGAGCGGTAGGTAGAAGAAGGGCGCCGGGTCACTCAGCAGGTTGCGTCCATGCTGCGCGTTCTGAGCCACGCCGACCACGTCGAAGCTCGTCTCGCCCTCACGTCCCCGGAAGACGATACGCTGTCCCAACGGATCCTGACCTGGCCAGAAGGTGCGGGCCAGTGCTTCGCTGACGATGATCGTCGACGGCGCACCTTCTGCATCACGACTGTCAAATTCTCGACCTCGCACGATGGGGATGCTCACGGTTTCGAAGAAGCCCGGCGTCACGACGTTGCCGGTGATGCTTCGAGGGTCCAGCTCAGCGCTGCCCGATGCATAAGCCTGCCTCATGTACCGACGCTGTCCCAGCGGAACCATGCTGGCTATGCCGACCGACGTTACGCCCGGCACCGCGTTTAGCCGTTCCTCGAGGTCAAGATAGAAAGCGCTTCCGTTCTGTGCCTCGTAGCCGCTCAAAGCGAGGTCGACCGAAAAGAGACCCACGTTGTGCGGGTCGAACCCCAGCTCGATGTCGAGCTGGCGCAGCGAACTCCGCACCAAGAGAACGGCGCAGGCGAGTACCACGAGGGAGCCGGCGATCTGGACGACGGAGAGCGAGCTACGAAAACGCGCCTTCCCCAGAGTCCCGGCGCGAGCGACTCCACCGGCCCTCAAAGCCTGGCTCAGGTCCTCTCGAGAGGCCTGAATGGCCGGTATGAGCCCGACTAGGAAACTGACAACAAGCGTCAGAGCGATGAGAAACGTGATCGTACGAAGATCGGCGCCCAGTTCGAGGTCCGCCGGCAGGTAACGTGACAAGCGATATCTTGCCAGCATCTGGCTCAGCCAAAGAGCGGCCAGCAGTCCGCCGGCACCGGCGGGCACGGCGATCACCAGGGTTTCTGCTAGCATCTGGCTCGCCAGGCGCAGCTTCCCCGCGCCTAACGCCAGTCGAACCGCCAGCTCCTCTTTGCGAGCGACGATCCGACCGAGAAACATGTTGGCCACATTCGCGCAGGCCAGGAACGTGGTCAGCCCGACCACGGCGGCGAGTAGCACCGCTAGGGCAGCCAGCTCGGATCGGTAGCCGGGCCACATGGTCGCCTCGTTGATCGGAAGCAGACGCGCGCTCCAGCCGGCCTGCGTGTCGGGGTATTCTTCGGCCAGTGTTGTGGCCAGCCCGCTCACCTGTTGGGCTGCCTGCGCGAAGGTCGCCTCCCCCTTGAGGCGGCCGACCGCCGAAAGCCAATGGGTTCCCCGTCCGTAGAAGAGTATCTCGTTCCAACTCGGCTTCGCCTCGACCTGCATCGAAAGCGGGATCCATATGTCCGTGCCGCTGCCCAGCTCCAAGCCGTGGAAACCTTCCGGGGCAATCCCGACTATCGTGAACTCGAGGCCGTTCAACCGGGTCGTTCTGCCGACGAGATCGGGATCGGAGCCAAACAGTCGCCGCCAGGCACCGTAACTGACGACCGCCACAGGATGAGCGCCGGGGTCCTGGTCCTCACCGGCGACAAACCCCCGCCCCTCGGTCGGGGTTACGCCAAGTACGGAGAAGTAATCCGCGGACACGAGCTCGCCCTGTACCCGTCGGCTTTCGCCGGCTTCGCTGAGGTTAAGCGGAACGCCGCTGTGTACTGCGAAGCCTTGGAATGCTCCGATTGCCTCGGCGTAGTCGAGGTAGGCAGGGTAGGACAGCGAGCTGAAGTAGCCACCTTCATCATTGTACTGGAAGACGGCGAAGAGGCGGTCCGGATCGCTAACCGGCAGCCGGGGGTACAGGCTCGCCGAAACCAGGTTGAACACCGCCGTGCTTGCCCCGATGCCTAGCGCCAGAGTCAGAGTCGCCGCGATGGCGAAGCCCGGTCGCTTGGCCAAACCACGCAACGCGTAACGAAAATCCTGGAAAGTCGCTGTCATGGTCGTCACCGTGAACGAGTAGCGCACTGTTCTTGTCGGCTGCCAGGCCCGTGGAGTTGGCGAACCCGCGCCTGACCAGTTATGGGCAAGCCGGGTGCCAAGCGGCCTGACTCCGTAACTCTTTTTACGATAACGAGTTTGGGGATCTGGCCGCGGACTGCGGATGTCCGATTTTGGGAAAACTCGTGTCAGGGGCGGACAAGCTGCGGTCTATACCGACCAGGTCCGCCCTTTTCTAACCAGCTCGTTCAGGTCACCGCAGCATGCGGCGTCGAGACGTGACTGAACCTGGTCTTCGTAGGCGGCAGTCGGGTCGCAGTAGATGACGCCTAAGGCGACGGGGAAGTCGGGAGGTTCCAGACCCACCAGCAGCTGAGCTAGGGCGCGGTCCTTTTCATCGTGTACAAGGAGGTCGTCCTCGTTGACACCATCTTTCAACTCTACGACTTCGACCTGAAGCGTGCCGGGCTTCAGGCGCAGGCCTTTGTCGTTGTTCTTCCCGAAAACCAGCGGCTTGCCGTGTTCGCAAAGGATCTGCTGATCCGAGGCCACCGCCTTGTCGGTGAAGTTAGAAAAGGCGCCGTCGTTGAAGACGATGCAGTTCTGAAAGATCTCTGTGAACGATGCGCCATGGTGTCCGTGTGCGCGTTTCAAAACTTCGATGAGATGCTTTTGCTGCGTATCGATAGAACGCGCAACGAACCGGGCGCCGGCGCCAATCGCGAACCGACAGGCAGAGAGGGGCTGCTCCAACGATCCCTGCGGACTTGACGGGCTGGTGGTACCCTGCCGGGAAGTCGGAGAGTACTGACCCTTGGTCAGTCCGTAGATCTCGTTGTTGAACAGGCAGATCTGAAGGTTCACGTTTCGACGCAGCGTGTGGAGCGTGTGGTTGCCGCCGATGCTCAGGCCATCGCCATCGCCGCTCACCACCCAGACATCAAGCTCGGGGTTGGACAATTTGATGCCGGTCGCAAACGCAGGCGCGCGACCGTGTATGGTATGGAAACCGTAGCTCGACATGTAGTAGGGGAAGCGCGAGGCGCAACCGATGCCAGAGACGAAGACCGTGTTCTCGCGCTTGACGCCAAGATCGGCGAGAGTCTTCTGAATCGCTTTCAGGATGGCGTAGTCGCCGCAGCCCGGGCACCAGCGGACTTCCTGGTCCGACGCGAAGTCGGACGCTTTGAGCTTCTGATCGTTCGTCGCGGTCGCCATCGTCACTTACCCATCCTCTCGCGGATCGCGTCATAGACCTCGGCGATCTTGAACAGCTGCCCCTTCACCTTTGTCAGCGGTTCACCTGGGATCAGGTACTCGCTGCGCAGCAGCGTCACTAGCTGCCCCGTGTTCATTTCCGGCACCAGGATCTTCTCGTACCCTTTCAACAGCTCGCCCAGGTTGCGTGGGAAGGGCGACAGATAGCGGAGGTGCACGTGGGCGACGTCGTACCCTTCGTCCCGGGCTCTGTGAACGGCCTGGTAGATCGGTCCGTAAGTCGAACCCCAACCGACCACCACCATCGGACCCTTCTCCGGTCCCAGCTCCGGCTTCTGCAATGGGATGTCGTTCGCGATCCCGGCGATTTTCGCGGCGCGCGCCTCGGTCATGCGAGCGTGGTTCTCGGGGTCATACGATATGTCGCCGGTCTCGTGGTCGCGCTCCAGGCCGCCGACCCTATGCTCGAGGCCCGGCGTCCCCGGCCGCACCCAGGGACGCGCCAGCGTCTCCGGATCGCGGAGAAACGGGTGAAAGCCCTCGGGTTCGGTGCGGAATTTGACCGGGAACGGCTCGACCTTGTTCAGGTCCGGAATCGCCCACGGTTCTGCCGCGTTCATCAGGTAGGCGTCCGTCAAGAAGATGACCGGCGTCATGTACTTGGTCGCCAGGCGAACCGCTTCGACGCCTACCTCGAAACAGTCGGTCGGCGTAGCCGCGGCCACTACCGCGACCGGCGCATCGCCGTGCCGACCGTGCAGCGCCTGAAGCAGGTCGGCTTGCTCCGCCTTGGTCGGCATTCCGGTGGAGGGCCCGGCGCGCTGGGCGTTGACGATGATCAGCGGTAGCTCCGCACCCACGGCGAGACCGGCGGCTTCGGTCTTCAAGGCGACGCCGGCGCCGGAGCTAGCGGTGACGCCCAGCGCGCCGCCATACGAGGCGCCGATTGCGGAGCAGATAGCGGCGATCTCGTCCTCCGCCTGAAAGGTGACCACGCCGAACTCAGATAACCCGGCCATCACATGGAGCAGCGGCGAGGCCGGAGTTATGGGGTACGAGCCGAACACCAGCCGACCCAGCCCGGCGGCACGGGTACCGGCGAGCAGGCCCCAGGCGGCGGCCTCGGTGCCGGTGACGGTTCGATACAGTCCGGGATCGACATCGGCGGCGGCGACGGTATACCCGACGATATCGCTGGGCATCTCCGCCGTCTCGCCGAAGACGTGGCCGGCGTTGAGCGCAGCAATGTTCGCCTCAGCGATCTCCGGCTTCTTCGCGAACTTGGCCTTCAGCCACTCAACGGTCGCCGACCGCGAGCGGCCGTACATCCAGAGCATGAGACCAAGCGCCCACAGGTTGCGGGAGCGTCGCGCTTCCTTGGAGGTGAGGCCGAATTCCTTCACCGCCCCTTCCGTGAGCCGTGTGATATCGAGCTTGAGCAGCTGGTAGGGCGACAAGGTGCCGTCGTCCAGCGGGTTCGATTCGTAGTCCGCTTTCTTGAGGTTGCGGTCCGTGAACGAGCTCTCGTCCACAACCACCATTCCGCCTACCCGCAGGTCACCCAGGTTCACCTTCAGAGCCGCCGGATTGAATGCCACGAGAACGTCCAACTCGTCGCCGGATGTCCGGATATCTACGGAGCCGAAATGGACCTGGAAGGCGGAGACGCCGTAGGTCGTACCGGCGGGCGCCCGGATCTCGGCCGGGTAATCTGGGAAGGTCGCGACATCGGCCCCGGCGATCGCGCTTTCCATTGCGAACTGGGTGCCGGTCAGCTGGATTCCGTCGCCGGAGTCGCCGGCGAAGCGGATTACGGTGGCGTCTCGGACCTCGCGGTTGCGTACGCCGCTTCGCGAGGCGATGGACGTGGCGCCCGAGCCGTCGCCCCCGTTGTCTGGGCTCATCGCACTACTCGCTATCCTGCAGAGTGAAAGTGATTTCGTCGCCCCTATACTATAAGGTGTTCGCCGGTAGGGAAGTCCAGCGCGCCTCACATCGCGGCGGTCAACTCGAAGAAGCGGGCGACCTCGTCCTCGGTGTTGTACACGTTGGGCGAGATCCGCACCGTATTGAGCCCCTGAGTGCTAAACGGCCGGAACACCAATCCGTGTTCCCCGTGTAGAATATCGAACACGTCGGAGCTGCTGCGGCCGCGAATCTCCAGCGCGTAGAGGGACGCGCCTCTCTCCCAACGGTTTGGCGAGCGCCAGATCACGTGGTCAGAGCGCTCGGTCATGGTTCGGAAAAGCTCTCGGATCTCGCGATAACGTTCTTCCTTGGCAGCTCCTCCCAAAGCCTCCTGGAAGTCGAGAGCGTCGCCAAGGGTGATGACTTCCGGCAGGTTCCGGGTACCATAGTCCTCGTAGACTCGCGCCGTTCCTTTCCAGCGCGCTTGACCCCAGGTGACCCAAATCGGATTGAGGTCGTTCTGGAGATCCTTCCGCACATACATCAGGCCGAGGCCCTTCGGCGACTGCACCCACTTGTGCGGGCTGGTGCAATAGACATCGACGCCCAGCTCGTGAAGATCGATCTCCAGCATGCCGACGGTTTGTGCGCCATCGATGGCCACAATCTCCACCCCACGCTCGTGGGCCAGAGCTGCCATCTCCTTCACGGGGTAACGTAACCCGACGATGTTGTCGACGTGGGGGAAGACCAGGACTCGTGTGCGTGGCGTGATGTGGCGGTCATAGGCGTCGAGCACGTCTTCCGCCGTCATGTCCGGGACCTCTGAGATCGGAAAGTCGAAACTCTGGACCTTGAAGCCTCTCAACCCGGCGTAATGACTCCAGCAGATCGCGGCGCCCGGGTGGTTCAGTGAGCTGAACAGAACCACATCGCCGGGACCTAACGCCAGGCCACCGGCCAGCGTATTGAAACCCTCCGTCGTGTTGTGTGTGAAGGCGAGCTCGACGGTATCGCAACCGAGAAGCGCCGCCGCCTTCGCGCGGACCTCTTCCCGCGGCTCATCCCATGCACCGCCCCACATATAGAGCCACGGGTTCGTTTCGCAGAGATCGAGATAAGTGGTTCGCGCCTGCTGCACGACCCGGGGAATGGTGCCGATCGACCCGTGGTTGAAGTACGTCACGCCGGGATCCAGCAGATAGCGGTCGCGCAGCGCCCACGCGGCGGCTGCAGTAGGAAGACGCGCCATCTCCCTAGCCAGCGCTCGATGCGCGGCCACGACGCTGGATATGCCAGTGGCACCGGCTATGGCTGTGAGTTGCTTCAAGAAGGTTCGGCGGTGAGTCATGTCAGGGCTCGCTCGCAGTGGGTTTGACAGTGGTTGGAGCGCCGGTGCAACGTACGGCGGGAACGCGGCAGCATCAAACCC
>JBDHJS010000094.1:0-6552 GCA_039586795.1 Gemmatimonadota bacterium
TGTCCACACAGGTGCCGCCCCCCGAAGTCGAAGACCTGCAAACCGAATTGAAGCGTATCGCCGACCTGAAGGACGAGGCGATCCGCGAGCAGGACTTCGAGAAGGCGGCAGAGCTGCGTGACCAGGAGCGCGATCTGCAATCGGAGATCCGCCGGCGCAAGGAGGAGTGGGAGAAGGAACGACAGACGTATCGCCCCTCGATCACCGAGGAAGACGTCGCGTTCATCGTCTCGCGCTGGACCGGCATACCGGTAACACGCTTGCAGGAAGGCGAGACGGACCGGCTGATGCGGATGGAAGAGGAGCTGCACGCTTACGTGGTGGGCCAGGACGAGGCCATCACCGGGATCAGCCGCGCGATACGCCGCAGCCGCGCCGGTCTCAAAGACCCCAAACGGCCCATCGGATCATTCATCTTCAGCGGCCCCACCGGCGTCGGCAAGACGGAGTTGGCCCGGGCACTGGCGCGCTTTCTCTTTGCCGACGAGAATGCGCTGATCCGGGTCGACATGTCGGAGTACATGGAGAAGTTCTCCGTCAGCCGCCTGATCGGGGCGCCGCCGGGGTACGTGGGCTACGAAGACAGCGGTGCGCTGACCAAAGCCGTGCGGCATAAGCCGTACAGCGTGGTGTTGTTCGACGAGATCGAGAAAGCGCATCCGGACGTCTTCAACATACTGCTGCAGATCCTCGATGACGGCCGCATAACGGACAACTACGGTCGGGTAATCGATTTCAAGAATACGATTCTGATCATGACCTCGAACGTGGGGGCACGCGACATCGCCAAGGGAGGCAGCGTCGGGTTCCACACGACCGACGCACAGGCGACCTATGAGGACATGGCGGAGCGGGTGAAGGACGAGATCCAGAAGGTATTCAACCCGGAGTTTCTCAACCGTCTGGATGACGTCATCGTGTTCCACCCGCTGGACCGCGATCACATCCGGCAGATCGTCGGCGTATTGATGCGTGACGTTCATGCCCGGCTGGGGGAAGAAGCACTGACGCTCCAATTGACGGACCCGGCGGTCGAGTTCCTCGTCGAGCACGGATTCGACGTGACGTACGGGGCGCGGCCGTTGAAGCGCTCTCCTCCTCGTCGTCGACGACGTGAGGTTGATTAGACGCACTTGGATCACGGCGGTCGTGCCCGCGCTGTTGCTGGCAGCGGCCGCACCGCTCTGGAGTCAGCAGGGCGCCGCCCCCGCTGTCGTTGTATTCGACTCTGTCAGCGTGACGGGGAACGTCCGTGTCGCCACCCCCGTCATCCTGTCTGAACTGGGCATCCGGCCCGGTGATGAGACCAACCTGACCGATATCCAGCGTGGCATACAGCGGATCTTCGCCACGGGCCAGTTCGACGACATCAGGGCTTATGCAGGCCGGGCGAACGGCCGGGAAGTCCTGATCGTCGAGGTGGTCGAGCGGCCATTCATCGTCGGCATCTCCTTCCAGGGCTCTCAGCACATCAGCAGCGGCGCGATTCGAGACACATCGGGTCTGGAGCGTGACGCGCCGCTCAACCCCAACGCCGTACACCAGGCGAAGTACCACATCCGCGACGAGTTGGCAGGCAGGGGCTACGTACGAGCTCAAGTGGATACCTTGCTGATCCCCACAGACCGGCCCGGCGAGTACCGGCTCATATTCGAAGTGACGGAGGGCCGCCGGCTGGTGGTGGCGAGCATCGAGGTGGAGGGCAACGAGTTCCTGAGCGACTACGACATCATCGGCGCGATGGACATCAAGCCCGAAGGCTTCTTCTGGTGGCAAACGGGCGAGTTTCAACAGGAAGAGTACGACTACGACCGGGAAGTCCGACTGATCGAGTACTATGGCTCGAAGGGCTACCTCGACTTCCAGGTCGTTGGCGACACTATGATCGTCGACCCGGGGACGGGTAAGACCAAGCTGGTCATCCAGGTGGACGAAGGTCGTCAATACCGGATCGGCGATTTCCAGGTCGAAGGCAACACGCACTACCCCACCGAGATGCTCGAGATGCGCTTCAACCCGAACAGCCGTTCGCTGCTGTCCCGGTTGCCGCTGATCGGCGGAGGAGAACCGCAAGGTGATCCGGTGTTCGACACACACCAGTGGCAGGAAGCCACTGACCTGATCAACCAGCTGTATCGCAACGCCGGCTTCCTCTACGCACAGGTGGAGCCGGTGGTCGAGCGGATGCCGGACGGTGAAGACGGAGATCCGCGGGTGCGTTTGATCTGGCGGATCCAGGAAAACGAGCAGGCCTACGTCAACCTGGTCAACATCGCGGGTAACACGACGACACACGAGCGGGTCATCCGTGACCGCCTGGTGCTGCTGCCCGGCGATGTGTACGGTGACGAACGGATCATCAACAGCTACCAGACGGTCCAGGGACTGGGCTTCTTCGAGCCGTTGCCGCCGAACGAAGCGCTGGGGATGCGGCCCAACGAGGAAGGTGACATCGATATCACCTTCCGGGTGCAAGAGAAGCAGACCGGAAACATCAACTTCGGCGCGTCGTTGTCGCCGTCAGCCGGGATAGCCGGGTTCATCGGCTACGAGCAGCCCAACCTGTTCGGCCAGGCGAAGGTGGGACGTTTCCGCTGGGTGTTCGGGAGCCGCACGAACGATATCGAGCTGGGCTACCAGGACCCGGCGATATTCGGCACGCGCAACTCTCTGGGCATCTCGCTGCGGGCCGCCCGCGACCAGTTCAGCTACGTCGGATTGGGAAGGCGCCGCCAGATTGGCGGCAGCGTGACCGTCGGGACGCCGCTGCTCGGATCCCGCTGGACACGGATCTCGTTCCAGTACACGCTGCTGCGCGACGAGTACGACGACGCCTCCCAGGAAGACCTCGACTTTACCGACCGACAGCTGCTCAACGTGGGTACGCGCAGCGCGTTCCAGATCGCCGTCGCCCGTGACACTCGGAACCACCCGCTGTTCCCGTCGCGCGGCAGTCGGATGGCGGCGGGGATCGAATTCGTGGGCGGGCCGCTGGGCGGCGACGGAGACTACCGGAAACTGACTTTCGAGACCGGCTGGTTCACCCCGATCGCCAACCTGCGCAGCGACCCGACGAAGACCGGGATCGAGCTGTCACTGGGCCTCGGCGTGCAGGGTGGCTTGATTCAAGGACAGAACCCGTTCTACCTGGAGCGGTTCTTCATGGGCGGCGTGCAGTACGGACCCAAGCTGCGCGGCTACGAAGAACTCACCATCACCCCGGCCGGTCACGTTCCGCGAGAAACGCCGGGGTTCAGCCGGCTGGACCGCGTCGGCGAATCGTTCTTCCACTTCTCGGCCAGCCTCGGGATGAACCTGGGTGGCAACCTGTTCGTCAACGTGTTCTACGACGCGGGCAACGTCTGGAGCAACGCGATCGGGCTCAATCCGTCCGTACTGTTGCGCGGGGCAGGTTTCGGAGCGACAATCGTGACGCCGATGGGACCTATTGGGCTCGATTACGCCTACGGATTCGATCGTCGCGACGTCTTTGGCAACCCGAACCCGGGCTGGAAGCTCCACTTCCGGTTCGGGCAGATATTCTAGCGATCGGGCACAGTCCCCGTTCGCACCAGCGAAACGGCAGCCGGCCGGGTGAGGGCCCGACGCGGCGCGCCGTTGCTCACAGCAGGAAGGAGAAAAGGCAGTGCGTTACAGAATGAGCGCGGTCGTCGGAGCGACGGCACTGGCGTTGCTCGGCTACAACGGGCTCAGCGAACCTCAAGTCGAGGTGCCCAAGCTCGCCTACATCAACTCGACGGAGATCATCGCCCAGGCACCGGGAGCGGCCGAGGCCCAGGCGACCTTCGAGCGCGAGCTGGCGCGCTGGCAGAGCGAAGTTCAGGCACTCGAGGATTCGCTGCAACAGATGCTGACGACCTACGATCAGCAGCAGATCATGCTGTCGCCAGAAGCTCGCCAGCAGCGGCAACGCGAGATCCAGGCCAAGCAGATGCAGTACGAGCAGCGGACGGCCGACATCCAGCAGGTCGCGGAGCGGCGCCAGCAGGAGCTGGTCCAGCCGATCTTCGAGAACATCCGAAACGTGCTCGTGTCGATTCGCATTGAGCAGGGTTACTCGATGATCTTCGACGCGGCCGCAGGCGCGCTGATCGACGCCGACACGGCGCTGGACATCACACCGCTGGTGGTCGAGCGCTTGCAGGCACAGGCGGCGGCTGGGGGCAGCCCCTCGAACTGACTCGAAGCCCGCTCGATCGGCAACAGGAACGCACGGATACCGCGCCTACGGTAGACGAGGGACCGTGGGCGCCTTTTGCGTTGGCGGGCGGTCGCAACACGTATCCCGAACGAGGACTTGATCAAGATGTCGCAGAGCTTGACCGTGGGAGAGCTGGCAAATAAGCTGGGCGCCGAGCTGCAGGGTGACGCCGCGCGGCCGGTCAAGGGCGCGGCACCGCTGGAGACGGCCGGCCCGGAGGACGTCAGCTTTCTTGCCCGACGTAAGTACGTCCCGTATCTTGCCGCCACTCAAGCAGCGGCGGTCATAGTGGGCAGAAACCTCGGCGAGCTGGACGAGTTGCCGCCGAGCGAGACCGTGCTGTGGGTGGATGACGCACATCAGGCGCTGGCGGAGACGCTGACGTTGCTGTATCCGGCGGCGCCGCGAGCCACGGGGGTGTCGCCCACGGCGTCGCTAGGGGCTGGCGTGGAGCTCGGTCGCGACGTCTACATCGGCCACAATTCGGTCGTCGGAGCTGGTGCCAGGCTAGGCGACAATGTGCGCGTCGGCTCGAGCTGCGTCATTGGCGAAAGCTGTGAGATCGGCGCGGACAGCGAACTCAAGAGTCAGGTCACGCTCTATCCCGGCACGAGCCTTGGTGAGCGCTGCATCATTCACAGCGGCGCACGTCTCGGGGTCGATGGCTTCGGCTACGTCTTCACCGGCGAAGGCCACCGTAAGATCCCGCAAGTGGGACGTTGTGTCATCGAGGATGATGTAGAGATCGGCGCGAATAGCTGCGTCGATCGCGGCTCGGTGGGTGAGACTCGCATAGGGGCAGGCACCAAGATCGACAACCTGGTGCACATCGCCCACAACGTCCGCGTGGGACGCAACTGCATCATCGTGGCCCAGGTAGGCGTGGCCGGCAGCACCGAGATCGGCAACGGCGTGGCGCTGGCGGGCCAGGTCGGCATCATCGGCCACCTGTCCATCGGAGACGGCGCCCAGGTTGCCGCCCAGGCGGGCGTCAGTCACGACATCCCGGCTGGCGAGATCTGGTTCGGCTACCCGGCGCGGCCGCGGACACAGGTGATGAGGGCGAACGCGGCTTTCTTGAAGCTGCCCGAGCTCATCCGCCGGGTGCGCGAGCTGGAGCGACAGCTGACAGGTGAGGGAGGTTCCGACGGGTCGCAGTCCTGACGATCCGGACAGGCAGCAACTTCAGGCGGGTACGGAGGGCAGAATTGAAGCAAAGGACACTTGCGAAGCCGGTGGAGCTTTCGGGCACCGGGCTTCACTCGGGAGCCGATGTGAAGCTGAAGCTGAAGCCAGCCGACCCCGACAGCGGAGTCGTGTTTCGGCGCGTCGATCTGAATGACGCGCCGGCGGTCCCGGCGCGTGTGGACCGGGTGGTGGAGGTCGAGCGGGAAACCGCACTGGAGAACGAGGGTGTCCGTGTGCGAACCGTAGAGCATCTGCTCTCGGTGGTCGCCGTATCATTAAAAAACAACGTGCTGGTCGAACTGGATGGCGAAGAGCCGCCCGCCGGCGATGGAAGCGCGGCCGTCTTCGCCAAACTTATGGAGGATGCGGGCATTAAGGAGCAGTCGGCCGATCGGGTCGTCTACGAGGTCAGTGAGCCGTTCGCGGTCGAGGAAGGCGAGTCGCGCTACGCGGTGTTTCCTGACAAGGCCTACGCTTTATCGGTGACGATCGAGTTCGACCACCCGCTGATCGGACGGCAGCACATAGTCTACGAACCGACGCCCAACGGCTTTCGCCAGGATATCGCGTCGGCCCGTACCTTCGGCTTCTACGAGGACGCCGAGAAGCTGCGGGCAGCGGGCCTGGCGCTCGGTGCCAGCGTGGAGAACACCGTCGTGCTCACCGCCGGCGGGCTGTACGAGGGTGTCGAGCTTCGCTACGACGATGAGTTCGTGCGCCACAAGGTTCTGGACCTGCTGGGCGACCTGGCGCTGGTCGGAACTCCGATCAAGGGTCGTGTCGTCGCCGAGCGCCCGGGGCATCGCGGCAACATCGCCCTGGCGCGCTCCCTGGCAGAACGGGCCCGGCGGCAGCGGACAGCGCGGCGGGTAGACATCAACCAGATCTTCGGGATCCTGCCGCATCGCTATCCGTTCCTGCTGGTCGACAGGGTGGTCGAGTACGAGAGGGCGGAGCGGATCGTTGGCATCAAGAACGTCACGATCAACGAGCCGTTCTTCATCGGCCACTTCCCGGGTCTGCCCATCATGCCCGGCGTGCTGATCATCGAGGCGATGGCGCAGGTGGGGGGATTGCTGTTGATGGACACGGTGGAGAACCCGGAGGACAAGGTCGTATATTTCATGTCTCTGGACAAAGTG
>JBDHJS010000016.1:0-145616 GCA_039586795.1 Gemmatimonadota bacterium
TGGGGGAGAGACCGGCAGGTTCACGTTGCGGGTTGGGATTCGGTGATTACGAGATTCGGGGATTCGGGGGGGGCGGGGACTGGGGGTGCGGGTCCCGGCTCCAAGATCCCCGGATGAGCGAATCGTCGAATCCGCTTCAGCAATTCCCCTCCAACATGTGAACCGTGTTGCTGCCTTCCCACAACCAGCATAGATTGGGTCGATCAGCCTCATGGTGTTGGCACAAGGGAAGGCGGGGAGAGGGGGCTACTCTTCCTTGCAACGGCTAACCGCGTAAACCCACGAGCATGCATCGTCCCGCACTCGCACGACTATATAGGCCACGCAATTTCTCCGAGATTGTCGGACAGGATCACGTGTCGTCTACGCTTCGCACGGGTGTGGAGCGAGGCCGGATCGCGCACGCCTACCTGTTCTGTGGCCCGCGTGGTATAGGCAAGACGACGGCCGCTCGGGTGCTGGCGATGGCGCTCAACTGCGCGAACCGGCAGGGCGGCGAGCCGTGCGGTGAGTGTGAGAGCTGCCAACAGATCTGGTCGGGTCGTACGTCATTGGACGTTGTAGAGATCGACGCAGCGTCCAATCGCGGCGTCGATGATGCCCGCGACCTTCGTGAGCGTGCCATGTACGCGCCGTCCGAGGAGTCGCGTTACAAGGTCTACATCATCGACGAGGCCCACATGCTCACGCGGGAGGCGTGGAACGCGTTCCTGAAGATCCTCGAGGAGCCGCCGCCGCGTGTCATCTTCGTCCTGGCCACGACGGAGCCAGGGAAGATCTTCCAGGCGGCGCCGCCCATCCTGTCACGGTGCCAGCGGTTCGATTTCCACAGGATCACAGCGCAGCAGATCCGAGATCGGTTAGACCATGTGCTGACCGCGGAGGGCGTGGAGGCCGAGGAAGCGGCTCTGCTGCCGATCGCCCGAAAGGCGGACGGCGCGTTGCGCGACGCGCTCTCGGCTCTTGACCAGGTCCTCGCGTTCAGCGGTGACAAGATCGGTGTGGCCGATGTCCGCCAAGTCCTTGGTCTCATCGAGGAGGATCTCTTCTTCGAGTTGTATGAAATACTCGCCGACCGGAAGACGGCGGAGGTTTTCGGGTATGTGGAGCGACTGGTCGATGGCGGCTACGACCTGGAGGAGTTTCACAAAGGTCTCGGCGAGGGATTGCGTCAGCTGCTCAGGGCGAAACTCGAGGGTGTCGAATCACTGCACCTGATGTCCGAGGAGCTTTCAACTCGGTATTCGGCGATGGCTGAGCGGTTCGCCGCTGGAGACTTGATGCGTATGCTCTCAGGACTGGCCGAGCTTGATACGGATGGCCGATTCCGGAAGAGCGAGCAGCAGCGGATTCTGGTCGAAGTGTTGCTTCTCAAGTTCGCAATGCTGGATCGGACGGTCGAGCTCGAGGAGCTTATCGCGGCCGTTCGTGGGAACCCCGGCGCGCCAGGGGGCGGGTCCGCTGGCCCACCGACTAGCCCGCCGGCCGGCGGCAGCGCTCCGCGCACGCGAAGGAAGTCAGGTGGGCAGCAGGCCGCGCCACTTCAGAGCCCGGAACCGCCGGGCAACCCCGGACCACCCGAGACGGGGAGCGAACTCACCTCGGCGCCGCTTGCCGAAGGAGGACCGTTAGCTGCGGCGCAGACGGCCTGGCAGGAGATGATCGCCGACGGTCAGGTGCTCCGTCCGGGCCAGGGGATCGCCATGCGGGCGGCACGGATCATAGCTCTGCTTCCCGACGGCGAGCTACGGGTCTCGTGTGCCGCCGGCACACCGGCGGCGGAGGTCCTCGAGGACCAGATCGCCCGGCGGCGTATAGAGGAGGAACTTTCGAAGCGTCTTGGGCGTCCCATACGAATAACGGGATCAGGGACTGGGGAACCGCTTCCGCCGAGGGTAAGCCAGGAGACAACTCGCGAGCAGAAGCTGGCTCGGCTGGTCGAAGATGACCGGGGTCTCCAGGACCTGGTGGACAAGTTGGACCTTGAATTGATCGAGTAGTATCGGAGCTGGAAACGGCCTAAAGGGCTAGCCTTGCGTGGTTTTCAGCGATCTGTAAACTTCAACAGCGATGACGGGTGAGCGGGAGTTGCCAGGATGAACAATATCCACCAGTTGTTCCAGCTGGTTCAGCAAGGTCAGGCTCGACTGACCGAGATCCAGACACAACTGGCGAGTAAGACGGTCACAGCCAGCAGCGGAGGTGGACTGGTCACGGTGGTAGCGGATGGCCAGGGCCGAATCCGCGAGGTCAAGATCGATCCGTCGGTGGTGAATCCATCCGACGTAGAGATGTTGGAGGACTTGATTCAGGCGGCGGTGGCCGACGCTCAGGCTCGCGCTCGTCAGCTGTACGACGAAGAACTCAGTCAGATGACTGGCGGCTTGAGCCCGTTCAACCTCGGCAGCCTGTTCGGAGGTTCGTAAGGCGCTGGCATGTCGGTAATCGACGATCTGGCCAGCGAGTTCTCGCGTCTCCCAGGTATCGGTCGGAAGACCGCATATCGGCTCACTCATCATTTGCTCAAGATCCCGCCGGAGGAGGCGTGCCGGCTAGCGAGAGCCATCGAGACGATGGCCGAGCGGGTGAGGCACTGCTCGATCTGTAACAACCTGAGCGAGTCCGATCCGTGCGAGTACTGCACGAATCACAGCCGGGATCGGACGAAGATCTGTGTGGTAGAGGAGGCATCGGACATAACAGCCATAGACGGCTCCGGCGGTTACCGGGGACTCTACCACGTGCTGGGAGGCTGCCTTTCGCCGCTCGACGGCATAGGGCCCGATGAGTTAAAGATCGAGTTGTTGTATTCGCGGTTGAACGGCGAGGTTCGCGAAGTGATAATCGCGACGAACCCAAGCGTCGAAGGCGAAGCGACGGCGACGTACTTGCACAGGTCGTTGACATCGAAGGGTGTGGAAGTAACGCGCCTGGCCCGAGGGCTACCGGTTGGCGGCGATCTGGAATACGCGGACGGAGTAACAATCGCCCAGGCACTGGCTGGGCGCAGAGGAATGTAGATGGGTTGGGTCATGGATCGGGAGAACCTTACGATCAGGTGGTTGCGGACGGTGGGGCTCGCGGTGGCCGGTGCGGCTGCGGTGAGTGCGCTAGGTGTATTGTTCGTCCGAGATCAGATGAACCGTCATCGTCGCAACCTGTTCAGCCCGCGGCCGCTACGGCGGTTGGCGGCGCTGAGTTACATCGGCAAGCACCCCGACGTAGAGAACGCTCATCTGCTGCGAGACTACATTGGCTGGGAGAAGGAACCCAAGCTGAAGAAGCGGGCGACCGCGATTCTCGAGCGGATGGAGAATGCGCTAACGGCCGGCGAGTTGGAGCCGAGCGGCGCCTAACGGTAACGGGATAGCGAGCGGATGACGCCAGGCGGAGCACCGAGCTGGTCATTCGGGCCGAGCGACTCACAGCGGATCGAGGGTATCCTCTCAAACCTTCTGTACGAGTCGAACGCACGGTGTGCTCTGTTGGTCGATCGAACCGGCCAGCTCGTGACGACGGTAGGGGAGCAGCCGGACTTTGATTCGGCGGCGTTCGCCAGCCTGACGGCGGCCGACTTCTCGGCCAACGACCAGCTGGCGACGCTGATCGGCGAAGAGGAATTCAGCTCTTTGTTCCACCAGGGGCGCACCGAGTCGATGTACCTCGCGGATATCGGCAAGCGCTTGATCCTGGTGGTGCTCTTCAATAAACAGACGACCCTGGGTCTCGTCCGCATCAAGATCAAGGACGCGGTCGGGGGTCTGACCAAGGCCTTCGAGGATGTGTTCGGTCGAGCTGAGGCAGATGACGAGACTCCGGCTCTCGAGCGAGGCTTCGTGGATGACGCTGAGGATGAGATTGATCGACTGTTCCGGGAATAGGGGATCTCGACTATGTCGATGATCAACTATGCGTCCCGGGAGATCAACTGCAAGATAGTCTATTATGGCCCCGGGCTCGGCGGTAAGACGTCGAACCTGGAGTACATCTATAACAAGGTCGCGCCGTCGACTCGCGGTAAGCTGATCAGTCTGGCGACGGAGACGGAGCGCACGTTGTTCTTTGACTTCCTTCCCGTGGACCTGGGGACGATCCGCGGCTTCAAGACGCGGTTTCATCTCTACACGGTGCCCGGCCAGGTCTATTACAACGCCAGCCGGAAGCTGATCTTGAAGGGCGTAGATGGGGTCGTCTTCGTGGCCGACAGCCAGGTCGAGAGACTGGACGCCAACATAGAGGCGATGCACAATCTGTACGAGAATCTGGCTGAGTACGGCTACGATTTGCGACAGATCCCATTTGTGATCCAATACAACAAACGTGACCTGCCGAACGTGTCTCCGGCGGAAGAGCTGGATCGTCACCTCAACCCGGACCGTGTTCCCTCGTACGAGGGCGTGGCGACCAAGGGAGTCGGCGTTTTCGACACGCTTAAGGCCGTCGCGAAGCTGGTGATAAAATCCCTCGGGTGATCGGGGGCTATTCCCTGTGAACCTGCCGAACATCATTACCGTCATACGCGTCCTCGCGACGCCGCTGCTGTTCTATCTGATCCTGCGCGGTGGGTTCGGTCAGTTGCTGGCAGCCTTTGTGCTGTTCGTAGCGGCGGGGCTGTCTGACGTTTGGGATGGCCACCTGGCACGAAAGCGCGGCGAGATCACCGACTTCGGCAAGCTGGCAGATCCGATCGCCGACAAACTCCTGCTCGTCAGCACGTTCATCCCGTTCTACATCCTGTCGGTGCGGGGGGCGGGCTCGGGATTGGATGTCGTCCCGGGGCTATTTCACGTCTTGCCGCTTTGGGTGCTGATCGTGGTGCTCGGGCGTGAGGTCCTGATCACGGTCTTCCGCGGCTTTGCGAAGCAGCGAGGCGTCGTCATCGCGGCGGGCAAGGCGGGTAAATACAAGGCTCTGTTCCAGAACCTGTTCATCGGTGGCGAGATTCTCTGGCTGGCCCTGCGGCATCAAGCGCTGGAGCGCGGTTGGGACAGTCCCTTCTGGTCCTTCTGGAAAGTCCTGCACGGAACGTGGGTGACGATCACCCTTGGCATTGCCGTCTTGCTGACGGCGTATTCGCTAGGCGTCTACCTCTGGCGCTACCGTAGCGTTGTTCGAACGGGCCGGAATGAAGCGTGAGCTGAACGCCCTCGAGATCGTTGCGATAGGGGATGAGTTGCTGAGCGGCGCGACGATCGACTCCAACGCCTCACTCATCGCACAGAAGCTCGAACCGATTGGCCTTCGCGTTGTTCGCAAGACGACCGTAGGTGACTCGGAATCCGCCATCGCCGATGTGGTACGGAAGGCTCTCGAGCGCACTGGCGCCGTGATCACGACAGGCGGCTTGGGCCCGACGGCGGACGACGTGACGCGAGCGGCAGTGGCGGCGGTATTCGATCTGCCGCTCGAGTTCCGGGAGGATCTTTGGGCGGCGCTGCTCGAGCGGTGGAAGCTGCGGGGGAAGATCCCGGATAGCAATCGAGTGCAGGCGGAGGTTCCGCGAGGAGGGATCGTCTTCCCGAACGCGCGTGGCACGGCTCCGGGGATCGCGATCGAAGACGATGACCTGGGAGTATGCATACTTCTGCCCGGGCCGCCTCATGAGCTCGAGGCGATGGTGGAGTCGTCCGTTAGACCGTTTCTGGCAGAGCGGGCGGCTGGTGAAGCTCAGCGTCCGTTCCGGCGGTATCTGCGGACGGCAGGTATCGCTGAATCGGCCATCGCAGAGCGTGTCGCTGACCGGTTCGACGACCTACCCATCGACGTCGCCTTCCTACCCGAGATCGACTGCAACGATATCCGGCTGACGGCGTGGTCCGCTGATGAATCCGCTGTGGCCGGTGCGCTGGAGGAGGCGGTGGATCGTCTGCGGGTGATCCTCGACCCGTATATCTACGCCGAAGGAACGGTCGAGCTGGCGGAGGTGGTCGGCGGGTTGCTCAAGGAGAAGGGATTGATGGCAGCGGTGGCCGAGAGCTGCACCGCGGGTCTCATCGCCAAGCGGCTCACCGATACGGCCGGTTCGTCGGAGTACTTCTGGGGCGGAGTGATAGCGTACGCCGATCGGGCAAAGGTCGAGCTGCTGGGCGTTGACGCAGAGACGCTTCGCGAGCACGGAGCGGTATCGGAGAGAACGGCGAAGGAAATGGCCGCTGGCGTTGTTCGTCGAACGGGCGCTGAAGTCGGGATCGCGGTCACGGGGATCGCGGGTCCGGGTGGAGGGACGGACGAGAAGCCGGTGGGGACGGTGTGGCTGGCGGTGGCGGTTGGTGCTGAGGTGGTGGTGCGGAGGGTTCATCTGCCGGGTACGCGCGATATGGTGCGGGAGCGAGCATCGCAGGCGGCGTTGGATCTGTTGAGGCGGGTTTTGGAGGGGACGGTAGATCGGGGTGACGGGGGAACGCTTGACGCGCAATGATCGACGGTCAAGGCGTAATCACAATCATCATCACTCATCCCACAACGCTCAGTGGAAAACGGTTTGGCGTTGAGGGATGAGGGATGAGTGTCGAGGATTGTGATTGGACGTCAGAAGTCAAACATTGAAGAGTAGTTGTTCGCTAGAGATAGAGACTTTGAGCAGCAGGCACCCATGAAAGGCGCACACGCCTATTTCCCCGGCTCCGCCGGCGTCCGTCTACACTACCGGTGTTGGGATATCCCGTCACCGCGTGCCGTGGTGATGGTGTCGCATGGGCTCGGCGAACATTCCGGGCGCTACGATGAGCTGGCTCAGGATCTGGCGCGAGCTGGGATCAGCACCTACGCCCTCGATCATAGAGGGCACGGCCGGTCGGATGGCCGCCGCGGCCACGTCAGACGTTTCACTCGTTACATACATGATTTCGAGAAGTTTCGCAGGCGCGTCGTCGGTTGTACGGGTCCCGATACTCCGTTGGTGATGCTGGGCCACTCGCTGGGTGGAGTGATCTTGATCCGGTATCTCCAGGAGTACCCTGCGGTGCCGGCTCGTGGCGCGATACTCTCCGCACCGGCGTTGGGCGTGGCGATGGATGTCCCGCGCTGGAAGGAGCAGCTGGCCCGGACGCTCTATTACTTGGTTCCCGCGTTGCCGATGAGTACCGGCCTCGATCCCGCGTATCTTACCCACGACAGACAGATCGTCGACGCCTACGTGCGGGACCCGCTCGTTCACGACAGAGTCACTCCGCGGCTCTACGGTGAAATCATGCGCGAAGTCGATCTCGCGTTCGAGAAGGCGCCGAAGCTTCGGATACCGGTCCTGATGCTCGTTCCCAGCGAGGACCGGATCACCCGCCCCGACCAGATGCAGCGCTTTGCGGCCGCTGTCGGCCGGCCGCAGGCCGTTCAGATGGTTACCTTCCCCGGTCTCTACCATGAGGTTTTGAACGAGATCTCGAGGTCGAGCATCGTCGCGGACTTGCTTGGCTGGATAGAGCGCCGGATAGAAGCGCAGCCGCTGGCGGCGGGAGCCGACGGCCCGCTGAGCTAGACGGCGGCGAGTCTCGCAACGTGGCACGTTCCCTGCACTTAACTGATGTCGGTGCCGTCGTTTTGGCACACCAGCCGCCGGGCCCGGGTCCAGGGGACTTGACGCCCGGCGGGCAAGCGATGAGTCTCAGACACGATTTCCAAACGAGGAAGCCCGAATAGAGGCATGGATCCGAAAGAAAAAGAGAACCTGGACCACGAGCAGTCGGACGAGCCGACAGCCGAAACTGCCGATATGGCGGACGCGGAGGCGGCGGAGGAGCTAGCCGCAGCTGACGAAGAGAGTAACAGCGTCGCTCCGACGTCGGACGAAGTGATCGGCTCGCTCACCGATGAGCTCAAGGAGTTGGAGGACCGGCACCTGAGGTTGGTGGCCGAGTTCGACAATTTCCGCAAGCGCACCATACGGGAGCGGGCCCAGCAGACCGAGCGTGCGCAGGCGGAGCTGGTCAAGCTGCTGCTCGAATCGCTGGATGACCTGGCTCGGGTCTCCCACATGAGTTCCGGCGAGCACAAGGCGGCGGCGATCCTCGAGGGCGTGCAGCTGGTCGAGAGCAAGTTGCTGCGAGCGCTGGAGGCCGCCGGACTGACGGCGATCGAGGCCGTGGGCCAGCCATTTGATCCGCAGCTACATGACGCTCTGGTTACAGTGTCGACGGATGAGCCCGACCAGGACGATGTGGTCTCGCAGGAGATCGCGAGGGGTTACCTGTTTAAAGATGCCTTGCTTCGCCCATCGTTGGTCGAGGTGAAGAAGTACCGGCCGGCCGCCGGTGCTGACCAGTAACTGAAAGCGATTCCCGATGCCGGGAGCGACGACCAAAGATTACTACCAGATCCTCGGGGTCTCGGAGAGCGCGACCGAAGACGAGGTGAAGAAGGCGTATCGCAAGCTGGCCAAGCAGTATCACCCGGACGCGAATCCTGACGACCCCAAAGCCGGCGACAAATTCAAGGAAGTTTCGGAAGCGTATTCCGTTCTCTCGGACGATGAGCGGCGTAGGAAATACGACCGCATGCGCAAGTTCACGCCGTTCGAGGACTTCACGACGACGCCCGGCGCCGGCGCGGAGCACGGGCGCGGGTTTTCGTTCGATGACCTGGGCGGTATCGGTGACATCTTCAGCTCGATCTTCGATTTCGGGCGTGGCCGCAAGCAGAAGACGGCGACCCAGGGTCGTGATGTCGAACACTCGGTTGAAGTTCCATTCCGCACAGCGACGCGCGGCGGCCAGATAACGGTCAACGTTCCGGTGACCGAGGAATGCGCGACGTGTGACGGCAGCGGGGCTCGCGTGGGCACGACGACGACACGCTGTCCCGAGTGCGACGGCGCCGGTCACGTGAGCTTCGGGCAGGGCGACTTCGCCATCAACAAGCCGTGCCCCGCCTGTTTTGGCCGCGGCGAGATTGCCACGGATCCTTGCGGCAGTTGTCGTGGCACGGGACAGGTGACCAGCCAGCGGCGCGTGAATCTGCGAGTGCCGGCCGGGGTCGAGAGCGGTTCGCGTGTTCGTATGTCCGGGATGGGTGAACGCGGACCGGGCGGCGGTCCGCCGGGCGACCTGATCGTCAGATTCGAGGTCAAGAAGGATCGCTTTTTCAGGCGACGCGGACTCGACATATACTGCACGGTACCCATCAACATCGCGCAGGCGGCGCTGGGCTCGAAACTTCGCGTACGCACGGTGGATGGCAAACGCGTGGTGCTGCGCGTTCCACCGGGCACCAGCAGTGGAACGAAGTTCCGGATACCCAAGATGGGCGTCGAGAAGGACGGACGAATCGGCGATCAATACGTCGAGGTGAAGATCATCGTCCCGGAGAAGCTGAACGACAAGGGAGAGCAGGCGATCAAAGAGTTCGCTCAAGCGGAAGGAATCAAGTACTAGCCTCTCCGGCTAGCAGATCCTCCCACCGCCCAGCAGGACATCTCCGCCATAGATAGCAGCTGACTGGCCTGGCGTGACCGCGCGGTGTGGGTCGTACAGCTGGATAGATACGCGGTCCGGTACGGAATCCTCGATCTGGCCGGGGACAGCGTTGCCGCGATGACGGATTTGCACGCTCACCTGATCGCCGGGCTCCGGCGCGTCGCCCAGCCAGTTGAGCTGTTCGACAGACACGAGCCGGGAGTCGAGAGCGTCGACGGGCCCGACGAAGATAGATCGGGTGTCAGGATCGATGCGGACCACGTAGATCGCTTCCGAGAATCCTCCGGGCAGACCCTTTCGCTGCCCGATCGTGAACCGGCAGTAGCCCGGATGCTCCCCGATCTGTTCACCGTCCAGGGTCAGGATAGGCCCGGGCTGGAAAGCCGGGTGCTCGGGCTGGAGGCGCGTCGCCAGGAACCCGGCATAGTCGCCGTCCGGTACGAAGCAGATGTCGAAGCTCTCGGGCTTGTCGGCCGTGGCGAGGCCTAGCGCCCGGGCATGCTCACGTACCTCCGGTTTCGATAATTCGCCGAGTGGCAGTTCGAGGACCTCGAGAACTTCGCGGTCGATCCCCCACAAGAAGTAGCTCTGGTCTTTTGAGCGATCCGCCGCGCGTAGGAGTCGCGTGCCGCCGTTCTCTCGTTCGATTCTCGCGTAGTGGCCCGTGGCGATTCGGTCACAGCCCAACATGCGGGCCCGGCGGAGCAAGTCGCGGAATTTCGTGTGCGAGTTGCAGAGGACGCAGGGATTGGGCGTTCGTCCGCGTCCGTATTCCGCAACGAAATCGTCGATGACGTCGCTGGTGAACTCCTCTTCCAGGTCGAAGACGTAATGCGGGATGTCGAGGGCGTGAGCGACGGCCCGCGCGTCGGCGATGCCCTCGAGGCCGCAGCAGGTCTTCGACGAGCCGGGGACCTCGCTGTAGCAGAAGGTTTTGATGGTGGCGCCGATGGATTCGTGGCCTTGCTGCTTGATTAATGCGGCTGCCAGGGAGGAATCGACCCCGCCACTCATCGCGATTAGGACTTTGATACTTGCTTCTCCGCGCTAGCCAGGACTCGAGAACTCCCGAACACGTTGCAGGATCGCAGGAAATCTCTCCAGCACATACTCGATGTCGGGTTCCCGAGTTCCCCAGCCGACGCTGATCCGCATCGAGTTCCGCGCCAGATCGCCCTCGCGTCCCATCGCCATCATGACATGGGAAGGTTCCACGCTGCCCGTCGTGCACGCCGAGCCAGAAGAGATGCAAATTCCTTCGAGGTCGAGAGAGGTGAGAAGCCCTTCGATGTCGACGTCGGGAATCGAGATGTTGGAGACGGTGGGCAGACGCTGCGGCGCGTCGCCGCCGTTCACCACGATCTCGGGAATCGCGCTCTTGAGACCGGCCTCGAGACCGTCCCGGAGCTGCGCCAACCTCGACGATTCCTGCGCGAGCTCCTGATGCGCGATGTCGGCGGCAACGGCAAATCCGACTATCCCCGCCACATTTTCGGTACCGGGACGCAGCCCAGCTTCATGGCCGCCGCCGTAGGCGAGGGGCTCGAGCTCGGTGTCGGCGGCAATGAGGAGCGCGCCCGTTCCCACGGGCCCAGCCAACTTATGAGCAGAGAACGCTGTCAGATGGACGCCGGCGGCCTCAGGCGCGACGGGTATCTTCCCCAACGCCTGCACCGCGTCGCTGTGGAACAGAGCTCCGCGCTCACGGCAAGCTTCGGCGATCGCGGCTATGGGCTGTACCACTCCCGTCTCGTTGTTTGCCCACATGACGGAGACGAGCGTCGGTCGGCCGTCCGTCGGCAACAGACGCTTGAGCTCGGCTACGTCGAGGACGCAGCGGCTGTCGACAGGGGCCATGCGAACGTCGTAGCCGGTCGTGGCGAGTGCTGCGCCTGCGGCGACTACGGCCTTGTGCTCAACGGTTGAGCGTATGACACAGCCGTCGGGGTGACGGCGGGCGAATCCGAGAACCGCCAGATTGTCCGCTTCGCTGCCCGAGCCGGTAAAGACCAGTTTGGCCGTGTTGGCGGCGAGGACGGTTAGCAAACGCTGGCGAGCCTCTTCGAGGGCAGCTTTGGCGTTGCGGCCGAACGAGTGAATGCTGGATGGGTTACCGAACCCCGGCTCCAGGAACCGGGCCATCGCTTCGCGGACCTGCGGGCGCGGCGGCGTCGTCGCCGAGTAGTCGAGATAGATGGGGTCTCGCATCACCTAGAAGCTGCTGACCGAAAGGTCCACGACGTCATCGATCTGAGTGGTCTCTCGCGTATAGAACGGCTCGCCGTAGGCGGTGCGGATCAACGACCCGCAGTGCGCGTCCTGGATTCGAACCAGATCGTACATCGGTACGTCGGCAGGGAAGAGCTCACCGAGCGACTTGACGCCGTCGAACTGGGATCCGTAACAACGGATCGCGTCCAGCTTGCGCTCGAACGTATCGCTCGTGTCGACGACGAAGGTCGGTTTGTATGCGTGCTCCCGGTAGGCGAGGGCATAAAGGACCTTGGTCGGTCGGTGCGGCTCTCCGTTGGCGGGATAGTTCTTCAATCCGGCCAGAAAGCAAGCGTCGTAGCCGAGCTCCGAAGAGACCCGGTGGTCCGGATGGCGTCCGTCCAGATAGGGCAGAATCACCGTCCGCGGACGTAGCTCGCGGATCGCTTCCACGAGGCGAATCCGGCTGTCCTGGTCGTTCTGAATGGCTGCGTCGGGCAGTCCGAGGTTGAGGCGGCGCATCAGTCCGAGAAGCTCCGCTGCTCTTTCGGCTTCCTGTCTGCGTGTCTCCCGGTCGCCGCGGGACCCGAGCTCGCCGGCGGTGAGGTCGAGTATACCGGTCTTGTGGCCCTGGTCGGCGGCTCGGATGAGAGTTCCGCCGCAGAGCAGCTCGGCGTCATCGGGGTGCGGCATGATTGCCAGCAGATCGATCATGGTTCCATCACGTCTGTGTCTGGGCCAAGGCAGAAATATCAGTGAAACGGTCCACGCTGTACACCCGATACCCTCCTGCTCGTGCTCCTGCTCGTGATCGCGATCAGGAGCAGGAGCAGCTCGTGATCGCGATCAGGAGCAGGAGCAAGGAGGATAGAAGCTACTCGTATCTCAGGGCGTGGACGGGGTCCAGGCGCGAAGCGCGGACAGCCGGGAAGAGGCCGAACACAATACCGGTGAACGCCGCCGCCCCGAGCGCGGCGAAGATCGACCACAGCGGGATTACAGCCGGTACAGGGGTGAACTTGTTTAGCGACCAGGCCACGATACCGCCGAGAGCGAGACCGAACGCGCCGCCGATCGTGGTGAGTGTTGACGCTTCGACGAGGAACTGCAAGAGGATGTCGCGCCGTGTGGCGCCCAGCGCTTTGCGGATGCCGATCTCGCGGGTACGCTCCGTGACCGAGACGACCATGACCGCGATGACACCTATACCGCCGACCATCAAACCGACGCTGGAGAGAGCGAACATGACGGTGAACAGCGCCGCCGTGAGCTGATTCCACACCTCGGTGACCCGATCCTGCGTGACGAGGTCGAAGTTGTTCTCTTCGCCCGGCGATAGTCCGCGGATCGCGCGCATACGCCCGGTGATCTGGTCGATGGAGCGGGCCAGGAAAGTGGCCGGCTTTGCTACTACGGTGATCCAGATCAGGTCCTCGAACGAGACCCACCGGATGTTACCGAACAGGTACTTCTTGCCCGTGTTGTAGGGAACGAACACACGGTTGCCGCCCAGTGACGCAAAGAGGTTGGGCGGCGCCTTGTAGACGCCGACGACCTTGAAGGCGTGATTACCGATGCGGAAGGTACGGCCGACGGCGTCGAGCGGCGCGAAGAGGTCGCGCGCCGTCGAGCTGTCGATGACGGCGACTGGCCACCCCCCGTCTTCTTCAGGTTGGGTATAGAAGCGGCCAGCGACTATGTCGCCGGCGTCGGTCTGCATGAAGTCCGGTGGCACGGCCAGGATGCTGGCCCGCGTCTCGTTGCTGCCGTACTTCAGCGTCATGTTGATCCAGGAGAGGTCAGCCGAAGCGTAGGCGTTCTCGACGGTGGAGGCCAACTCGATTTCGCGAGCGTACCATTTCTTGAGCTCGGGGCGGCGTCGCCAGGTCGGGTCCTCTTCCTCGAGGCCGGTGTTCATTTCGACGCCGTACGACTTGACGACATAGTAGGTATTCGGTCCAGCTGCCTCGATCGCTTCCTCGAAGCTGCCATTGACGCCCTGGATCACCGATGCCATGGCTACGACGACAAGGACGCCGATGCCGACACCCAGGATCGTGAGTCCGGTTCGGACCTTGCTTTGGCGCAGCGCGTCCAGCGCTATGCCGACAGCTTCCCCAAAGCCTCTGAGTCTCAACATGGCAACCTCGGCTTACTCGTAGCGGAGCGCGACTATCGGGTCCAACCTTGAGGCGCGCAGCGCTGGATAGACGCCAAAGACAATTCCCACCAGCAGGCCCAACGCCACTCCCACCGCAATCGACCACATGGGCACGGTGGTGGGTAGCGGGGTGGCGGCGTCGACAAGCTTCGCCAGGCCGCCGCCAAGGGCCATCCCGAGAACCGCTCCAACCATGGACAGCGTGGCCGATTCGGCGAGGAACTGTCGTGTGATGTCGATGCGGCGCGCACCCAACGCTTTGCGGACGCCGATCTCCCGAGTCCTCTCCAGCACCGACATCAGCATGATGTTCATGATCACGATTCCGCCGACGACGAGCGCGACGGCCACAAGGCCAGGCCCCGCTGCGAGCAGCACCTTTTTGATGCCGTTCCAGGCGTCGAGAACTTCGCTGGCGGTTTCGATGGAAAAGTCGTTCTCCTCACCGGGATATAGGCCGTGCCGGGCGCGTAGCGTCTCCTCGGTCACGGACAGGCCCACCGCCATCTGCTCTTCAGTTTCGAACTTGAGCTGGATGTCCTCGACGACGTTGCGGCGATAGGCGAAGTCGGCCTGGAACGAGCCGAACGGGATCACCACGGCCGCGTCGCGGATGACGCCGATGAAGCCACCCTGTCTTTGAAGAACTCCGACCACGCGATACTTGAACGGGCCGAGTCGGATTTCCTTACCGATGGGCGACTCGTCGGGGTAGAGCTTCATCCGAATGGCGTCGCCAATGACCGCGATGCGGATGCTGCGCGCGTCGTCGATCCCGGTTATTCCGCGACCTTCGACGACGTCCCAGCCTTGCAGCGCCAGGTACTGGTCGGTGACGCCGATGAGGCGCACGTTCTTGCGTCGATTGGCTCCCGCCCAGACCTCTGGCAGACCGCGGTCGCTGTGATAGGCCAGGTACATGATGTCGGGCACGGTCTCGCGCAGCGCCTCGGCGTCATCCACCTTGATCCACGGGCGCCGGGACTCCTGCCGGCGCGTTCTGGCGTCCTCCCGCCCTTGTTGCCGCGACCAGATCCGGTTGATCGTTATGGTGTTGATGCCGAAGATCGAGCCCGCGAAGTCTTCCTGGACGTAGCGGTTCATCCCCTCGACCACGGCGACCACCGCGATCAAGAATGTGACCCCGACGATCACACCCAAAAGCGTGAAGAACGACTTCAGCTTTTGAGCCCAGACGGTTCGCAGGGCGAGGACGATGGAATCGAATACGTTCAAGCTACGGGTGCACCTATCTGATGAAGTTCGTCGGTCTCGACCTTGCCGTCGCGCAATGTGATCAATCGCTCAGCGTAGGCCGCGATGTCGCGCTCGTGTGTGACCAGGAGGATCGTCTCACCGCGTTTATGCAGGTTGACGAAGATGTTCATGATCTCTTCCGACGTATGAGAGTCCAGGTTGCCGGTCGGCTCATCGGCGAGCACAAGCGACGGCTGGTTGACCAGGGCTCTGGCGATGGCGACGCGCTGGCGCTCACCGCCGGACAGCTCGTTCGGATGATGGGTCATGCGATCGGCCAGGCCGACTGCGTCCAGTGCCTCCTGTGCTTGCTTGCGACGTGCCTTGGCGGGCATGCCGGAGTAGATCAACGGCAACTCGACGTTGTGCAAGGCCGTCGTTCGCGATAGGAGATTGAAAGTCTGGAAGACGAAGCCGATCTCGCGGTTGCGGATGCGAGCCAACTCGTTGTCGTCCAGCTTCGAGACTTCCTCTCCGCTTAGCCAATATTGGCCGTGGCTCGGCGTATCGAGGCAGCCGATCAGGTTGAGCAACGTCGATTTTCCGGATCCCGATGGGCCCATGATGGCCACGAGCTCGTTCTTGTCGATCTGGATGTCGACCCCGGCCAGGGCGTGAACGGTTTCGGCTCCCAGCTCGTAGTCCTTCTTGAGTTCACGCGTAAGGATGACCGCGTTGTTTGGTGGCTGAATCATCTATTCGTTCCTCTCTTCTCCGCCATCGCCGCCTTGGGCTCTGACCAGATCTCCGTTCTGTAGCTCGCGGATGGCCTGGAACGTGCCGGCGACGATTACATCGCCTTCCTCCAGCCCTTCCAGCACTTCGAAGTGATCGCGGCCAGCTATGCCGATGACGACGGGAACGAAGCGGACGGTGTTGTCGTCGTTGAGTACGAATACCCCTTCGACCTCCGCTTGCTCCTCTTCACTGTTCTGGTCGGCCAGCTCGATCTCCTCGTTGCCGGTGTCGCCAGGCGACCTCTCCTCCTCGAGTTCCGGCCGGCGCATGGTCAACGAGATGATCGGGACGGACAGGACGCTGTCCCGCACCTCGGCGACGACGTCGGCGGTGGAAGAGAGATCGGTGCGGAGCGAGGAGGGTGGATTGTCGAGCCGGATGACGACTTCGAAGTCGACGGACTGATCCGACGTGAGCCCGCTGAGACCGGCCACGCCGCCCTGGATCGAGCTGTGCCCGATCTCGGTTACCCTTCCGGTGAACACCTGGTTGGGGAACGCGTCGATCTCGATGGAAGCGCTATCCCCCAGCTCGATCTGCGGGATATCGGTTTCGTCGACCTCGACGACCGCTTCCATCTCAGACAGGTCGGCGACAGTCAACAGCACCGTTCCCGGGTTGTTCATGGTTCCGACAATGGCCGTCTCGCCCTGCTCGACGTTGAGACGAACGACGCGGCCGGTCATCGGCGCAGTAATCACCGTCTTGCTGAGGCGGTCACGCGCCTCGCGCAGGGTGGCGCGGGCCTGCTCGACCATGTGCTCGGACGCCTCGTAGAGCGCCTGCTGCACCTCGAAGTTGGTGAGCGCGTCTTCCAGCTCTTGTTCCGAGATGAGCTCGGGGTTTTGCTCGCGGATACGTCGAGTGCGTCGGAGCAGGCGATCCGCTTGGTCGCGACTGGCCCGGGACTGTGCTGCGTTAGCCTGAGACGAGCTGAGCGCCGCTTCGGACCGCTGAGCGGCGGCGATGAAGGTGTTGGGATCGATGATCAGCAGGGTATCGCCCTCCGTGGTCCAGTCACCCTCGTCGACGCGGAGGTCGACGATGCGGCCGGACACGTCGGCCTGGATCTCCACCCTGAGATGCGGGCGAATGCGGCCGCTGGCCGTCACGACCTGCACCAGGTCTCGACGCTGGACTTCCTCGGTGCGTACCCTGGCCCCTCCACGTTGGCCTTGTCGTAAAGCTAGCATGACGAAGATCGCCAGCACGATCACGACGGTGCCTGCGATGAGTGCTTTCTTTTTATTCACACCACTACTCCCTTGTGGGTCACTTCCGTTCAATCGCCTAGGGCTGCAGGTCGAGCGCGTGACCAACCGCGGCTTCGAGCGCGGCCATCGACAGGTGGAACCCGAAGATCGCGTCGATGTAGTCGACCTCGGCCAGCGTCGTCAGCGTCTGGGAATCGAGCAGCTCGAGGAAGGTTCCAGCCCCCAGCTGGTAGCGCTCAGTGGCGAGGCGCAGCGCCTCGCGCGCCCGTTCTCTGTTGTCTCCTTGAACCACGACGGTCTGGTAAGCGGTCTCCAAGTTGTGCGTCGCCTCGGTGACGTCAGCGGTGATCTGCAGCTCCAACCCTCGGATACCGTACTCGATATCGTTGCGCTGTGTCACGGCCCGCTCGACGCTGAGCTGACGGTCGAACCCGGTGAAGACGGGGAACGAGAAGAAGGCGCTGATCGTCAACGGCGAGTTGCTGAAGCTGAACGGGAACTGGTCGTTAGCCTGTCTCAGAGTCTGGTCGAGGAAGAGAGCATCATCGACCGTGAAACCGAAGTCGCCCTGACAGTCCGAGAACTGCGGTGGTACCGAGCCCGTGGATGCGTCGTACAGTTCGTTGAACGTATTGCACAGGCCGACTGCCGACTGGGAGTTGCTTTCGGCGTTTGATATAGAATTCTCAACACGCGCGTCGATGTCGGTCTCTTCACGAGTGAAGCCGTTCCATCTGGCCTGCAACGACAGCGTCGGCAAGAAAGCCGACTTTGCCACCTTGACGGTCGAGTTGGCGGCGTCTCTGTCGGCACGCATGGCGATGAGGCTGGGGTTCGTCATGGTGGCTTCATTGACCAGCGCCTGAATGTTGACGCTCGGCTCGAAGACCTCGAACTCGCTCACGAGCTCGATGTTTTCAGTCTGGTCGGCAGGTACATCTACACCGAGCCACTGGATCAGTCGGAGCTTCGATACCCGTGCCCGGTTGAACGCGATCACCATGTCAACTTCGGCTTGTCCGCGGGCCACATCGGCCTGCATCGTTTCCAGCCGCGTACCGGCGCCGACCTGCTCGCGTGCCTCCGCCAATCGAAGGTGCTCCTCGGTGCGCCGGAATTCGCGCTCGGCCTGCTCGGCTCGGGCCTGCAGCCTGAGCACTTCCAGGTAGACGATGGTAATGTTGTTTGCCAACTGAATGTCGGCATCGTCGATCCTGAGCTCGGTCGCCGTCTTCTCGGCCTTAGCTTGCGATGGCGCGAATAGCGTCTGGCCGTTCAGGCTGTAGCTCAGCGAGAACGAGTAGTTGGAGATCAACACCGAGGGCTGCGGGAACGTCGCGCCACCGACTCGGTCGATACCGGCGTCCTGCCAACTGGCCGCGAAGCTGATGTTGGCGTCCGGCAGGAAGAGGTTGGAATTAGCCGCCCTGACTCCCCACCGCGCCGGACCCATATCGTTTAGCGTGGCCAGGAAGTTCGGGTTGTTCTCCCGGGCGATTTCTATCGCGTCCTCGAGGGTGAGACGTATTGTCTGCTGGGCGTCTAGTGCACCCACAACACCGAAGAGGCACGCTACGAGCGTGAGATGGACCGCTCTCCACTTCATGTCCCAACTCCAAGCTTGGGGGTTCTTGATGACCCGTCTGAGTTCTGAAAGGGCTTCTTAGATCGATAACAGCCGTCTTCAATAGAACGATGAGCCCAGCAACCCACCTTTCAGGCCGAGTCCGGCCCGGCTCACCGCCCGACGCGCCGCCCCCGACTATCTCCCGGGCACGCGCCTTCCGCTCCGCGCGTAGGTGGGTGCAGCGCTTTTGCTTAGCCGTACGAGCGGGATCAGTCAAGAGTTTCGGTGCCTTGCGGGATTCTGGGATTCTGGGATCCAGAATTCACGAGGGTCGAGGATTGTCGCCTGGCTTTCAATTCTTCAAGCGACTCAATCCCCAACCCCCCGAAACTCGTACGCCCCGAATCTTCCAATCCCAAGGCTACCTCATCATCGTTGCCCAGGCGGCCGCAATCACAGCCCAGATCAGGTATAACGTGAATACGGTCACGATGCCTTTCCCGACCGTAATCTTGCCGCCGGACAGTCCTGACTCGATAGCCCCCAGCGCGGCCACGCCCCAGAGCCCGAACAGGTTGATGCCGTTCATCAAATGGCCGACGAACGTCGTCGGTGATTCCGGCAGCAGAAGGCCGAGCCCGAGCTTCATGTTCATGTCCTGCTTAGCGATCCAAAGTGGAACCAGGACGACGAAACCCAGCAGGTTGATCCAGTACATGTGGGAGACGGCGCTCAGGTGTTGCTTGTATGTCGAGTCACTGCCTGCCATGATGTTGAAGGCCAGGTAGACGACTCCGGAGATGATCCACGCGCCTATGAAGGTGCCAAGCAGGGCGAAGACGATCCCGGCGATCCGTGCGAACTGTATGGCCGTCGCGGGGTCCATCTGCTGATCTTGCGATCGGCCCCTCATCCCCTCTGCCACCGCGGCCTCGAAAACCTCCGCCGGCACGAGGAAGAAGAGGATCATGCTGGCGATGCCTATGATCGCCAGGTTCCAGAACCACGGCTGACGGATCCTCAAGTACTCGCCCAGACTCGTAGGCGACATGAAGGCCATCATGGCTCGCTGAAAGATGTTGAGCTCGGGCGCCGGTGGTGCGGCGCTCGCCGCTTGCTGATCTTCCAAGTTCATCGTTTCCCCCTTTAGTCGTTTGTTGTTTGGTCCACTGCGTCGGATCGAACGGCGCGGTAGCCCTCGTCCGGTATCTCGACCCTCAACAGGCGGTCCCCCTCGAGCCACACGTGACGTGTCGCTCCCGTCTCCGATGTCAGTACGATGTGTGTTGCGAGTACCTCGCGCTCATCATGTAAAATCGTCTCACGGCCGGTATTCTCGACGACGTGAACATCGTGGCTGCGAGTTTGAGGTGTAATCACGTTGATTTCGATAGAACGCTCATCGCCCAACATCTTCCAGATGAAGAAGTACTGGTGCGCGATGAGGCGATCCAGTATCGCGGCGCGCCCGCGTATCAGGAACTCCCGCATCTCCTCGCCAGCCGGCGAGCGAACGTCCAGGCGCAAGCGGTTCGAGACGATGGTACCGACGATGGTTGTGGCGGCGCCGCCATTGAGTTCCGCCTCGTAGCGTCGGGGATGAGCTCTCGGTCCCGTCGCCTCGAGGGCGACGCTGATCCGCATCGTCTGACCATCGAGCTTGAGTCTCTGCACGGCGCCGGCGCGGAAGAGCGGTCCCGCGTCGCCGCCTCGCTCCTGACGAATCACGAAGCGTTCTTCGCCGATGCGCGCGTCGTTGACATAGATCGTGAAGTTGCCGTTGTCGAGAACATCGGCTGTGTCCGCGGACGTGCGGTCGTCCGATCCTGCGAGCAGGAGCGCTGCCAATGCGAGGGCAAAGAGGCCGCGGCGGCGTCTACGTCTCATCTTTTGGCTCGACAAAGATCTTCGTCCGGATCTTCTCCAGGACGTACTGGTAGATTTCCTTGCCCTTCTGGGCCGTAGCTGCAGACGGATGCCCGATCGCGCCCTCACAGCCCGGTGGCGGCTTCGGCATGCGGCCGCGCAGGTACCGCCGAACCTGCTTTTCGTCCAGCGGGTAGTCGTGGATCTCGTCCTGTAGCACCAGTTCCGGCGCGATGTAGAGCATCACGGATGTCTCAACTTCGCCGGCGTGTTCCGGCCGGTCCTGTTTCTCCAAGAACTGCCGAATCCGCACGCTCTGGAGATCGACGACCCGGACTCGGGCGTGTTCGGTGACGACCGTTGTCACGGCGTCCAGGTGCGGGTCGTGGAAATGTGCGGTGATCAGGATGAACTCCTCGAATCCGTGGCCTTCCCAATCGGCGAGCACGTCGTTGAGCGCGCGATGCAAGGTCTTGCGCCTGAACGAGGCGGTGCCCGCGTAAGCCTGCTCCGTGTTGACGTTGACGCCGTAGTTGAGTGTCGGGGCCACGGCGACGCCGAACTCGGCGGACAGATCGTGGGAGAGTCGCTCGGCGAGTATCGAGTCCGTCCCCAGTGGAAGGTGCCGGCCGTGCTGCTCGCAGGTGCCGATCGGGATGATCAAGCGCTTGTCGCGCTCGAGGTAGCCGGCGACTTCCGGCCAGGTCATATCGGCTATGAGAACGGCGTGTGATTCCGGCAACGTGGCCAAAGCTCCCGTTTCCCGGGTTTAGCAGTAGTGAGCTAAACCGTGACGTTGCGCCATTACGTGGTGCGGGTCAAGGCTTTTGAGCGCCGCGTTGATCCTCCTTTGATACCCCTACACGAGTGTGAGAGGGATTATTCTCCCTGGGAGGGTGCCTATGCTGGCGTGCGTTCGCTCTGCCGCGGTCCTGGGCGTCGATGCGTACATCGTAGTGGTCGAAGTCGATGCCGCGGCCGGCCTTCCGGCCATCGCGACGGTTGGCCTGGCGCAGAGCGCCGTTAAGGAAGGGAAAGAGCGCGTTCTCTCTGCGATCCAGAACTCGGGTTTCGAGATCCCGCCCCGAAAGATCACCGTGAACCTGGCGCCTGCCGATATCAAGAAGGAGGGATCGCACTTCGATCTGCCTATCGCGTGTGGGCTACTGGCCGCCTGCGGCCAACTGCCGGAGCCCGGGGGATCGAGAATAGCGCTGGCGGGAGAGCTCGGTCTGGACGGCGGGCTGCGACCGATCCGCGGGGCGCTCTCGATGGCGCAGGCGGTCCAGCAGGAGGGCCTGGAGGGCTTCGTCTTGCCTTCGGCCAACGCCGCAGAAGCGGCTGTGGTTCAGGGGCTACCGGTGTGGGGTGCCGAATCTCTCGGCGAGGTGATCGCTCTTCTCGCAGGACGCAGCGAGCTGTCGCCTACCCGCGTCGATCTTTCCGGGCTGCTGAACGGACGGCCGGGTTCGGGTCTGGATCTGGGCGACGTGCGCGGCCAGCCGCACGCCAAGCGCGCCCTGGAGATCGCCGCCGCGGGCAGCCACAACATTCTGCTTATCGGGCCGCCGGGCGGCGGAAAAACGATGCTGGCGCGTCGGTTTCCGACGGTGCTGCCCAGCCTCAGTCTCGATGAGGCGATAGAAGTGACGCGGGTTCATTCGGTGGCGGGTCAGTTGCCCCCCGACCACGGACTGATGACGGAGCGCCCCTTCCGCGCGCCACACCACACGATCAGCGATGCGGGTCTGGCGGGAGGCGGAACGATCCCCCGGCCGGGCGAGGCGTCGCTCGCTCATCACGGTGTGCTGTTTCTGGACGAGTTGACCGAGTATCGACGCAACGTGCTGGAGGTTCTCCGGCAGCCGCTCGAGGATGGCGAGATCGCCATCGGGCGCGCCAACCGTTCCTTGACCTACCCGGCGCGCTTCATACTCGCGGCGGCCATGAATCCGTGTCCGTGCGGTTACCTGGGCGATGAGCGTCGACGCTGTCGGTGCACGCCGCGGATCATACAGCGGTACCGAGCGAAGGTCTCGGGTCCGCTGCTTGACCGAATCGATCTGCACATCGAAGTCCCGCCGGTCGAAGCAGTTGACTTGCTGGGGCAGGGTGAAGCGCCGAGCTCGGCCGTGGTCGCGGAACGGGTCGAGCGAGCCCGGCGCGTACAATTGGACCGGTTTCGAGGCCGAAGCGGCCTGTATGCCAACGGGCAGATGGCGGCGCGGGACGTGCGACAATTCTGCGAAGCGGAGCAGACCGGGATGTCGATGCTGCGCTCGGCGATGGCGCGGCTCGGCCTGTCGGCTCGCTCGTTCCATCGCGTCCTCAAGATCGGCCGAACGATAGCCGATTTGGGTGGGAGTGAGATAATAAGGACGGCTCATGTGGCGGAGGCGATTCAGTATAGGGGGCTGGATCGAGGGGGCGGGGGTTGGGTTGACAATCGTGTTCGGGGATCCTGACCTTTCGTATAGAATGAGATCTAGGGAAACGACTCGGCTGGAGCCCGACGCAGAGCGAGGCGAGGGTCTGAAGCGGAAGGAGAGGGCGCTTCAGGCGGTTCTCCGCGAATGCGGGAGCGTTGTGATCGGGTACAGCGGCGGTGTGGATTCGGCGTACCTGGCCAGCGCGGCGCTCGACGCGTTGGGGGCGGATCGGGTGCTCGCCGTGACCGGTCGTTCCCCCAGTTACCCGGCCGTGCAGTACGAGATGGCGTTGCAGGTGGCTCGCGCGATCGAGCTACCGCACGTTGAGATCGAGACGGCAGAAGTCGAGAACCCGAAGTATGCCGCGAACCCTACTGACCGCTGTTACTACTGCAAATCCGAGCTGTATGGTCAGCTTACGAAGATCGCCCTGGAGAGGTCAGCGGTCATCGTGGACGGTTCGAACGCTGACGACCGCGACGACTACCGGCCGGGAATGACCGCGGCACGGGAGTTGGGCGTACGCTCTCCACTCCAGGAAGCGGGGCTCACGAAGGATGAGATCCGCGAGTTATCCAGGCGGGCAGGCCTGCCTACCTGGGACCTTGCGGCCTCACCGTGCCTGGCCAGTCGCATCGCGTACGGCATCGAGGTGACACCGAGACGGCTCAGACAGATCGAGGAAACCGAGTCTCGACTGCGCGAGCTGTGCGAATGGCAGGAGCTGCGTGTCCGTCACCACGGCGATGTGGCTCGGCTCGAAGTGGCGGGCGGCGATCTTCAGCGCTTCATCGCGGACGGCAACTTCGAGCACGTCGTGAACGCGATGGTGGCCGTAGGGTTCTCGAGCGGCTGCGTCGATCTTGCCGGCTATCGCCGTGGCGCGCTTAATGAGGCGATCGGATCGGTTGACGGCGACGGGCCACCCGCCGCGGCTAAGGCAGAGACAGGTTTGTCTGCGCTCGGCATCCCGGCGGAGGTCCGAACGGCGGGGCGTTTAGCTGACGTCGCGATGCTGGAAGCGACTCCTGAGATTGCCGAGCGGCTGCTGGGCGAGGACCGTGAGAGCGCCATCCACGTTTGCCAGGCCGCCGGTTTCCGCTACGTAGCGCTGTTCCTTTTCTAGCGTCACCATGCGCATCTTCATCGCGGTAAACATAACAGAGGCCGAGCGCGAACGGCTTGCCGCCGCTTCGCGACCGCTTCGCGAGGCGGGTTACCCGATTCGATGGGTAACTGCCGAGAACGTACATCTCACGCTCAAGTTTTTGGGGGAAGTGTCCGAAGACAGAGTGGCGGAAGTGTGCGTGGGAGTGGATGGCGCCGCTGATGGGGTGGACGCGTTCGAGATGCGGGTGGGCGGATTCGGGGCTTTTCCCAACCCACGCCGGCCCAACGTGATTTGGTCGGGCATCGAACCGAGTCCGACTCTGGGTGAGCTTCAGGAGCGGGTCGAAGCGGAGCTGTCTTCGATCGGCTTCCCCCGTGAGGACCGGAAATTCAGGCCTCACCTGACGATCGGTCGAGCGAAGAAGAAAGCGCGGCCACATGAGTTTGGCGACCTGGAGGAGGCACTCGCGGAGCTGTCCTACGCGGATACCTTTCACGGGTCTTGAGTGGACGTGATGAAGAGTCAACTGCTACCGACGGGCGCGGTCTACGAGGTTGTACATCGCGCCGGGCTGCAAACCTAGGCAGGCGGGTGGACGATGTTGCGTGGGTGTTTTTCGATGATCGGATCGGCGCTGCTGTTGGTGGTGCTGCTGGTCGTCGGCTGGATCTACAGGGGTGACATAGAGCGGGCCGCCAGAGGCGTGTCGGCACGCTTCTTCGATCGTGATCAGCAGACGGTGGAGCTGGCTGGTGCAACGCCCCCCGAGCTGGCGGCTCAGGCCGAGCGGAAGATCATCCGCCTGGGGCAAGGCGAAGCGGAAGAAATCACGCTGACGGCGGAGGAGCTGAGCGGCTGGATCGAGCACCGTCTGGTGGGCTACTTCCCGAAATACATAAGCGATGTAACGGCCTCGGTTGAGAATGGTGGATTGGCCCTCGAGGGCCTTGTGGCAACGAAGTCGGTGCCGGGGTTGGAGAGGTTGGGGGCCGCCGCGGCATTGCTGCCGGACACGGCTGAGGTAAAGACGATTGGCCGTATTGACGGACTGGAACCGGGTCGCGGCGTTTACTATATCGAGAGTCTGCATATCGGCTCGCTGCCGTTGCCGGACGCCTGGCGTGACGATCTTCTGGCCGAGGTGAAAGCGGGCGCGGATTCTGAGCTTCCGGTGAACGCCGTGATCTTCGAATTGCCTCCGTTTGTGACGGACATCGGGATTCGCGAGGACGTCGTTTTCTTGCGCCGGTCGAGTAACCAGCGGTGAAGAGTTTTTGCCACCGGTTCAGAGTGTGTTAGGTTGCTGGAACGTCAGAAAGCGGCGAAGCGGCAAAAGGGCTTGACGGGGCGGTTAAGATCAATGTGTCATCCTTGGAGCCCACGAGTCAGTCGGCTGCTACTCGCTTGAAGCTGCTGGCGCGTATCACGCGTAGTGGGGTTAGGAGCAGCGTGGACCCTTCCGCGCGTTGAGCTGTAGAACGGGCGACGTTCGGCGAGTTTTCGCACCGCCGGGCTGATTCATGGAGAAGTGATTCTGATGTCCCCAAAGCGCGAAAAAAAAGGTCAGAAGCAAGGCCAGGAAGAGAAAGAGCAGCCGCGTAAGCGGGCGCATCCGCAGAGCACGGGCCGCTGGCTGTGGGAGTGGATCAAGTCGATATCGGTAGCGATCCTGCTCTTCCTTGTCATTCGCACATTCGTCGTCGAAGCCTTCAAGATTCCCACCGGTTCAATGGAAGAGACATTGCTGGTCGGGGATTTTCTTCTTGTGAACAAAGCCGTCTACGGCGCTCAGGTGCCGTTCACACACATTCGCCTACCCGCATTCGACACCCCGGAGCGTGGTGATGTAGTTGTGTTCGAGTATCCACTCGATACTTCGAAGAACTACGTGAAGCGCGTCATCGGTCTGCCGGGCGACAAGGTTGCGATGAGGGGTGGCGAACTCTATGTAAACGGGGTGCTCCAGGACGAGGACTATGTCCAGCACACCCAGCCGAACGGCGACTATTATGACCCGTCGTTCGAGTGGCAGCGCAAGTACCTGGATTCCGAAGTTGACCTGGCGACGTACCGCCCGACCCGTGATGATTGGGGCCCGATTGTCGTATCTGAGGACCACTATTTTGTCATGGGCGACAACCGGGACAACTCGCAGGACTCGCGCTATTGGGGTTTCGTCGATCGGACTTTGATCAAAGGGCGACCTCTGATCATCTATTATTCGTTCGACCGGAGCAAGCTCCGACCCCTGCCGTGGTTGACCGAAGTCCGATGGGGCCGGGTTGGTGACCGGATCCAATAGATCCGCCCGCACTTACATACCCTTTATGATCGGCTGAGTCCTGGACCGGCTGCGAGGTTGCGCTTGAGTCGAGAAGGGAAAGAGCACCCGGCGGATAATCAGACCGCCGAAGAACGCGCCGCAGAGCGCGAGAGACTGCTGGAGGCGTTCGGGCCCGCCGCGCGGGCTACGGCACCGGCAGGCTCCCTCGATCAGTACCTGCGCGAGATCAGCGCGTACCCCCTCATCGACCGGGATGAAGAGGGCGTGCTCGCAAAGAAGATTCGACGAGGGGACCGCGGCGCGCTGGAAAAGCTGGTCAACTCAAACCTCCGATTCGTCGTCTCCATTGCCAAGAAATACCAGAACCAGGGCGTCGCACTCGCCGACCTGATCAACGAGGGCAACCTAGGGCTCATCCGGGCGGCGGAGAAATTCGACGAGACCCGAGGGGTCAAGTTCATCAGCTACGCGGTGTGGTGGATCCGCCAGGCGATCCTCCAGGCGCTGGCCGAACAATCTCGAATCGTGCGGGTCCCGCTCAATCGGGCGGGCGAGCTGCACAGGATCGGCAAGCGGTCCAGCGCGCTGGTTCAAGAGCTGGGTCGGGAGCCCACGGTCGGTGAGCTGGCGGAGGGTCTGGAAGTCAACGCGGAGGAGCTGTACAAGACGATGTCCATCGCCATGGCCCACCTGTCGCTGGATGCGCCGCTGGTGCCGGGCGAGGACAACAAGCTGCTGGATTATCTGCCGGACGAAAACACGGGGCCGGAGCAGGAGGCGTTCGAGAAGGCACTGAAGAACAACGTTGAGGCGGCGCTTTCGACGCTGAAGCCGCGGGAGGCTAGGATTCTCAGGCTGTATTATGGCCTCGACGGTGAGGAGGCCATGACGCTGGAGGAGATCGGTCAGCAGCTTGGCGTGACCCGGGAGCGGGTGCGGCAGATCAAGGAGCGGGCGCTGGCCCGGCTGCGCCATGTTTCCCGGGCCCGGTCGTTGGAGAGCTTCCTCGGCGGGTAACCGTCCCGATTACGATCGCGAGCAGGAGTATGGTATCCTACTTCCTCTCGTGCTCGTGCTCACCCTCGTGCTCGTGTTCCTGCTCGTGCTCGGCACCCCACTCGTACTCCTGCTTTTCCTTGACATTCTGAAGATCCCCGGATATCCTTCTCCGCTGTCCTATAACGTGTAAGAAGCCCATACGGTAAGGTGCCGTACGGTGATCCGTACAGCCTGAAGACGAGATGCCGGAGCTACTAGCCAAGAATCAGAAAACCCCGATAGCCAAGCCGGCGGAGGTCGAGCGGGAGTGGTATATGGTCGATGCCGACGGCGTCGTCCTGGGCCGGCTCGCCGCCGAGGTGGCGAAGGTTCTGCGGGGCAAGCACAAGCCGATTTACACCCCGCACGTCGATTGCGGTGACGGGGTGATCATCGTGAATGCCGAGAAGGTTCGGCTGACGGGTAACAAGGCCGAGCAGAAGACCTATTTCCGCCACAGCGGTTACATGGGCGGTGAGCGGCACATTCCGTTCAAGCGGATGCAGGAGCGCAAGCCGGAGTGGATCATCAAGCGCGCCGTGCAGGGGATGTTGCCGAAGACGACGCTGGGTCGGTTGATGCTCAAGAAGCTGCGCGTATACGCCGGGCCCGAGCACCCGCACAAGGGGCTGGCCACAAAGCCGCTCGAGGTAAGGAGCTGATGGCAGGCAAGAAGCTAGACGACGGGAGATTCCACGCGGTCGGTAGGCGAAAGACGTCTGTCGCCCGTGTTTATTTGTCGCGAGGTAAGGGCGAGTGGAAGATCAACGGTCGCCCGTTAGCCGAGTACTTCCCGCGCCCGGCGTACCATGTCGTACTGGAGAAGCCGTTCGAGGCGACGGAGACGATGGGCGAGTACGATGTGCTAGTGAACGTGCGTGGCGGAGGCTTGACGGGTCAGGCGGGAGCGATCCAGCTTGGCGTGGCCCGCGCGTTGCTCGCGGAGGATGAAGAGCGCCGGCTGGCGTTGCGTCGCGAAGGGCTGTTGACCCGCGATCCACGCCGTGTCGAGCGCAAGAAGTACGGTCAGCCGAAAGCGCGCAAGCGCTTCCAGTTCAGCAAGCGGTAAATCTGGGCGACAGCCAGAGGATGAAGACACTTATGGCAGTGGGCCTCGAAGACCTTCTCAAAGCGGGAGTTCATTTCGGACACCAGACTCGCCGTTGGAACCCGAAGATGCGGCGTTACATCTTCGCGGAGCGCGGTGGGATCTACATAATCGATCTGAAGAAGACGCTGCGCGAGCTGGAGCGTGCGAAGGAGCTTGTCCATCAGGTCATTCACCATGGCCAGAACGTGCTCTTTGTCTGCACCAAGCCGCAGCTCAAGGAGATCGTGCGCGGAGAGGCGGAGCGCTGCGGCGGGTATTATGTGACGGAGCGCTGGCTGGGCGGCATGCTCACCAACTTCCAGACGATCAAGAAGAACATTCGGCGGCTGAAGGATCTCGAGCGTGGCGCGGAAGAGGGCGCGTTCGAGTTCTACACGAAGAAAGAAAAGCTGCTGCTGGATCGTGAGCGGGAGAAACTGGACCGCTACCTGTCGGGCATCAAAGATATGAGCAAGCTGCCGGGCTGCCTCTTCGTGGTCGACTCCCGGAAGGAAGCGATCGCGGTAGCGGAAGCGAACAAGCTGGGCATTCCCGTCATCGCGATAGCCGATACCAACGCCGACCCGGACCTGCTGGCGGTTCCGATCGCGGGGAACGACGATGCGATTCGGTCCGTCTCGCTGATCACGAAAGCGATTGCCGACACGGTTGAAACCTCGATCGCCGAAGTCCCGTCGGAGCTGCGTGCGGCGGCAACGGCCGAAGAGGAAGAAGAGGCCTTCACGTACTCGAGCGACGCTGCCGTGGCAGCGGTTCCAGATCGTGGGGCCGGGCGGCGCTCTCGCAAGAAGCGGCGTCCGCGGCCCGAAGTGATCGCCGCCCACCGCGTGAGTGAGGGTGACGGCGAGAGTGTCGGAGAAGATCAGGAGGTCCAGCCGGCGGAGGCGGAAGAAAGCGCCGGCGAAGCCACAACCGAGGAATGATGCTGGCGGGCCACTTCGGTGGCCCTTTTTATGGAGGATAGACCGAGTATGTCGCAGATCACGGCAACGGTAGTCAAGGAGCTGAGGGATCGTACGGGCGCCGGCATGATGGACTGCAAGCGCGCCTTGCAGGAGACGGACGGAGACATGGAAGCGGCGGTCGAGTGGTTGCGGAAGAAAGGTGCGGCGGCCGCGGAGAAGCGCGTAGGCAAGGAGGCCAGTGAAGGGATCATCGCTTCCTACATCCACCACTCCGGGAAGGTCGGCGTGATGGTGGAATTGAACTGCGAGACGGATTTCGTGGCGCGGACCGACGACTTCCAGGAGCTGGCGCGCGATGTGGCGATGCATGTCGCCGCGTCCGATCCAATCGCCGTTTCTCAGGAAGACGTCCCCGAGGACACGGTCGCTCGGGAGCGTGAGATCTACAAGGCTCAGGCCATTGAGGAAGGCAAGCCGGAGCATATCGCCGAGAAGATCGTTGACGGCAAGTTGCGCAAGTTCTTCGAGGAACGCACCCTTCTAGATCAGAAGTACGTGAAGGACCCGGAGCGTTCCGTGGCGGAACGCATACAGGATACTCAGGCTAAGCTTGGAGAAAAGATCGCAGTCGGCAGGTTCGCGCGCTTCAAGATAGGCGAGTAGTGTGGCGGATAATTCGAAGCTGAAGTACGGGCGGATCCTACTCAAACTGTCCGGCGAGATGTTGGCCGGCGGCCAAGAGTTCGGCATTTCGTTTGCCGCGGTCGATCGCCTGACGGAAGAGGTCAAGGCCGTGCGTGACGCAGGTGTCGCGCTCGGCCTTGTCGTAGGTGGCGGCAACATCGTTCGCGGCGCCGCGGCTGAGCAAGCCGGAATGGACCGCGTGTCCGCCGACTATATGGGCATGCTGGCCACCGTGATCAACGCGCTGGCCGTTCAGGACCAACTCGAGAAGAAGGGCGTCGATACTCGGGTGATGACGGCCATCCGCATGGAAGAATTGGCCGAGCCCTACATCAGGCGGCGCGCCCAGCGACACATGGATAAAGGGCGGGTGGTCCTCTTTGCAGGTGGCACGGGCAACCCGTATTTTTCCACCGACACGGCCGCCGTATTGCGGGCGATCGAGATGGAAGCGGAGTTGATCGTCAAGGCGACGAAGGTCGATGGCGTGTATGGCGCGGACCCGATGAAGGACCCGACAGCCGAGCTTATCCCGGAGATATCGTTCCTGGATGTGATCAGGCGGGAGCTGCGCGTCATGGATCACACGGCCGTATCGCTCTGCAAAGACAACGGCCTTCCGGTGATCGTACTGAACATCCAGAACCCGGGCGCGGTTGTGGCTGCGGCGTGTGGTGACCGGGTGGGCACTCTGATTTCGGCGGAGGTTTAGTCATGGCGAAGCTGAACGAGACCCGAGTTCGGATGGATAAGGCGCTGGAGGCGATGCGGCGCGAGTTCGCCACCGTTCGTACCGGCAAGGCGTCGCCGGCCCTCCTCGAGCACGTGCGCGTTGAGGCCTACGAGACGCACATGCCGCTCGAGCAGCTGGCGACGATCAGCGCGCCGGAGCCGCGACTGCTCGTCGTTCAGCCGTGGGACAAGACTCTGCTGAGCACGATCGAAAAGGCGATCCAGAGTTCCGATCTCGGGCTCAACCCGTCAAACGATGGCACCGTGATTCACGTGCCGATTCCACAGCTCAACGAGGAGCGTCGACAGGAGCTTGTGAAAGTCCTCCACAAAATGGCTGAAGAGGGCAAGGTTTCCTTGCGCGCCGCCCGCCATTCGGCAAACGATGAGATCAAGACAGAGATGAAGTCAGGTGATATCTCTGAAGACGAGGGTCACAAGCTGCTAGACGACGTTCAGAAGATGACCGACGACTACGGCACTAAGATCGACGCTCTCCTCAAAGCCAAAGAAGCCGAAGTGATGGAGGTCTGATCAGCGGAGATCGCTGGCAAGGCCGCATTCAAAAGAGATCCATGCCCTCTGAGCTTCTCCAGCAAATCAAGGGAAACCCCGATCGCATCCCTGCGCACGTTGCCATCATCATGGACGGCAACGGCCGCTGGGCGAACGAGCGTGGCCTGTCGCGTAGCGAGGGTCACAAGGCCGGGATGAAGTCGGTACGTGACGTCGTCGAGGGCGCCATCGAGGCGGGCATCAATGTCGTGACGCTCTATGCGTTCTCTCAGGAAAACTGGCAGCGCCCCAAGCGAGAGATCGCCTTTCTCATGTCTCTGCTGCAGCAGTATGCCAGGTCGGAGGTGAAGGACTTGGTAGAGAACGGTGTGGAAGTCCATACGATCGGTGACATCGACAGGATGGCCTTGCCGGAGCGCAAGGCGATCGAAGCGATCATGGACGAGACTCGCGGTGGCAAGAACCTGCAGCTGGTGCTCGCGATCTCGTATGGAAGCCGGCGCGAGATTGTCGATGCGGCGCGGGACTTAGCGCAGCGGGCGGCGGCGGGCGAGTTACCGCCAGCGGATATCGACGAGGAGATGTTCGCTGCGGCGCTCAATACCGCGCCGTGGCCCGACCCTGACCTGATGGTCCGGACATCGGGCGAGTACCGGATCTCGAATTTCTTGCTCTGGCAACTGGCTTACACAGAACTCTACACGACTCCTGTCCTCTGGCCGGACTTCACAAGAGAGGACCTCTTCGAAGCGGTACTCGACTACCAGCGTCGGGACCGCCGGTTCGGCAAAGTCTCAGTCTGATGGGGCGCTCCGGCGGCGAGTTGGCGAAACGCGTGGGCGTTGCCCTCATCGGCATACCCCTGACGGTGGTCCTCGCCTATTTGGGGGGCTACTGGCTTGCTGGCTTGATCGCGGTGATCGCGGGCCTCGCGGCGTGGGAGTTCTGTCGCATGTACCGGCAAAGTGGGGTTGCTTCCGCACCCGTTGTCGCCGGAATGCTGGCCGCGTTTTATGTGTTGCTGGCCGCGACGATGGCGCCTGCGGAGTTCATCGTTTGGGCCGTCGTCTGCACTGTGGCGGTTGCCGCCGGCGAGTCGATCCGCCGCTCTGCCGACTCGCAGCCCGGGCTGACGGTCGTCACGACCGTTTTCAGCGCGGCTTATACTGGTCTGCTGCTCTCCTTCGCTATCTGGCTGCGGGCTTTGGGACTCGCTCCTGGCCTGGGTGGCGCGGCGATCATCTTTCTGCCGGTCGCCATCACATGGTTGGGTGACACGGCAGCGTATTTCGTCGGCAAGGGAATCGGCCGCCACAAGTTCGCGCCAGTGATCAGCCCGAAGAAGACCTGGGAAGGTGCGATCGGCGGTCTATTGGCCACCGCGGGCGGTGCTGTGCTCTGGATTGAGTTGACGGCCGAGCTGGCGCCGTGGACGATGAGCGTTGGCGAAGCCATCGGCTTCGGGGTCCTGGTATCGATTGCTGGTCAGGTCGGCGATCTGTTCGAGTCGCGTTTCAAGCGGGAATGCGGAATCAAGGACAGCTCCAACCTGATCCCCGGACATGGTGGGTTCCTGGATCGGGTCGATTCGCTCCTCTTTGTCTTCCCGGTAGCGTTCGCCTACCTGATGGTTGTGGGGGTCTGATGGACACCCGTGGTGTAGCGATCCTCGGCTCGACCGGTTCGATAGGAAAGACGACGCTGGAGGTGATCGGCGCGCACCCGGATCGCTTCCGAATCGTGGCTCTGACGGCACACCAGAACGCCGAAGCGTTGGCGGACCAGATACGAGAGCATCGCCCGCAGTTGGCGGTGCTGGCGGATGGGAACTCAGCCGTCTCCGAAACGTTTGACGGAACGCGAGTGTCGAACGGGGCCAAAGCGGTGCTGGAGGCCGCTGCCCATCCGGACGTCGACATAGTAGTTAACGCGCTGGTTGGAGCCGTGGGTTTGGAGCCGACACTGGCGGCGCTGGAGTCGGGAAAACGACTCGCGTTGGCGAACAAAGAGTCGTTGGTGGTAGGCGGACCGCTGGTCATGCGCACGCTGAAAGAGAGGGGCGGAGAACTGATCCCGGTGGACAGCGAGCATAGCGCCGTCTTTCAGTGCCTGCAGGGCGCGGCGCCGGACAGCCTGAGCCGGCTGGTGCTGACCGCGTCGGGTGGTCCGTTCAGGGACCGGGATCCGCTGGAGCTAGAGACCGTTACACCAGAGGAAGCGCTTCGGCACCCGACATGGAACATGGGGGCGAAGATCACCATCGATTCGGCGACGCTGGTGAACAAGGCGCTGGAGGTCGTCGAGGCTCACTTCCTGTTCGGGATGCCTTACGAGGCGGTGGATGTTGTGATTCATCCTCAGTCGATCATCCACTCGATGGTGGAGTTCCGGGACGGATCGGTGCTTGCCCAGCTGGGTTATCCGACGATGACGATCCCGGTGCTGTATGCGCTCTCGTATCCTGAGCGTCTCCCGTTTGAGGTCCCGTCGCTTGACCTCGCGGACGTGGGTTCGCTTTCTTTCGAGGCGATCACGCCCGGCCGATTCCCGGCGTTCGAGTTGGGGCGCCAGGCGGCGCTGGCCGGCGGAACGGCCCCGGCCGCTTTCAACGCTGCGAGCGAGGAAGCGGTCTCTGCCTTCCTGGGCGGCCGCCTTCCGTTTGTCGGGATCGCGGAAGTGATCGGTGAGGTTTTGGGTGAGCAGAAGTTGGAAGAGGTGACGTCGCTGGATGTGGTGAGGCGCGCCGACGCGTGGGCAAGGGAAGCGGCGCGCACCAGCGTGGAGCATATATCGAGCAGAGCTCAAAAATAGACCGGATCAAATGACGACAATCATTGCATTCATAGTCGTTCTCGGCGTGCTGATCTTCGTGCACGAGCTTGGCCACTTCATCACGGCAAAGTGGGCCGGCATCGCCGTGCCACGGTTCTCCATCGGTCTCGGACCCAAGGTTTGGGGTTTCACGATCGGTGAAACGGAGTATGTCATCTCGGCTCTACCGCTGGGCGGCTATGTGAAGATGGCCGGCATGGGTGAAGACGAGGCGCTGGAGAAGCTGGAGGGCGGGAAGGACGACCTGGAGGTGGCACCAGAGCGTCGCTTCGACGCGAAACCGATCGCAACCCGGGCGGTGGTGATCTCCGCCGGCGTCGCGATGAACTTCGTGTTCGCGATCTTTGCGTTCGCCGGACTGGCTTATCACCGGTCGGTGGCGCCCGTCATCGCGGAGGTGTCGCCCGGCTGGCCAGCAGCCGAGGCCGGTGTTCAGGTCGGCGACCGCGTGCGGGCGATCGATGATCTCGAGGTCGATACCTGGAACGAGTTCGCGGCGAACATCAGCCGCCGGCCCGGCGACACCGTGAATCTCCGCCTGGAGCGCGGGGAGACGGAGGTCGGCGTCACCACGGCTGTCGCCGCTTTTGACACGGTCATCCCTACCGTCACGGGTACCGATACGGCGGTCACGATCGGTCGAATCGGCGTCGCCCGCGATGTCGAGAACCCGGTTCGCGCGTACAGTCTCGCCGGTTCGTTTAAGGTCGGCTTGGAAGACACCGGCGGCTTCGTCGTTCTTATTCTGGACTTTCTGGGCGACGTATTCACCGGAAGAGCATCGGCCCGGGATATTGGGGGGCCGGTTTTGATTGGCCAGCTGTCGGGTCAGGCGGCGCGGGCGGGTCCGGCGGCGCTGATCTGGTTGATGGCGGTCCTCAGCGTGCACCTTGCGGTGCTGAACCTACTGCCGATCCCGATCCTCGACGGTGGACATCTCGTCTTTTTGCTGGTTGAGGCAGTGCGGGGTCGTGCTCTGTCGATCGAGGCTCGGGCGCGCCTCAGTCAGGTGGGCTTCATCCTGATCATGGCCCTCATGGTCTGGGCTTTCACCGCCGACTTCCTGCGCATAGCCGGAAAGTAGCCCGGATTTCCTCGTACGAGGGTCCTTAGTCGCCAAAGAGCCCGAGTTGGGGGGTCCGGACGGTTGCCGCGAGCTCGGCGACGTCGAGGCAGGAGAGGGGTTCATCCTGGTCCGCGACCTTGATCAGCGCGTCGTACCCCTTCTTGCGCAAAGCTGTGCCGACGACCTCCGCGGCCAGTTCCGGCTCGTTGCAGTCCTGACTGAGATGAGCGAGGACGATGCCGGCGAGGCCGGGGTGTAGCAGCTCGGCACCGAGCTCCGCAGAGGCTCGATTGGAGAGGTGGCCGTGGCGGCCGGCGATGCGAGCCTTTAGCGACCACGGGTATGGTCCGGTGCGCAGCATCACTTCGTCGTGATTCGCTTCGAGAATCAGCAGGTCACAACGCTGTAGCGCGTGGCGGACGGAGACGGTGGGCGTGCCGAGGTCCGTGGCAATACCGACCTTTAGTCCGCTCGTCCGTTGGCGGACGGTCACGCCGATGGGATCGATGGCGTCATGCACGGTCAAGAACGGTTCGACGCGCAGGTCGCCGATATCGAAGGGTCGCTTGGCTTCGTAGTGGTGGACTTTTTCCTTACCGTTGAAGAGATCCGAGCAGCTGTTTGCGGTGGCGCGGGCGATATAGATCGGCACTTTCCAGCGGCGGGCGTATATCCCCATGCCCTGGGTATGGTCCCGATGCTCGTGTGTGATGACAAGAGCGGTGATCGTGTCGGGTTCGACACCGATGGCCCGCAATCGGCTCTCGATCTGGCGGCCGCTGAAGCCGGCGTCTATGAGGATTCGAGTTTCGGAGGTTTCGAGGAGAATCGAATTGCCGCGACTGCCACTGCCCAGAACGTGAACCCTGAAGGTCATCCACCCCGTCCCTTGCGCCAGCAGCTTTCCAGGTAGCGCTGCCCGCGCTCATCCAGATCAACCCCACGCCGCTCCATGACAGCTGCTGCCGTCGAGAGGAACTTGGACAGCTGGTACTCGCCAAGGTCCCGTCCTTCGCCCCAACTGAACGGCTGCACATAACCGGGCGGCATCGCCGTGCCGTAGAGATTAGCGCCAGCACCCACAACTGCGCCAGTGCCGATGACCAGGCCGATGCCCGTCTTCGCGTGGTCACCTAGGAAACAGCCGATTTTACGGTGACCCGTATCGCGGACGCCGGCCGGAGTCCAGACCCGGACCGCGCTGTAGTTGTTCTTGAGGTCGCTGTTCGTCGTCATCGCGCCCAAGTTGACCCAGCGACCCAAATAGGCGTGGCCGATGTGACCATCGTGAGCCTTGTTGCTGTATCCGAGCACGACGCTGTCGACGACCTCGCCGCGTAGATAGGTGTACGGACCAGTCGAGACGCGTTCGAACGATCCGCCCAGCAGGCGCGAGCGGGGTCCGATACTGACGGGGCCAGCCAAGCGGGTTGTGGTCCTGACTTCCGTCTCCTCGGCGATCCGTATGGGCCCATCCCTGGTATCGAAGAGAACTCCCGGCTCGACATAGACATCGCGGGCCAGAATGAGCGCCCCATCGCCAATGATATGAGCACCGGTAGGCACGCTTCCGGTTGCCGGCGATTCGTTCAGGTCGCGGGCCGTCTGCTCCGCTGATCCAAGCATCAGGTCCCAAACCCAGCCAAGTACAGTCCCCTCCACCGAAACGACAGTCGCCGGGAGGGAGCCAGCGCTGAGGTCCTCGAGATCTGAGTGTGCAGGTAGCTGACCTGCCGGCAGGAAGAAGCCCACCGGCTCGCCGTCGATGGCGTAGGTAACTGGCGACTCAGCGGCGGGGGCGTCCTGATCGAGATACGCAGCCGCGCGTGACGACCAGAAGATTAGGTCGCGGTCGCGGGGTAGATGCTCAAGAGAGACAACCGGTCTTCCACCGGGCTCATGGAAGTCGATTAGGTGATCGGCGGAGATGTGTCCGATGCATTCCAATCCGAAGAGACGCTCGGCCCGCTCCACCAACGTCATCGCCCCAAAGAGCAGTTCGCCGGCAGGGCGTGTGAGGGCAAACGGTTGCCACTGTCGTGCGGCGCTGTCGTCGAACAACACCAGGGCAGTTGCCACGGATCAGATCTCCCCGTCTCGGAGGTTATCCGGCAACTCGGCGAGCAGCTGCTTGAGGTCGACGGCTCGCTCAAGCGGCGCCACGAACGTGATGCCGGATGCTCGCACCACCAGCACGTCCTCGAAGCCGAACGCCACCACGGGACCATCCTCTGCCCAAACCAGGCTGTCCTTGCAGTCGAAGGCCCGGCCATCGCCGATCAGCAGGTTGCCGTGCTCGTCGGCCGATCGAACCCGCATGAGGGCTGCCCAGGCGCCAACGTCGTCCCACTCGAACTCCGCTCTGACAACGGCGATGTTGGGGCTGCGCTCCATGAGGCCATGGTCGATCGTCAGCGTCGGAACGGTAGAGAAGAATCCCTCGATGTCCCCGTCCGCCAGTCGGGGAAGGTCATCGGAGAGTTCGGGGGTGTGTTGGGAGAGCTCCGCGAGCAACACGCCCGGCCGCCAGATGAACATGCCGGAGTTCCAAAGGAAATTGCCCTGGTCGATGTAGCGCTGTGCCGTGTCGCGATCTGGTTTCTCAACGAACCGTTCTACCTCGAGGACCCCGGCGCTCAGCTCGGTGCCGACCTCGACGTATCCATAGCCGGTTTCCGGTCGGCTGGGCGGGATGCCGACCGTCAGCAGTCGACCGAATTTGCCCGCCGCATCCACCGCCAGCTCGAGGCTGCTCGCAAAGCCCTCAAGCGGTCGGATGACGTGATCGGAATGGAGCGATACCATGACCGACCGTTCCGGGTCGGACGAGCGGTTGACGATCTCCTGACCCGCCCACGCTAGTGCCGCGGCCGTCCCTTTCGCCTGGGGTTCGAGCAGAAATTGGTCCGGCGACATCTCCGGGAGATACTGCTCCAGGTGAGGCCGAAGATGACGCCCAGCGACGATCAGCACGTTCGTATCCGGCGCCAGCGCGCGGGCTCGCTCAACGGTGTCCACGATGAGCGGGCGCTCGGTGGCAAGGGGCATGAACTGTTTGGGACGGCGCGGCGTGCTCGCCGGCCAGAAGCGCGAACCGATCCCGCCTGCCAGGATCACGACCCAGCGCTCGAAGGAAGGGCCGTTGCTCATGCTAGGGCCTCATGGGATTGGGGATCTGGGATTCGGGGGTTACGAGGTTCAGGGTTTGGGACATCCGACGCTCGGAGATTCGGCGTGCACGGAGTTTAGGCGGTGTCAGTACACCAATCGCCGAACCACCGAATCTCGTAATCCCTGAACCCCTAGATCAGTTTGGCTATCTGTTCGCGGTTATGCCGCAGCTCGTAGAGCAGGGCGCCGAACGAGAGTCCCGGCTTCACGAAAGTAACCAGCAGCATGTCCTGCGACACTTCCGTGACGATCGCGACACCGTCGGAGTACTCCACGACCGCGGTCCGCAGACCCTCATGGTTCGCGGCACTGCCGAGTTCCCGGGCGTTCTGCATCATGTTGGGAGCCATGGCGGCCACCGCTTCCGCGTCCCCCCCGTCGGGCCCCGCCCGGTCGATCAGCAGCCCGTCCTGTCCGACGACGAACACGGACTCCACTTCTGAGCGGGTCGACAGTCTAACCAGAAGATCCTTGAGTGTTGGCATTTGGCTCCTACGGCTGGTGGGTTGGGGGAGTGCGTCGCAAGCTAACCCGGCTGAGGGCGCAAAGTCAAGATTCCCATTGGGTTTCTTAGCTTGACAGTGGCCCCGGCGCTGAATAAGGTTGCCCGCAACCATGAGACACTTCGCGATGAGCAAATTCGGCAGATTGGGCTTCGCCGCTATCGGGATCGGGGTCCTTGCCGCCTGCGGCAATTCGAACGATCCGACCCGTCCGCTACCGGAAGAGCCGATAGACCAAACGATCTACGACCTGGTGGATGGGCCAATTAACCGGCCCAGTTCGCTGAACGTGCTTGCCGGGCGAACGGGCGTTCCGAGGGTTGTACGCGTCGACAACAACGAGAATTGGGACTTCAGCTTCGGCATGCTCGATGGCGAGCCTGTCTGGCTGCCGCGCGGGTTCTTCGCTGGGTTCCCGTCATCGAGCGGTATCGTAGAGAGCGACTTCGACTTCGACGACGTGATCTTCGCCCCGGACAATATTGACGCATACGAATTCGAGAACCCCGTCCAGATCACGGTTGGTAAGACGTACGTGCTGCGAAGCCGGCCGGACCCGGGCCTATCGATCACATGTGTGATCTATGCGAAGGCAGAAGTGTTGGCGGTCCAGGGAGATCCGGCCCGTCTGGATATCCGGGTCTTCTGGAATCCCAACTGCAACGAAACCAACCTCTCCAGTTAAGGCGAGCTTCTCAACATGCTCGACCTCAAGCGTCTAAGGTTCGAGACCGACTCGCTCAAAGTTCTCCTCGCAAAGCGGGACGACCCGAACCTCGCAGCTTCCATCGATGAGGTGATCTCCCTCGACGAGGAACGTCGTAGCGTCATCCAACAGGTCGAGCAACTCAAAGCGCGTCGTAACAATGCATCCAAAGAGATCGCCGAGCGGAAGAAGGCCGGCGCGGATGCCAGCGCGTTGATCGCCGAGATGAAGAAGGTCAGCAGCCAGATCGCCGACGACGACGCGAGGTTAACCGCGGCGGAGCGTCGCATCGAAGAGCTGCTACTCGTCATCCCCAACGTACCTCAAGAGGCGGTTCCCGCCGGCGGCGAGCCCGACGCCATCCGTATCCGCTCGTGGGGTGAGCCCGTGGAGGCGGCCGGGTGGATGAAACCGCATTGGGATCTCGGCACAGAGCTAGGCGTTCTGGACCTGGAACGAGGTGCGAAAGTATCAGGCTCCGGCTTCCCGGTGTACACACGCATGGGAGCGCGGCTGCAGCGTGCGCTGATCAACCTGATGATCGACATCCACGCGGGCGAGCATGGGTATACAGAGGTAGCGCCACCCTACCTTGTACGGGGCCAGACGATGATGGGAACTGGCCAGCTACCGAAAATGGCGGATGACGCGTACCGTGTGGAAGGCGATGACCTCTGGTTGATACCGACAGCCGAAGTTCCTCTGACGAACCTGCACGGTGAAGAGGTCCTGGGACCGGACGACCTGCCGACACGTTTCGTCGGGTACACGGCTTGTTTCCGGCGCGAGGCCGGCGCAGCGGGCCGCGACACGCGAGGGATCATTCGAATTCACCAGTTCGATAAGGTCGAGCTCGTGCGCCTCGAGAGGCCTGAGGATTCGGCGGCGGCTCTGGACGAACTGACGGGTCATGCTGAGACGGTGCTGCAGCGGCTCGGGTTGGCGTATCGTGTGCTGCTTCTGGCGGCCGGCGACATGGCACAGAGCAGCTCGATGACCTATGATCTGGAAGTCTGGTCGCCGGGTGTCGAGCGTTGGCTGGAAGTGTCCTCGTGTTCGAACTGCACGGACTATCAAGCGCGGCGCGCGAACATTCGATATCGGCGTGAGCGTGGTGGGAAGCCGGAGTTCGTGCATACGCTGAATGGTTCGGGTCTAGCGCTTCCACGCACGATCATCGCCGTCCTCGAGAACTACCAACGCGAAGACGGAAGCGTCGAGCTTCCCGAGGCGCTGCACCCCTATATGGGCTGCAAACGGATCGAGCCGGAGTGAAAGCTCGCCTCTGGTCCATAGTCCTGTCGTTGCTCTTCGGAGCGGTCCTCGTCTGGTATCTGTTCTATACGAATCAGCTAGTGAGCGCCGTCAATGCCGACGCGGCGGCGATGTCGCGGATGTACGCCCAGGTATTCAGGGGTCTGCAGGATCCGACGGGTGAACAGAGCATCAACGCGTTGTTCGAGATGCTCGCCGAGATCCAGCATCTCGGTATCCCGGTGGTCGTCGTCGATGCGCAGGGCGAGGTGTCGGACGCCATGAACCTCCCGTTCACATTCGACCGCGGAGATCCGGCGGACCGGGATCGGGCGCTCGCCTACGCTGAGATCCTCAATCGACGGAACGATCCGATCATCGAGCCGGGAGTAGGGTCGATTCACTTTGGCATGCCAGCGGTCGTCGAGCGGTTGCGTTGGGTCCCCTGGATACAAGCCGCCACGTTGATCGTGATCGTGCTTGTCGGGATCTGGATCTTTCGGTCGACGGTTCGCGCCGAGCAGGAGCGAGTCTGGGCGACGATGGCGCGGGAGTCGGCGCACCAGTTGGGAACGCCGCTCAGTTCGCTCACCGGCTGGGTCGAGATCTTACGGATGCCGAAGGAAGAGCGCGCCGACGTGGCGAGCGATGATCGCATAGCACACGAAGTCGAGGTCGACCTCGAGAGGCTACAGAAGGTCGCACAACGTTTCGAGCTCATCGGGCGCCGGCCGAAGATGCAGATGATCGATGTCGGTGATGTGCTGCGCAAGCTCGAGGGCTACTTCTGCGTTCGGTTGCCGCACATGGACCGCTCGATCACTCTGGAGGTCGACGCGGCGCCAGGGCTGCCCGACATAGCCGGCAACCCGGTACTGCTCGAGTGGGCATTCGAGAACATCATCAAGAACGCGGTCGATATCCTTGCCGGTAGAGGCGGACGCATCGCCGTTCGAGCCGAACCGGTCGATAACGGCGAGTCCGTAGCCATCCACTTCCTCGACGATGGACCGGGTGTGCCCGCCGAGTTGCGAAAGTACATCTTCGATCCTGGGGTCAGCGGCAAAAAGGGCGGTTGGGGTGTGGGTCTCTCGTTGACGCGCCGGATAGTCGATACGCACGGAGGGAAGATCGAACTCGGTCGGCCGGCGACTGGCGCCGAGTTCATCGTTTCGCTTCCCGTAGCGCCGGCGGAGGCCTGAGGCGTGTCGGCGGGTGGTGTGAAAGCTGGGGACTATCTGGCGAGCCTGAACCCCGACCAACGAGAAGCGGTCGAGCACTTTCAAGGGCCGCTCCTCGTTCTTGCCGGCGCCGGATCGGGCAAGACGCGAGTGTTGACCTGCCGCATCGCCCGCCTCATCGAACATCACGGCGTCGATCCCAACCTCATCATGGCCGTCACGTTTACGAATAAGGCGGCGGAGGAGATGCGAAATCGGGTGCGCGCGTTGCTCGGCAGCGAACCATCCGGCATGTGGATAGGCACGTTCCACTCGATCGGCGCCCGAATCTTGAGACGCTACGCTGGCCGCATCGGCTTCGGGCCTGGCTTCACGATCCTGGATGCGGACGACAGCCTGCGCGAGATAAAGCGCGTGATGGAAGAGCGTGATGTCCCGAAGCGTTGGAAGCCGCAGGCGGTGCAGGGGACAATATCCGGCGCCAAAGATAGACTGATCACTCCGGCGCAGTTCGCCGAGTCGGCCATCGACCCTTTCTCGCTAGTCGTGGCCGATGTCTACCCCGCTTATCAAGCGCGCTTGAAGAACGGAAATGCGTTCGACTTCGACGACTTGCTCGTGAAGCCGGTGGAGCTGTTCGAGTCCGATACGGAAGTGCTCGAGCGCTTTCAGCGTCGCTTTCAATTCGTTCTTGTCGACGAGTACCAGGACACCAACCATGCGCAGTACAGATTCCTAGAGCTGTTGGCGCGGGAGCACAACAACCTGGCTGTGGTCGGGGATGACGATCAGTCGATCTACGGATGGCGGGGCGCGGACATCCGGAACATCCTCGAGTTCGAACGCGACTTTTCGGCGGCGCACACGATCAGGCTTCAACGGAACTATCGCTCGACCCAAACGATCCTGCGTGCGGCGAACCAGGTCATTGCCGAGAACATCCATCGGAAGGGCAAGACACTCTACACCGAGAACGAGGCGGGCCCACAGATTACTCTGACGACAGCGACGGATGAGATAGACGAGGCTGAGTGGATCGTCAGGGAGATCAAGAATCGGCTGGAGGAACCTGACGGCTTCGATCATCGCGGCGTGGTCGTCGTTTATCGAACCAACGCGCAGAGTCGAGCTCTCGAAGAGGCGTTTCGCGGTGCCGATCTACCATACCGGATCATCGGCGGGGTGCGATTCTACGAACGACGCGAGATCAAGGATGTCATCGCCTACCTCAAGCTGATCTCGAACCCGAAGGATGTGAGCTCGTTCCTGCGTATCGTCAACTACCCGCGCCGCGGGATAGGGGACACAACACTTACACGGTTGTTGAACGCGGCCAAGGCTGCGGAGTCGTCACTACTGGAAGCGGCACGGACGGCAACCGCAGTCGAGGGCATCCGCGCGGCGGGTGCACATGCGCTCGAGTCTTTTGCCCAGATGATTGATCGCTACCGCGCACTCGCATCGCACACGAGCGTGCACGAGTTGCTGGGCGAGTTGATCGTCGAGCTACGCTTGCTGGAGAGCCTGCGCGCCGAGGGGTTCGAGGGCATTGATCGTGCTCAGAACGTCGAAGAGCTGGTCGCGGCAGCGTCGGAGTTCGATGCGGCCGGGGCGATGGACCAGGAAGAGCTTGAAGACGACGGCGAAGTGACGGAGCTCGATCTCTTCTTACAGAAGGTCTCTCTGATCGCGGATGTAGACAACCTGGACCCTGATGCCGATGCCGTGACGCTGATGACGCTGCATAACGCCAAGGGGCTCGAATTCCCGATGGTCGTGATATCCGGCCTCGAGGAGGGGCTGTTCCCGCTGTCGCGGTCGCATGACAGTATCGAGGAGCTTGAGGAGGAGCGACGCCTGTTCTACGTGGGGATCACTCGGGCCGAGAAGAAGCTCTACCTAACACATGCCATAAGGAGGCGTCGTGGCGGAGACTGGATGGTGTCGAGTCCGTCGAGTTTCTTGCAGCCGATCCCCGAGGATCTGCTCATCAAGCTAGAAACCGAGCGTTATTCCGATCGGATCACGAGCCGGCGGCGCGCTGCGGAATGGTCCGACTGGGCCAATCGCGAATTCGCTGATGAGCCTGGCGGCCTTGTCTACGACTACACCGATTCACAGGACGTATCGCTGATGCCCGAACTAGCGGAGGGGATCCGTGTGCGGCATCCTCGGTTCGGTCCGGGTGTCGTGTTGGCGCTCGACGGGTTCGGTACCGATCTGAAGGCGACGATCGAGTTCGATGATGAGGGACGGAAGAAAGTTGTCGTGAAGTACGCGAATCTGGAGTTGGAGTGAGGGCAATCGTATCCGTGCGCGGACTATTCACTAACGGCCCTTTTTTTACCCTTCTTCTTACGGGATCCCCTCACTCGACTCAGTCCCTGCTTCTTGGGACGGATGAGATGGGCTTTCAGATGTACGAGGTCCACCCAGATCCCTTCGGCGCCCAGCCGCTTGTCCCACCAGCCCGGTGACTCCTCCGGCAGCGCGAACCACTCGTCGGCCAGCGTTGTGAAGACGTCCTGGCGTTGGCTCTTGCGCATCCCGTACTCGCGATTGAGCATCTTGGCTTTGCCGAGCGCCCACTCGCCGGTCGGGTCCAGATAGGCTGCCACCGAGTCCTTTCGCCTGACCAGATAGTCCATCGAGAAGTCGAAGGTCAGGCGTATCCAATTTCCCACCTCATCGCCGTCGACATCCCACCGCGAGTAGTCGAGGACTCGATCGAACATCGCACGCCACGTCTGATGGTCGGCTAACCGGATCATTCCCTTGAAGATTCGCTGGTTCGTCTGAAAGCTGAACAGCGTGCGATCCAGAACGCGGTCTATGAAGCGGTCGTTGTGTGCGTGATCGAAATCGGTGATCAGGTGATAAGCCGCTCTCAGATAGGCCTGTCCAAGGTGGACATCGAGTCGGTGTTCCCAATACGAGTGACCGATCGCCTGCGTGTTCGCCGAGGTCAGCAGCCGGCGTGGAAGGAAGTAGTTGTGGGCGATCGTATCACCGCCCAGGTGGGTCAGGTACCCAAGAGCGCACGCACGGTTGGCGTCGCTCTCCGCCATCTCGTAAAGCTCCTCTCCGACGTGCCAGTGATGGCAGTTCCGGCCGACGGGCGCGTAGTTCTTGGCGAAAGTTATGTCGGCGGCGATACATCCGTACAGGTAATCGAGCGGATAGCGCCGCAGCATGTCCGCCACCGCTGCGGGCAGCAGGGCCAGGGCGCCGAGGACCTCTGTCCCGATAAGGATGTGCATCCCGGGTCCCCAGGCCAGGGCCGCATCGGGGATAAAGAGGATCGCGAGACCCGAAAGGCAGATGACGCTGGCCCAGCGCATCAACCGAGGAACTTCCTCCGCTCGCGTTGGAAAGCCTTGCGAAGGTGGCCCACTTGCTGGCGCGCCATTTCGCCGAACTCAGCACGGGCTGCTTCGAGGTTGGCGCCGATCTCCTCTTGGAAATCGGCGACCAGCTCGCGAGCCCCCGAGCGAATCTCGTCTATCGCGCTTCCGGACCGCCGAGCGCGGCGGCGGGGTCGGGCGAGCATGCCAGGGAGTCCGCGGCGCCTTCGACTACGCTTCGGTAGCCAGGTGGCGGCGATCCCTGCTCCGACGAGCGCTCCGATAGTCATCGCCATGAAGAGATGTGATCGCCCGGCGCGCTCTCCCGTATTGGCTTCGCCTCGCACGGTACTCCTCGTCATGATTTAGTCCTGGTCGGCGTCGTCATCGTCCGCGCCGCCATCGTCAGTTCGCTTTCGTCTGAGGAGTTTCGCTCCTGTTCGGATTCCGCGAAGCGCCGACGCTGTGGAGAGCAGCGTGTCTTCAACCTCGCCCTGCACGACGTCGACGAGTGCGCTGAGATCCTGGACACGATCTTCCGCTGATTCCAGTACATCTTCGAGCCGGTCGTTGGCGATGGAGATGGTCTCGCCGACGCGATCGACCTCCTTGCGAACCGACATCACCATGAAGTTGAGGTTCTCGCCGATCGCACGTGCCCGATCGAAGACGGGCCGTGCATCCCGGCCGATATCTTTGAGCGATTCGTCCAGGCGTTTGAGGCGAACGACCACCGCTGCCAGCACACGAGCCAGGACGATCATGCCGATGCCGAGCACGAATATCGAGACGATCCCGACTATCCGAATTGTCGTGAATACCCAGTCTTCCGCCACCGTCAGCCCTCCAGTCTACCCGTCACTCGCTGTCGCCGTGCGCATGACGCGCCGGTCGATCTCTCCCGCCTGTTCGAGGACGTCGCGGACCAGGAACGGTCCGATCAGATCGATGATTCCAACCGAGATAACGACCGTGGCGAAGAAGACGTCCATCGCCACCACCAGGTCCGTATCTGCAACGTAGACAAGGACGAACGAAATCGCTATGGCTAGTGAGATTCCACCCTGCGGTGTAAGCGCGAGGCCGAATCGCCGCGGTAGCTCGAACTCGGCGGGCCGGAACTGATGAGCTAGGAGGCCGCCGATCCACTTTGCCACGATCCGCGCCCCGACGTAGGCCGCAGCAAGCGGAACGATCCACCAGGACGGGAATTGCAGGCGTGCGCCCGCCAGCACCAATAGCATGATGTAGATCGGTTGCTGCCATTGGGAGAGCGCCGTGTAGACGCGTCGGCGGAGCGGGGAAAGGTTGCCGATCACGATGCCCGCGATCATGCAGACGAGGAGAGGCGAAAGCCTGATGTAGTACGCCGTGCCGGAGGCGAAGAGCACGAGGCCGATGAGCAGCAGCATGAACTCCTGGCTCTTAGGCCGTATGCGGGTCAGCGACAGGAATAGAATGCCGAACAAGAGGCCGAGCAGGATCGAGATGGCCAGCCACTCGAGCAGCGACATAGCTGCGCCCGCACCGAATAACCCCGTGTGAAAGGCCGCGTGCGTCAATCCCAGTGCCACGATCCCCACGGCCGCGTCGAGACTTGCGACGTAAAACAGCAAGCGCGTGACCTGACCCCGAGAACCGTACGTGTTAGAGATCAAAGCGATGGCGGCGGGAGTTGATACGCACGCCGTAGCCGCAGCGGCGAGCACGATCGCCTGGGCGGTCATCGAGAACCAGGCGTCGATTATCAGGGTCCCGATGAGCATGACTATGACGAACGCGACCGTCGCCTGAGTGAAAGTCATAAGCAGGTAGCGCCGCGGGAATTGTCGAAGGTGGTCGCGATCGAGCTGGAGCCCGAACAAGACACCAATCCAACCCAGCCCCAGCAAAAAGAGAGGGTAGAGGTTGTCGATCGCTGTTGTAGACAGGACCTTGAACAGGTGTGGGCCCAGCGCGAGTCCCAGGAACAGAAAGGGTAGGCCGATCGCGATGGAAATCCGCGGCCCCAGGGGGACCTGGCGTCGGGAGAAAGTAAACTGAGCGCCGATCAGGCCGATCAGCGCCAGAAGAAGTACGACGAGTAGTGGGCTCACAGTCCGATGTCTTCCCCGAGCTCGGGTGCCACGCCTTCGACACGCGTGACGGGGATGGTGAATACGATTCCGGTTCCTGGCTCTGCCATGTTGCCAGCGACGTCCTGGATGACGGCGAACGCGCCACCCACTTTCTCGTCGTCGTCGATGACCGAGAAGATAGTGTAGTTCTGCGCGCGTGAGCGTGAGATCAGGGTCTGGATGCCCGCAAACAATGGGATGTCGTGCGTGAGGATGTGCGCCATGCCCTCGCTATTGATGATCGTAGCCCCGGTAATCCCCAATTCAAGAAACCCCGACAACACGTCGTCGAGCGCTTCAGGCTGGTTGAGCACGGCTACAAGCAACTGCATAGGTGGGTTCTCCGCCGATTCCTACGGGTGCTCTTCGTCGAAACGCCGGATCCGCTCGATCACCTCGTCGGCGGTCTGTGCGCTGAGAAGCTGCTCCAGAACATCGGGCTGTCTCATCAACCGGGCGATTCGGGCCAGCAGCTTGATGTGCACTCCGCTGCTTGCCGGCGGTGAGAGGAGAAGGAAGACTGTGTGAACGGGCTTTTCGTCGAGCGACATGAAATCGAGTCCGCTGGGCGAAAGCGCCAGCTCGATAACGGTGGAGTCGAGCTCAGGGTAGACCGCGTGTGGAATCGCGACACCGCCGCCGATGCCGGTCGACTGGGCAGCCTCCCGAGTCAGCAACGCTTCGAGGACGGGCTGCTCGTCGGTCACCAGTTCGTTGCTTGCCAGGTTGTGGACCATGTTGCGGAGCGTTTCCTCAACGCCTTGCGCCTTGAGGCCCAACAGCACCAGCTCTGGTCGGAGATAATGATGAAGTTTCATTTCAGTCTCACCGGTAAGCGAACCGCCCCTCACATAGCGGCCCCATCACCGCGGTGTCAAGAAGCCAGATCCCACAACGAACATTGACACCAGAGAACCCGGCGTTCTACGTTGGCCAGCGATGAGCACATTCGTGGTCGAAGGAGGGCAACCGCTCAGCGGGCATATCAAGCCGGCCGGGAACAAGAACGCCGCGCTCCCGATGATGGCAGCCGCGCTGCTAACCGAGGAGCCGGTGCGGCTGGATAACGTTCCGCGCATTCGGGACGTCCATACGATGCTCGATCTGCTGAATCGGCTCGGTGTGAAATCAGAATGGACTGGCCCCGGTGCTCTGACGTTGCAGGCGGCGGACGTGGAGGCGGCGGCCCTTGAAGCCGGGCTCACGGCCCAGATTCGAGCATCGATCTTGCTGGCTGGGCCGATGTTCGCCCGGACCCACCACGTGCAGCTGCCGCCGCCGGGCGGCGATGTGATCGGCCGGCGCCGCCTCGATACTCACTTCGATGCGCTGCAGAAGCTGGGCGCGGAAGTAGAGCTGGGCGACCAATTCGTGCTCAGGGGCAAGCCGCGAGCCGCCGATGTGTTCCTTGACGAACCGAGCGTCACCGGCACGGAGAACGCCCTAATGGCGGCCGTGCTAGCGCCCGGAACGACGACCCTCAGGAACGCCGCTTCAGAGCCACACGTCCAGGACCTGTGCAAAATGCTCAACGCGATGGGCGCGGGTATCGAGGGGATCGGAACGGGTGAGTTGAGGATCGAAGGCGTGGAGCGGCTCGGTGGCGCCAGCGCACGGATCAGTCCCGATCACATTGAAGTAGGCTCGTTCATCGGTCTTGCCGCGGTGACACGCAGCGATCTGACTATTGCCGACGTGGAGCCCAGTCACCTGATGAGCATTCGGCTCATGTTCGAAAGATTGGGCATCTACTGCGTCTTGAGCGACAACGAGCTTCGCGTGCCTGCCGAGCAGTCGCTCGAGATCTGTATGGACGTCGGCCAGCAGATCCCGAAAATCGATGATGGGCCGTGGCCCCACTTCCCGGCCGACCTGACCAGTATCGCGCTGGTCGTGGCCACCCAATGTCGAGGTACGGTGCTTATCCATGAGAAGATGTTCGAGTCGCGCATGTTCTTCGCTGACAAGCTGTCGGCGATGGGCGCCCGCATCGTCATCTGTGATCCGCACCGCGCGGTAGTCGTCGGGCCCACCACTCTGCACGGTTCGGTTGTGGAGAGCCCGGACATCCGGGCGGGCATGGCGATCCTCATCGCCGCGCTGGGCGCGGAAGGTCGCAGCGAGATCCACAACATCAAGCAGATCGAACGCGGATACGAGAGCATCGACGAACGGCTCCGCGCCCTCGGCGCGTCCATCGAGCGGATAGAGTGACGCTCGAGCACGACGTCACGCTCCACGGATTGCGGATCTTTAGACAGGCCCACTGGACGGAGCGCTTTCCGAGCCTCATTCAGGGAACCACCGCGCGCCTCCCCGATCACGCTCAGACCTCAACTGAATCCGAAGGACCGTCCGAGGACGAAGGATGGGAGGTGCTGGCGGCAGCGTTCGGGTTCGAGCGGATCGCCAGGTGCCATCAAATACACGGCCGTGACGTGGTGGTCTTGGACGCCGGCCTTCCAGACACGGTGAACACGGTCGGTGATGCCGATGCCATCGTCGCGGACCGGGAGGGTATTCTCCTAGCCGTCACCGTGGCCGATTGCGTTCCCGTCTTCTTCGTCGATCCGGGTCTCCGCCTTCTCGGGCTGGTCCACGCCGGCTGGCGGGGCACCGCGGCGGGAGTGGTGGAGGCCGCGCTGGGGACGCTCGAGACCTTGGGCGCCGATCCGCGGACGTTGAGCGTCCACCTCGGCCCGGCAATATGTGGAAAATGTTACGAAGTTGGTCCTGAAGTCCGGGAGGCCCTGGGCATAGAGAGCGCCCAGAGTCGGACCGTGGATCTGCGGGCGCACATCGTGGAGGCAGCGGTCACGGCGGGTGTGGATCGGCGCCTGGTGACGACGTCATCTGCTTGTACCCGTTGCAGTTCGGGGGATTTCTACTCGTACCGAGGGGGTGATCGAGGGCAGCGAAACATAGCCTTTCTGGGTTGGCCTCCCGGTTGATTTCCCTTTCGACCGCATCTATATTTGCTACCGCAGTTGGGGGCCGAAGCTACAGGCCGCAAGGCCGTTTTCAGTAGTGGGGAAGCAGTACAGCCCCACTTTTTTATTGCCTGTCGGCAAGCCGAAGGCGCCAGAAAACGGATGGTTAGGAGAGCACAGCCCCATGGACGAGCAGCTGGAACAAGTTGCTGAGACGGTGCTCGGTCAGCTGGGGTACGAATTGGTCGATCTGGAGAGGGCGGGTCAGCGCGCCCGGCCGATACTGCGATTGCGTATAGATCGGATCGATGCTGAGCCGGGCCAGGGCGTCACTGTTGATGAGTGCGCGCGAGTGAGTCGCGAGCTCGAAGCGGCGCTCGAGGAGCGGGAAGACCTGGAATCCAGCTACATCCTGGAGGTCTCATCGCCGGGCGTGGACCGGCCGCTACGCAAGCTGCGCGATTTCGAGCGCAGCGTGGGTCGTGACGTGGCGATCCGGGGTTACGGGCCGCTAGCGGGCGGTTCGAAGCGGTTGGAAGGTGCGCTGCTGGCGGTGGAAGGAGCCGCGGGTTCTGAGATCCTGCGGTTGAAGACGGGCGACGGCACGGAGGTCGAGGTACCGCTGTCCGCGATCGCGAAGGCGAATCTGGTGTTCAACTGGGACGAGTTCGACTTCGGCAGTGCGCGGTCGCAGAAGGGCTAGTCGTTCGGCGGAGACGAATACAGCCCCGGAAGGAACGGGGAGAGGATTAAGAGGAGAGATGGAGTAGCAATGGGCAACGCGGCACAGGTTCTGGAAGCTTTTCGAGTGATGACGGCTCACAAGTCGTTGTCGCGCGACGAGCTGCACGACTTGATCAAAGATGGCCTCCATGCTGCCCTGGCGAAGCGCTACGGCGCGAATGTGCAGGCTGAGATCACGATCGACGAAGAGAAGGGCAACATAAACATTGTCGTTCTCAAGGAAGTCGTCGAAGATGTAGCCGACTCGTCGCGCGAAGTGAGCGTCACGGAAGCTCGCTGGGACGATCCGGACTTTGAAGTCGGGGATCTTCTGGAGATCCCCGTTGATTTCGCCGATTTCGGTCGCACCGCGGTTCTGGCCGCGAAGCAGCGGATCATCCAGCGCGTCAGAGAGGGAGAGCGAAATCGGATTCGTGAGGAGTTCACGGACAAGATCGGTGAGCTTCTGTCTGGAGAGGTCCAGGCGATCGAGCGTGGCAAGCTGGTGGTGATGCTCAACATGCTCCGCGAGGCCGAGGCGATCATTCCGTGGCGCGAACAGAACCCGCGGGAGCGGTTCCGCCAGGGCGAGCCGATCCGCGCTGTGTTGAAGAAGCTAGAGGAGACGCCGAAAGGACCGCGCTTGATTCTCTCGCGGGCCGATCCGGGTTTCGTGGCGGCGCTGTTCAAGCTCGAGGTGCCAGAGATCTATCAGGGCGTGGTGAAGATCATCGACATCGCCCGCGAAGCGGGCGGACGAACGAAGATCGCTGTCGTCTCCAACGATGACTCGATCGATCCAGTCGGCGCCTGCGTGGGACTCAAGGGGTCGCGAGTTCAGGCGGTGGTCTCTGAGATGAGCGGCGAGCGGATTGATATCGTGCCGTGGCACCCGGACCCTGAGATCTACGCCAAGCGCGCGCTGGCTCCGGCCAAGGTTGCCAAGGTTATCTCCGATCAAGAGCGCAAGGTGATCACGGCGATCGTCGACGAGGATCAGCTTTCTCTGGCGATCGGACGCAACGGTCAGAACGTACGTCTGGCTTCGCAGCTCATCGGCTGGCAGATCGACCTGTACTCGAGCCGTGAGTGGATGGAGCGCGGCGCGGAGAGCGCGCTGTTCCGCGGCGAAGAAGAATATGAAGGTGCGGCGGACTTCTCGCTAAGCGAGCTGGACATTCCAGCCGCTTTGCTGGCCGCCCTTGATGAGGCCGGGTACAACACGTTCATGGACATCATCGACCTCGAGAAAGAGGAGTTCATGCGGATCCAGGGTGTGGGACCCGACGAGGCCGATGTGCTGGTCAAGCTGATCGAGGAACTTACGGTCGTCGAGGAGCCGACCGAGCTATCGTCCGATGTGCCACCGGACGCTACGCCGGTCGCGAGCGGCGGGCCGTTGAAGGACGACGAAGAGGAAGAGGAAGAGGAAAAGGAAGAGGCCGAAGCCACGGAAGCGACGGAGGCGTCTGTTGGGCCGGTTGAGCCCGAAGAGCCGAGCGCGGAGGAAGAGGCGACGGCAGACGTGGAAGCTGTGCTCGATGCGACCGAGGAAGACGAAGCGGTAGAGGAAGAGGTAGAAGAGGTCGCGGCAAAGAAGAGTGAGCCAGAAGGCAGTATCTGAGGCGGCCAACCGCCTGCAGGGCAGTATAGGACTCGCCGCTCGTGCGGGGCGCATCAAGGTTGGATACGATGCCGTCACGGCGGCGGTGAGGGACGGTGCAGCATTCGCGGTAGTCGTTGCGGGGGACGCGCCGGAAGATGTGAAGAACAAGCTGGAACGGTTCCTTACGGCGCATGACGTGCCTTTCCGGGTCGTTCTGGATGGCGATCGATTGGGTCGATCGATTGGTCGAGAGCGGTCGATCGCACTGGCGATCACCGACGGCTCGCTGGGCCGGCGAGTGATCGAGTTGGCAAAGGAACTGGAAGGTTAGCGAAAGGAAGAGGAAGCACCCTTGGCGAAGATGCGGGTATACGAGCTGGCGAAGGAGTTCGAGACCACGAGCGAGGCTGTCATACACCTCCTTCGTGAGATGGATATCCCCGTCCGCAGCCACATGTCCACTGTGGACGATGGGCAGGTCGCCCGGGTGCGCACGCGCTTGGAGCGGGATAAGCGCCGGCCGGAAAAGGATGCGAAGGGCGAGGCTGGCGGACGACGACGGCGTCGGCGTCGTGTCGTCGAGAAGCCGGCCGAGCCTGTAGTGGCTGTGGTCGAGCCCGAAGAGGTCGTTGAGGAAGAGGTTCCGGAAGTCGTGGAACCGGAAGTTCCCGCGAAGCCTCTGTTCCCGGACGAGGTCGAAGAGACCGTCGCTCCGGCTGCGTTCGAGGAGCCTGTAGTCGAACGCGTGGCGCCGTCGCCGTTTATCGACGACCAACCTGAGGCACCGGCGCCGGTGGCTCCAGCGGAGGAGCCCGAGGTAATAGAGGAACCTGAAGAAGAGCCCATTGCGGCGGAGCTGGAGGAAGAGATCGCCGAGCCACCGCCGCCGCCAATACCTGTGTTGAGACAACCCGTGGCGTCGACCGAGGAGCCGGCCGAGGCGGGCAAGGCCGCGGCGGGTGTGGTTCGAATTCAGGCCGAGGGTTACACGTTAGATGGTCGGCGTCGACGCCGGGGCCGTAAGAAGAAGAAACGGGCCCATGTGGACAAGGAGGCGGTGGCCGAGAACATCAAGAAGACTCTGGCCAAGATGGAGGGCGCCACACCGACGCGCCGTCGACGTCGCGATGTGTCGGAGCGCCTCGAGCGGGAGGCTGCGGAGGCGGAACGGCTGGCCGAGGAAGAAGCGGCGACGGTTCGTGTGCCCGAGTTCTTGACGGTTGCGGAGTTGGCCGACCTGATGAACGTGGCGGCGAGCGAGATCATCACGGGCGCGTTCAAGAACCTTGGGTTGATGATCACCATCAATCAGCGACTCGACTTCGACCAGATCGAGCTGATCACCGGCGAGCTCGGGTTCCGTGCGCTTCGTGAGGACGAGTACGACGCCGATGTGATCGCCGATGTCCAGGAGGCGGATCCGGGTCGACTCGAGCTGCGGCCACCGGTGGTTACGGTGATGGGTCACGTCGATCACGGGAAGACGTCTCTGCTCGACCACATCCGAAAGACCAACGTGATCGCTGGCGAAGCTGGCGGAATCACCCAGCACGTTGGTGCCTACCACGTCGATGTGGACGACGAGCGAAGCATCACTTTCCTCGATACTCCGGGTCACGCGGCGTTTACCGCCATGCGAGCCCGCGGCGCGGACGTGACGGATATCGTCATTTTGGTCGTGGCAGCTGACGACGGAGTCATGCCGCAGACGAAGGAGGCGATCAGTCACGCGAAGAACGCCGGTAAGCCGATCATCGTGGCGGTCAACAAGATCGACCTGCCGTCCGCCAACGCGATGAAGGTGAAGCAAGAGCTGCTCGAGCACGAAGTAGTGATCGAGGAGTTCGGCGGAGAGGTTCTGGCGTCCGACATATCCGCCAAGGCCGGTGAAGGCGTCAGCGATTTGCTGGACAAGGTGCTATTGCAGGCGGAGATGCTGGAGCTCAGGGCCGATGCCGGGCTCGCAGCCCGTGGAACGGTGATCGAGGCCGAGCTCGACAAGGGTATGGGCCCCGTGGCAACGGTTCTGATCACCGAAGGCACGCTCGCCATCGGCGACGGATTCGTGTGCGGCGTCCACGCGGGCCGCGTGCGCGCGCTGCTCGACGAGCGAGGCCATAACATCGAATCCGCTGGCCCCGGCATGCCGGTGCGAGTGCTCGGGTTCGAAGGTGTTCCTCAGGCGGGCGACAGCTTGCTCGTCCTGGACTACGAGCGGGCGCGCGAGATTACCGGCAAGCGGCAGCAGATCGAGCGGGAGAAGGAGTTCCGACGGAAGAGCCAGGTCGGACGGCTGGAGGACATCTTCGAGGCGGTGCGAGCCGGGGAGAAGACGCAGCTTGCTCTCGTGATCAAGGGAGACACAGACGGTTCCGTGCAAGCGCTGTCGGACGAGTTGGAAGGGCTCTCTACCGAGGAGGTTGAGGTTAAGGTCATTCACCGAGCCGTAGGCGCGGTGAATGAGGCCGACGTCCTGCTCGCCCAGACTTCCAGCGCGATCATTATTGGCTTCCACGTAAGACCCGACCGCAGAGCACGCGAAGTAGCGGAGCGCGAAGGCGTGGACATTCGCTCCTATCGGGTCATCTACGAAGCGGTGGAAGAGGTGAGGGCGGCGCTCGAGGGTATGCTCGCGCCGGAAGAGAGGGAAGTGATCCTTGGGTCTGCCGAAGTACGCGAGCTGTTCCGAGTGCCGAAGGTCGGAAACGTGGCCGGGTGCTACGTGTCGGAGGGCGTTATCGATCGCAACTCGCGGATCCGCGTTCTCCGCGAACATGTTGTGATCTACGAAGGCAAGCTGGACAGCTTGAGGCGCTTCAAGGATGACGTGAAAGAAGTCCGGGCCGGATACGAGTGCGGCATGCACGTCGAGAACTTCAACGATGTAAAGGTCGGCGATATTCTCGAAGCGTTCCGGGTCGAACACGTTGCCCGCACCCTGGATGGCGGCGTGGGGGCGCAGGTCGACTAGAAGCCTGACAGGCAGCTGTGGTCGTAAGCGTCATTGCCTGGGAACTGCATCTCGAGGGTTGCACTTCCCTGAAAGAGAAGCGGTCGATAATCCGCAGCCTTAAGGATCGGCTCCGCAACCGCCACAACGTGTCCGTGGCCGAGACCGACCACCAGAACACGTGGCAGCGGGCCGAGCTCTGCGCCGCACTCGTGTCGCCCGACCGGCGAATGGCCGAGCAAATACTTGGTCGTGTCGACGCCATGGTTGCCTCGGAGCCGCGCGTGCGGATCATCGACACGACGACCATCACATACTAGCGCCGGCCACGTCTCATGCTTCAAGTCCTATTCGCAGTTGGTTTCCCAGCAAAGCCAGGAAGGACGACCGGCCCGACGGCTGTGCCATCTGATGAGTAAGGAATACGCGCGAACCCAGAGAGTCGCGAAGCTGCTCAAAGAAGAGATCGCGCGGCTGCTGCAGCGCGAAGTCAAAGATGTACGCGTCGGCATGGTGACGGTGAGCGATGTAGATGTCACGCGGGACCTGAAATACGCCACGGTCTATGTGCAGGTCCCCGGCGATGCGGAACGCAAGGACCAGGCGCTCGAAGGATTGGCCAGCGCTGCCGGTTTCATGCGATCGCGCTTGGGTCGAGAACTGCGGGTGCGCCGGGTTCCCGAGCTTCGCTTCGAGGTCGATGAGACACAGGAGCGGGCGATGCGAATCCACGAGCTTCTCACTGAAATCGAAGACGGCGACGTCGAGGATGAAGGCGAATCGTGAACCCGGTGGGACTGCTGCTGGTCGACAAACCGGAGGGCCCCACGTCTCACGATGTCATCGGCGACGTGCGAAGAGCGCTAGGCATTCGCAAGGTTGGCCATACTGGAACTCTGGACCCGTTCGCCTCAGGGCTGATGATCCTCTGCCTCGGCTGGGCGACTCGGCTTGCTGAGTATCTGGTCGGGCTTCCCAAAGCGTACCGGGCCGTGGCAAGGCTGGGAGCTTCTACAGATACCGATGACCGGACAGGGAGCGTCATCTCGACCAGCGAGGCATGGGATTCGCTGAGCGCTGATGATCTCCGGGCGGCCCTCAACGCCCAGGCGGGTGACATCGACCAGAAGCCGCCGGCCTACTCGGCGAAGAAAGTGGAAGGCCGACGGGCCTACGCCGCCGCTCGAGCGGGGGAAAACGTGGAGTTGCGAGCGCGGCGTGTGACGATCAGTCGCCTGGAGTTAGTAGAACTCGAGCCACCGGATGTGACGTTCGAGATCGAGTGCTCCAGCGGCACCTACGTTCGGGCTGTGGCCCGGGACCTGGGTGAGGCTCTTGGAGTCGGCGCGCATCTCACTCAATTGCGGCGCATGCGGGTCGGAGAGTACTCCGTGGAAGACGCGATACAGGTGCGGAGCGATACGACGACGGGCGCGATCGAGCAGCACGTGCTACCGCCGCAGGCCGCCGTGGAACACCTGCCGCGGGCCGAGTTGAGCGCCGCCGGTTGTGAGGCGATTCGGAATGGCCGGTCCGTCGAATGGGAGACAGCCGCCACGGGTCCCGTCGCTGTGTTCTTCGAAGGCCAGTTGATCGCAATCGCCGAGCCGGCGAGCGGACAGCTGTTGCCCAGAAAAGTGTTCGGTGTAGCGGCCTGACGTCATGGGAGAGCCGACGATTCTGAACGATTCACACGGACTACCGGCCCAGCTGAAGGGGTCGGCAATAACGGTTGGCACGTTCGACGGCGTGCACCGTGGCCATTGGTCTGTGTTGGACCGGCTTCAGCAGGTTGCTGAAGCCGACGGGCTGCTGAGCGTACTGGTCACCTTCGACCCGCATCCGCTGAAGATTCTTCGTCCCGAGGTCGCGCCGCAGCTGCTGACCACCGCGAACGAGAAGAAAGAGATCCTTACGCTTTCGGGTCTGGACTACGCCATATTCCTCAACTTCAATCGCTCGCTGTCGCTCTATGAGCCGGAAGAGTTTGTGCGAGACGTTCTGCTCGGCCGGTTGGGACTGCGAAAGCTGGTCGTTGGCTACGACCATGGCTTCGGGCGTGATCGGAGTGGTGATGCGGATCTGATCAAAGAGATCGCGGGTCGCTACGGCTTCGACGTGGAGGTGATGGGTCCGGTCCTGATGAACGCTGAGGCAATATCGTCGAGCCGGATCCGGGCGGCGGTGCACGCGGGTGATGTCGAGAAGGCGGCCAGGGGACTGGGCCGCCCGTATTCGCTTTCCGGCGTCGTCGTACATGGCGAAGGGCGTGGCCGCATTCTGGGGTTCGCGACGGCCAACGTCGCTATTAGCCAGGCGGACAAGCTCTTGCCACGCGAGGGGATCTACGCGGTGCAGGCGGCATGCCGGTCGCATATGGGGCCGGGCCTGCTCCACCTCGGCCCGCGCCCGACCTTTCGCGGCTCGCCTCCGTCCATCGAGCTCCACCTGCTCGATTTTGACGGTGATCTATACGGCCAGCAGGTGCGAGTCGAGTTGTTGACACGCCTGAGAGACGTTCAGCCGTTTGGATCGGCGGCCGAGCTGGTGGACCAGATGCGTCGTGACCGGGAGGAGGCGATCACGTTCTTCAAGCAGACCAAAGACCGCCTTTACAGGGAGGGCCGGTCGGAATAAGTTTCACGGTCTATCTAGAGAAGGTAAACTGGAATACAGGGTCGCACACGGCGACCCAGCGGGAGAGTACCTGTAGCATGGTGATGACGACAGAAGCAAGAGACGAAATTGTCAAGAAGTATCAGAAGCACCCGTCCGATCGGGGCTCGACGGCTGTGCAGGTTGCCCTGCTCACCCGGCGGATCTCGGATCTGACGGAGCACCTGCGTGAGCATCCCAAGGACCATCACAGCCGGCAGGGTTTGTTGAAGTGGGTAGGGAAGCGGCGGCGATTGCTGCGCTACCTCAACCGCATGAACCCGGAAGCTTACCGGCAACTCACCGCGGACCTTGGCCTGCGTGCGTAGCGACTGACCCCCCGACCTGATGGTTCGGGGGGCTTTCGATGCACGCGTTCCTCAATTCAACTTCAGAAGCTAGCAAAGCGGAGAAAATGGCAACATTAGTAGAGCGTAAATTCGCCGGGCGGACCCTGTTGATGGAGTCCGGCCGTATGGCGCGTCAGGCGGACGGCGCCGTGCTCGTACAGTTCGGTGAAACCACCATACTCGCCACAGTCGTCGCTGAAGATAAGCAGACGAGACTTCCCTTCTTCCCTCTCACGGTCGAATACCGCGAGAAGAGCTACGCGGCCGGAAAGATCCCGGGCGGTTTCTTCAAGCGAGAAGGTCGGCCCGGTGAGAAGGAGATACTTTCGGCGCGCCAGATCGATCGCTCGATTCGGCCGCTGTTCCCCGAGGGCTTCATGAACGAAGTCCAGGTCGTCATCTTTATCTTGTCAGCCGATCAAGAGAACGATGCCGATGTCCTAGGGTTGTTGGGCGCCTCAGCGGCGCTCAACATCTCGAGCGTGCCGTTCCCGTATCCTGTCGCCGCGGTCCGAGTCGGCCGGCTGGACGGCGAGTGGGTACTCAATCCGACATTCCAGCAGCTTGAGTTCTCCGACGTCGACCTCATCGTGGCCGGCTCCGAGGAGTCGATCATCATGGTCGAAGGCGGCTCGCTCGAGTTGACGGAGGAGGACCTCGTAACGGCTCTCGAGTTCGCCCACGGCGGTATCCGCGAGCTCGTCGATGTACAGAAGGAGCTGGTCGAGCCGATCAAGAAGCCAAAGATGGAGTGGGAGCCGCTCAAGGTTGACGAGCGCGTCGCGGCTCGGGTGAGTGAGGTCTCGTTGGAACGTGCGAACGAGGCGCTGAACCTACCCAGCAAGGAAGAGCGGCATCAGGCGCTGTCGGCGCTGCGTGAAGCAGTCAGCAAGGAATTGTCCGAAGAGTTCGAGTCGGAAGAGCTCGAAGACTACGAAGGTCACGTAAGACGGGCGCTGGATCAGATCGAGTACGAGACGTTGCGCAGCCAGATCCTCGAAAAGGGTGAGCGCGTGGACGGCCGTGCGCCAGATGAGATTCGGTCGCTGTCGGTGGAGGTGGGCGTTCTTCCGCGTACCCACGGTTCCGCATTGTTCACGCGCGGCAGCACGCAGTCGCTGGCGATCGTCACGTTGGGTACAAGCCGCGATGAGCAGCGTATCGATACGATCGATGTCCCGCAGGAAACGTCGAAGTCGTTCATGCTGCACTACAATTTCCCACCGTTTTCGGTCGGTGAGGTGCGGCAGTTCCGCGGCACGTCGCGGCGTGAGATCGGGCACGGTGCGTTGGCCGAGCGCGCAATCCAGCCGCTCTTGCCTGCCTACGAGGATTTCCCCTACACGATCCGTGTCGTCAGCGACATCCTGGAGTCGAACGGCTCGTCGTCCATGGCGACCGTGTGCGGCAGCTCGCTGGCGTTGATGGACGCTGGTGTTCCGACCCGTGCGCCCTGCGCCGGCATCGCGATGGGTCTGATCAAAGAGGGTGACAAAGTCGAGATCCTGACTGACATCCTGGGAATCGAAGACCACCTAGGTGATATGGACTTCAAGGTCGCCGGCACGCGTACGGGGATCACGTCCGTCCAAATGGATATCAAGATCGAAGGTCTGTCGACCGAGTTGATGCGCGAGGCGCTCGGGCGCGCGCGCACCGCACGGTTGGCCATCCTCGATTTCATGGACAAGACAATCGGGGAGCCGCGCTCGGATCTATCGCCCACGGCGCCGCGGATCATCACGCTGCAGGTCAAGCCGGACAAGATCGGCGAAGTCATTGGACCGAAGGGGAAGACCATCCGCGGGATCGAAGAGCAGACCGGCGCCGAGCTCAACATCGAAGACAGCGGTCTGATCACCATCTCGTCGGTCAGCGGTGAAGCGGGCGAGCGCGCTCGCGAGATCGTCGAGGCGATCGTGCAGGAGCCGGAGATCGGCAAGATCTACGAAGGCGTGGTCAAGAACACGACGTCGTTCGGTGCCTTCGTCGAGATCATGCCCGGCACGGAAGCGCTGTGCCACATTTCGGAGCTCGAAGAAGGGCGAGTCGAAAAGACAGAGGACGTGGTGAAGACCGGCGACGTCGTGAGAGTCAAATTGATCTCGGTAGACGATCGCGGTCGTATGCGTCTCTCACGTCGGGCCGCGATGAAGGAAGAAGCAGAGGCGACGTCGTGAGGTTTGTTTGAGTACCGAGAAAAGGCCTGCTCTTGAACAAAGAGCGGGCCTTTGTCTTGTCTGTAGCGAACATTGAACATTGTACATCCGGCACGAAACGTTGAGCCGGTCGCCGGCGTTCAAGTGTCCCATGCCCAATGTTCAATCTCCAATGTTCAACTGGCATGCCTGAGCAGACAACCCAATTAGACCAAAGGGTCTTCAGCACCCAACTTGAGAACGGACCGCTCGTTCTCTCCGAGCACGTTCCCAGCGTGCGATCGGCCGCTGTCGGCATCTGGATGCCGTGGGGAGCCAGCCACGATGAGCCGGAGCGTATGGGCGCCTCGCATCTTCTGGAGCACATGGTGTTCAAGGGGACGCAGAAGCGAACGGCCCGGGAGATCGCCCTCGAGGTCGAGGGGATAGGCGGCTCGCTCGACGCCTACACATCTCGGGAGCACACCGCCGTTCACGCCCATGTCCTCGACGAACACCTCCCGATCGCCGTCGATGTCCTCACCGATCTGGTATTTCAGCCATTGCTCAAGGAGGCCGACTTGCAGTTGGAGCGAGAGGTCATCCTGGAGGAGATCGCCAGCGTTCAGGACACACCGGAGGAACAGGTCTTCGATTTCCACTCGGATGTGCTCTGGGGTGGGCATCCCTACGGCCGTCCCGTGCTGGGCACACCTGAGACGGTTCGGGCGATAACGAGACAAGACGTGCACGATCTCTGGGAGTCCGCCTATCGGCCAAGTGTCTGTGTCGTAGCTGGCGCCGGGAACTTGAGCCACGAGACCATGCTCGAGCTTGTGGCACGGAACTTCCCTTCAGAGAATGGACGAACGAAAGCACCAAGCGTCTCGGACCCCAGTCCGGCTGGGCCAGGTGAGCTGAGTGTCGGACGGGAGACGGCGCAGGTCCATATCTGCCTGGGCGCGCCCACGTTCGGGCGGAGCGATGACCGTCGCTATGCGGCGATTCTGGCCTCAACGGCGCTTGGCGGAGGGATGAGCAGCCGGCTCTTCCAGCGGGTCAGGGAGGAGTTGGGGCTGGCCTATACGGTCTACTCTTTCCAGTCGTTTTATGCCCGCGGCGGCCTATCTGGCGTCTACATGGCCACGCGCCCCGAGACTCAGGAGCTGGCGTTGAATGAGACGCGGGCCGAGTTGGCGCGTTTGGCCGCTGAAGGGCTGGAGGCGAGCGAGCTCGACTCCGTGAAGAACCAGACTAAGGGCCAGGTGGCGCTCTCCCTCGAGTCCACGTCAGCGCGTTTACAGCGGCTGGCCGGCGTCGCACTTTACAAGGAGCCCTACCAAAAACTCGACGAGATCTGCGCCCGCATCGATGCGGTCACGGAAGACGACATTATAGAGGTCTGCCGGGACTTCTTTGCCCCGGAGCAACAGACCACAGTGCGATTGGGTCCTGAAGCGGCATACAAAGACTGATACATCCCGTGCGGTTGGAGCAGTTCGGCTGACAAGCGAGAAAGGCTAGAGAGATGATCGTAGGGGTACCCAAAGAGATCAAGACGGCTGAGAACAGGATCGCGATGGTGCCGGCCGGCGTCGAGCAGCAGCGGCTTCGACGACGCAGCGTTCGAAGCGGCAGGTGCGAAGATTTTCGACGACGTCGATGCGCTATGGGCGGAAGCGGAGATGATCGTGAAGGTGAAGGAGCCGATCGCCGAAGAGTTTCCGCGCATCAAGAGCGACCATGTGCTCTTCACCTACTTCCACTACGCCGCAGACGAGACGCTGACGAAGGCGCTGCTCGAGAGCGGAGCGGTCTCCATCGCTTACGAGACCGTACAGCTGCCCACGGGTGAACTGCCGCTGCTAACGCCGATGAGCGAGGTGGCGGGCCGGATGGCGATTCAGGAAGGCGCGAAGTTCCTCGAGAAGACGTTCGGCGGGCTGGGAATCCTGCTGGGCGGTGTCCCGGGCGTGAAGCCGGCCGAGGTCGCGATCCTCGGCGGCGGCGTGGTCGGAACGCAGGCGGCATGGATGGCAGCCGGGCTCGGCGCCCGTGTCACCGTCCTCGACATCAACCTCGATCGCTTGCGCTATCTTGACGATGTGATGCCGAAGAACGTCGTCGGCCAGTACTCGAATCGTCACAACATCCTGGAGGCGATTCAGGCCGCCGACCTCGTCGTCGGTGCGGTCTTGTTGCCGGGCGCGAAGGCTCCTCATTTGGTCACCAAATCTGACCTCAAGCTGATGAAAGATGGAGCGGTGATCGTCGACGTCGCGGTCGATCAGGGCGGGTGCATCGAAACGGTCAAGCCGACCACACACGAGAACCCGACCTACGTGGTAGAGGGTATCATTCACTACTGCGTGGCGAACATGCCGGGTGCCGTGCCCCGCACATCGACGCTGGCGCTGACCAACGCCACCTTCTCGTACGCGATGAAGCTGGCGGATAAGGGTTGGATCAAAGCGTGTCAGGATGACCATCCGTTGGCCCTCGGCGTCAACATGGTCGACAAGAAGGTAACGTGTCTGGGCGTCGCGGATGCGTTCGGTCTGGACTATACGCCGATAGAGGAAGTGCTGTAGATGGTGGACGGTCGACGGTAGACAGTCGACGGTAGACGGTAGATGTTGGACGGTTTTTGGACGGAGAAGCAGCACGTATACCGTGCGTTAGATTACACGTCCGGCCATCCTCCCGCCGCAACCGTCCAGTGTCTACCGTCCACCGTCTACCGACAACTGCCCACGCATTGACCCGTACCACGTGATTCATCTACTATTCAAGGCTAAGGGCTACCCTGTCCGCCCATTCCTGGGAAGTGGGGCTTGGAAGGCGGTGTGCTCCCGCCCACCGCTGGGAGGAAGCTGATCCATATGGGCTTCGGATGGTTCAATTCCGGTAGGCTGCTACCGGTCAACGACATAGCCGTCGACCTGGGCACAGCCAACACGCTGATCTACGTGAAGGGCGAAGGGATCGTCCTGAACGAGCCGTCGGTGGTGGCTGTCGAGAAGACGAACGGCAAGGTGCTGGGCGTAGGGCTCGAGGCAAAGGGTATGCTGGGCCGAACGCCGGGTGGCATCGAGGCGGTGCGACCGCTGAAGGACGGAGTGATCGCTGATGTGGATGTCAGCGAGTTGATGCTTCGTCACTTCCTAAAGATGGTGACGGCGAAGCGGGTGTTTCGTCTCAAGCCACGAGTTGTGATCGGAGTCCCGTCGGGTATCACGGAGCTGGAGCGCCGGGCGGTGCGCGCCGGAGCTCAGGCGGCCGGTGCCAAAGAAGTCTATATGGTGGCCGAGCCGATGGCGGCGGCGATTGGGGTAGGTTTGCCGGTGGAGACACCGACCGGAAACATGGTGATCGACATCGGCGGAGGTACGACGGAGATCGCTGTTATCGCTCTGGGTGGGATCGTCTCCGACACATCGATACGCGTGGGTGGTGACGAGATCGACGCGGCGATCATCACGTTTCTGCGGAAGAGCTACAACCTGCTGATCGGTGAACCGACAGCGGAAGCGATAAAGATTCAGATCGGATCGGCGGCTCCGGTAGGCGACGAGCGGGAAATGGATGTAAAGGGTCGCGACCTGGTCTCCGGGATCCCGAAGACGGTGAGGATCCACTCGGAGGAGGTACGGGAGCACATTCAGGAGCCGATTCTGCAGATCGTAGAAGCCGTTCGCCGTGCCCTTGAGATAACACCGCCCGAGCTTGCCAGCGACATCGTCGATCGTGGGATCGTAATGACTGGGGGAGGCTCGTTGATCCGCGGCCTTGATCGCCTGCTTCAAGAGGAAACGAACCTACCGATCCACGTAGACGAGGAGCCGCTGACATGTGTTGTCCGCGGTGCGGGGCGCATTCTCGATGACTTGCCCAGATATCGTGGAGTGCTGTCCGTCTGAATCGTTCCGGCAGTAACCCCGAGTCCGGCGGCTGGCGAGTTGCGCGCCGTGACTTTCTTTTCCTGATCTTCCTCCTGCTCGCCGCGGTCGTGCTGATGGCGCTACCGCACGAGCGCCAGCTCGCGATGGCGACGACGTTGCGTTCTTCTGTTCTCGTCCCGGTCCTCCGCCTACAAACCGCGTTCTCTGACATGAGCGCGATGCGCGTTCATCTTGAGGAGCTTCGACGCGAGCGGGACAACCTGGCGGCCCGCGTTCTGGCTCTGCAGGGCGTAGATGAGGAGAACTCGCGGTTGCGGGCACTCATCGGCCTGGCCGAGCGCGGCGATGTGCTCTTCGTTCCTGCGAACCTCGATCCCGAGGGGCGAGCTGGGGAACGGGTCAAGCGGTCGTTCGTGCTCGACCGGGGCGCGTCCGACGGGATCCTCAAGGACGCACCGGTGGTGGCACCGAGTGGCTTGGTCGGCGTGGTTCGGATCGCTGCTCAAGGGCAAGCGACAGGGGACTTCTGGACGCACCCCGATTTCCGCGCCAGCGCGATGACGGCCGACGGTCGCGTTTTCGGGATCATCAGGCCGCAGAGCGGGCAGTCGGTGATGGTGCTGGATGGGGCCCCCTATCAGGTAGAGCTGGATCCAGGGACGGAGATCGTCACCTCGGGTATGGGCGGCGTGTTCCCCCGGGGCATTCCGATCGGTCGAGTCGTCGAAGAGTTGAGCCAGCAGGCCGGCTGGGCAAAGAGCTATACCGTGCAGCCGGCGGTATATCCGGATGCGGTTCGCGAGGTCATGGTGGTGATCGAAGCCGGTGATGCCGATCTGACCGCGGTATGGACGGTCGAGGACGAGGAATGATCGTCGTCGAGCGACGCGGAATCCGGGCGGGGGTCATCCTGATGATCCTGCTTCTCGCGTTCCTGCACTTCCTGCTTGGCCCGTTGTTCGATTCATGGTTCTTCAGCCCCAATCTGTTGGTGTGTGGCGTGCTGCTGGCGGCTCGCCAGATTCGACCGGCTGGAGCCGCATCGATCGGGTTCGTTATGGGCCTGCTCGAGGATGCGATGGTCGTCAGCCATTTCGGACTGGCAGCGCTACTGCTGTTGTTGCTTGGCTACCTGGGTTCGCTGACTCGCGATCTATTCGTGGGCGAGGAGTTGCTGTTCATGGGTACATACCTGTTCGTCGGGACGTGGTTGTACGAGGCGGCGGCCTTCCTGGCGATCGGCGGTAACTCTTTGATGTTCGTGTTTCTGCAGGCGCCGCTCGACGCACTGGCGACTGGCGCTGTTGGTTATCTGATGATTCCGTTCATGAGGCCGAGATGAGCCCGGTCATTGAGACGAGCGAGACCCAGAGAAAAGGCAGGGCGCGGATCGCGCGCTGGGTGGCGGCGCTGGTCATCCTCGGGCTCGCCGTGCAGTTCTTCCGGGTCCAGATCCTCAAGGGTACGACGTACGCCCTCCGATCCGAGGACAATCGAATTCGAAGCCTGCCGCTCCCGGCTGCACGTGGTACGATCTACGACCGCAACGGAGCCGTTATCGCCGAGAACGTCCCCGGCTATTCCATAGCTGTTCTGCCGCTCTCGATCGACTCGCTTCGTGTGGCGCTGGAGGAGCTGGCTGTGGTCCTCGGTCACTCGAACGAGAAGATCGATGCGTTGATGGAGACCTACCGCCAGCACCCCAACCGACCGATCACGGTGGAGAGCGACGCTACTTTTGCCGAAGTCTCAGCCATCGAGGAGCATCGGGCACACTTGCCCGGCGGCATCGTCATCGAAGCGGCGCCCAAGCGGCACTACCCGTTCGGCGAATTGCTGGCCCACGTGATCGGGTACATAGCCGAGATCAGCGACGAAGAGCTGGCGCTGCCCGAGTTCGAGGATTATGGCCCGGGCCGCCTGGTGGGGCAGACCGGGGTCGAGCGAGTCTACGATCGGCAGCTCGCCGGTACGCCTGGCGTGCGCTACGTGGAGGTCAACGCTTTGGGCAGAGTGGTCGGTGATTTCGGGGGACGCTCGTCATTGCCTGCGGTGCCCGGCAACGATCTGCGCCTGAACATCGACATAGGGCTCCAGAGCTACATCGCCGAGCTGTTCCCCGACACGATGCGGGGCGCAGTCGTGGCGCTCGAACCGTCTACCGGCGCCGTGCTGGCGATGTACAGTGCGCCTAGCTTCGATCCCAATGTGTTCCTTGGAGGGGTGGAGCCGGCCGAATGGCGGGCGCTGAATACCGATCCCGGACGGCCGATGTTCAACCGGGCGGTGACAGCGACGTATGCCCCGGGGTCAACGTTCAAGCTAGTGATCGCCGGGATCGCTATGAAGGAAGGCGATGCGGAGATCGACACAAAGATGCCGATCGTCTGCCGCGGAGCGCTCATGTACTACGGTCGAGTGTTCCACGACTGGACGCCGTCAGGGCATGGCGACCTCGATTTGAACGGTGCGATCCGCGAAAGCTGCGATGTCTATTTCTACCAGCTGGGGCTGAAGGTGACCCTGAACGAGGTGCTCGCCAGTACGCCCGAGTTCGGCTTCGGGAGGCCAACAGGTATCGATTTGCCCTCCGACATCAGCGGTGCTTTCCCACCCGACACCGCCTGGTACACGCGACGCTATGGACCGAGCGGTTGGACCAATTCGGTCGTCCTGAATCTCGCCATCGGGCAAGGCGAAAACGCGCAGAGCCCGCTCAAGATGAGTCAGGTCTTCGCCGCGCTAGCCACCGACGGAACGCTGCCAACGCCCAGAGTGAGCGCAAATGGTGGGCCGGCGGAACCCGCCGGACGGTTGCCTCTGACTCAGGAGCAGCTGGAGCAGCTGAAATTCGCGCTTGTCGAGGTCGTCAACTCATCGACGGGCACCGCCAGAGGGTCGCGCGTGTGGAACTGGACGATGGCCGGGAAGACGGGGACATCCCAGAACCCGCACGGGCTGGACCATGCCTGGTTCGTGGGATTCGCGCCGGCCGAAGATCCAGTCATCGTCGCCGCGGCGATCGTCGAGCACGGTGAACACGGATCCTCGGCAGCGGCGCCGATCGTTTCGCGCCTGATCGCTCGTTATCTGGAGAATCAGCAGTCGACCGCAAGTGAAGAGCCGACGGTCGAATGATCAGGGAGAAGGAAAGTCCGCTACTGGGGATCGGCGACGGAGTCATACTGTTGCTGGCGATCGCGCTCGCCTTCTTCGGTGTGGCGATGATCTATTCGGCTGGCGAGCTCGAGATACCGTCGTCGGTGACGGGGATATGGCGAAAGCAAGCGATCTGGCTCGCCGTTGCACTGCTAGCGTTTGCGTTGACGCTACGAGTGTCTCTGCGTTGGCTGGAGTGGGTCGCGCCGATCTCCTACGTGCTTGCTATCGTTCTCCTTGTAGCCGTTCTGTTCGTTAGTACTGGCAGCGGCCCGCGCAGTTGGATCCGGTTTGGCGGGGTCGGTTTCCAGCCGTCGGAGTTTGCGAAGCTAGCAACGATCTTGATGCTGGCGAAGCTGGTCGCTAACCGCGAGCGAGAGCCGGATCATCTCTGGGACCTCTGGCCGTACCTTGTGGTGACGCTGATTCCGTTCGCGCTCATCATGGCAGAGCCCGACCTCGGCACAGCTTCAGTCTTCGTCGCGATTCTTGTGGCGGCGCTCTATTGGTCTGGCCTCTCGATTCCAAAGCTGGTTCTGTTCCTTAGCCCCCTGGTGAGCCTGGCGCTGGCGTTTTCGACGCCGCTCTGGGGTCTCTGGTTCTTGCTTCTCGTGGCCTTTCTCTACCTCACGCGCTCCTACTTGATGGAGTCGTTGACGATCATCTTCGCGAATCTTGCCATGGGCGTACTGGTTTTGCCGGCCTGGCGCAGCCTTGCCACATACCAGAAGGTTCGCATCCTCGCTTTCATCACTCCGGAAGCTGACCCTCAGGGAGCCGGTTGGCACCTCATTCAGTCGCAGGTCGCCATCGGATCGGGCGGCTGGTTGGGGAAAGGGTTCCTTCAGGGGACTCAAAAGCGACTCGCATTTCTGCCGGAACAGCACACCGACTTTATCTTCGCGGTGGTGGGTGAAGAGTTTGGATTCTTCGGGATCAGCCTCGTGCTACTCGGCTTCATCATTTTGCTGTGGCGTGTGCTGCTCATAGCGGAGCGCTCGGAAGATACGTTCGCATCGATGGTCGTATTCGGGGTCGGCGCGTTCTGGTTCGCGCATCTCGTCGCGAACGTCGGAATGACGGTCGGGTTGCTGCCGATCACCGGGTTGCCACTGCCGTTCCTGAGTTATGGTGGCAGCTTTCTTCTCATGTCCTTCATCGCCTTGGCGATCGTTCAGCGCGTTGCCGTCGAAAACAGGGTCGGCGGCTAGGCTGTCAGGCATTGCGGCGATAGGCAAAGCCTGTGATCTTTCAAAGCTCGATTATCGAGGGGTGCGGCCGGGAGGCCGCGGCCGTCAAGCAGAAATCCGCCCGATAGGCAGCGTATGGCCTGGTTCCGTAAAGAAAAGAAGCGGCTCGTAAGACAGAAACGGGAGTTGCCACCCGACGTGTGGACCAAGTGCGACTCGTGCGGGGAGATCATCTACCGCGAGAAACTTGCCGAGACGTTCTTCACGTGCCCGAAGTGCGAGTTCCATTTCCGGATCGGGCCGGAGGGCTATGCGGACTTGCTTCTCGACAACTCTCTGGAACAGGAATTCGATTCCGGGATGACCTCGGTCGATCCCCTGCGATTTCACGGACCGACCGCGTACGCTGACCGATACGAGAAGGCGCTGAGAAAGAGCCCGCGCAAAGAGGCTGTGCTAACCGGCAGCGGCCACGTCAACGGGCTCGGCGTTTGTTTCGGTGTCATGGATTTCGGGTTCATTGGTGGCTCGATGGGCTCGGTCGTCGGCGAAAAGATCGCGCGTGTAGCCGAGGTTGCCCTCGATAGCAAGCAGCCGTTGATTCTCGTATCGGCATCCGGCGGAGCACGAATGATGGAAGGTGTGCTGTCGCTCATGCAGATGGCCAAGACGTCCAGCGCGCTTGGGCGTCTGCACAAATCGAGCATCCCATACCTCTCCGTTCTAACTCACCCGACAACCGGCGGCGTTACAGCTTCCTTCGCCATGCTCGGTGATGTCATCATCGCCGAACCGGGCGCGTTGATCGGCTTTGCTGGCCCGCGAGTGATCGAGCAAACGATCGGCCAGGAGCTACCGGACGGGTTCCAACGAGCTGAGTTCCTGCTGGAGCACGGAATGGTCGATGTCGTCGTCCCGAGACCGGAGCTCAAGACCACGACCTCCAGGTTGCTGCAGCATATGGTGGGGTGATTCGCCCGCCGTCTACCGCCCACCGCCAGCCGTCATATAATTAGGCGCCATGAATAAGCTAAATGCTCCGGCGGTTGCATCGCTGGAGTCCCCGGACCTTGCCGGGTTGCTGGGTCTCAAGCCCACCGGCGAGATCCGTTGGGGACTGAGACGAACGCGGACCATGCTGCACGCGGTGGGCCGACCCCACATGGCGTTCAGGTCCATCCACATCGGTGGAACGAACGGCAAGGGATCGGTGGCGGCGATGGTCGCGAGCGTTCTGCAGCGGGCGGGGAACAGGGTCGGTCTGTACACGTCGCCGCACCTGGTGGATTTCCGCGAGCGCATCCGCGTGTCCGGCCACGCGGTCGATGAGGAAGTGTTGGCCGCGGCGGCGCGGCGACTGAGGCCGGTAGCCGAAGAAGTGAACGCGACGTTCTTCGAGACGTCCACGGCGCTCGCGTTTCTCTGCTTCGCCGAGCTGGACGTCGAGTTTGTCGTCGCCGAAGTCGGCCTTGGGGGTCGCCTTGATGCGACGAATGTGTTGCTGCCGGATGTGGCGGCTATCACGAATGTGGCTTGGGACCATTCAGACTATCTGGGGCACACGCTTGCATCGATCGCGGGTGAGAAGGCCGGGATAGCCAAACCCGGAATACCTCTGGCGCTTGGCCGCCTCGATCCGGAAGCTGGACGCATAGTCCGTGAGACCGCGCAACGGGTGGGTGCGCCGCTTGCGCAGTTGGGATATGACGCTGGTGTGAGGCGTATTCGGACAAGCAAACGGCGAACGGAGATGGAATACGTGGGGCCGCTGTCCGACGAGCCGATCAACCTGAGTTTGCCGCTACTTGGCGCGCACCAGGCGTGGAACGCCGGGTTGGCGGCGCTCATCGTGCAGAGCGGTCCCGAGGAGTGGCGTCCCCAGCCGAACGAGATTGCCCAGGGCATTGAAGGAGTCAGCTGGCCGGGCCGACTGCAGGTGGCGAAGAGACGTGACCGAACGTGGGTTCTCGATGTAGCTCACAACACGGTGGCCGTGGACGCGCTGGCCCAGGGTTTGACCGGTCTCGATCTGGACGGACCGTTCGCGTTGGTCGTCGCCATCATGGGTGACAAGCCCTGGCCTGAGATGTTGCCGCCGCTGATGGCGTTTGCCGATGCCTCCATCTTCACAGTCGCCCCAAGCTCGCCGCCGGAGCGGCGCTGGGATGCGGAGAGCGTTGCCGGCGCGATCTCGAGTTACTCCGTCGAGGTGATCGTTGACTTCGAACAGGCGTTGAAACGGGCTGCGGAGCTAGCGCCGACGATCGTTGTCACGGGATCGAATCACACGGTGGGTGACGCAATGAAACTCCTGGATATCCCGGTCGGGTTGCTGGGCCTGAGCCGGGGCGGATAGATTCGCGCGATGGCTGATCTCAAGGGATTACCAGGCTTCAGAGACTTCTATCCGCCGGATCTGGCGGTGCGCTCGTATTTGATGGGCGTTTGGCGCGTGGTAGCGGGCCGATACGGTTTCGAGGAGTACGATGGTCCGCCCCTCGAGGCCCTGGAGATCTACACGCGTAAATCTGGCGAAGAGATCGTCCAGCAGCTGTACGAGTTCGAGGATAAAGGTGGCCGCCGGGTCGCGCTGCGCCCCGAGATGACGCCAACACTCGCGCGCATGGTGGGAGCGCGAGCTCGGGCGCTACCGAAGCCGATCCGCTGGTACTCCATGCCGCAGCTATTCCGCTACGAGCGAAAGCAACGCGGACGGCTACGGGAGCACTTCCAGCTCAACATGGATATCCTGGGTGAGACGGACGTGCTGGCGGATGCCGAATTGCTGGCAGCGGCGATAGACATTTGCCGGGAAACTGGACTCGATTCTACTCAGGTTCGGGCTCGGGTTTCCGACCGGCGGGTACTCGCGGCGATCTTTGTCCACCTGGGAGTCCCGGACGAGAAGCTTGAGGCCGTCTATACCGCCGTGGACAAGCTCGAGCGAGAGCCTCGCTCGCGGCTAGAGAAGCAGTTGGGCGAGTTGGGGCTGGAGTCATCGGCGATCGATGGGATTCTCGAGGTCACCGACCTGCGCGGTATCGATGGGCTCGAGAAGCGATACGGTGCCGTCGAGAGCATCGCGGAGCGCATCGCCGAGTTGTCTGCGTACCTCGAACACCTCGACGACCTCGGCGTCGGTGAGTACGTGGATGTCGATCTGTCCATCGTCAGAGGGCTGGCGTACTACACCGGTATCGTGTTCGAGTTGTGGGACGCGAGGCGCGAACTACGGGCGATCTGTGGTGGCGGCCGCTACGATAGCCTGTTGCAGTTGGTCTCGGGCGTCGAAATGCCCGCGCTCGGCTTCGGAATGGGAGATGTGGTGCTCGGCGAGCTGCTGCGTGACCATGAGTTGTTGCCGGACTTCGAAGCAGGTGTGGATTGCTATATCGCCTACATGGGCGACGAGGCGCGGCGCGTCGCCTTGCGCGGAGCGCGTGAACTGCGCAGTGCGGGCTACTCGGTGTTGTACGACTTCCGTGAGCGGCGGTTGGGCAATCAGATGAAGGCCGCGAACCAGCTGGGTGCAAGATACGCGGTGATATTCGGGCCTCAGGAGGTAGAGGATGGCCAGGCTCGAATCCGTGATATGTCCAGCGGAGACGAACAAGTAGTCGGTTTCGAAGAACTAGTGAACACGCTCAAAAAGGATGGAAGCGCTGACTAGTGCGGGAAGAGAATATCGGCGGCTAGGTGGAGCACTGTGGCTCTTCGTGATTGTCCCACTCGTGAGTGGCGCGACCCTGGGTTGCATTGGGGAGCAATCGATGCCTGGAAGCGATGAGCCGGAGGAAGAAGAAATCGAGCTACCGTTCGACCCCGATGAGGTCCACGGCGAGCCCCTGGTCGATACGGCGACGACGCTCAGGTATCACGCATTCGAACGGCGGGTTGAAAGCGAACACCCTCGGAAGATGTTCTTCAGGATCATGGTGCTCGAGGAAGGCGGCCAGGATCAGTTGAGCAGGACGCTCCGCCTGGCGATCGATTCCATCGCTCGCGCCGACTCGAGTCTCGTCGCGATGCGCGCCGCCATGTACACCTTCAGGCCCACCGGCCCGCGGCGCGGTGTTCTGACAGCACGCGTCTGGGCGGAGTGGTTGCCGCCAGTCGGGTGGGACGAAGCAGGGACCGCGGCGGATACCAGCTCGGCTCCCAACCGTACGTACCTCTGGGACCGGCCGCGGGCTTGGTATACGTCACCTTCGGGTGGGGGGTGAAGCATCGGTGAGTGACGAAGGCGATATCCAGGCGCCGTCGGGCGATGTGATCGCACGTGGGCTAACCTCAGCTTGGGAGCGGCTCGGGCCGCTCAGCACGGGAGCGGTTGCCACGAGCTTGCTACTGGTAACCGGTGGGCGACTCTTCGGTCGCGCCGTCGGGCTGGGTGTCGGGCGCCGATTCGGCCTGTCGGCCGCTGTCGGGATGCTGTCGCTTGGGCTCTGGCTGGTGACCGGCCCCGGCAAAGCCGCCAATTCGGAACGTGAGGGCGCTGACCGCGCCGCAGACAACTGAGACAACAACGACTGCTCGAAGTTTGACCGGAGGGTTTGATAGAATCGATGTCGGACGACAAAGCTCTAACACCTCGTAACGAAGATTTCTCGGCCTGGTACAACGGCGTGGTTCAGCGGGCCCAGCTGGCCGGGTACTCGCCTGTTCGCGGCTGTATGGTGATTCGGCCTCACGGCTACGCGATCTGGGAGCTCATTCAAGGAGCGCTGGACGCGATGTTCAAGGAGACCGGGCACCAGAACGCGTACTTCCCGCTCTTCGTGCCGCACAGCTTTCTCAAGAAGGAGGCCGATCACGTAGAGGGGTTCGCCCCCGAGATCGCCCTCGTAACGATCGGCGGCGGCAAGGAACTGGAAGAGCCGCTGGTGGTTCGTCCGACTTCCGAGGCGATCATCTGGCCGATCATGGCGGATTGGATCCAGAGCTATCGCGATCTTCCGATGCTCATCAATCAGTGGGCGAACATCGTTCGTTGGGAGATGCGCACCCGTCCCTTCTTGAGAACGCTCGAGTTCCTATGGCAGGAGGGGCATACCGCACACGCCACGTGGGAAGACGCGGAGCGAGAGACGCTGCTGATACTGGAGATCTACCGGGATTTCATGGAGAACTGGATGGCCATGCCCCCGGTGACGGGCGTCAAGACCGAGTGGGACAAGTTCGCGGGCGCCGACCGAACGTATGCCTGCGAGGCGATGATGCAGGACAACTGGGCGTTGCAGGCGGGAACGTCCCACAACCTCGGGCAGAACTTCGCCCGGGCTTTTGATGTGCAGTACCAGACGGAAGACGGCGCGCACGAATACGTTTGGAGTACGTCGTGGGGCGTATCTACGCGTCTGATCGGCGGCCTGGTGATGACGCACAGTGACGATCAGGGTCTGGTGCTGCCGCCGAAGCTGGCGCCTGTACAGGCGGTCATCGTGCCGATCTACAAATCGGATGATCAGCGGACGCAGATCATCGAAGCCGCGACGCGGCTGGCGGAGCGACTCAAGGGAGTCGTGCGCGTCAAGCTGGACGATCGCGACACCCTGAACCCCGGCGCCAAGTACTACGAGTGGGAGACCAAGGGAGTCCCGGTTCGTCTGGAGCTGGGTCCCAAGGACCTGGAGAAGGGCCACGTGATGGCGGTTCGTCGGTTCAGCGACGATCCAAAAGCGCGGAAGATCTCGATCGCCGATGACGAGATCGTCTCGCGTCTGCCGCAGTTGTTGGATGAGATGCAGGGTCAGTTGCTGGATGCGGCGCGTCGCCGCCGCGAGGAGAACTCGTACCGCGGCGTGAGCGACTACGAGGAATTCAAGAGAATCATCTCCGAAGGGAGCGGCTTCATATATACCGGCTACTGCGGCGCTGAAGAATGCGAATTGAAGGTCAAGGGCGACACGAAGGCCACGGTGCGGGTCATCCCGGACGAGGACTTTCGCAGCGATTCCGTTCCCGGCAAGTGCATCTGTGGCTCCGACGCCCAGTACGAGGTGGTGTGGGCGCGGGCGTATTAAGCGAGAGCTAGCGTGGGCAAAGTGAACGCGACCGAGATCGTCGAATACTTGAACGACTACCTTGATGTCGCCAACGTCCCCGACTACCCCGGCGCTTTCAATGGTCTACAGGTCGAGAACAGCGGCAAGGTCGGCCTCGTAGCGGCGTGCACCGATGCCTGCCAGGCGACTATCGATGCCGCGGCAAATATCGGCGCCGACCTGATGATCGTGCACCACGGGCTGTTCTGGAGCGACGGCATCGCGCCGTTGACCGGCCGGACGTTCTCGCGGATCAAGAAGCTCCTGGATAGCGATATCGCCGTCTACTCGTCTCACCTTCCCCTGGACGCGCACCCGGACGTGGGGAACAACGCGGTGCTAGCCAGGGGAATCGGCCTCACCGACCTGGACCGGTTCGGCGAGTTCGAGGGCTGCCTGATCGGGTACAAGGGCGATCTGGATATCGGTCGCGATGACTTGTTGGAGCGAATCCAGAAGCTGTTGGGCCCGCTACCGAGGCTGATCTCCGGTGGACCGACGCAGGTCAGGCGGGTCGGCGTCGTGACGGGCGGCGCCGCCCAACTCATCCCGGCGGCTCGAGCCGCTGGACTCGACACCTTCGTTACGGGAGAGGGCGCCCACCACTCCTACTTCGACGCTCTCGAGCTCGAGATCAACGTCATCTACGCCGGGCACTACGCGACGGAGACGCTGGGCGTGAAGGCGCTAGCGGCGCATGTGGCGGAGAAGTTCGGTGTGAGGTGGGAGTTCATCGATAATCCGACGGGGATGTAGCGAGGGTTGATTAATTCAATTGCCTCCTTCTTCGGGCTCGTCTTCGTCGCCCGGGTCACGATCGCCTTCCTCCTCTTCTTCTTCAACAGGCGCTCGGAGCCGGTCTTCTATTTCACCCCAGATGTTGGATAGCTCTTCCGGGTCATCGACGTAGCGATTCGAGAACTCGAGGAGGTCGTCCTCGGTCAGCCCGCGGTCCTCCAGAATGGCGTTTGCAAGGTTGGTGGCGTGAACCGAATCGCGGGCTTCTTCGGCGGCCAGCAAGATCTGCACGTAGACATCGATGTATTCCTCGCGCGAGATCCCTGCTTCCTCCCCGGGCGAACAGCCGGCGCCGAACAAAAGGGTGCCCAGGGCCAGACTGGCCCCGAGCACCCTGCGGACTGTCAGCATCGTTTTCAACTCTGCTAAACCGATTCGGCCTCGGCTTTCGAGAACCGGTAGAAGTACCAAAGAACCAGCGGGAAGATGAGCAGCCCCAGCACGCCCTGTACCACCGGGCTGGAGACGATGACCGGTAGCGAGAAGTTCGCCACGATCAGCCCCGCGATCACCACCCCCATCAATGCTTCGCCGGCAACGAAGCCCGAAGCGAGCAGAATTCCCGTGTTGTTCGCCTTGTCCGTCTGTTCCTTTGTGTAGTTCTTGCGCGCTAGGATTCGGTCGACGATCCACTTGAACACGCCGCCCACGAAGATCGCGAACGTCGAGTGGATTGGCAGGTACATGCCAACGGCGACGAGCATCGGCGAAGGCGCACCGACCAGAATCAAAAACACACCGAACAACATGCCAGCAAGGAACAGCGGCCACACCATCTCACCGCCGACGATGCCCTGGCTGACCAGTGCCATCAGGCCTGCCTGAGGAGCCGGCAGCGCTGTCGCTGGATCGACGCCGGGTGCGCCGGCGAACCCGTAGGCGTTCCCCAACAGCCACAGAACGACGGCTAGCATCGGCGCGGCAAAGATCACTGCGATGATCTCGCCCTTCTCCATTGACGCCGGCGTACCGCCCAGGATGTGACCTACCTTCAGGTCTTGCATCATGTCGCCGGCGATACCCATGGCACAGCAGACCACCGCGGCCACGCCGAGGACCGCGAGGACTCCGCGGTCGCCGGTCAGCCCGATGCCGACCATAAGAAGCGCGGCAAGTATCAACGTGGTCAGCGTCAAACCGCTGATCGGGTTGTTGCTGCTTCCGATAACGCCGACACGAACAAGATTCCAGCGATCACCATCGCCACCGCCGCGACGATCGATCCGCCGAAGCTCTGACTGAAGTAGTAATAGAGAACGATGATCGGAATCATCAGCCCCAGAATACCGAACACGATGTAGCGGTAGCGGATGTCCATTTCCGTTCGGTCGGGCGCTTCTACTGACTTCACCTGCTTGACGTCTGCCAGCACGCGACCGATGCCTGTCATCAGACTCTTACGCATGCACCACAGCGTCCACACCGCCCCGACCACCATCGTTCCCACAGCCAATGGACGGACCATCGTCTGCCAGACAACGTTGGTCATCACTTCCGACCACCCTTGCTCGGCTGCCAGCGGGCCCAGGTCTCGGTTGACGAACGCCATAACCGGCACCAGACACCACCACCCCAACACACCGCCGGCGAAGACCACCGCGGACAGCCGTGGGCCGATGATGTAGCCAACGCCGAGCAGCGCGGGAGATGCTGCCGGCGTTGAGAGATGCACACCGCCCGCGTACTCGCTGATCAGCGTGCGGCCCTGATCGATGCGCGCTGCACCCCAGTCCCAGAATCCTACCATTCGGACGCTGAGGACGCGAAAACCGGATGCGTTCCTTATCAGCTCCAGGAATGCTGCCGTCAGACCCGCGATCACCAGATACTTGCCGCCGGTGGCCCCCTTCTGACCGGCCTTGTGGATCTCGCTTGCCGCCACCGACTCGGGGAAGGGAAGCCCCGCATCTTCCACCAGCGTGCGGCGCAGGATGATCACGAAAAACACCCCGAGCAGTCCGCCGATCACCATGATGATGCCGGAGACCAGGATGTTCACGTCCTCCCACACGCCGGCGATGACGAAGGCGGGAATCGTAAAGATCGCGCCCGCCACCAGCGCCTCGCCCACAGACGCCGTGGTTCGGGCCACATTCTCCTCGAGGATCGTCCCCGCCAAGGGTCGCAGCGCCGCCATGGCCACAACGGCCGCCGGGAACGTAGCGGCAATTGTAAGCCCGGCCACCATTCCGATGTACGCGTTGGCCGCGCCCAGAACGACGGCCATCACCACGCCGAGCAGGACCGCTCGGAACGTGAACTCGGCCATACGCTGATCTGCCGGGACGTAAGGCTCGTACGGTTTAGGGTCCATCGAGGGCCTCCTGGTCACAGGATTCGCGTCGAGCTGCGGGCGCCCGCTTCATCGCCATTCCCGCGCTCGGATGAATGCTGGTTGGGTGTTCTTGAGAAGCCGCGACAGCGTAGGCCGCAGCGAGCGGCATGTCAAGCGTGATACGGGTCGTCACGGTGTCGGGAGTGAGCCGAGAGCCGTGCGGTACACGATGTGGTGGCCGGCATCCGAGACGAAGAAGAGATTGAAGGGTGTGACGATCACGGATCGCGGGGCGTCGAGCCCCGTCTCGGCGGCGCTGAGCAGGTCGCCCTCGAACGCGTCGTCGCCGGTACCGGCGAAGGTGAAGATGTTGCCCGTGCTGAACTGGACCATTCGCACGCGGTTGTTGGCGACGTCGGCGATGAACAGGGTGAGTCGATCCGCTGTGACGGATACGGTGGACGGCTCGTTGAGAAGCGCCTCCAGCGCCGACCGCCCGTCGCCACCGAAGCCGGCGTTGCCCGACCCGGCAATCGTCTCGATGGTCCCCGAGCTGAGGTCGACGGCGCGGATCCGATGATTCCCGGTATCCGCGATGTACAGTATGTCGCCGCCCAGGGCGAGCCCGGTGGGCTCGTTCAGCTGTGCGCCGGTGGCCGGTCCGCCATCCCCAAAGAACCCTGGCGTACCTGTTCCGGCGATGGTCGCGATGCTTCCGTCGGTATCGATGCGCCGCACGCGGTGCCCGTTCCGCTCTGAAACGAATACCGCGCCATCGGAATCTACGGCCACTCCGGTTGGAACGCGCAGTTGGGTCTGAAGGGCGACCGTTGTGTCCGTGCTGCCAGCGTCTCCGGTACCGGCAACAGGACTCGCGATCTTCCCGGGTAGCGTGAGTCGCCAGACTCGCCCACCCACCGAGTCGGCGATGAACAAACGGTTGTCGCCACTGTGCGCCAGCCCGGCTGGCGCGTGGAGTCTCGGCTCATCGAGTTGAGCGCTGTGGTCCAGTAACACCGCTGCGACGCCGGTGGGCCGTACCCGGACGATCCGGGAGTTCTTTCCGTCGGCGATGAACAGATTTCCGTCCGGCCCGGCGGCCAAACCCTGCGGCGCATCGAGGAGGGTCTCGGTGCCCTTGTCGCCCAGGCTGTCGCCCGATTGTTCGGGTATTCCGGCTACGATTCGCATCACGCCGGGCGAATCCCCGGTGATAACGAGGGGTTCGCCGCAGGCGGCGATGAACAGGGCGGCAGAGACCGCTACGGTTGCAGCAAGACGATCCATATGTCCAAGTCGCCCAGGCCGCTTCGCTTCGAGAAGGCCAGATGCCGCCCAGTGGGTGATACCGCTGGTTCGTAACCGCCGTCAGTGCCGGGAATCGCCACAGCACTCGAGTCAGGTGGCGCTATCCTCCAGATCATATTGGCGCGTCGGAAGTAGAGATGATTTGCGTCCGGTGACCAGGCGGGAGCCTCGCCTTCCCCTAGCTCCCGTAGACCACTGCCGTCGGGTCGAATCAGCGCCAACTCGTGGCGAACATCTGTGTAATCGGTTCGCACTTCAGTGCAGACCAATTCGCCGAACTCGCCGTGATAGGTGCAGGTCGCGCTCGTTGAGTCTATTCGCACCAATTGGGTGAACGCGATCCACTCACCGTCGGGGCTCCAGGCGGGCCAGGCCCCATCCGCCGTATTGGGTATCACTTGCGCGGAGTCTTCATCGACGGGCCAGATCAGCAGTCGCAAGCCATCGCTGAACACCAAACGCTCACCGTCAGGCGCCCAGGAGGCGCGGATCGCCAGGCGCCGCTCCTCCTTAATCAGCCGCTGGAATGGGTAGTTCTTGATTATCCAGAGATTGCCGGTTGTCCCGTCGAACTCGGAGCCCAGCGGCTCGAATATGAGTGAGGCGCCACCGTTCAACGGGCCCGTCGCGTTGGAATCCCGAATCCAGACTGCAACTCGCCATAGCAGAGTCCGGCCGGCCTTATCGGCGCTCACGGAACATCGAAGGCTGCCTGCGCACGGGGCGGGCGCGAAAGTGTCCACGACTTCGATAAACGCGAGGCGGTCCGCGACCGGGTTCCGCGACGGTGCGAGCAACCAGTGATCGGTAAGACTGCCAGCGCCCTGCACGTTGCTCAGCAACGGTTGACCGGGACCGGTATGAGCGGGAACGCTAACCAATACTCCTAAAGATGAAGGCTGTGTCTCAAAGCCTTCCGCGCTGTAATAGACCGTATCACCGGTGAGCGACCAGGAGGGCATGTGGTCGTCGTGCTGACTGTAAGTAAGACGCAAGATGGAGTCGCTGGCGGCGGGTCGGTCTTCTGGCTGAAACGGTTCGACGTCATCGCGGCAGGCCGCCGGCGTCAGGATAAGCGCCGCCAAAAACGTGGCGAGCATCAGACGAAGCGGCGTTCTCAAAACCGAATCTCCAGTCCCAGCCTCAGTGACCCTCCCGGCCCAAAGAAAAGCGATGGGTCGTATCGGTCCAGCGCCGCGGCGAACCGAGCATCCCGCATCTCGCTGGCGCTGATGACGCCGTCCGCGTTGAAATCGATGGACGGACTGTAGCTCGGCGATTCGAACGCGATCGGCTGCATGTCATCCGGAACTTCGTTGGCGATCGCGTTGAGTTGATCGACATCCGGCCCCAGCGTGCCCGTATCGCGGCGTAGCGCGATGACATTATCGCCACCCAGCATGTTCCTGCCGTCCACCACGGCTCGCCAGTTGCAGCCGCGACAGCCGGGTATTCCTCCGAAGTCCCACGTCAGCCGCATGTTCACCCACCACGTCCACGGTAGACGCTCGCCGACCTCGGGGACGAGCGTCCCGAGGGTATCGGGTACGGTACGGTTCAGTGGAAAGCCGCTACGCACGGCGGCGGTGAAGCTGGCGCCCCACTTCCAGTTGGGCGCGCCGGCGGCGGTTCCGGTCAGCAGCGCGAAGTCGATCGCGTGGCGACGGTCGAAGGCGAGGGGAAACTCGAGGCGGCGTTCCGTGATGCCGCCGCCGGGGTCTTCGAAGGCGCTGGAGGTTACACCCTCGGCGCTCGACAACGCGTAGCCGAACCGCAAGTCCAGGCCGGGCCATCGACCTCTGGCGGTCAACTCGACTCCCTTCACGCTTCCGAAGTCGCCCGTCGTGAACTGGTTGTCGGCGAAACCGGAGAAGCTGAGGCTGCTGGTCACCAGGTTATTGAGTTGCTTTAGGTAAGCCGTGCCGCCTATCGAGAACTGTTCGGTCACCAGCATATCCGCGCCGACCTCCCACGCGCTCCCTCGCTCGAACGCCAGGTTGGGATTTCCTTGCCTGCGGATGTCCGCGCGGAGCGAGTCGCCCAACGTCGTATCGAGGAAGAAGCGGAAGTCGGGCGCCTGGGCGACGAGACCGTAGTTGAAGCGGAACATCGTACGCTCACGCGTACCCGGTATCGGCACCGCAACGCCGAGCCGCGGCAGGACCAGGGAATGCCAGTCGCTGTCGATGACCGGGCTCAGCAGGTTCTCACGATCTTCTTGGAACGAGATCCCGGACTGGAAGCCCTCGAGCCTAAGACCCAGGTCGATTGTCACGTTGTGCGCGGCCAGCAGCGATATCTCGCCGTAGCCGGCGATCGTCTTCGGATAGAATCGCGCGTAGCTCGGCAGGTTGCCGGGCAGATAGGCCAGCGTTCGCTCGTAGCTCTCGATCTCGTAGAAGCGCGTGTTGATCCCCGCGCGGAACGCGTGGCCTCTGGCGTTCAGAATCTCGCCGATCAGGTCGGCGGCGATGTAACCGGTCCGATTCCAGTTGGCGAGCCCGGGCGTTCCCTCGGTGAAGAAGATCCCCGCAGCGGCCGGCCCGAACGGCGAGCCGGTCGTGCCGCCCGGTTGCTGGTAGCCCGGCACGGCTTCTCCAGAGTCCAACTGGTCATCGATCGATGAACGGGCGAAGTCTTCTCCAAGGAAGCGGAAGCTCGATAGACCGAAGCCTGCGACTCGGCTCCTGCCGTTGAACGTCCAGGGATCCAGCGCGCCCAGATAGCGGTCGAGCCGCACGGCCGCACCGCGGGCGATGACGTTGTAGATCTTGCCGGACTTCTGCTTGGTCCAGTCGAGGGTCAAGTTGGCCAGAAAGCCCTCCTGCTTCTGGCCCAACTGATTCTCGGTGTTGTACTTGAATTCGGGCGTGTACAGCTCCAACTGGCGGCGGTTGTAAAGCAGGCTGCCCATCAGGTTGAACTCGCTACCGATCCCCTGGTCGAGTCTGAGGAAGCCGATGATCTTGTCGCCCCGTTGATAAGGCACGCGTGCGGATGTATACGGGCAGTAGAGACTGGCCATCGCTGGATCGTTCTGCATCGCTTCGATGGCGTCCGTCAACGCCTGATCACCGTCGCCAGGCTCCAGGCAAGTCAAGCCGCGCGCTCGCGAATCACCGTCGATCAAGCCCTGAAGGAGCACGTCGGCGAACATCGTCGTCTTGCTGCTGATGAACTTCAGCGGGCCACCCGCCGAGGCGGCAAGCTCGGTGAAACCCCAGGAGTAATCATCCGGCGCCAGGTGATCGCCCTGAAGGAAGAAGCGACCGTTCCAGCGTTCGGTGCTGCCGCGGCGCGTCACGTAGCTCACGACGCCGGACAACGCCGAGCCGTTATCGACGCCGAAGCCGCCAGTCACGACGTCGATCTCTTCGAGCGAGCTCGGCGAGACCTCGAGGCCGGCGCCGAGCGACGACGACTCCAGCTGGTTCTTCACTTCCAGCCCGTCGATCCGGTAGACTTCCTGCCCGACGCGGCCGCCCCGGAACCGACCCTCACTCACGCCGGTCGTCAGCTCGACGGCCTGTTCCACGTTGGAGACCGGCAACTCGATCAGCTCCTCGCCGCGGAGCACCTGATGGGTTTGTGTGACGTCCGGCTCGATCAGGCGGACCCGCTCGACTTCGGCGGTGATGCCCTCCACCTCGACGGGTTGCGTCTCCAGTTCGACCGTCAGCGGCGTCGCCTGGCCCGCGCGAACCAGGACGGTGACCAGCGTCGTGGCATACCCGATACGCTGCACCTGCAGTCGATGCTCGCCGATCGGCACGGACAAGAAGACGAACTCGCCCTTCTCGTCAGTGAGGACGCGTAGCTCAGTCCCTTCGATATGCACATCTGCTGTCGCGATGGGCACTCGGGTTCCCTTTTCCAGGATCCGCCCCAGCACGCGGCCGGTGTTCTGGCCCGTTGCCGGGACCGCCGCCGCCGTTAGCAGTGTCAGAGCGGGGAGAATCGCGATCAACGCCCGAGCGATCGGGCGAGAAGGGTGGAAGTGAGTGAGTGAAGAATCCCGTGTCATGTAGCCAATTGCGTGACCGCCTGTCAGTCGGTCTAGCCGTCGGGGCCTTCGCGTGACGACGAGCCTGAAAATAACGATCATCGACCGGGAATGGCTACCAACGGGCCGATATCCGTGCGACGCGTGTGATCTTGACGCCGCTGTTACCCCGGACCGGCTCCTGCTATAGTAAATGCCTTACTCAGAACGAGGAGAAAGATGGCGAAAGCCGGTGCGGACCCGCGAGAGATCATCACGCCTGACGCCTTTTCCGTAGCGCCGGAACTGTTGGGTACGCCTCTGGCGCGGCCCTGGCGGCGCGGCATCGCCATGGGGGTCGATCTGCTGGCGATCGCGATCATCGCCGGCCTTAGAGTCTCCTGGGTGCTTCTGTTCCTGGCGATCACCGTGCTCGCCGTGCGGGCGGCGCTGCGGCCGTCGGCGACACGTCTTCGCACCGGTACGCGATGGGCCGTCTTCGGATCTATCGGCTTCGCCGGCCTTTTGGCGACGTTCGTAGCGACGGTGGAGCTCATCGAGAACTTCAATCCGTTGGGGCTGATAACGAGTGGCATGCTCTCGGATGAGGGCGGCGGCGAGGAGGCCGGCGGCTTTGACCTGGGCGGCGTCATCGGCACAGCGGCCGGCGCGGTGGCGATCCAGTCGGCAGAGAACGAAGAGGAGCTCGAGGCGGCGGTCCTGGAGTTCGCCAGAGGTATGGAGCGCCTCGGAGTCGACCCGGATTCGACCCGGGAAGCTCTGCTGGCGATGGTCGGGGGGCGGGAAGAGCCGTGGGCGCAAGACGGGCTGAACGAGGCGTTGGCCGAGCTGGGCCTCGCGGCGGCGACGCCGGCCAAAGCCAGCGAGCGTGATTCACTCGCACTGGCCTACGCTGAAGCGGTCGAGTCCGGGGACACGTCCGCAACGAGCGCGCTGCATGACCCGATGGCCGAGGCCTTTGCCGGAGAACGGATCTCGCTCCTGCGACAAGACAATCAAGAGCTGGAGGACGAGCTGGAAGCTCTCGAAGTCGAGATGAATCAGAGTGAGAGGACCGGCGTTCTGGCCTTTCTTCTCAGGATCTTGGACGAAGTCGGTATCGAGCTCGGTTGGTCAGCCCTGTACTTCTCCATGTTTCCGGTCTTCTGGAGCGGCAAGACGCCCGGCAAGCGACTGATGCGGTTGCGCATCGTGCGTTTGGACGGGAAACCGATCGGCTGGTGGGTGGCTCTCAACCGTTTCGGAGGCTACGCAGCGTCGATTTTCACAGGGCTGTTGGGGTTCTTCGAGATGTTCTGGGACGCCAACCGCCAGGCTCTGCAGGATCGTATCGCATCCACGGTAGTGATCCACGACGTGAGAGGCGGACTCGTCGCGCCCGTGGGCGACGCGAAACCGTAGCCGGGCGTGGTCTCGTACGGGTAGGTGTCCCTACTGTGGCAACACGGCATTCAGCGAAATAGCAGGAGGTGGCGGTGAACGAGAAGAACTCGGAAACCGAGAAGACTACGGAGGCGGCAGGACGCGGAGCGCTGGCCGAATTCCGTGAAGCGGTTGGAAAGGTGTTCGATTCCGTGGCCAGTATGGCGCCCGACTTCAGCATCGGAGCCGAGTGGCCGCGCCACGAGCTCGTGGTGGAGGACGAGGAGTACCTCGTTCATGTGGAGCTTCCCGGCTTCAAGCGGGACGAGGTGGAGGTATCGGTAGCGGGCCGCAACCTGACGGTGTCCGGTGAACGAAAGAAATTCGATCCTCCCGCGGGCGCGCGGCTGCTGCGCAGCGAGCGACGCTCCGGAACGTTCGAGCTCAGCATCCGCCTCCCCGCCGAGGTCGATGCACTCAGCGTGATCGGTCAGATGCATGACGGTATTCTCGAGATCAAGCTCCCCAAGGCCAGCAGCCGTGGTCGCTCGATCGATATCGAAGAGACACCGAGCGACGCCGGGGCGACCGAGGTGAAGAGGACGAGCGAAGCAAGGAAGAAGCCGGCAGCGGAGGAATCGACTTGGGAAGACTCGCCGGTATCCGATTCCGGTGACGAAGGATAGGGGGCGATCATGAACGCCGATAAAGACGAACTCCGCGACGTCGAGCAGACCGTTTCGCCAAAGGAAGAACGGGAAGCACGTTTCCGCCGGCGCAACTTCGTTCGGCCAGCCGTCGACATCTATTCCACAGACAAAGAGATGGTCGTGCTGGCCGACATGCCGGGCGTCCACAAGACAGATATCGACATCACCATCGACCACGACGACCTCGTCATCGAGGTGCCCGTCGCCGGTCGCGCCGACGCCGAGAGCTCGCTGCCCTGGGGCTATTACCGCCGCTTCCGGCTACGCACCAACTTCGAGCGCGACCATATCAACGCGAACCTCGAGGGTGGGATCCTGACCATCACACTACCGAAAGCAGCCAGCGAACAAACCAAGAAGGTATCCGTCGACTAATAGGAACGGACGCCAACAAGACGAGCGCTCGATGCCCGACTCAAAGTCAATGAGCTCGATGGGCGTCGAGCGTTCTGCGTCGACCGTCGATCGCCCAACAGGACTCGACCGCCGATGCGGGGAATATCGGCTGTCCGCAGTCGAAATAGTCTGCCAGACTGGCAGTCCTCTATGGCACAGCTGTTGCCTTGTCTAGCCTTGGATAAGACTCTACGCTTGCGGTGATCGGCCGGCCGATGCGCCGGAGGGATCGCGGCACGCGAACATGCATGGGAGGCACGGAACATAGATGATCTCATTTGATCGACTGACGGTAAAAGCCGGCGAGGCGCTGCAGACAGCGATCAGCCTGGCGCAGCGGCAGAACAACCCGGCGGTGGAGGACATCCACCTGCTGGCCGCGCTGCTGGATCAGGAGGGCGGGGTGGCGGGTCCGCTGCTCGGCCGCCTGGGCGTGCAGCCGCTTCAGCTGCAGAAGAAGGTGGACGAAGCCTTGGGTCGGCTGGCGACGCAGGAGGGCGGGTCGAGCCCGATGCCTTCGCGCGAGCTGGGTCAAGTGCTCGATGAGGCTGACAGCGCGGCAAAGGAGATGGGCGACCAGTTCATCTCGAGCGAGCATCTCTTGTTGGCTCTCGATGCGAAAGCAGCGAGCACCACGGGGCCGCTGCTCAAAGGTCTCGGTGTATCGCCGGAGCAACTGAAGCAAGCGATAGAGTCGATGCGCGGCCCGCATCGGGTGACGGATCGTGATGCGGAGGAGAAGTACCGGACGATCCAGAAGTACACGACGGACCTGACCGACATGGCGCGCCGGGGAAAGCTCGATCCGGTGATCGGGCGTGACGAGGAGATCCGCCGGGTCATCCAGGTGCTGTCGCGACGGACGAAGAACAACCCGGTACTGATCGGTGAGCCAGGCGTCGGGAAGACAGCGATCGTAGAGGGATTGGCGCAGCGGATCGTCAACGGCGACGTACCGGAGTCGCTGCGCAACAAGCAGGTCATCCAGGTGGACATCGCGACGATGGTGGCGGGCACCAAGTACCGCGGCCAGTTCGAAGAGCGATTCAAGGCGCTGCTCAAAGAGATTACTGAAGCTGAGGGCCAGTACGTGGTCTTCATTGATGAGCTGCACACGATTGTCGGCGCCGGCGCGGCGGAAGGCGCGGTGGACGCCGGCAACATGCTGAAGCCGCTGCTGGCGCGCGGCCAGTTACGCGTGGTCGGCGCAACGACACTGAACGAGTACCGCGAGCATGTCGAGAAGGACACCGCGTTGGAGCGCCGCTTCCAGCCGATCTTCACCGCACAACCCAGTGTGGAAGACACTGTAGCTATCCTTCGCGGTTTGAAGGAGCGCTACGAAGTTCATCATGGTGTGCGGGTGACGGACGGCGCGCTGGTTGCCGCGGCGCGGCTGTCCGACCGTTATATCACGGACCGCTTCCTGCCGGACAAGGCGATCGATCTGATCGATGAGGCGGCCTCGATGCTACGGATCGAGATCGACTCGATGCCCCTCGAGATCGACGAAGTCGAGCGGCGGATGGTTCAGTTGGAGATCGAGAAACAGGCGCTGCAAAAGGAAGAGGACAAGGAAAGCCGCAAGCGGTTGGACCGCCTGGAGAAGGAGCTAGCGGATCTGCAAGAGCGTTCCTCGGGCATGAAGGCGAAGTGGCAGGGCGAGAAGGAAGCGATCGAGAACATCAGAACGTTGAAGAGCTTGATCGAGAGTCTGCGGGTCGAGGCGGATCAGGCCACTCGCGAGGGCGAGCATGCGCGTGTCGCAGAGATCATTCATGGCAAGATTCCGGCGATGGAGACCGAGCTCAACAATGCATCCGAGAAGCTCGCCGAGCTGCAGAAGGAATCCAAGTACCTGAAGGAAGAAGTAACCGAAGAGGACGTCGCAGCCGTCGTCTCGCGCTGGACCGGGATACCGGTCACCAAGATGTTGGAGAGCGATCGCGAACGGCTCGTCAATCTGGAGGATCACCTGCACCAACGCGTGGTGAATCAGAACGAAGCAATCACTGCGGTGGCAAACGCGGTACGGCGCAACCGCGCCGGACTACAGGACCCCAACCGGCCGGTAGGTAGCTTCATCTTCCTCGGACCGACGGGTGTCGGCAAGACGGAAACGGCTCGAGCGCTGGCGGAGTTCCTGTTCGATGACGAGCAAGCGATGGTCCGGATTGACATGTCGGAGTACATGGAGAAGCATGCCGTCGCCCGGTTGATCGGCGCGCCGCCCGGATACATCGGCTACGAGGAGGGCGGCCAGCTCACAGAGCGGGTGCGCCGCCGGCCGTACAGCGTTATCCTGTTCGACGAGATCGAGAAGGCGCACCCTGATGTCTTCAACATCTTGCTGCAGATGTTGGATGATGGTCGGCTGACGGACAGTCACGGACGGACGGTGGACTTTAGGAACGCCGTGATCATCATGACGTCAAACATCGGCAGCCACTACATCCTTGATCATCAAGAGACGGATGCCTGGGAAGATGTCGAGAAGCACGTCTGGGAGGCGATGCGCGCTTCGTTCAGGCCGGAGTTTCTGAACCGGGTGGACGACATCATCATTTTCAAGCCGCTAGGCCGCGAGGAGCTTCGGCAGATCGTCGATCTGCAGCTGGTCCGCTTCCAGAAGATGATTGCCGAGCAGAAGCTGACACTGGATGTATCCGAAGCGGCGCGCGATCTTATAGCTGCCGAGGGTCACGACCCGGCGTTCGGCGCCCGACCGTTGAAGCGGGCGCTACAGCGGTTGCTGTTGAATCCGATGTCGGCGGCGGTGATCGAAGGCGGTTTCACGGAAGGCGATCGCGTGATCGTCGATCGCGAGCCGGGAGAGGATCGGCTGAACTTCCGCCGTGCAGAGGGGTCGGCGTCGGCTGCCGACTGACGGGGAAGAGGTTCGGCGCTCGCGCCGAACCCACCCGAATCACTTAGACCGGGAGAGCTTGACGTGCGTACGGCTGACAGAGTGGTGGTGGGAGCGGTGCTGAGTGCCGTCGTGGGTTGGACCGTCGGTTGTGGCGGTGGATCGACCTCCGGGACCGTGGCCCCGACGGGGCCCGAGGGTGAGTCTTCTCCGGAGACGGCGGTCGAGACGTTTCTCTTCGGAGCGAAGGAAGCCAACGATGCGCGGGGAGCGGGCGAGTTTACCGTAGCGGATCGGGCCTACGAGAGAATGGCGGGCGTGTTTGGTACCGAGAACGGGTCGATCTCCAGAAGCCAACCGGCCGAGGAGGTCCGCAACAGGATGCTCGTCCTTTCGGCGTGCCTGCGGCCGATCGAATTCACGATCGTCTCACACTCGGATCCCGACGCGTGGCAAAAGAAACAGACCGTAGTAACCGTGAACCTGGCTCGGGACGTCGGTGGATCCACCTTGCCGTTCACAGTTACGCTGGGGCGCGGCGACCGCTGGTACGTAGAGCGGATCGACCTCAGTAGCTTCGCGTGTTGACGCCGGATCGCTTGCGGTAGATTCGCGCGAGGCGTTTCGGGGCTACACCAAGAAGGAACAAGAGTCGCAAGCCCAGATGAGTCGCGATGGTGCGCAGGTATCCGTTCGCTCGCCAGCGGCGGTCCGATGTGTGTACCGGCGGTTCCAGAACCACCACCTTCCCCGATCGGCGCAGACTCCGATAAAAGATCACATCCTCGAATAGCTCGTCGACGGTGAAACCGCCTGAGCGCGCGTAGGCGTCGCGGCGACAGAAAATCCCCTGGTCGCCGGTGGCCGTGCGAAAGGTCTTCGTGCGGGCATTGATGGCGCGGGTCAACACGCGCGAGATCCAGCGCTGGGCGGTGGGTCCGCGGATAGCCAGATTGAAGCAGCCGCCGACGACGGAGGGATCGGCCATCGCCCGGGAGATGGCCGTACCTGCTTCGGGGTCCAGCCACGTGTCGGCGTGCAGAAAGACCAGCGTTTCGCCGCGGGCCGCTTCGGCGCCGAGCCGCAGCTGATGGCCCCGCCCCGGTTGTGACTCGATCAGTCTGGTGCCCCGGTCTGCCCAGTGGGTGACGGTCTCCCGGGTCTTGTCCGAGCTGCCTCCGTCCACGATCACGACCTCCGTGGCGCCCAAGGCCGCGAATACCGATTCGAGGGTGGCCGACAGTTCATCCGCCTCGTTCAGCGTCGGGATGACGACGGTTACGGCAGGAGTTGGTGTGGCGTCCAGGACTAGACCGCGGGTTCCGATAGCTCGATCAGCACGCCGCCGCTGCCGCTGGGGTGGAGAAAGGCGACTTTTCGGCCGCCCGCTCCGATCCGCGGGGCCGCGCCGACCGTCTTCAGGCCGGCATCGGTGCAGCGTAGAATCGCTTCCTCGATATCTGGGACGTCGAAGGCGATATGGTGGAGGCCCGGCCCGCGGCTCTCGAGGAATCGGCCCACGGTCGTATCCGGGCCGGTCGGTTCGAGAAGTTCGATCCTTGGTCCGCCCAGATCGAAGAAGGCGACTCGAACGCCCTCGCTCTCCACTGTTTCACGCCCCGATTCCGGTTTCCCTAGAATGGCGCTATAGACGGCGATCGCCGTTTCCAGGTCGGAAACCGCTATCGCGACATGTTCGAGACGTGCATCCGGGACCATCGGGAACCCCACGTGTTGGGCGGCTGTTCTTACGCCGGCTGGAGTCCTAGCCGGGGTGACTCCCGGCGCGAATAGAATAGATTATTGTGTAAGTTGAGGAGAAGGAAAGGGGTCGGCGAGCGGGATCGCCGACTGGAACAACGAGACGCGGGACGGGGGTTCAACAAGATGGCATCTGTGATGGAAGTCACCGACGAGACTTTCGCTGACGAAGTGGAGGGCGTAGACGGCGTGGCCATGGTCGATTTTTGGGCTGCGTGGTGCGGGCCATGTCGGCTGGTCGGCCCGATCGTCGATGAGCTAGCTCAGGAATACGAGGGCCAGGTGAAGGTGGCAAAGGTCGATGTCGATGCGAGCCAGCGGACGGCGATGCGCTTCAATATCCGGTCGATCCCGAGCATCCTGTTCTTCAAGGACGGGGAGCACGTCGACACCGTGATCGGGGCGGTCCCGAAGCAGGCGCTGGAGCAGAAACTGCGATCCTATCTTTAGGAGCCTTCGCTCCTGAAACAACGCCCCGGCGGCCTTGCCGCCGGGGCGTTGTTCGTTGGGAATCGACAATTCTCGTTCCTATTCCCTTGCTCCCGGAATCGACAATTCGATATTCCCAAGTATGGCAGGCTCTTTGTACCTCGTGAGCACCCCGATCGGTAACCTCGGCGACATGACCCACCGGGCCGTCGAGGTCCTGCAGGCCGCGGATGTCCTCCTCGCCGAGGATACCCGCCGCACCCGCGTGCTCCTCGATCATTACGGCGTCGAGGCCAACACTCTGCGATCCTACCATGAGCACAACGAGGCGACTCGCGCCGAGGAGATGCGCGAGGTTCTGGCCGCCGGCCGAAGCGTGGCGCTGGTCAGCGATTCAGGTACACCACTCATCTCCGACCCGGGGCTGCGCCTCGTGCGCGCCGCCCTCGAAGTCGGGGCCCGTGTTGTGCCGCTGCCAGGACCCTCGGCCGGGCTCGCCGCCCTCGTCGCGTCCGGGCTCGACCCACAGCCGCATACGTTCTTCGGCTTTCTCCCCCGCGGTGGTCGCGAGCGCCAGGAGTTGATCGCGATGCTGGCATCGCTGACCCACACGGCGGTGCTCTACGAATCGCCCCAGCGCTTGGCCGATACGCTGGACGATCTGGCAGCCGAGCTCGGCGCCGACCGCCGTGTGGTTGTCGCCCGGGAACTGACCAAGATCCACGAAGAGTTTCAGGGGGGCGGCTTGGGCGCGGTGGCGGCTCACTATCGTGAGAGCCCACCGCGGGGCGAGGTAGTGATCTGTCTGGCCGCCGCGGCGCCGCCGGAAGGCGCCAGCGAGGAAGAGATCCTGGCCGCGGCACGCGAGCTGGTGACCGGTGGAGCCACGTCAAAAGAGATCGTGCGTGAGCTACGCGATCGTTTCGGGATCGAGCGTAATCGCGCGTATTCGGTCGCGCTGCAAGCGGCCAAAGAGGAAGAATCTATTTGAACAGCCGACAGCCGATATCCGCCGCTCGACTCTCGAGTCCTGTTCGGCGCCCGACGCCCAACCCCCGACTTCCGACCGCCGTCTCTCCGTACGTCGAGCGTCGGACGTCGATCGCCCAACAGGACTCGGTCGTCGAGCGACCGCTGTCGGCTGTCGGCTGTCGAGATCAGTCGGCGCGAATTCCCAATCGCATTCCGTACCTGATCGCACTGGCGTGCTTGCTCGCAGCAGCTTCTCCCGCAACGCCACAAGCGCCGTCCGACCCAACGCAACTGACCATAGGCCGCTTGCACTACGGCGGCGGCGGCGACTGGTACGCAAACCCATCCTCGCTGCCAAACTTGCTCGAGCGCATCGCCAGAGACACACGGCTGCCCGTCGCTACGCGTGAGGCTGTCGTCACGCCGCTTAGCCCGAACCTTCATGACTATCCGTTTCTCTATATGACCGGGCATGGCAACGTCCGCTTCACCGACGCGGAGATCACCGCGCTACGCGAGTACTTGACGACCGGCGGCTTCCTTCATGCCGACGACAACTACGGCATGGACGAATCCTTCCGACGAGAAGTCCAACGGGTCTTTCCCGAATCTGAGCTGGTGGCGATCCCTTTTGACCATCCCGTGTATCACATCGTGTACACGTTTCCAGACGGGTTGCCGAAGATCCACGAGCATGATGGCCTGCCGGCAGAAGGGCTGGGCATCTTTTACCAGGGCCGGATCGTCATCTTCTATAGCTACCAGTCGGATCTCGGCGACGGGTGGGAGGATGCTGATGTGCACGATGATCCCCTTGACTCCCGCGACAGGGCGCTCGCTATGGGCGTCAACCTGTTCGCCTACGCGGTAGCTCAACGGAAGAGTCAGTGAGCGACGGATGACCAAACGGGCGCGAAGACCAGAAGCCAGAGTGCGAGCTCTATGGCGCCGGGTGGCGGCGTATCTCGGCGCAGCGGCGGCCGGCGGCGCCCTGGCTGCCGCTGCCGCGTTGCTGCTCGCTAGTTGGCTGGCCCGTGATAGCGGGGCGTGGGCGCGCCCGTCAGCCCTGCCGCTACTGCTTTGGATCACTTTGGCCGCGGCTCTGGCTGTCTGGCTCTGGCGGCTGGCCCGGCGAGCGTTCACGTGGAGTCGGCGGGCGGCGGCTTCCGAAATCGAACGCCGCATCGGTCTACGTCGAGGTTCTGTTCAGGGAGCGATCGAGGTCAAGGCTCAAAGTAGCGGCACCTCCAGAGCCCTCGCCGAGTTGCAGCGCCGGAGAGTCGGGGAACAGCTATCGGGTCGCCGCGTGGTGGAACTCGGCGATACGCAGGCGGCTGGAGCCAGGTTCCGGGCACGTGCCGCGGGTGGAATCGCGGTCCTCCTGCTTGTCGCTACCGGGTCTGTTTGGTTCACGTCGCGGGACGATGCCTCTCGTGCCTGGGCCGAAGTACTGCATCCCGTCCGACATCTTTCCGCTCCGCCGCTCCCCGCAATTCATATTGCTGCAGGGCTGGATCGTGTTAGGCGCGGCCGCGACCTGCCGCTCGTAGTCGTCGCGCCCCTGCGGGACTCGGTACTCGTCGTATGGCAACCCCGCGGCGCGGTGCCTGAGAGCCGTTGGCACACAGTCCAGGGTGGGCGCGCGGAAGCATCGGTCCGCCGGCTCGATAGTCCGACGAACATATGGGCGATGGCGCTCGACGGTGCGCTCAGCGACACACTTCACATCACGCCATTCGATCCGTTGCTGCTTCTCGACGTTAGAGTCGATCTTCGCTTCCCGTCTTACACGCGGCGTGAGCGCGAGGTGTTCTCGACACCGCTGCCGATCATGTCAGTGCCCGAGGGCACACGTGCGATCGTGACGGGCACCGCGACGCGGCCGGTGGAGGAGGCGGCGTTGCGGACGGCCGCGGGTGCGTCGATTTCGTTCGAAGTGGTCGACGAGCGACGCTTCCAGCGGAACTTCACCGTGCGGCCCGGCAGCTGGGGCTGGGAGATAACCGGTGCGGCGCGCGTCGCCCTCGAGGGCGAACCGGACTCGCTTCAGTTCCTGGTGGTACCCGACAGCGCTCCGCTCGTCGATGCGGTCTTCCCCGGCGTCGACACGTTGCTTTCGACGTCGATGACGCAGCCGCTGATCATCGACGCTCGGGACGACTACGGAATCTCTCGGGTCGAGGTCGTCAGCTGGCGCATCTCCGCATGGGGCGAGCGGTGGCCCGAGCTTGTACAGCCACTGCCACTCGATGGTGATGCGCCTCGTGCGAGCTTGCCTTCACTCCTGGACGCACGTGGCCGCGGCTTCATGCCGGGCGACACGCTGCGCTACTACGTCCGTGCCTACGACAACGCGCCGGAACCGCACGAGGGCAGAAGTCGGGAGTACGTGTTGCGACTCCCAACGTTGGATGAGGTACGCGACCGGGCTATCGCTGACGCGGACGAGCTCGTGGAGAGCACGGAGGACCTGGCCGAGCTCGCGCGACAGCAGGAGGAAGCGCTGCAAGCGCTCGAGCGCGCCAATCGCACGCAGCCAGCGCCGGGTACACAACAGCTGGCGGGTGAGAGCGGCGCGGAGTTCCGGGAGACCGAAGCGGCACGCCAGGCCCTGGAAGAAGCGTCCGAGCTGCTGCGACAGTCGGAGCAGGTTCTCGAGCAGCTCCGCGATCTACAGGATGCTGTCGAGGCATCCGGCCTCAACGACACGACGGTGCTCGAACGTCTACGCGAGATCGAGTCGCTCTACGATCGCATCCTCACCCCCGAGTTGAGGGACCAGATCGAGGAGCTACGCGAGGCGCTCGCCGAGCTCGACCAACGGCAGATAGAACAAGCGATAGAGAACCTGTCGGATGGCAGCGCCGACTTTCGTGAACGCGTCGAGCAGACCGTCGAACTGCTCAAACGCGCCGCAATGGAGCAAGAGTTCAGCACACTGGAGACGCAGGCGGAGGAGCTGGCTGAAGAGCACGAGGAGTTGGCGGAGGAGTTGTCCGATAGGGAAGCTGCTGGCGACTCGTCTGACGCTCGTTTCGAGCAGCGCGCTAACGACCTATCGCAACGCGCCGAGCAAGTATCAGAACGATCCGAGGATCTGGCGACCGAACTCTCGCAAGCGGACGAGAGCCAGGCGGCCGAACAAGCGTCTGAAGCCCAGCGCGCCGCGCAGCAGGCATCGCAATCGGATCAGCAAACCGCAAGCCAGGTCGGGCAGAACTCGCAACAGGCGAATCAGTCCGCCCAACGGGCGGCATCTCAGATGCAGCAAGCGGCGTCTTCGCTACGCGAAGGGCGCGAGCAGATGCAGGAGAACTGGCGTCAGGAGGTCACCCAGGCGCTGGAGCGCGCGCAAACCGAAGCGCTCGAGTTGGCGCGTCGACAGTCCGAGCAAACCGAGCGGATGCGATCGACCGATGCGGGTGAACGGGCTCAGGCGCGATCGGAGCAGGGCGCCTTGAAACGCGCCGTCGATCAGATGCAGCAGGAGCTATCGGAGGCCGGTAATAAGTCGCTGTTGATGGATCCTCAGCTCAGCCAGCAGATCGATGAGGTTTCCAGCGAGATGGAACAACTACTGTCACAGATGAGCGACGGTACTCGCCAGCGTCGTGGCGATCCACAACTCAGCGAACGGATCGCCGAATCGCTGAACGACGTCGCCTATCAGGCGATGCAGGCGGGAGAGAACGCCAGCTCGGCGCAATCGGGTACCGGGCTGGCCGAGGCCTTGCAGCAGTTGGCGCAGCTCGCTCAGCAACAGGGTGAGCTGAATGCGCAGGCGGGTGGCCTGGAGCCGGGCGACGCGCTCGACGCGATCATGCAGCAGCTTCAACAGCTAGCCGCCCAGCAGCGGGCGATCGGGAATCAACTCAATGAGCTCAATCAGGAGATGGGTCCCCGGGGCCAGGTGCTGGGTCGGTTGGACGAGCTGAGCAGCGAAGCGGAAGAACTAGCGCGCGAGCTCGAGCGGGGCCGTATCAACGAACAGATCATCGAACGGCAGAACCGGTTGTTCAACCGGTTGCTCGACGCGGGCCGCACACTGGAGCGTGACGAGTTCGAGCGCGAGCGTCGCGCGGAGCGTCCGGGCGACATCGAAGTGATGAGGCCCGGCGAGTTGGCGCCTGAGCTCCTGGAGGGTCCACGCTATCCGTTGCCTGACGCCGAAACGCTTAACCGCTATCCACCGGCGATCCGCAGACTGATCCTCGAGTACTTCGATCGCCTAAACCGAGGAGACACGTCCGGTGGCTCGTAGCTTGGTACGATGTCTGATCCTCGTAACAGCCTTCGCGCTTGCCGCTGGTGATCTTTCGGCGCAGGCGGGAGGCGATGCGCTTCGACAGCGGTTGCGACAGATCACGAGCTTGGAGCAGTCGGGTCAACTCGTTCGCGCTTACAGTGAGTTGCAGGTGCTTCTGCGTGACTACCCGGCGGAAGCCGGCGTCGTGCTCGCCTACGAGCGCGTCTGCCGACGACTGGGAACGCTGGCTGACGCTCTCCCCGCCATCGAGCGTGCCATAGAGATCAATCCGGACAATCCGACCCTGTGGCAAGCGCAGCTACGCGTGCTGGGTGAATTGGGGCAGACGGACCGACTGATAGACGAAGGCGAACGCTGGCTCGTTGTCGCTCCCCAGCTGGAGACGGCCTACCACGACTATGCCCAGGCGCTGCGCCGCGTCGGCGAGTTCGAGCGTGCGGAGGCTGTCCTGCTCATAGGGCAAGACCGAGCCAACAGCTCCGGCATGCTGACCGTCGCCCTCGCGGATATCTACCTTGCTGAAGCACGCTGGGCCGATGCTGTGGAGCATTGGCTCGCGCTCCTCGAGTCGGCGCCCTCCATGGGATGGGACGTCGTCGTATCGCGGTTCGAGTCGCGGGGGCAGGACCAGATCGTGGTCGCGGTCGCCGTGCTCGATGTGATAGGCGTCGAACCGCCATCCGTAGCACACGCCAGTCTCGGCGCCATAGCCGCGTTGTACGCTGACGATCCGCAGACGGCTCGCCGCATGGCCGACCGGGCCCTGAGGGACATCGAACCGGCGCAGCAACGAGTTTTCATCGATGGGTTTGCCAGCCTGGCTGTCAGACGCGATCAACCGTCGCTAGTGGCCTGGACCTACCGTCACCTGCTGCGCGAGCTTCCCAACGATGCCAACGCTTTCGATCTGGCCAAACAGATCGTGCAGCACGACCTGAGCGCCGGTGACACATCCGCGGCAATCGAAATCCTCTACGACTTCATTGCCGATGCGCAGCCCGGCTCGACGGGACACCAGTGGGCCGCCGCCGTTTGGGTACGGCTGGTTGCCGCGCGCGGTGACGCCAACAGAGCCAGCGACGCGCTGGAAGACTACGCCCGACTCTATTCCGCAGACCCAGAGCTCTCGGACCTCGCCCTTATTGTCGCCGAGGCCTTCCTGCGGGAGGGGAAACCCGACGAATCACGGCGCGTGCTGGAGCTGGTCTCGGCGGAGTTGGCGGATCGCGATGTCAGAGCTCACATGTCGGCGGTCCGCGCCTACCTGGCGCTGTACGCCGGCGAGTACGACGAGGCTCGCACTCAATTCGAGACCGCTGCCGCGACTTTGACGGGCAGCGAGCGTAGCGAAGCGATCCGGCTGCTCAGGCTGCTGCGCCACGCCAGTGAGCCGGAGCTCGAGGCCGTATCGGCCGCCCACGTCGCTCTCATACAGCATCAACCGGCGCAGGCGTTTGAGCGTCTGTTGAGCGGCTTGGAAGACGCGCGTCCCTCCGCAGCGCGGCCGGCCCTCCTCGTCTGGGCGGGCGAGCTGGCGATCGAATCGGGCGCGGTGGAGCGAGCGGAAGCCGTCCTGCTTCGTGTCCCCGAGCTCTATCCGGAGTCCGGCGAGGCGCCATTGGCCTTGATGAAGCTGGCCGAAGCCCTCGCGGCTGTCGATCGGAAAGACGATGCCATTGTCATCCTCGAGACCCTGATCATCGACTACCCGGAAAGCGCCCTCACGCCCATCGGTCGCCGCCGACTCGCCGAACTAAGAGAGGAGCTCCCCCGCTCATGAGCTCCCGACTCTCGTTCCTGCTCCTGCTCGTGCTCGTGATCGGATTCGGCGCGCCAAGACCGGCACAAGCCCAGTATCTGCTGGCGCCTATGGACAACGCCCAAACCAATCATCTCCGCTCCTACGGGCTCGCTTTCTGGGTGCTCAAACGCGGCGAAACGGTAGAGTGGCTGCTCAACTACCGGGACGGTTCGTTCTTACTGCCCGACGGAACCGAAATCCGCCGTGAGGCGGCGCTGCGAGGCGTGACGATCGAACCATTGAGTGGAGGCGCGCTTTCGGCGATACGCGCGGAGATCGAGTCTTCCAACATGGAAGCCGTGATACTCGAGGCCGCGCCGGAGATTGCCGTCTACACCGTGCCGGGGGCGCGACCTTGGGACGACGCGGTGACGCTGGCGCTCGCCTATGCCGGCATCGAGTACGAACAACTGTGGGATCCAGAAGTCATCGCCGGTGACCTCGAGCGGTATGACTGGTTGCACCTTCACCACGAGGATTTCACCGGCCAGTACTCCAAATTCTTCATCACCTACGCGGGCTCTTCCTGGTTGCAGGCTGCCGTGTCGCGGAACCGCCGCGTCGCGGCCGAGCTCGGCTTCGCCGATGTGCCGGCTCTGAAGAAGGGCGTGGCGGAGCAGATCCGTGCTTTCGTAGAGGGCGGCGGCTTCCTGTTTGCCATGTGCACCGCAACCGAGACGATCGACCTGGCGCTGGCGGCGCTCAACGTTGACATCGCCGCCAGCTACGCCGACGGCGACGGCGTCGATGCGGACGCTCAGTTACGGCTGGATTGGGAGCGCACGTTCGCCTTCGAGGGCGCCGAGATCATGGCCAATCCGTCGATCTCGGCGTTCAGCGATATCGATGGCCACCTGGTCAACACCGCGATGCGTCAGCCGCTAGGGTCGTTTCGCCTGTTCGACTTCAGTGCCAAGATCGACCCGGTGGCCAGCATGTTGACCCAGAGCCACCAACGCGTGATCGGTGACTTCTACGGCCTGACGACCAGCTACCGACGTACTCGGCTCAAGCCGTCGCTAACGGTGCTGGCGGAGGAGCCGGGCGCGCCGTGGGTGAAGTACATCCATGGTAACTATGGCGAGGGCACCTGGACGTTCCTGGGTGGCCACGATCCGGAAGATCCGCAGCACGTGATCGGCGACCCGCCCACCGATCTGGACCTCTATCCCCATTCCCCAGGCTATCGGCTCATCCTGAACAATGTCCTGTTCCCGGCGGCAAAGAAGAAACACCTGAAAACCTGACTGGCCGCAGGGGGGCCGGGCGGGTAAATTTAGGGTTTGCGGTGCGAAAAAGTGCAAAACCGGGCGCCAAATGGGCGGCCCGGGCAGCCCTGACGCGAAGCGCTGGCCGGAGGGTCACCAACAGGAGCGGATATAGATGCCTCAGTTTTCAAAGCAGTTCTCGGTTTTGCCGCCATATGCGCTGGCTGACGTTCCCAAGATCAAGGCGGAGCTGATCGAGAAGGGCGTTGATGTGATCGACTTGGGAGCCGGCGATGCTGATCAGATGCCGCCGGCCCAGACGATATCTGCGATACAGGAGGCGGTTACGGAAGAGCGGATGAGCCGCTATCCGTTCCAGCGCGGCCTACCCGAGTTCCGGCTGAAGATCTCGGAATGGACGAAGTTGCGTTTTGGAGTCGATGTCGATCCTTTCGAAGAGGTGCTGCCACTCATCGGGACCAAAGAGGGAATAGCGCACCTGCCGCTGCTGTACATCGATCCGGGCGATGTCGCGATCGTCCCCGATCCCGGGTACTACCCCTACTTTGGCGGTACGCACATGCTGGGTGCGGAAGCGATCATGGTACCGCTACGCCGTGACAAAGGGTTCTTGCTCGACTGGACTGAGGTCCCGGCGGAGAAGTTGAAGCGAGCGAAGATTCTCTACCTCAACTACCCGAACAACCCGACGGGAGCTATCGCACCCGATAAGTACTGGCAGGACGCCATCGCTTTTTGCCACCAGCACGATCTGCTGCTGGTAAGCGACAACGCGTACTCCGAGATCGCGTTTGACGGTTATCGGCCGCCAAGTGTCTTAGAATATGACGGTGCGCGGGAAGTCGCCGTAGAGTTTCACTCGCTTTCCAAGACGTTCAACATGACCGGTTGGCGGATCGGTTGGGTGGCGGGGAACAAGGAAACCGTGCAGGCCCTGGCCAAGGTGAAGGTCTACTACGACACGGGCGTCTTCCTCGCCTGCCAGGCTGCGGGCGCTGCCAGCCTCGACGCGTGGGAGGAGTTCCTCCCCCGTCAGGTGGCCGTCTTCCAAGAACGCCGCGACGCGGCGGTGGAAGGCTTTCGCGCAGCCGGTTTCGAGGTCGAAGTGCCGAAGGCGACCATGTACCTGTGGATCCCGATCCCCAGCGGCGAGCCGTCACTCGAATTCGCGCGGCGGATCCTTCAGGAGTCCGGAGTGGTTCTATTCCCAGGTGCCGGGATGGGCCAGGGTGGCGAGGGCTTCTTCCGTGTGGCACTTACCAAGTCGGCCGAGCGCTTGCAGGAAGCCGCGCAGCGCGTGGCCGAAGTACTGTAAGAGGAACAGGATAGACGTACAGGAGTATCACGGTCAGTGATCCTTTCAACCGTGCTCAGACCACCGGCGGCGCCGCCCGAGGAGAAACCTCCCAAGAAGGCGCCGCGAAGGAGCGGGGCGCTGGAGGCCTATCGCAGCCGCTCGCGCCGGTACGATCGCGCCATCGCCATTGGCGTGATCGGGTCGGTGCTCGCCCACGTGGTCTTCGTCTTCTTTTCCCGCGTGCTGATCGGATACCTGGAGCCGAATTACGACGTGCTGCCGCAGGCCGTGTCCCGACGCCTTCGCGATGAGGGCACGCGTATCATCGAATTCCAGGTGACGGAGAACATAGAAATCCAGCCGGTCCAGGTGCCTGAACCAGAGCCGGAACCGGAAGTCGTCGAGCCGCTGGAAGAGGTCGATCCCGGGCCAACACTCTCGGCGGCCGAGCGCTTGCGCCCGCAGCTGGGCGACGAGCGCCTCAGGATCATTCCGACGATCATCCTGCCGACGCGACTCGACATGACGCCCGCGGAACGGGCTGCCGAACTCCGTGCCCGGCTTTACGCGCTCATCGAGGAGTACGGCGACAGCATAGCCGCAGCGATGGCTCGGGAAGCGGAGAGCATGGACTGGACCGTCGGCGAGGACGGGAACAAGTGGGGAGTATCGCCGGGCCAGATCCATCTGGGCCCGGTCACCTTGCCATTACCCTTCTATTTCGGCCCCACCCGCGAGCAGGCGGCTCAGGCCGGCGAGTGGGCGATCATCCAGCAGCAGGCGGGCCAAGGCGCGCTGGACGACGCGTTCGAGGACCGGGTCAGGGCCATTCGGGAGCGGAAAGAGGCCGAGGCCAAGGCGGATACGACATCGGGCGGCGGCGGCTGAGCCGGCCCGGCCCAGACCGATTGCCACACCGTCCTTTCAAGATAAGTTTCACGCCATCACAGTGTTCACATGCCGACGCGGACCGCGCCCGGGCTCGGGCGGCCCCCGGGTTGGCGTACATCCTTTGAGGGAAAATTCGAGCTGGGTGACATGGGGACCGGGAACAAAGACACAGAGCTAGCGCCGCGATTCCAGCCGCAGGCCTTCGAGAGCAAGACCTACGCGCACTGGTGGGATCAGGGCTATTTCGGCGCTGACCGGCACGCCGAGGCGGACACCTACGTCATCGTCATGCCTCCGCCGAACGTCACCGCAGAGCTCCACATGGGCCACGGGCTCAACAACACCATCCAGGACGTGCTGATCCGTTGGCGACGGATGCAGGGTCGTCAGGCGCTTTGGGTCCCGGGGACGGATCACGCTGGGATCGCCACGCAGAACGTGGTCGAACGCCAGTTGACGGCCGAAGGGAAGACGCGCTGGGACCTCGGCCGCGAGGCGTTCGTCGAGCGGGTCTGGGATTGGGTTCGTGAGACGGGTGGCACGATCCTCGACCAGCTAAAAGCGATCGGCAGCTCCGCCGATTGGGACCACACGACGTTCACGCTGGACCCCGGACCGAGTCGGGCGGTCAGAGAGGTCTTTGTTCGCCTTTACGACAAAGGCCTGGTGTACAGGGGCCACTACATCGTGAACTGGTGCCCGCGCTGTGCGACGGCGTTGGCCAACGAAGAGGTCGAGCACGAAGACACCGAGGGCTCGCTGTACTATCAGCGCTACCCGGTCGTCGGCGAAGATACGTATGTCGTGGTCGCCACCACGCGACCGGAGACGATGCTCGGCGACACGGCCGTCGCCGTTCACCCGGACGACGAGCGCCACAAGCATATGATCGGTAAGACGGTCATGTTGCCGCTGGCTGAGCGCGAAATACCGATCATCTCCGACGACTTCGTCGACCCCGAGTTCGGCACGGGCTTCGTAAAGGTCACGCCGTCACACGACCCAAACGACTTCGAGATCGGACTGCGCCACGATCTGGATCAGGTCGACATCTTCCACCCTGACGCCACGATGAGCGACGCGGTTCCCGAGCGCTTTCGAGGCAAGGACCGCTTCGCCGCTCGCGAAGGAGTGGTAGAGGAGCTGAAGAGCAAGGGGTTGCTCGAAAAGGTCGAAAAGCACGCGCACTCCGTCGGTCACTGCTACCGCTGTGACACGGTGGTCGAGCCGCGCGTCTCGGATCAATGGTTCGTCAAGATGAAGCCGTTGGCCGAGCCGGCCCTCGATGCCTATCGGAAGGGCGAGGTCCGTTTCGTGCCCGAGCACTGGGGCGGCGTATACGAGAACTGGCTGAGCGGCGTCCGCGATTGGTGCATCTCGCGCCAGCTCTGGTGGGGTCACCGCATACCCGTTTGGTATTGCGGCTCCTGCGACGCGATGCTCGTGCGGCGCGAGGACCCGACGACGTGTAGCGAGTGTGGTAGTGGCGAACTTCAGCAGGACCCGGACGTCCTCGATACCTGGTTCTCGTCCTGGCTTTGGCCGTTCAACACTTTGGGTTGGCCCGAGGAGACCGAAGATCTGAAGAGGTTCTATCCCGGGCACACGTTGGTGACCGCGCCCGAGATAATCTTCTTTTGGGTGTCTCGCATGATCATGGCCGGCCTGGAGTTCATGGGCGAAGTGCCGTTCAACGATGTGTATCTGCATGGTACCGTGCGGGACCATACCGGTCGACGCATGTCGAAGTCGCTGGGCAATGGGATCGATCCACTGGAGGTCGTTCGTATCTTCGGCGCGGACGCGCTCCGCTTCACGCTGACCAACGGAATGGGCATCGGCGCCGATCTGCAGCTCAACAACGAGGATCTCGAGGAGTCGTTTCACGTCGGGCGCAACTTCGGCAACAAGATCTGGAACGCCATGCGGTTCGCGCTCCCGCACCTGGAGGGCGATGTCGATCCGCTTCCCGATCCCGATCAGTTGGAGCTCGCCGACCGCTGGATCCTCGCCCGACTGAACAGCGCCATCCGCGAGGTGACAGACGACCTGGAGCGCTTCCGTCTCCACGAGGCGGCCGCGGAGCTGTACCGCTATTTCTGGAACGAGCTGTGCGATTGGTATTTGGAATTGATCAAGCCACGGCTCTACAACGAGTCGGATGCGGAAGCCCGCGGAGTCGCTCGCTCCGTGTTGCGCGAAGTGCTCGACCTGAGCTTCAGGCTGCTGCATCCCATCATGCCGTTCATCACGGAGGAACTCTGGCAGCGACTCCCGAACCGGGCGGCGGATAGCATCATGATTAGCGCCTGGCCGCAGCCGGTCGCAGAGTGGGAGGACGCTGAGGCGGAAGCGGCGATCGGGCAGCTGCAAGAGACGCTAGGTGCCGTCCGCAATATTCGCAGCGAGTACAACGTTGCCCACGGCCGCCAGATCGACGTGATGATACGCGCTGCCGAGGCGCCACTCCTTCGCGCGCTCGATGCGGAAGGTGACGCGGCACGCCGGCTTGGCGGCATCGGGGGACTATCGTTTGATGGCGAGCTGCACGGCGCGGAGGCGACGGCGGTTCTCACTTCGGGAGCCGAGGTCCACGTCCCCCTCGAGGGCCTCATCGATCTCGAGCGGGAGCGTGCCCGGCTCGACAAGCAGGCCGACGAGCTCCGTAACCTCGTCGAGCGGTCGGAGAAACGCCTCGCCAGTGAGGACTTCGTCAAGAAGGCGCCCGAGGCGGTCGTCGCCCAGTCCCGGGACAAGCTCGAAGGACTGAAGGAGCAGCTCACGAAGGTCGATGAGAAACGCCGGGCGCTGGATGCGCACTGAGGATTCGGGGATTCGGGTATTACGGGATTCGGGGCGTGGGAGTCGAGGGACTTTGATATCGCGTGTGGTTGCAGCTGCAGGACTGAGCGCTCTGGTAGTGGCTCTGCTGTTGCCGGTCACTGTCGGAGTGCAGAGCTGTGCTCACGTGATTGCGCCGGCAGGCGGGCCGCCCGACTCAACACCGCCGCTGCTCATTCTGGTCGATCCGGACAGCTTCTCGGTCATGACCGAGTTCAGAGGTAATCGTGGCGAAGTGCGCTTCGAGTTCGATGAGCCGATCTCGGAGCGGAACATAGTCGGCTCGACTATGGTCTACCCGTTCGATCTGCGGCCGCACACGTGGAAGGGCAAGCGCAATCTCCGCGTGCGCCCGAGGGAAGGTTGGGTCGAGGACAGGATCTACCACATCCGCGTTGAGCCGGTAATCCAGGATCTCTTCGGCAATCGCATACGCGAGCCAATCCTCTACACGATTTCCACAGGGCTGCCCATCAATCAGAACGTCGTGATGGGCACCGTCTACGACCGAATCACAGGTCTGACGCACACGAACTCGCGGATCGACTTGGTCACTCTGCCCGACACACTACGCTACGGCGGGGTCTCCGACTCGGTAGGCGATTTCTCTGTGGGCGTGCTGCCAGCGGGTGATTACTACGCCATCGGCTATGAAGATGTGAACGGGAACCAACGCGCAGATGGCTTTGACCGGTCGGATACCCTGCGCGTCACGCTGGGAAGCCTCGACACCCTGACGCTCGAGTTCAACGTCTTTCATCACGATACGCTCGGTCCCGTGCTCGGTCAGGTGGATGTCCTTGACTCGCTGACGCTGTCGCTGGGCTTCGATGGCTTCCTCGATCCGGATACTCCGCTCGCGATCCAGAGCGTGCAGATCTTCGTCGCTCAAGACAGCCTGCCCGTCGGCCCGCCGCTCGTCGTCGACAGCTTGATGCACAATTGGCAGTTCACGATCTACATGGACTCGATTCAGCAGGTCGAGCAGGTGCGGCTCGACTCGATCGCCGCGGCGGAGGCGGAAGAGGAGGCGCGTCGGGCGGTCGCCGCGGACTCGGCTGCCGGCGCGGATAGCGCGGCCGTCGTCGAGGCGCCGCCACCGGGGCAGGTCAGGGCGGGACCGCGTACGCTGCAGCTCGAGGAGCCCGCAGAGGACTCCGTAGTCGTGCCGCAGCGGCTGCCCGACCCGCGTATCTTCGTGATCATGGCCGAGGCGATTCCGCCGGGTACGTACATCGTCGTCGCGACGCGCATCGTCAATCTCAACCGGCTCGAAGGCGGCGGTGAGATGATTTTTGAAATAGAGGAGCCGGAGCGCGAAGATGCGGAAAATGAGGAAGGACCGCCGGGTTCGCCGGCCAGGCCCAGGGAGAACGATCTGTGAGAGACACGCGGCGGCAAATCCCTAGTGTCGACTCGATGTTGGGCTCGGATGAATTCGCGGAGCTCCTCGCTACGCGCACTCGCTCCCTCGTAGTCGAAGCCACGCGGCGCGCTCTGGCCCGTGCACGCGAGGAGATGGCGACGGGAGCTCGCGACCGAGCGCCAAGCACCGCGGAGGTCGCGGCCGAAACCCGGGCCGAGCTCGAAGCGATGGATCGTCCCTCGCTGCGGCGGGTGATCAACGCGACCGGTATACCGCTGCACACCAATCTGGGGCGCGCACCGCTCCCCGCTGTCGCCCGTTGGGCGCTGGAAGACGCGGCGCTGGGGTACAGCAACCTGGAGTACGACCTGGAGCAGGGCACGCGAGGGTCTCGCAACGATCACTGTACGGACCTGCTGTTGGAGCTGACGGGCGCTGAAGACGCGCTGGTGGTCAACAACAACGCCGCCGCGGTCGTCCTCGCCCTGAACGAGCTTGCCGAAGGGCTCGAGGTCATCATCTCTCGAGGCGAGCTCGTCGAAATCGGCGGCTCGTTCAGAGTGCCCGAGATCGTATCGAGGAGCGGGGCGCGCCTGGTCGAAGTAGGCGCCACGAATCGAACCCATCCCCAGGACTACGAGAAGGCGATCACCACAGACACGGCTGCGCTGCTGAAGGTGCATCGGTCGAACTTCCGGCAATTGGGCTTCGTCACTGATGTCGCTGTGGAGCACCTGGTCGGGGTCGCGCACAGGCACGAGTTGCCTGTAGTTCACGACCTGGGTTCAGGGCTGCTGCCCGACGCGAACAAGGTGTTCGGCTTACCGTGGGAGCCGAGCGTCAGCGACTCGCTGAACGCCGGCGTTGATGTGGTAACCTTCAGCGCCGATAAGCTTCTGGGCGGTCCCCAGGCGGGGATCATCCTGGGTCGTGAAAAGCTGGTGTCTCGCATGCGCGCCAACCCTTTGCTGCGCGCGCTCCGGGTCGGCAAGCTGACGTTGACAGCACTCGAGGCGACGCTGCGGCTTTGGCGGGATCTGGGCAACGCGGTCACCGAGATACCGGTCATCACGATGATCGCGCAGAGCAGTGAACAGCTGCGGAAGCGCGCGGAGCGAATCTCGACAGCGCTTCGCGATCGAAACAGAGATGTGGATATCGCGATGTTCGAGGACACGACGGAGGTGGGCGGCGGTTCATATCCTGGCGTCCAGCTCGAGACGTGGGTGCTGCGAATCTCCGTCGAGGGCCGATCGGAGAACGACTTGGAGGCCGCCTGCAGGGCAGGTGATCCTCCGGTCGTCGCCAGGGTGAGCGATGGAGCACTCTGCATCGACCCTCGCACCGTCCTGCCCCACGAGGAGCTCGACCTGATCAACGCCGTAACCAAGGTGCTGGGTGGAGATGAGCCAGGACCATAGGCGCATTGCCGCCTTTCTCGATCGGGACGGCACCGTCATCTACGAGCGGGGTGACCTGGGTCATCCGGACGGGGTGGAGCTGATCCCGGGATCCGCCGACGCGATCCGGCGACTGAAAGAAGCCGGGTTTCTCATCGTCATCGTCACGAACCAGTCGGGTATCGCACGCGGCTTGTTCACAGAGGACGATTTCCGCGCCGTTCAGGGTCGCATGATCGAGATGCTCGCCGCCGAAGGCGTCACGCTGGATCGCGTCTACTTCTGCCCGCACCATCCGGATGTGGGCGGTCCGTGTGACTGCCGGAAGCCGGGGCAGGGGATGTACCGGCGCGCTGAGAAAGAGCTCGGTATAGATCTTTCGAGATCTCTATACGTCGGAGATCGGTGGCGCGATGTGGGTGTTACGGAGGATGTTGGCGGTAGGGCCTACCTGGTTGCGACGGGCGCGGGTGGGGCAGGGGCGCCGGAGGGGGTTGAGGTTGTGCGGGATTTGGCTGAGGCGGTTGATTTGTTTTTGGGCAGTTGAACAGTGAACATTGTCCAATGTTCAGTGTTCACCCGACATTAAGAGACGTTTCACGGTCAAGAAAGGCTCCACCGTGCCCATTCCCGCTGTTTCCGTCTTCGCCTCCGGCGGCGGCTCTAACCTGCAGGCGCTCCTCGACGCCTTTGGCGCCGACGGCAGCCCCGATGATTCGTGCCGCATCGCCCTCGTCATAGCCGATCGAGCCGAGATCGGTGCCCTCGCCCGCGCCGAAAGGCAGGGTGTGCCCACGGCGATCATAAGACCGAAGGACTACGACGGGCTCGATGCCTTCGGCCAGGCGCTGCTCGACGCTTTGAGCGAGCACGGCATTGATATCATCGCGCTGGCCGGATACCTGAAGCTAATACCGGAAAACGTCGTCCAGGCCTTTCGCAACAAGATCATCAACATCCACCCCGGCCCGCTCCCAGGCTTTGGCGGCTCCGGCATGTGGGGCCACCACGTGCACGAAGCCGTGATCAAGGCTAATGTGCAGGTCTCGGGACCCACGATTCACTTCGTCGACGAGCGCTACGACACAGGGCCGATCATAGCGCAGTGGCCCGTGCCCGTGTTCAGCGACGACACTCCCGACAGCCTGGCGGCAAGGGTGCTCAAGTACGAGCACCGATTGTACCCTTCGGTCCTCGGAGCCGTCGCCCGCGGCGACATACAGGTCGACGATGCGGGGCGGGTCTACCGTAACGCCGGTATCGAGGAGTCGGGATTTCAGCTGACGGAAGAAGAGGTGTCGCTCGCCAGCAGCGAGCGAGCTTGGAAGCGATAACCACAGGAACTCACGGAGGCTACCGTGCCACGCGCCGTACTGAGTGTTTATGACAAAACAGGGATCGGCGAGTTCGCTCGCGGACTCTCGAATCTGGGTTTCGAGATCCTGTCCACCGGCGGCACCGCCAGGGCCATCCGCGAGGCTGGCGTCGAAGTGAAGAGCGTCAGCGACGCCACTGGTTTCCCGGAGATCCTTGGCGGTCGAGTCAAAACGCTGCACCCGGTTATCGCTGGCGGGATCCTGGCGCGTCGTGATGTCGAGAGCGACGTCAAAGAACTCAAGAAGCAGAAGATCGAGCCGATCGACGTCGTCGCCGTCAATCTGTATCCGTTCGAGGATACGATCGCCAAGGAAGGCGTCACGCTGGGTGATGCCCTCGAGCAGATCGATATCGGCGGTCCGACCATGCTCCGCGAAGCGGCGAAGAACCACCCCCACGTCACCGTCATCTGCGACCCATCCGACTATGATGATGCGCTTGCCAAGCTCAAAGCCGGTGAAGTCGATGCCGACTGGCGCCGTATGCTCGCCGTGAAAGTCTTCCGGCACACCAGCGGTTACGATTCGGCCATCTCCCATTATCTGTCGGAGGGAGCGGCAGAGTTCCCGCCCGATTTCTCGGTGCGCCTGCAGAAGATTCAGGATTGTCGATATGGCGAGAATCCCGACCAGGCGGCGGCGTTCTATCGACTCGCCGACACACCCGGTCTGCGTGGCATCGCCGCGCTCAAGCAGCATCACGGCAAGGAGCTCTCCTATAACAATATCCTGGACCTCGACGGCGCTTTGATGTCGCTGTCACCGTTCGCCAAGTCGAGCCGGCCCGCCTGCGCCATCATCAAGCATACGACACCTTGCGGCATTGCGGTGGGCGACACCGTAGTCCAGGCCTACAAGCGCGCGTTGTCGACGGACCCCACCAGCGCCTTTGGGTCCGTCATCGCGATGAACCACGAGGTCGACGCCGAAGCCGCCGAGTCGATTGCCGAGCTGTTCGTCGAGTGCCTGGTCGCGCCCGGCTACACCAGGGACGCGATGGAAGTCCTCACCGCGAAGAAGAACCTGCGTATCCTCAGCTTCCCCGACGTAGCGGCGACGTACCTGGTCGATCGCGGCCACCTGGAAGGCAACCTGGAGCTGCGTGGCGTGCCGGGTGGCGCGCTGTTGCAGACCCGGTCCGACCCGCCGTACCCGGGCGAGGACGAGGGCTGGCGGACCGTGACGAAGCGGAAGCCGACGGACGAAGAGATGCGCGATCTGCGTTTCGCCTGGGCGGCTATCTGGGGCGTCAAGTCGAACGCGATCTTGCTGGCCCGGGACGAGATGGCGATTGGGATTGGTGCCGGCCAGATGAGTCGCGTGGACGCTTCCAAACTATCCGCGATGAAAGGCTCGGAAGCCGGACACAAGCCGGAGAAGGGGTGCGTGATGGCGTCCGATGCGTTCTTCCCGTTCCGTGATGGCATCGACGCGGCGGCCGCCGCGGGCGTGACAGCCGTGGTTCAGCCCGGTGGCTCGATCCGTGATGAAGAGGTCATCGAGGCGGCCGACGAACACAAGATCGCCATGGTGCTCACGGGTCGGCGGTTGTTCCGGCACTAAGATTGGGCCAGGACGCCTCCTATACGGCGTTACAGCACAACTCTCCTGTTCGCGGCACTGGCTCTCGGATCTTCGAGGTAGCCTCCGCGAATGGCTCGGTATCGGCCATGCAACCATACCCGTGAAGGAATGGCGATATGAAACTCCTGATCGACGTCGGGGGCTGGATCGGGGCCGCGATGATTCTCCTGGCGTACTTTCTGGTTTCAACGCGCCGGGTTCACGGGGCCTCGGTCCGTTACCAGTCCCTCAATGTCGTCGGCAGCATTCTGGTCGGCGCCAATGCGCTCTACTACCGTGCGCTGCCGTCATTCAGCATCAACCTTGTCTGGATCGGTATCGCTGTCATGGCGTTGGTTACCAGACCGCACGGCCCCGAACCGCAGACGATAGAGGGAGAGCCATGGAGAGAGGGAAGGTCGAGCACCCGGGAACATTGAAATTGCCCGGGTGGAAGGCGGCTGTAGGTGTCAGAGCGTTAGCGGTGCTATCAGCAGTGCCGGTCGCAGCGCAGTAAATGGAGAGTCCGAACACTTCGCCACTTTGGCGAGCGCCAGCCTCACGCGCGATGACGAATCAGCCGGAGTGGAAGTCTTACTCCCCATCGCCTACGCGTTCTGATCGGAGGGTGCCATGTCTAGGAATACGATCGAGGGCATCAAGCCTTACGTTGACAGGAAAGCAGCGGATCGATGCGAGCCGGGCATCTCCCATGCCTACATGGCCAGCCTGGCGACGGCTCTCAACCACATCGCCGGTGACCTCGACCCTGCCTGGTTGATGGGCGCCAGTGCGTTCGCCTTTCGGTCGTTCATCAACCAGACCTTTTGTCCCAGCGCTATGAGCATCTCCGACTGGTCGGTGCTGCCGGAAGCCGTCGAGCAGGCAGGATACCACTGCGTGTATATCGAGCGGTTGTGGAACCAGGAAGAACTGGAGCAGGAACGGCGCGAGCAGGCACAAGCCGCTATCATCGAGGGGACCGAGAGGGGCTCCGGCGCCGTCGTTTGGGATGTATACGATGACGATTGGGGACTCATCGTCGGATACAGCGACAAGAAGAAGCGGTACGCGACGTTGTCGGTCGAAGGCAAGAGTTCGACCCTGGCGTATGATCGACTCGGACGGAACGGTATCGACATACTTTCTGTGGCGATCCCCGGCGAGCCCAACGACCGGGGCCGCGATCAGATCGCGATCAACTCGCTCAAAGCTGCGGTCGCCCATGCGGAGGGTAAGGAGTGGACGGAGCGGCCAGCCTACGAGAACGGCCTCGCTGGATACGACATGTGGGCCGAGTCTTTCGATAAGTGGGCCCTCATCGTCGGGGCCGGACGCGGCGAACGACTCCCCAGAGATCTGCCTGACCGGGTACGCTACTACGCCGATGTCCACTATTCGGCACGCTGCTATGCCCGGGATTATCTGCGGGAACTTGCAGCTGACGATGGCGCTTTACAAGAGGCAGCGTCTTGCTACGAGCAGGTAGCATCCTGCTTGAGACCGGTATGGGAGCAGAGTCCGGAAGTGCCGCGACCTGACGCCGAACTCTTGCGCGAGTTGGCGGATGCCCTGCGCAGTACCCGGGTCGCGGAAGAGAATGGGGTCACGCGGATCAAGGAATACCTCGCCGCGCATGGCAACTGAGCTGGAGAGATGAACGAAAAGAGTCCGACCGAGATCGCAACCCTGGGTGGTGGTTGCTTCTGGTGTCTAGAGGCCGCCTTCGAACAGTTGCAGGGTGTTCGCGGAGTCCAATCCGGCTACTCGGGAGGCGCGCGCCCCAACCCGACCTACGAGCAGGTCTGCAGCGGAGCGACGGGCCACGCGGAGGTCGTGCAGGTCGAGTTCGACACCGATACGATCTCATTCCGCGACATACTGGAAGTCTTCTTCACGATCCACGACCCGACCACACTCAATCGTCAGGGCGCTGATGTCGGGACGCAATACAGGTCGGTTATCTTCTATCACACGCCCGAGCAGAAAGCCGCGGCAGAGGGATTGATCGGTGAATTGCAGGAGGCGGGCGTGTTCGCTGATCCGATCGTCACCGAAATCACCTCCCTCGATGCCTTCTATCCGGCGGAGCACTACCACGACGAATACTTTAGAAGAAACCCACAGCAGCCTTACTGCCAGGTCGTCATCTCCCCAAAACTCGCCAAGCTAAGGGAGAAATTCGCTGATCGTCTGAAATAGCGTCTATCCGGGCCTAACTCCCGCTGCGCAATTGCTCCTTTATCCTTGCCAACATCGCCCGACCATTTGTGTTGTCTGGATTCAGCTCCAACGACTTTTCGTAGTAGACGATCGCCGCCTCCAATTGGCCCGCTCGCATGAACGCCTCTCCCAGCGAATCGTATGGATTCCACGCGTCCGGATACTCGTCTACATTCAGCTTGAAGATATCGATTGCCTCCCCGAACCTCTCCTCGCCAAGGAGATTATAGCCCAGACTGTTGAGGACGTATTCGTCGAACGCCTCGGCCGGCGACGACCTCTTCAGGTCGTAGTACTCTTCGATCGCCGCCTTCACACCCCTGGCCTCGATCGTGCGCCACAGAGCGGCTCGCGTCAGCCGCGTTGGCGCGTTGTACTGCTCGTACCCCAGCCACTCGGCGGCGGGGTGCTCACCGCCGACCGTCGCGGCGAGCAGTCCCTCCAAAATCATCTGGCCATTCTCGCTATTGGTGAACCAGACCATGCCGACGCCGCGCTCTGGGTAGGCCAGTGTGTAGGCCTTGTAGCCCGTGTTGTCGCCCCAGTGCCAGAATCCCCGACCGTACTCGTTGTCCTGTAGCCCGATCCCCAGACCCCAGGTCAACCCCGTGTCGACCTCCACCTGCGGCGTCAGGTACGCGAGGGCGAGGGTGTCGGAGAGTAGTTCACCCTGCATCGCGGCATGGATGAATCGCGCGAAATCCGACGCCGTCGTGTGCAGCGAGGCCGCGGCATTGCCGCGCCCGGCGCGGGGCCGGTACTTCCGGCCTACGCTACCTTCGTCGTCATGGGGCATCGCCACTCGCTCCTCGAACCGGCTTTCCCAGATGTAGCCGCTCGACGTCATGCCCAGAGGCTCGAAGACACGTTGCGCCACCAGTTCTTGAAGCGTCTGATCGGTGATGTCCATCACCGCCATCTGCAGGTAGACGAACCCTTCGCCTGAATAGCTGAACTCCGAGCCGGGATCGAAATTGATGGTGAGTTCGCCACCTCGGGGTCGCCAATTGGGAAAGCCCGGCGTGTGCGAGAGGATCATGCGGGGCGTGATGAGTCGGAAACGTTCGTCCTCGACGTAGTCGTAGTCCCAATACTCGACGATGGGGCGGTCGAGATCCAGCAAGCCCTCGTCAACCAGCTGGAGTACGGCGTAGGCAAAGACGGGCTTGCTGAGGGACGCTGCCTCGAACACCGAATTCTCGTCCACCGGCTCCCCGGTTTCCACGCTTCTGACGCCAAAGCCTTTGGCCCAAGCGATCCCGCTGTCATTCACGATCGCGATGGACAACCCGGTCACCGATCCGCTGTCCATCAAGGAGGGGATCACCGAATCGAGTTCGGCTAACCGATCTTGCTGAGACAGAGTATCGACGCGGTCCGGTTGCGGCGTCTGCTGTGTGCACGCCAGCACGGAGGTGGAGAGGAGAATCGGAAGCGCATATCGAATACAGTTCATCATGAAATAGCTCCAAGCAATTTGAGCGGTGGGGCTCATTCGTTTGGATGCGCGGCTTGGCGGAATCGTTGTAGGGTCGAGCGCTACCGCCTCACAACGTTTCCTCCGTATACTCCATCCTATCGGAAGTAGGCACCTGACGATAACAGCTGGGGGGGACCATGCGCTTCGATTCCGTTGCGGTTGCGACTGTCGCAATCACTGTTGCTGTGCAAGCCGGGATCGCACAGGAGCTGCCTTTTGATTCGCTTCTCAGGGCTCATAGCCATGAGCTGACGATACAGGCTGGCCGCCTCGAAGGGCCCGGACACGACCTTCTCTTGGAAGGGGCTCGCGGCGCCCAATTCTTCACAATCGCGGAGGAGCACAATCTCCGGGAGCTGAACCAGCTGACCACGCTCCTCTTCTCGGAATTGCATGATCAGTTCGGCTTCCGGTACCTGGCGCTGGAAACGGGATCCGTCATCGCCTCCTGGCTGGGCGATGATAGCCGCAGGGGAGACCTGGCCGCCATCGCCGCCCTCGTGGGCAGGTACCCGGTCGCGCCGACGTTCGCCACCGATGAGGAACTGGAGTTGATCGCCGCGGTGGGAGCGATCTCGTCCGCTGCCACGAACCCGATCTGGGGCGTAGATCAGGAATTCGGCGCCCTTCACATCCTTGAACGCCTTGCCCAACTCGCGCCATCAGAGGAAGCCCAGGCGCGCTGCGAAGCACTGGCCGAACAGGCCAGGCCATATGATGAAGACCGTACGCACGATACGCACTACGTGTCGCAGGTTGCCACGCCGGCTGCGTACAGCGATCTGGAGGCGCTATTCCAGCCAACGCCGGGCAGCGAAACCGATTTGCTCATCCAGGCGCTCCAGAGGACTCTGCGGATCTACCACAACTACTTCCTCTCGACGCAAGGTCAGCCGACTGCCTACGAGAACGGGCGTGAGCGGGAAGAGAGCATGAAGCTGCGATTCATGGAGTCGTACAACCGTGCACGGGTTGCGGGCGATAGCCTGCCGCGCGTGCTGGCGAAGCTAGGTCACTGGCACACACTCCGAGGATTCGCGCGGTCGAATGTCCTCACGCTTGGCAACTTTCTTTCGGAGTTTGCCATCGCCAATGGGATGCGAGATTTCATCGTCTCGACGTATGTGGTCGAGAGTCCGGAAGCCTGGCGGAATACACGAGGGCCGCTTGCGGCCGCGGCGGGGGAAGGTCAGTTCACGGTCGTCGATCTCCGGCCGCTCAGGCCCTATGCACATCAGGGGAAGATCGCCGATCTCAGCGATGGGTACCGAAGATTGATCTTCCGGGCGGACGCCGCGCTAATCGTCCGGGGCGGCCAGACGGGCAGCTACGACATCGCCCGCGGTGGTGGCGGTAGCTAGATGGGCTTAGCTAGCCGATCTCGACCCGAGCTTTGCCCAGAACATCCAGGCGCGGCGTGATGCCCAACCCGGCGTTCGTGGAAGCGCTCAAGCGCCCACCTTGCCGCTGCGGCGCGCCCTCGGCGATGCTCACTGTGACGTAGCTGTTGAAATCCGTGGCGGTGAACAGGAACTCCGGCGGCGTGCTGTGGGCCAGGTGGGCGATCGCCGCCGTGACGATGTCGCCGCCCCAGCTGTCCTCGATGGTCATGGCGATTCCCAGCTCGACGCACAGGTCACGCGCCTGTCGCGCCTTGGTAAGGCCGCCGAACTTGCTGATCTTGATGTTCACTACATCCATAGCCTGGTCAGCGTGCCCGCGGAGCAGGATCGGGATCCCGTCGATGTTCTCGTCCAGCACGAACGGGTGATCGGTTCTTCGGCGGATCGACAGACACTCCTCATAGGTAAGGCAGGGCTGCTCGATGTAGACATCGATGTCCCGGACGCCGCGCACGACTCGAACCGCCTCGTGTTTTAGCCATCCCGTATTCGCGTCCGCTACCAGTATGTCGCCGGGTTCCAGCACATCGCCCACAGCGCATATCCGCGCGATATCGGTTTCTACGTCGCTTCCCACCTTCAATTGGAAACGCCGATAACCCTCGGCGCGGTAGCCTGCCACGTTCTTCGCCATCGACTCTGGCTCACCCTGCGATATCGCTCTGTAGAGCACAAAATCTTCACCGTAGCGCCCACCCAGCAGCTCGCAGACCGGAAGCCCGGAGACCTGGCCCAGGATATCCCAACACGCCATGTCGACGGCGGATTTCACGTAGGGGTGCCCCAGCAATGCTCGGTCCATCATCCGGTTCAAGCGTCCAAGCTGGGTCGGATCCTCGCCGATTAGGTGTGGCCCCAGCTCGGCGATACCGGCCCGGGCTCCCGCTGCGTAGGCCGGGAGATAAAACGGACCCAGCGGGCAGACCTCGCCGTGGCCGATCACGCCCTCGTCGGTCTCGACGCGGACGACCGTGCTGTCGAACACTTCTACCGATTTGCCGCCTGACCACTTGTAACTGCCCTCGTGCAGTGGGAGGTCGACCTGATACGCGGCGATCCGGGTGATCTTCATTGGCACTCCCTTGTGGCTGGGCTACTCAACGGCTCGTCCATACGGGACGCTAAGATGCCGGGGCCACACAAGCTAGCCCGGGGCGAAGACGAATCTGGTCGCCAGCGGGAACAGCAGTTAGCTTGTTTCGCTTTAACACGGTAAAACGTACGGCAGCCGAGGCGGAGTCCGCCGCCCGAGCAGCCGGCATACGGGAGCCTATTGCATGCGCAAGCTAGCCGCAGAGGGATGGCATCGGCCATCCATAGTGCCGATCGCCGCACTCGTGTCACTGGCCCTGGCGGGGTGCCGGTACGAGTCGGAGGAAGAAGTATCGACGCCACCGCCGCCACCGCCGATCGAAGAGTTGGCGCCTCCGGAGGAAGTACTGGGTCGCATGGTCGATTTCATGATGGCGCAGCGGGACTTCTCGTTCCAAGCGTTCGTCACGTACGAGGCGGTTCAGGACGACGGCCAAATAATCCACTTCGATATGGTCCAGATCGGGAAGGTGAGCCGGCCGGACCGCATGTTCTGGGCGGTCCTCTACGATGATGCCAGCGTCGATAGCGCGTGGTTCGCCGACGGGATTCTGTCGGTCGTCAAACGCCCGGACGATCTCTACACTCAGCTTGACACGCCGGACAATCTCGCCGGTATGGTCGACTTTGCGGACGACTTCGCACTCGTGGTGCCGTTCGCCGACATCCTGCGTGGTAACGCAAAGGAACTCTTTCTGTCAGAATCAGAATCGTCGATCAACGTCGGACAGGCCTGGGTCGATGGTGTTTGGACGGATCACATCGCCGTCCGTAAGGCGGACGTCGATATCGAGGTCTGGGTTCGCAGCGAAGGCGACCCGGTGCCTGTAAAGCTGGCGATCATCTACAAGCTGGAGGAAGGTGCGCCTAGTTTCCTGGGTCGCATGCGTGGCTGGGACTTCACGCCGAACTTCGACGAATCGACCTTCACGTTCGCTGTACCACAGGATGCCGATCCAGTCGAGGTCGCCCCGGTCCACTGACGCGGGAATGGCCGTGAATAGACCGTATAACGGAGGTTCTAGATGAAGGCCGTCAGCCGTTCAATCGTGTACGTGCTGCTCGTCGCGCAGGTCGGGATGATCGTGCTGCCGACCGTGGCCCATGCTCAGCGCCGGGGTGGCGGGGGCAGCAAGGGTAGAACTTCAAGCGTCAACCGCAGCAGCCCCGCGCGTTCGGGCTCGGCGCATACTCGGAATCGGAGCAGTGCGAGTCGCAGCAGCGCCAGCCGCAGCAGCGCCCATCGCACCAGCGCGAGCCGCGGCACGCGCACGACCAGGGCCCGACGAAACACGCCACGACGTACGACTCGGCGACGCTCCACTCGCCGGACACGCCACGCCTATCGCGCTGGCTTTCGGCGCGGTTACCGGCACGGTCGCTGGTGGCATCATCGCTACTGGCATCACCGTCGCTGGTACTGGGGTTGGTGGGTCGGTGCGCTGTTTGTCACCGCGGCCGCCTTCACGGTGATCGTCAGCAGTTCCAGCAGCTCCCAAGAAGCGCAGGCATCGGGTACCACGTACTACTACATCGATGGAAAGTGGTACAAGCAGACCGTCCATGACGGCCAGTCCGGCTACATCGAGTGCGTCGGTCCTCCTGGCTTCGAAGTGGAGAGCATCCCCGAGGACGCGGCCGTCGTCGTCTACGAAGACCAGACGTATTACAGCGCCAACGGCACGTTCTACGTCAAGCAGCAGAAGGACGGCAAGGAAGTCTACGTCGTCGTCGATGCGCCCCCCGGCGCCGTCGTCCCGGCTATTCCGGAGGAGGCGGTAGCCCACGATGAGGGCGACGAAGATCTGTACCAGTACGACGAGACCTTCTACAAAGAGAATGAAGAAGACGAGGGCTATGTCGTTCAGCCGCCACCTCCCCAGGAAGAGGTGTCAGAGATCCCCGATGACGCCACGTCCTTCGTCGCCGACGGCGAGACGTTCTACTACTATGAGAACGCGTTGTACGTCCAGTACGAGGAGGAAGACGGCACGACGGGCTACGTGAACGCGGAGCCCGATCTAGATGCGGAAGTCGACCAGCTGCCCGAAGGCGCCACCATCATCAACGAGGATGGCGTGACCTACTACCAATTCGATACTGTCTTCTTCGAAGAGGTCTACGATGAAGAGGGCGCACGCTACTATGTGGTGATCGCACCGCCGGATGGATCAGAGGTTGTAGAACTGGAGGAGTGAAGCCGGCCCTCACAGCGTTGAAGATCAAAGGCCCGGTAGCCTGATCGGCTCCGGGCCTTGCCTCTACTCGTCGGGATTCGGCAGCGGGACTGCCGATGTCTCCTTCGACGTCGTCAGCACGATCGAAGAGTTCGTCCGCACGACCCCCGGGACCAGGCGCAGCCCGCCGTTGAGCACCCGCTCCAGGTCCTTACTGTCCTTGCACCTCACCTTGAGCAGGTAATCATGAGCGCCGGCGACGACGTGGCACTCCTGAACCTCGACCGCCGCCCGGGCCCACCGTAGAAGGTCGTCCTGGTGCATCGGACCCGATATGCTGACAGATACGAAGGCGAGCAGGCCGTAACCCACCGACTCCGGACTCACCTGCGCCGTGAAACCCTGCAGTACGCCGACCCTTTCGAGCTTTCGTACCCGTTCGGTAACCGACGGCCCGGACAACCCAACTTCCGAGGCGAGCTGAGCCCAGGTTATTCTGCCGTCCGCCATCAAGCGGGCGAGCAGTTTGAGATCCAAGTCATCCAAGTCAATTTTCCGTGGTAAATTAGTCATACTCCAATATATTCCTTGTTGTTGTAAGTCGCAAGCGATGTCACCAGTATCAGTGGCGGGACGGACCATCCCAATACGCTCATCGCTCAAGAACCTACGCGCTTCTTCAGAGCGACCAGTCGAGTCGATCCGCTGAGTCTCTTGCGAGAGTAGCTGCCAGGACTCTGTGGGGATGTGCTGTCCGTCGCTAGCCGCTTGCCTCTCTTGGCAACGGCACGGCGCACGTCTCCTTGGACGTTAGCATTGCGATTGTCGATTTGGTCCGAGCCACACCGGCTATGGAACGGACTTCCTCCCTCAGGATCCGCTCTAGGTCCTTTGAATCCTTGCAACGGATTCTCAACAGGTAGTCGTAGTCGCCGGCCACAATGTGGTACTCCTGGATTTTCCGGTGTAGCCGCCGCACGGCGTCGCATCTCCGGATGGTGATTCGGATCGGTCAGCCCCACCGCCACGAAAGCCAGCAGACCGTACCCCACCACCTCCGCGTAGACTTGCGCGCTGTAACCGTCGATCACTCCAAGGCGCTCGAGCTTGCGCACGCGCTCCGTGACCGAGGGTGCTGAAAGCCTGACTTGGGTGGCCAGCTGCGCCCAGGTGATCCTGCCATCCTCCATGAGGCGGGTGAGGATCTTGCGATCCAAGTTGTCTAGTCTAACATTCTGCTCGGTCGTAGCCATGAAATGCGATCACCTTTAGAATCATAAGTAGTGAACGAGAAAGCCCCACAATGGCTGTCCCTCACCATCGGAATCATAGTCTCGTTCTTCTCGAGTGGCGTGGCGCCTCGTTGGAGCCGGGTGAGATCTTTGGAGAAGTGCCGCTCACCGCGACAGGCGGTTTCTCCGATTGGATTCCAACTCTTGGACGCTGTGGGGTGATCCAACCGGAGTAGCGGAGTACTGAACAGGCATCGGTTCTTCTTGGGATCGTCGGAAGACTGAGGATACAGAACATGAAGAGTCTTTGGCAGGATATACGTCTGAGCATCCGAATGCTGCGTCGCAATCCCGGGTTCACGTTGGTGGCGGTCGTGACGCTCGCCCTCGGGATCGGCGCGACCAGCGCCATCTTCTCCGTGGTGAATGGGGTGTTACTCAGGCCGTTCCCGTACAGCAATCCAGGTCGCCTGGTCGTTGTATGGGAAAGCAACGTGACCCGAGGCCTGCCCTACATGTTCGCATCACCGCCGAACTACGCGGATTGGCGCAGCCAGAACGATGTGTTCGAGGAGATGGGCGCCTTCGGACGTGGCCGGTTTCTGATCGACCAAGAAACAGAGTCGAATGTCGTCCGCGGTGCTCGAGTGACGGCTGGCACGTTTTCGATGTTAGGCGCCGCTCCGCTGTTGGGTCGACATTTCACCCCGGAGGACGATCGGGTCGGGAGCGCACCCGTGGTTTTGCTCAGCTATGGCGCTTGGCAGAACCGCTTCGGCGGCGATCCTCAACTGATTGGACGGTCGATCAGAGTTAATGCTGAGGACTACACCGTGGTCGGCGTGATGCCGCCCGGGTTCGAGTTTCCGCCGCCAATCTCGTTGGAGGGAGCGATCCCCACGGAGCAGACCGAGCTGTGGGTGCCGTTTGCCATGGACATGGAGAATGGCAATCGGAGCGCGCACTTCATGACGGTCATCGCGCGATTGAAACGGGGTGTCGAGTTGCCGGCGGCGCAAACAGAGATGAACACCGTCGCCTCCCGGCTTCGACAGGAGTATCCATCGAGCAATGCCGGGTGGGATATCACCTTGACGTCATTGGACAGGCAGGTACTGGGAGATGTAAGCCTGCAGCTCATGATCCTCATGGGCGCCGTCGCCTTGGTGTTGCTCATCGCTTGCGTCAACGTCGCGAATCTCTTGCTGGCAAGAGGAACAGGGCGACTCAAGGAATTCGCACTGCGTGCTTCGCTCGGCGCAGGCCGTGGTCGATTGATCAGGCAGCTGCTCACCGAAAGCCTGGCGCTGTCGATTCTCGGAGGTATTGCCGGCCTGGTGATCGCGGTTTGGGGGTCGGGCGTTTTGGTCGGATTGGCGCCGCGCGACATACCACGGCTGGGGGAAGTCGGCCTGGACGTCCGGGTGCTGGGGTTCACGCTGATCGTGACGATCCTCACCGGCGTGCTGTTCGGGCTGGCACCGGCGTTCCAAGGGATCACCGAAAACCTCAGCGGACGATTGCGAGAAGCCGGGCGCGGTCAATCCGAGGGCCGCGGTCACTCGCGCCTCCGTTCGTCTCTCGTGGTGGCGGAAGTCGGCCTCTCTCTGGTGCTGTTGGTCGGCGCGGGTCTGCTGATTAGAAGCTTCGTCAACTTGCGTGGTGCGGACACTGGGTTCGAGGCGACGAACCGAGTGACCATGCGTATAACCTTGCCGGGTTCGCGATACGAGGAAGATCCGCAGCGAGTAGCGGCGTACAGCGAGCTTGAGCGAAGGCTGAACGAAGCCCAGGGAATAAGCGCGGCCGGTTTCATCAACAGCATCCCATTGGCCGTGGACCGCGGTGGTACTTCGTTCATCAAAGAAGGTGAGACGGAGGTTCCCGAAGGTGAGAATCGCTCGGTCAACTTTGCTACTGTAACTCCGAACTACTTCCAGGCGATGGGGGTGCGACTGATCAGTGGACGCGGTTTCACGGACCGTGATGGCCCCGAGGGCGAGGGCGCCGTCATAGTCAACGATGCGTTTGTCAGTCGGCACTTTCCTGGTGAAGACGTGATCGGCCGGCGTCTGGGTCTTCATGGCCAGCCGTTCACAATCGTGGGTGTGGTCGGTGGCGTTCGCCACAACACGATCCGAGATGACCCCAATCCCAGCGTTTATGTCCCCTATGCGCAGGTCACGATGTCGCGAAGCTTGTACCTGGTTGTTCGCAGCGAGACCGCTGCCGGCCTCGACATCGCGAGAGGCGTCGTCCGCCAATTCGACTCGACTTTGCCGATCTACGACGTGAAATCGATGGATCAGATCCTCGGCGAGTCACTAGCTCGAATGCGCTTTTCGACGACTCTGATGCTTGTCTTTGCTTTCGTGGCGCTGATTCTCGCTGCCGTCGGCATCTATGGAGTTATCGCGTACTCCGTGAGTCGGCGGACTCAAGAGATCGGAGTCCGCGTCGCTATCGGCGCCAGCACGGCCGACGTGATCCGGCTCGTGTTGGGGCAGGGGCTACGCCTCGTCGCCATAGGGGTCCTGGTCGGCGCTGCGGCCTCGCTCTTGCTTTCCCGGTTCCTGAGTAGCCTCTTGTACGGGATCGATTCCACCGACGCTCTGACGTTGGTCGGCGTCGCGCTGATACTGGTAATCGTAGCCGTACTGGCCTGCTACCTGCCAGCGCGACGTGCTACAAAAGTCGAACCCGTAGAGGCTCTCAGGTCCGAGTGAAGATATCGGTACTCAAGAACCCCAGACTCGTTCTCGCGATCACGTTGGTTGTGATAGCGGCGGTTTTGCTCGTGCTGTCCGTGCAGATGGAAGAGGGAGGCCGGGCGTCCGATCTAATGATGGGCTTCGCCACGGAGGTGTTCGGGATCCTGGTGGTGCTCGCCGTCGTGGATTGGATGCTCGAGCGGCGGCGTCGCCAGGAGCGAGCCCGGGATCTGGCTTGGGCCGTCCTCCACTCACTCGAGCGGGCTGTGTGGGTCTGGCAGGGCGGCCCCCGTCGCACCACGAGTGATGAGCTGCTCGGGATTATCCGAGGTATTGAAACGAAAGACGAGCTTCTACCTTTCACGCGTTCGCTCCTCGCTGCGGTAGGGGCGCGGAGCGTCGACGTGCTGGACCGGGAAGCGTCCTCTGTGCGCACAATCCCCGGATTCGCTGCGGCGCTGCAAGAGCTCTCGAGCATCCACTCCCTGTCGAACGAGAAGGCGCCGGTCTCGGTCAGCTTGGTCCGAGAAGTGTTGTGGACTGCGACTCAAGGATTGGCCCGCGTCCTCACCCTCCCCAGCCAGGCGATGCTCTCCGCGCTGATCCGCTATCGAGATGCAAGCCCCACTGCGCAGCAGGAGCGCTATGAGCGTCTTCGCTTAGGTCTTGCGGAGGCCGGTGGCCATGGAGACGTGATGGCGTCGTGGTAGACCGCTTCCCAGCTGTTACTTCACCCCGATGGATTCCCACGCTGCCCACCTCGCTTACTCCTGCGGGTCTCCAGCATTGCCAGTCGGCGACAGGGAGAAGTAGGGTCCGCTGTGGTCCCTAAAGTAATACCCGGCCTGAGATACCTAAGTGAATGGCATTACCGGCCTAACGCCTTGATTAATGGGCCACATTTCGTCATTTTGCCTATGTTTCATAGCAAAGGTCAACGCTGTACCGCTAGCGCCGGGGCTCATAGAGGTCTGGATAGCTATCGATGGGGTTAGACAGTCACAGGAGGAGTTCGCGTGAAACATCGTCTTGCCGTCGCATTCCTTGGTGTTCTTTTGCCAGGGCTCTTCGCCTGCTCGGAGCCCGGCGTTCCGGTTCAGCAGGTGTTGATGTTCCGGGGTGATCCTGCGCACACCGGAGTGTACAACACGCAAGGCGTCGATGAGCTTGGCGGACTACTCTGGCGATTCTCAACCAGGGGAGCTGTTCGGTCGTCACCGGCAGTATCAGGAGAAAGGGTCTACATCGGCAGTACCGACGGCAACCTATACGCGCTGGACCGAGCAACGGGCGTGGAGAACTGGCGCGTCGATGTTTCCAGCCCGATAAGCTCTTCGCCGGCCGTCGCCCGCGGCCTCGTGATCTTCGGGTCGCGGGATGGAGCGTTTCACGCCGTCGACAGCGGTTCGGGAAGGGCCGCGTGGCGCTTTGACACCGGCGCCTTGATTCCGTGGGAATGGGGATCCGAAGGCTGGGACGTTTACACGTCTTCACCGGTCGTGGTGGATTCGGTTGTCATCTTCGGCGCCGGCGACGGTGTTGTGTATGCCCTGGACCTAGACACGGGCACCGAAATCTGGCGCTTCGCGACCGAAGGGAGAATCAGGTCGACCCCCGCCGTCGGCGATGGGCACGTGTTCGTCGGGAGCACGGACGGGATCGTCTACGCGTTGGAGTTCGACACCGGTGAAGAGACCTGGCGTCACGCGACCGACGGCGCCGGATTGAAGTCCGAGGACCTTCGCGTAGACCGCAAATCGATCATCCCCGCACTCGCCGTCGCTGACAACGCGGTGTATGTCGGTTCGCGTGATGGCTTCATGTACGCCCTGGACAGCAGCACCGGTGAGCGCAAGTGGATGGCGAGTCACAGCGGGTCCTGGGCGATGTCGGCACCGGCCATACTGGGTAACGCGATCTACGCCGGTACTTCGGATGGGCGGTTCGTTCACAAGCTCGACGTGAACAGCGGTGAGGAGCTCTGGAGACTCGTCGGCGTAGGATACACCTGGTCGTCCCCCAGTATCGTGGGCGGCACGGTCTACATCGGAGACGGCGAAGGGTACCTCCGGGCGATCGATCGAGATACCGGCCAGGAGCGTTGGAACTACTGGGTCGAGGGAGGCGTCTACTCGAGTCCCGTGGTCGACGGGGGCGTCGTTTTCTTCGGTGCGGACGACGGGAACGTGTATGCGCTGCACGGTGAAGGGGTAGGCCTCCTCAGAGGCGTCTACTGGGATGAAGCGTTCCGTGACTATCAGACGCTCATGCCCCATCTGCAAACGCGGGTCTACTTCGAGCAGCGCGGGTATCGAGTGCTGGACGCCACTGCGCTTCAAGGGTTCTTAGAGGCACGAATAGCGGACCGCGCCCCGAGCGTGGTCGTCTTTGCGATGGAGTACCTGCCGGCATCGATCGCGGCTGAGCCGTCCGACACCGTGCTGTTCCGTCGCTATCTTGACGCGGGTGGAAAGGTCGTTTGGCTGGGGCCGCCGCCGCTGGCGCTGGGGTGGAATGAGGAGGGCCGAATCAACGCCTATGACATCGGTCGGGCAACAACGCTCCTCGGCGTCGACCATTCGAGCGCGAACTTCGACTTCTACGGGAGTGCGCCCACGGAACTCGGCGATAGCTGGGGGCTCGAGCGAGGCTGGTTGAGCACCTTCTCGATAGATGTCGCTGATGGCATAGAGGTGCTCGGCGTCGATGAGAATGGCAGGGCGGGCGCTTGGGTGAAGAACTTCGGTGGCCCGGCCGGAACCGGGTACATAGGCATGGGGCTCCATCGTGCGACGCTGACGAATCTCGAAGCCGCGTACGTTACTGCCGAGCACAGAGGCGGGCGGCAAAGGCCCTCAGCCCGTAGCGACGAGAAATGATGATTGGGCTCTTCTACAGGCCATTCGTTCTGGCCATCTCGATCCTAGTTGTCGGGTGCATGGTCGAAGGTGGGCGAACGCCTGACTCCGACGACATCCAGGTGCTCGTCGTCGCTACCGTACACGGCCAACACCGGCGCAACCCGAATTACACGTACGAAGATGTCGTTAGGATCCTCGACACATACGACCCCGATGCCGTATGCGTGGAGATTCGCCCGGAAGACTTCCGCCGGCGACCGTACCTCAAGGAGATGATGCTGGCCACGGCGTGGGCGGTGGTCAACGAACGCGAGGTTTGCGGTTTCGACTGGTACGACGGCACGGCGCGCCAAAACCGGGCCCGGCTCATGGAGCAACCGGAGTACGTAGAGAAAGAGCGGATGGTCGACAGCCTCATCGCGGCCAACCCGATCACCGGCCCGTTCAGAGAGCGGTACGGTGACTTCTGGCGCGGAGAGATGGACCTTCGCTTCTACAACGGTCCCGAGTACAACCGCTATATCGAGGAGGTCTATCGTATATCGCTCGCCGTCTTCGGTGACAGCCCAATCAACTTGCACTACGAGTTTCGTAATCGTCGGATGATGGATCTGGCGTGGGATGTGATCAGCCGGCACGCCGGCGGTAAGGTGGCGCTGTTGACCGGCAGTGAACACAAGCACTACTTCGATCGCGATCTCGAGGCCCGTGAGAACGTCAGGGTCGTCGATCTCGATGAGTTCCTACCGCTCGTTGACGACCCGTTGCACGCGGTGATCGCTGACTTCCTCCGGGAAGAAAACGACCTCGTCTATTACGAGAGCGGATTTCCCTCGGACACGAATCGCTATTATCAGTCCAAACTGGTGCCGCTCGTTCATGGCCCGAACATGGACTGGTATCCGGACACCATACCCGCCAGGAACATCGAGGTAGCCGGGAAGGTGCTGGAGCGTTGGCGCGTATCTCAGCCGCGATCTCATCGCATGACGTTCGACGAGGCATGGCTAGATTTTCTGACCGGGAATTGCGAATCGGCCGTCGAACGGGTAGCGGGTTTGGTCGAGGCGATCGAGAGCGGTCGCGTCGAGGATCCGTTCATCAGGGTCTACACGTATCGAAATCGCGGGCTGTGTCAGGACCTGCTAGGAGAACGACCGGCGGCGCTCGAGTCGTACGCTCGTGCCAGGGCGCTCGCCCAGGGGACGCGAACGGAAGGGAACATCGACCGTGCTCTTCAGAACTACGAAACCGTCCCCTACCAGCGCCGGCGTGCTGAAGAGTCGTCAGGCCGCTAGATGCAGAGGTACGTCACTGTAGCTTGAGGAGGCTGAAGAGCAATACCCGCTCCACGCCGAACTCGTCGAGCGACACGCCGAGCACGAAATCGCCTCCCACCTGCACGATCCGGACGCCGCGAGGAATCTGCACGGCGCCCAACCACCTACCGTCGGCATCGAAGACCTGCCACGACTGGGCCTGCCTGGCATACTCTCCCAGCCAGACTCGGCCGCTGGGGTCTATGAGGAGGCCGAAGGCGGCCGGCAGTGCCTCTGGCAACTCCATTCGGGACCAAATCCGTTCAACGGAGCTTCGCTCATCTGGCGTTGGATCATCGCCCATCCATTCCGTCTTCATCGCACCGATCAGGCTGTCCGTGACGGGCTTGGGGTCATACGCGCCGCGGATGCGCCGTATCAGAGCGGCGTCGACGGAGTACACATCGACGCCCAATTCACCGCCATCCAGGAAGTAGATCAGGCGCCCATCGGAGGCCAGCTCGGGAAAGCGACCCAGCGGGTGGTTGTTGATGGAGAGGCCGCCGTTGGACTCGACGGTGTAGCGATCCATGCCGGGAAGACGCATGAGCGCTTCTGGCTCCGATCCGTCTGAGCGGTACAGCGTGACGCGAATTGTATCTCGCCACAACCGCCACGGCTCGGCAGTGGTCAACAGCTCCGTGCTGCGCGCGATGATCCTTCCGTCGTCCAGTGCGGCTCGTGGTGACGGAAAGGCGCCGCCCTCGTTCCCAGCCAGGCGGCTCACGCGACCAAGGCGTCCCTCTTTGTCCAATACGGTGGCGCGCTGTTGTGATCGGTCGTAAACGAACAGCGAATCGCCGCGGTATTGCGCCAGCAGCCCGATATCTTGAAACTCGCCGGGGCCGCCGCCGCGACCGCCCACAGACGACAAGTGCATCCCTTGAGAGTCGTAGAACCGAATCTCCTTCGTACCCCCGTCTGCCACGACAACGCGCCCGTCCGGTAGTCGGAGCGCGCCGGCGATCTGGAAGAACAGGTACGCGTCATCTCCCTCAGCAACACCGATGGTCAGGTCGGGTTCGGATGCGAGGTGCAAACCTTCAGTGCTGTCCCACGCTGGCGCCGCGCTCTCCACGATGGTGACTCCTGCACTGTCGCGAGTCGCGACGACAGGTTCACCGTCCCGCTCGGCACTGCAGGCCAAGAGCGGCACTGAAGTGGCGGCCAGCAGGTGGGCGACGGCGAGCCCACTCGGGCGCGATCTTCCAAAGCTTCGATTCATCGCACTCTTCTGAACGCGGAGGGTGGATTCTCCTGCCAGGCACCGTCGCTGAAGACCATGACCTGGTCGATGTACTCCTCCGGGTTGTCGCATCTTACCGTCCAGACCCAGTGATCGGCGCTCCCGTCAGGGCTGTAAGCGGACCCATTGATGACGACGTGCGAATCGGATGATTCAATCTCCTCACCTATTTGGAGGGAGGCGAAGGAATTGACCATCTGCACAAGTATATTTCCTGTGTGCGGGTGCTGGGAAATTATGCCATGCATGTCTTCCCAAAGCGCCCCGTCGACCCAGATCTTGACGTCGATGTATACTGACAGAGGCGAAGCTCCTTCCGAGTATCGGATCTCGACCCTCACTTCCTCTCCACTGTCCCTCGTCCTCTCGACTGCCCAGGTTCCACCCACGAGCTTGCTAAACACCCCCAGCGCGGCGCCCGCCTCCACCTCAGGTGATGCCGGGTCTTGTGCGCGTACTGGCTCCGCTGCAGATACGATCAGCAATGCGGCCGTAGCGAGAGTCTTAATTTTGTTCACCTTCTGTTTCCTTCTAGTTGGTATGGAGTACATGCGTCGTGCATGCCGCACCCTAGTGATCACGGCTCGACGTAGAGCATTCACTCCGCCCGAAGCACCTCCATCGGCTCGATCCGTGTCGCTTGGTTTGCTGGTACGTAGGCGGCGACGGTGGTCACGCCAACCAGAACGGCGGCCGCGACGCCAAGACTCAGCGGGTCAAGAGGACTCACGTTGTACAACAGGCTCTCGAGCGCACGGGTCGCGAGCCAGGCGGCCAAGGCTCCGATGGCGATCCCAGCGCCCGCCAGCATCAGGCCTTGCCGCACAACCCGTCTGATGACGCTGGCGGAATCCGCACCCAGTGCCATGCGGAGGGCCAACTCCCGTTGTTGATGCGTCACCCTGTTTGCCACCACTCCCCATACACCCGATGCCGCCAGGATCAAAGTCACCGCGGCAAACACTGCGAATAGCCTTCTGAGTAGTGCTGTGTCGGAGACAGATGCTGCTGCAATTTGCTCCAGCGTCCGAACGTTGGAGATCGGGATGTTCGCGTCCAGGTCATTTAGCGTCGCTCGGACCGCTTGCAGCGCCCCAAGAGGTTCACCGCTCGTGCGGACGACGGCCGTCGAACCGAACCCATCCTGCGTCATGCTCACATATGCGTCGGCGGTGATCCCCTGTTCGGGTTGGTCGTATAGCACATCAGCCACAACCCCAATCACCTGGGCCTGCTCACCGGCGAATGCACCACGGTTCAGGGCAACAGTTTGGCCAACCGCATCGGTCTCGGGAAACAGAATGCCGGCGGCTCTCTCGCTGATGATCAAAGCCGGCGGCGAGGAAGCACTGATCAACCTATCGAACACTCGGCCCTGTACCACATCGATGCCAAAGGTCTCGAAGTACCCCTCGCGAACGTATTGGACGCCGATGAGGGGTGCGCCGGAGCTTGCATCGTACTCAGTAGATCCTGCGCTCGTAACACGGCTGAACATGCAGTGTCTTTCAAGAGGCGGCGTGCAGGTGACGGACGCCGTGACGACGCCCGGCACCAGCCGCAGCCGCTCGAGAAACACGGTCTGGAATTCGATCGGACTCTCACCCCAGCTGCTCCACCTCGAAAGGGCGTAATCGAAAATCAACACGTTCTGTGCTTGAATCCCGCGGTCCACCTCCTGTAGGTGGTGTAGGCTGCGGACCAGCAGACTTGCGCCCGTCAGCAATAAGAATGCGAGAGCGATCTCGAGGATCACTATGGCACCGCTAAGATCGACCTTCGTCCGGCGACCCATGATCCGGTCTGTGGAGCTGCTCAGCACCTCAGCGATGTTGGTGTGCGTGCAACGGATAGCCGGCAACAGTCCAAATACGAGGCTCGTGACGAGCGAGAGCCCGACGGCGAAAGCCAGAACTCCCCCATCGATCCTGATCGCGTCCAGATCCATGGAACTGAGGTTCCAGCCGCCGGAGAGAAACTCGCTCGGCCATGTCGCGACAAGCAGCTCTACTCCGTACCGCGCCACCCACAGCGCCACTACGCATCCGAGGGCCGATAACAGGACGCTCTCGCTGAGGAAGTTCCAAACGACACGCAACCGTCTACCGCCGATTGCCAATCTGATTGCAGCTTCTCGGCTCCGTTCCAGGGCCCGTGCTAGCAAGAAGGCGGCGAGATTGGCACAGGTGACGAGCAGCACGAGTGCCGCACCTACTGTGAGAAGAAGCAGCGAAGTGCGTGTCTTGGGAGATACTCGGGCGTCCAGCAACCCGCGCGCACTTCCCCCGTGAATGGCATCGGGATCCGGGTCCGGAAATGCGGCCCGAACCGCGTTCGCGACCGCGGCCATTTGTGCCTGGGCGGCTTCGAGCGTGGCGCCGTTCCGAAGGCGGCCGACGACGCCGAACAAATGCGCCTGACTGTTGTTGAAGATTGCCATGTCCAGAAGTCGCTCGGCAGTCCGCGTGGGCACCCATAACCCGGCCGACCCGCTGAGTCCGGTGAACCCGGTCGGCGCGACGCCAACGACGGTTACCGGGCTGCCGTTGAGCGTCACGGTCCGACCGACAACAGAGGAATCAGCTCCGTAGTGATTGATCCAGATGGAATGAGCGATCATGGCCACCAACGGCGCGTCTACCTCTTCATCGCTCGCCATGAAAGCTCGCCCCAGTGCGGCGCTGATCCCTAGCATACTGTGGTACTCGTGCGTGACTACTTCGCCCATCGACAGAACGGCGCCCTGCTCAGCCGCCAGGTTGAACGAGAAGGCCGCGTATGCCGAGATCGGATCCGCAAGTCGATTTGGGGTCTCGGATAGGATCAAGAACTCTGGATGAGTCCACAGGTAGGCGCGCTGAGGCCCCGGCCGGGATTGGGAAGAGACCGTCAGGTCCAACAGTACTAGCCTATCGGGATCTTGATAAGCCGGCGGCTCAAACAGGGCAGCTTTCACGGCCGTGAAGACGGCAACGTTCGCCCCGATTCCAACGGCCAGTACCGTTACTGCTGAAACGACGAACAGCGGCCGCTTCCGAAGGGTTCGGGCGGCGAATCTCAGATCGTTCCAGATGGTTTGTATCATCGTCCGGCGCTTACTAAGTGGTTGGTTTGTCGCTAGCGATCATGAAAGCACGCGTTTGGTCTATCCCAGCACGGTTAGGCTGCTGTCCGGATTGATCTGCCGATTCCGCGAGAAGAAGCCCACATCGAAATCGTAGTCAGTGTAACGGCCATTCACGCGAACGGGGTCGCGATCGTGATCGTGCCCTAGTTCGCACGCCGTGATCAACTCCGCCATCATCAGACCGGCCATCGGCGCGTTCTTGTACTGATTGCCGCTTGTACCGACGGCCATGTAGAAACCGTCGAGGTCTGACCGGTCATAGATCGGCATCCAGTCATCGCTAACGTCGTACAGGTCGGCGAAGCCCTTCGGTTGGCTGGGGATCCTGAGCCCGGGCATGCGTAAGGCGAGGCGGTAGACCTGCGATCTCCATTGTTCATCTGTCACTTGCGTATTGAAGTCATCGGGGTCGTCGATCCAGTCCTTGGCGTCGCACTCCGGGTCCTGGCTGCCGGTCATCAGCATCTCTCCCACTTCCGGTCGGGCCCACCCGCCGATGTCTTCGTCCGAGATGAAGGGGCTGGAGTCGGCCATCCCGCTGTTCTTCGGGCGCGCCAGGTAGTGGACTTCGTGGCGCAACGGCCGCGTGCTCAGCTTCATGGCATCGTCGACCCCAGCCATCCGATTGACGATGAACGAATGCGGGCCGGCGACGTTGACGACGATCGGCGCGGCGATCGTCTGACCATCCTTGAGGGTGACGCCGCTGACCCTGTCGTCGCGCTTGCTGATTTCGATGACCTCCGCGTTGAAGATGAACTCCGCACCGTGTGCCTCCGCCGCTCGCTGGAGGTTGTGCGCCGAAAGCTGCGGGTCGTTGATGTAGCCTGCCGTCGGGATGTAGATGGCGCCGGGAACCGTGCCGCCGGTCGTCTCTCCGAACTGGTCATCGTCGGCACGTCGTGGAGGGTAGAACTCGCTCACATCGAGGAATGGAGACTTTGCCTTCAGCGTCTCCGCGTCCCACTCCTCGTAGTCGATTCCCAACTCGTCGTGGTGTCGAAGGTGTTTCTGGAAGTCGTTCGCCTGCGATTTGACCACGACCATGCCGGTCTCTACCAACCTGGCAAACCCTCGTTCGTCCTCCACTCCGATGTAATTGGGCCAGTCCTTCCAGTGAAGGAAGCTCTCGTAGGCAAGGGCCGTGCCTTCCAGGTAGGAGTAGTGAGTGCGGACGATAGCGCACGTGGCGCCGGTAGACCCGTATCCGGCTGCAGGGAGCTTGTCGACGCTCAGCGTGTGATAACCCTGCTTGGCCATTTCGAAGGCGGTGGCCGCTCCGATCGCTCCTGCGCCGATGATGACGGCGTCGTACTTGGAGGTCAAGGCAGGTCTCCATCCATACTATACAAGGTTTTCGACGCAATATTGCATGCATGTGCATAAAAATATACACTATGTGCCTTGAGATCATAGGGTACAGCTGAAGCAACCTTTTCTTTGTTGTTGCCGTCTCAGGGGCGGTGAGAGGTAACGAGTTGACCCCCTCTTGTGCCTAAGGAGAACGCCCGATGGCTAGAATCATGACGTTCCTTGCCACTTTCCTGTTCCTCAACGCATGCGACGTCGCTGACCGCAGTAGCATGCGGGAATTCGACCGTTTGCGAGGCGAGATCGATCTGATGATCGGTGAAGTGGACGGCCCGGACGAGTTCGTATTCGGACGGATCAGCGGGCTGGCCCAGGACGCCGCCGGACGGGTCTTCGTCGTGGCTCAGCAGGCGGACGAGATCCGTGTCTACGACAAGGAAGGCGGCTACCTCTTCCGGTTCGGCCGAAAGGGAGGGGGACCGGGCGAACTGGACGGACCATGCTGCCTGGCGTTCGCTCCCGACGGGAAATTGTGGGTACGGGACAACGGTAACGCACGGTATAACGGCTACTCGGTGGCCAGCAACGCTCCGAACTTTGAGTCGTCCGTGCGCATGCGGCAGGCCGCCGCCAACATGGAGGCGACACTCACCTTCGACGAAGAAGGGTTGCTGGTCGACATCGGGCCGCGACCGGATCCGCAGTCGGGCCAGATGAACACCGTTCGTATTCATGTCGACGCCCAGGGTTCTGAGGATCGTGTCGATGTCATAGCCAATCCACCGCAAGATCGCCTCGGCCTCCATCAGGTCGAGAGCGACGGTTCGATCTACTATCTCTACCAGCCGTATGGAGCTCGTCATCTGGTCGCTCACGCGCCGGGCGGGGACTGGGCGGACGCCGTCAGCTCATCATATCGCATCGTCTGGCGCTCGCCGGAGGGTCGGGAAACGATCATCGAGCGGGCAGAGGCTTTGGGGCCAGAGTTGAGTCCGGCGGAGCGGGAACGGGGCGAGGATCAAATCGCTTCATACCAGCAGTATCTCGCGTTGAATCGTAATGAGATTCCTTTCGACATTCCGGATCGCAAGCCCCCGATCCGCGATATGTTCTTCGATCAAGACGGCCGTCTCTGGGTCGAGCTGAGCGTTCAGGAGGGCGCCAACCGCCAGGCGGATGTCTACCTCCGTGACGGCACTCTCGAAGCTCACTACCGCTGGCCGGCCAACGTCAGGCTGCGACTTCCCGGCTGGATCGGAGACGACGTCGCTTTGGGCGTCGCCCGGGACGATCTGGACGTGGAGCGGGTTGTCCGGCTCCGCTTCGTCCGGGACTTGGTCAGCGAGCCCGACTGACGGGCGCGTGTCCGAGGGGCGAGGGTAGGGCCGCCACACGGCCACACAAGTAATACAAAGGAAAAGTGAGATTATTTTATTGTATTACATGGTAAATCAGCCTTAATCCTTGACAAAGCGGTACAATAATCCCTAATATACCTATGGTTCATAGCCTCAGGGTCGTGGATTGGGAACAGCTGCGCTGGGGCAAACGGTTTTGCCGGGTCCGAAAGAGCGGACGACGCGTCCTAACGGTGCCTCCTAAGAGGGGTCGAACGGTGAGAAGCCCCCGCCCGGCGCAACTTGGGAGGGAGCAGTCCTGGCTTGCTACGAACGGAAATCGAGAATCCGACGCGACTGAGAACGCAAGCAGGCATGAACCGGGGCTGTTCTCTCCCGACCTCTTTCCTGGACCGAGCTCCCTCGACTCTTCCTTTCCTTGCGCTGATTTCGCTATTGGCCGTCGCTTCCTGTGACGACGCATCGGGGCCCGCTCTCGTCGTCGATGCGGATCACCCGCTCGAACCATGGGTTGTCAGCCAGGACTTTGGCGCTTGGAACGACTTCTTCAGTGGGTACCACCTCGCCGAAGACGCCGAGGCCGAGCCCGGCGACCCGGTGTTCGCGATGGCCGACGGCGTGGTCAAGGAGATCTACATCACCCAGGTGGAGCCAGGCTACGGCGCCGTGATGCTGATCGAGCACCGTTTCGAGAATCAGCAGCTGGTTTCGCTATACGGTCACCTCAGCCAGAGCCGCAACTTTCCCGTGCGCGCCGGCGACGCCGTGTCGAAGGGTCAGGTCGTCGGTTACATCGCCGACGATGATGAGGACGGTGGCCCATGGGGGCCGCACCTGCATTTCGGCATCCGGCGTGGCGCCTACTCGACGGGTTCGGTCTGTGGCGCCTGGCTCTATGTGGGCTATACGCGGGAATGCGCCGAGATGAGCCACGAGGAGTACATGGATATGTGGCTGGATCCTACCGACTTCATCTCTGACCACTGACACACCGGCAACCGCTTTTCCGTTTTAGGTGTCTAAAGGCAGTGAGCTAAGCGATACCGCGACCAGAAGGGTTCACCGTGCCAGCCGAGGAGCGTTTGGGAATGATGCGGTTCCTCCTCTTTGTCAGCATGATCGTCGTGTCAGTGAGTCCGGTGGTCCGGTGTGCCAGACCCGAGGCGGAGCGTTCCATCACGGACAGCGCGACGGTCAGCTGGGAAGTGAGGATCACAGAGCCCGCCAGCGGCCTGGTCGAGGTTCGCGGACGGATCCCCGGCGAAGCGATCGACGGCTCCTCCCTCATACTCAGATTCCTCGACCTGCGTCGTTTCCCAGAAGGCTTGCATTCGCTGGAAGCGCGGTCGGTTGGCCAGGCGCTCACCGTCGAAACGGGTGGACCGTCGGAGGAGCACGTTCGCCGAGTCGCTACCGACGGCACCTCTGAGGTCGTTGAAATCGAGTACACGATCGACCCTACCTATTATCCGCCCGGCAGTCGGGTCGAGAATGTCGCCGATGCTCGAAGTCGCGTTGGTGGGGAGCTAGCCGTGCTTAGGTCCACCAGCCTGTTTCCTGCGCTGAACATCGATCCGCACCCGGCGCACGTGACGTTCGTGCTTCCGGAGGATTGGGTTGCCGTAGCTCCGTGGAGAAAGGCGTCGGACGGGCTTGCGGTCGATCCGGAGGATGGTACCAGCGTCGAGTATATCGGCGTTGGACCTCTCGAGGTTCGGGAACTCAGGATCGAGGATACCACGTTCCGTGTCGCGACAGTTTCGGAGCAGGCCGTGTTGAATTTGGAAAGCGTGGCCGCCGCGATTCAGTATCACGTGGATCTGCTCGGCGCCCCGCCCACGCGGTGCTCTGGCGGTCGGGCGGTGATCATCGTGACCTCGCGGTTCATGAGAGGCGGCGCGGCAGGAAGGTGCTCCATCGTGCAGTCGCCGTCGCCCGAGGTGCTTTCACACGAGGTCTTTCACTGGTGGACGCACGCCGCGTTGGTGCGCCCCGAAGCGCGCTGGTTCTCTGAAGGTTTCACCAACTACTACGGAATAAAGGCGGCTCGGGAGAGTGGCCTGATGAGCGAGGAACAGGCGGCGCTTTGCCTGGCTGACCTGTGGGGAGAGATGCTGTTTTTGGAGGCGGAGCGGCGTCAAAGCCTCTCGGCCGCGTCGGTAGACTACGATAGTGACGGCCGTGCGAGACGACTGGTCTACAGCAAGGGAACGTTGTTTGCGCTCGACCTCGATCGAAACCTCCAGGAGCGCAGCCGCAGCCTGGACGAAGCGATGGGTGCAATCCTGTCCGAGGCGCGAAGGAGTCTGACGAACGTCGATTTGCTCGAGTTGTTCAACCGCGTCTATGGGAACGGCGTCGATGCGGAATTCGATGCTTACGTAGAGAACAACGAGGCGCTTCCTGCCCTCGGTCTCGGGCCAGCGACGGGTCGCAGCGGCTGCGCCCGTTACCTGCCGGACAACTAGTTGTCATGACTGAGCGGAGAGTGAGATGCTATACGCGTGGTGGATAGAAGCTCAAACAGCGATGCGTTCACTACTACGGCGTAAAGGGTTCACGGCGGTGACGGTGATTACTCTGGCCGTGGGGATCGGCGCCACGACCACTCTGTTCAGCGTGGTCTACGGTGCCCTGTTGAAGTCACTGCCTTACGCCGAGCCGGACCGCCTGATGCGGATTGGAGAGCGGGGCGAGAGCGCGGCGCCGGACGCCATATGGTCCATTTCCGTGGCCAACTTCCTTGACCTCGAGGCCGGCACCGATGCCTTCGAGAATCTGGCGGCGTACTCGTTCCACGGCTTCAACCTCTCGGGCCGGGGCATCCCCGAACGATATCGAGGACTGCTGGTAACCCATGACTTCTTTGGAGTGCTCGGTATGCCGCCCGAGCTTGGCCGCGACTTCCTGCCGGAGGATGATCGGCCCGGTGCAGAACCGGTGGTCATCCTCGGCCGCGCCTTGTGGCGGCAGGCGTTCGGAGGCGACCCGTCGGTTATCGGGGAGACGGTGACGCTGGATGGCATTCAGCACCGCATCATCGGGGTGGCCAACCGTGAGTTCGGTTTCGTGGCCGACCCGCAGCTGTGGGTCCCGTTCGCCTGGAGTGAGGAGCAACGTGCCGGCCGGCGCGGCCGCTGGATCGAAGCGATTGGCCGGCTCGCTCCGGGGGCGACGGCCCAGGCGGGCCTTGCCGAGCTGAGAGTACTGTACGCCGGTCTCGCCGATGCCTATCCGCGGGTCAATGGCAACCGCAGCGTCGGGGGACGTACGTTGCGAGACTGGCTCGTCGGGCGAAGCGCTCCACGGCGTCTGCTCCTCTTCGGCGGCGCAGCGGTTCTCGTGCTTCTCATCGCCTGCGCGAATGTGGCGAATCTGGGGCTGGCGCGGGCGGAGACGCGAAACCAGGAGTTGGCGGTGCGCGCTGCCCTCGGTGCCGGCCCCTACCGGCTGGCCAGGTTACTCATGTCGGAGAGCGTTATTCTTGCCCTGCTGGGCGGAGCGCTTGGGACCGTGCTTGCCCTTGTGGGAGTGGATCTACTGCTGGCAAGAGTCGGGCAATGGATCCCGCGCGCGCTGCAGATTTCGGTGAGCGGTATGGCGCTGGCTTTCGCGCTATCGCTGTCGGTGCTAACCGGGGTGTTGGTAGGAATCGTACCCACGCTTCGCCTGAAGTTCGAGAATCTTCAAGGGCACCTGGGCCAGGGACGAAGCGGGTTGGCGTCACTGAGAACGTCGGCACGTCGCGTTCTCGTTGTGACAGAGATCGCTCTCGCGTTGGTGCTGGTTGCCGGCGCCGGATTGATGATTCGGTCCGTGTGGCGATTGAGTCGGGTGGACTTGGGCGTGGACACGAAGGGTCTCGTTACTTTTGTCCTGGCGCTCCCTGATTCGAAGTACCCTGATCCGCCGGCGGCGCTCGCGTATTACGATGCCGCGCTGTCAGAGATCGCTGCCATTCCGTCGGTGAGCGCAGTAGGGGCGCAGAATCGCAAGCTTCTGTACGGTGGCGGCAATGCCAGGATAACCGTTCAGGACGAACCGCACCTCGGCTTTGAAGGACTGGTTGAAACGCGGGAGACGACGCCGGGACTCTTCACAGCGCTCGGTATGCGGGTCATCATGGGCCGGTCGTTCACCGAACAGGATCGACGCAACGGTGGTGTCGTGATCGTTAACCGGGCTTTCGTCCGCGCGGTGTTCGGCAGTTCCCAACCGCTGGGGCGTTCCTTCGCCCCCAGCAATAGTGAGGGCCTCTTCACCATCGTCGGCGTCGTCAATGACGTTCGCGACTTCGGGCCCGACGAAGCCGCTCCACCCATCGCGTACTACCCTTACGGTGCCGGTCCGTGGGGTACCTGGCCGTATCTTGTCGTGGCCGCACGTGTCGAGGGCAATCCGCTCCGCGCGGTGCCCACCATCCGTGAACGTCTTGCTGTCATCGATCCGGAAGTTCCGCTTGCCGAGATTGCCACGATGGAGGATATCGCGACCGAGACCTTGGGTGCGCAGCGTCGAACGGCACTCTTTCTGTTTGGCTTGTTTGCCGTCGTTGCCCTCGCACTTGGTGCCGTCGGCATCTACAGTGTGATGGCGTACACGGTCGAACAACGCACGCGTGAGATGGGCATCCGCCGAGCCCTCGGGGCTTCGGCGGACAGCGTCATCCGATTGGTGCTCAGGCAGAGCCTGTGGCTGGCCGGCATCGGAGTGGGCATCGGGCTGTTAGGCGCGCTGGCTCTCGGCCGCGCCCTGTCTAGCCTGTTGTTCGATGTAAGCCCGTTCGATCCGATCACTTTGGCCTCCGTCGCAGCGATTCTGGTGGGGGTTGCACTCGCTGCTTGTTACTTACCGGCGCGACGGGCGGCGTCGGTGAGCGCCATGGAAGCGCTCCGGCACGACTGACGCGAGTATCGACCTGTTTGTCATCAGGAGAGGTGATGCGGATAAAGCTGACACCAAGAATCGCCGGCGCCGCCGTGCTGGCCCTCGGTTCCATGTTTGCGGGTTACTCGTGCGGTGCGGAGCAGGGAAGCGACTGGGGTGGCACCGTGGACACGTTGGCTAATGGCGCACTGGCCGTGCGCAACCCGAATGTCGGTCTCTGGAGTGATGAGACGGCCTGGGTTGTCGTTGACAGCCTTCGCATTGGCGCGCTCGACGATGAGCACGCTTCGTTCAGCCGGATTTCCGACATCGCCGTCGATCTTGACGGACGGATCTACGTCCATGAATTGGGCTCCACCTTCGTGAAGGTCTTCGATCCACAGGGCCGATACGTTCGCACGATTGGAGAGCGGGGCGGCGGCCCGGGCGAGATCCTCAGTGGCGCTGGCATAGCTGTCGACGATGAAGGCCGTCTGTGGTTGGCTGATGCGGGGAACGTTCGTTACAGCCTCTACGACCGGGAAGGCGGATTCCTGAGTAGCTCGCGTTGGACTGATGCGCGCTACCCCATTCCTCGCCCGCTATCGTTCGATGCCGCCGGAAATCTGATTTGCTGGGCGGCGGAGCGCGTGAGCCGAACCGATGTCGTGGACGTGGTGGTTCAGTTGGACTCTGCGTTTCAGATCGCCCAGGCGTATGCGCTTGCCGAGTTCAAACCGGAGCTGTTCGAGTTTCGCGACTCGAACAACCGATTGCGGATGGTCGATGCGGTGCCGTTCTCGCCGCGGCAGCATTGGGCCGTCGATGCGGTAGGAGATCTGTGGGTCGGCATCAGCGACCAGTACCGCATCGTGCGGCAATCGCCCCGCGGTGACACGCTCCTCGTCCTTTCCCGCGACGCTGATCCCAGTCCGGTGACGGACGCGGACAGGGATGCGGCCCTTTCTGAGTTCAGCTGGTTCACCGATGGCGGTGGCAAAATCGATGAGACCCGCATCCCGAGCACAAAGCCGCATTTTCAGAGCATCCATCTCGATGACCGGTCGCATGTCTGGGTCAGAAGATTCGTCGACCCGGGTGCAGCGTACTCGCATTTCGACGTCTTCGACCCTGAAGGTCGATACTTGGGAGAAATCAGGATTCCCTATGTCTTTGAGGGGCGGCCGAAACCGTTGATGAAGAACGGCCATGTGTACGGCGTTGTACTTGACGAGCTCAACGTGCCTTACGTCGTCCGCGTGGCGTTCGGTGCGCTGCGAAATGCTGAGGGATGAACACGGAGAGGCGCCACTCTAGCTAACCGGGTCTCGTTCCGAAGAACAGCTGATGGCCGTCGGGGTCTACGACTTCGAACATCCGCATCCACGGTCGGTCGATCAGCGGCCCAGCCTCGATGCCCCGCCCCGTCACCATGCCGTAATGCGCGTCGATATCCTCTACCAGGAAGTAGTGCCGGTTGCCGACGACTACGAGCTCGTCGCCGCTCTGGGTGAGATGGAGCGCGAACTCGAAACCGCCCGCCGAAAACAAGGCCCAGATCGGACGCTCAGCCCTAGTCCACTCGGGCACCTCACGCTCCTCATCATAGTCGAAGTAATGTCTGAACTCGAACCCCAATCGCCCGTAGAACTCGACGCTTCGTCTCACGTCCGTGACGTAGAAAACCGGAAGCACCTCTCCGGTGAATCCTCCGTGCTGGTTCGCCGCGGCTGGCGTCCGTCGATTCGGCGAGATCCCTTCGGCCGTCACTCCCGTGACCAGGGCCTCTGAGACGATGACCGCCGCCGCAACCAGGGCGCAGACGGGCAGCAGGGATGAGCTTCTCATGGCGGCACCTCCAGGGGAAGAAGAGCGCTCTGAGCGGATGCGGTGCCCATCGTTTGGTCATATCAAAGCCCAGATGGCCTTATAGTATAAGAAATGTACGCAAAACGGCAACAAAACCTTGACATATGCAGCAAAGTGGGGGATATTGCTTATCGTTCGCAAGTAGCATTCGCCCCGTGGATGTTAGAACGGTGGACCCCGTCGGGACCGTAAGAGAAGCGCCCCCATTGCAACCCAGAGGGGTCGAGTCGGTGAAAGGCCCCCGCCCGACGGAATTTTTCTGAGTGAGGGAATGGTTCTGTCTATTCTTAAATAGAGGCGGGTTGGACGTTTTCAGGAACCGTTGAGTCAGTTCAATGACGCCCGTCACAGGGCCATTTCCTCCTCAGAATGGCCACCCGGCGAAGCGTCCCACTAAAAAGGCCGGGAGACTGGGAGATAGATGAAACTCAATAAGATGAAGGCAGACGAGCGAGTGCCGGAGTGGCGTGATGTTATAGCAGATCCTTTCTTCTGGACTACGTTGTTTCTGATCGTTGTTCTCATGGTGAACATAGTCGCGACCAGAGGTTGAAGTTTGCGCCATCGTCGCGTTTAATGAGAGCATGAGCCAACGACAGCCAGACCCCTCGAGGAGTCTCGTATCGGTCCCCGCGGTATCGCGGCGGAACTTCCTGAAGACCGGTGTTGGAGCGGTGGCGGCACTTGCCCTTTCCGCGTGTGAAGATGCCACGGAGGCAGGTGGTGGGGAGTCGCGGCTCTCGGCGCGGCCGGGGGACCCGACTATCGCACCGGACATCGGCGAAAGCCCGCTGGGCTTTGAGGCGGGTCGCGATGGACTCCTCTACGTGCCCAGCACTTACTCCGAGGACACGCCAGCGCCGCTGTTCGTTGCGTTACACGGTGCCGGCGGCTCGGGAAGCGATTGGGCGAGCTATTATGGCCTGTGCGAGCTTCGCGGGATGGTTCTCCTGGCGCCGGATTCTCGATCGACGACGTGGGACCTGGTCGAGTTCGGCTTCGGACCCGACGTGGTCTTCCTGAATTGGGCGCTCAGTCACACGTTCAGTCGCTGCCGGATCGACCCCGAGCATATCGGACTGGGCGGATTCTCGGACGGAGCCTCGTACGCCCTCTCGCTCGGACTCTCGAACGGAGATTTGTTCAGTCACCTGGTCAGCTTTTCGCCTGGTTTTGTCAGCGCGGCCAATCCGTTGGTGGGTGACCCGAGGATCTTCATCTCTCACGGGACGAACGACACAATCCTGCCTGTCGCCGGAACTCGTGATGGGATCGTTCCTGATCTGCGTGCCTCGGGTTATCGGGTGAGGTACGAAGAGTTCACTGGCGGCCACGTGCTTCTCCCTACGGTCTCGGACCTGGCGTTCAACTGGTTTCTGAGAACGACCTGAGACCGCTTAGCGACTCGCTAGACCTCCGGCGGTCTCACCTCCATCGATGACGTAGACCTGGCCAGTAAGGTACGCGGCTTCATCAGAGGCGAGGAAAGCGAACAGCGCGGCGACTTCTTCCGGTCGGCCGTGTCGCCCAAGGGGAATCTTCGCGTTCACCTCTTCGAACATCTCCGGCGTATACTCCGCCTCCTGCATCGGCGTCATGATGTAGCCGGGACAGACGACGTTCACCCTCACGTCTGGCGCCAGCTCGAGCGCCATCGATCGCGTTAACTCGACGACGCCCGCCTTTGCCGAGTTGTAATCGGCGTAATGTCGGTAACCGACCAGGGCGTTCGTCGAGCCCGTATTGAGGATGACGCCGCGACGTTCCTGCTTCATGCGGACCGCCGCCTGCTGCGCCACGTAGAACACGCCGTTTAGATTGACATCGATCACGCGCCGCCAGTCCTCCGGGCTGATCTTGCCGAGGTCGTCGTGGCGGATGCTGATCCCGGCGTTGTTGATCAGCACATCGATGCCGCCGAGTAGCTCGTCCAGTTCGTCGAACGCGCCTACCACCCGCGCTGCGTCGCTGACGTCGGCCTGAATGACGCCTGACAGACCCGGCAGTTCCTGTTGGATCTTGCGGCAGCCGATGTCGTCGCGGTCGAGCACCACCACCCTGGCGCCCTCCTCGAGAAAGCGCGCCGCCGTCGCCGCCCCGATGCCACTGGCGCCGCCGGTGATGAGCACCCGGCTATTGTTGAGCCCTTGCATGTTCTCTCCTTAGCCCGATCCGGCCAAGCCGCCGCCATCCACGACCAGCGAGATCCCCGTCACCGAGGCCGACGCGTCGCTCGCCAGGTAGAGCGCGGCCTGAGCTATGTCTTCCGGCTGCAGGATTCTCTTCAGCGGTCGATCGGCCGCTTCGGCCAGAAAGCGGTCAACCGGCTCGCCCAGCTGCTCCGCCTCGTCTCGCAGCATCGGCGTGTCCGTGTCGCCGGGGCAGATGCAGTTGACCCTGATGTTCTGTGGGCCGTGGTCTAGGGCCATCGCCTTGGTCATGACGACGATTGCGCCTTTGGACGCGCAGTACGACACGGCGCGGCGACCGCCTGCCAGTCCCCAGCCGGATGATGTGTTGACGATCGACCCGCCGCCCGCGCGCTCCATGTGCGGAATGGCGTACTTTGACATCAGGTAGACCGATCTCACGTTCACCGCCATTACACGATCCCAGTCGTCTTCGTCGAGTTCCGTGGTCGAGGCGCGGCGGATGATGCCCGCGTTGTTGAATAAAACGTCTAGCGTGCCAAAGGTGTCGACCGTCTGGTCCACAGCGCGCCTGCAATCCTGTGATTCGCTCACGTCGCCCGCTACGAACAGCGCTCGGCCGCCGCCGCCCGTGACCTCGCGGACCACGGCCTGACCGCCCGCCTCGTCCAGATCCATCAGCGAAACTGCTGCGCCCTCACGAGCGAAGAGCTTCGCCGCCGCGGCGCCGATTCCTGAAGCGGCTCCGGTGATGAGTGCCACCTGGTCTCTCAGCTTGCCGTCCCGGGACTTCTCAACCTTCGACATCGATCAGCGCTTTCTTGACGGCCTCCAGCGTGAACGCCACGTCGTCATCTGTATGAGCCAGCGAAGTCAAAGAATGTGTCCCGGCGCCCGGCGACATGTAGACGCCATGCTTGAACAGCGCCAGGGCGAACCGCTGGTACTTATCCCGGTCCACGTGTTCGCAGAAATCTCGGTAGTCGCTGATCTGGTCCCGCTTGGTGAACATGATCTGAAACATGGGACCGACCGCCTGCACGATCGCCTTCACTCCGTTCACGCCCAGAACATCCCGTAGCCCGGCGACCATCTTCTCGCCGATGTCCCAGACATGTTTGAAGTAGGCGCCGTCCGCCTCGTTCATCTCGCGCAGACACGCCCGGGCCGCATACATGCCGATCCGCGCGGCATTGTAGGTTCCGTAGTGAAGCACGCCGCCCCAGGCCAGCGCTTCCATTATCTCCGCCCTGCCGCAGAAGGCGGCTACGGGAAGACCGCCGCCCAACGCCTTACCGAACGTCGAGATGTCCGGGTCCAGGTTGTAATACTCCTGGCAGCCACCCGGGGCGATCCGGAAGCCCGTCACCATCTCGTCGAGGATGAACAAGATGCCGTTGTCCCGTGCCAACTGCTGCAGCCCCTTGAGGAAGTCCCGGCCCGGCGGGATGACGCCTATGTTTGCCTGGATTCCCTCGCAGATTACTGCCGCGATCTGTCCGCGGTGCGCATCGATGGCTCGCTGCAACGCGTTCAGGTCGTTCCAGGGGACGACGATCGTGTCGTGCAAGGCGCGTCGGTTGAGCCCCGAGCTGTCCGCGATCTTGATCGGATCGTTTCGGTGACCCAGCGAAGCCAGCGGATGCGGGTGGGCGTTGGCCAAGAAGTCGTCGTGCCAGCCGTGGTAGTGCCCTTCGAACTTGATGAACTTCGGCCTGCCCGTGTAGCCGCGCGCCAACCGGATCGCCGCCATCGTCGCTTCGGTTCCGGAGTTTGTAAATCGCACTCTTTCGGCGCTCGGGACCATCTGCTGTATGAGCTCCGCTACCTGAACTTCTGTCTCGGTTGCCGCGGAGTACTGCGTACCTCTCGAGGCGCCGACGCTCAGGGCGTGAACGATCCGTGGGTGCGCGTGACCCAGCGGCAGCGCTCCGTACGACATCATCCAGTCGACATATTTGTTGCCGTCGACATCGTAGATGTGGCTTCCCTCGCCCCGATCGATGAAAAGCGGGTACTCACCGTAGTTGGCGGGTCCGCGCGACGGTGAGCTGCCGCCTTCTACCAGAACGTTGAGGGCCCGCTGGAATAGCTCCCTGGACTTCTCGGTAGAGTAGGTCATAGTCTGTCGCTTGTTGTTGGTGCAGCCGGTCCCACATCCTGTCACACAGCGAATCACGCCGCAACCGGTTGGCCGCGACTTGTGGCCCCGGGCCTATGATCCCAGATTGGTCCGCTGTACCTCACGTGGCGATCCACTGAACAGGAGCGAGCGGTATGAAACTCACCCGTCGTGAGATGCTGAAAATATCCGCTGGCGCCGGCGCGGCGATGGCGCTGGGCCCGCGGCTGCCAGCATTCGCCCAAACCTCAGAGATCGTGAAGCGTCCGATCCCGTCGAGCGGTGAGTTGGTCCCGGTCGTTGGCGTGGGCACGGCCCGGACCTTCAATGTGGAACCGATAGATGAGGCGCTGGCTCCGCTGCGCGACGTCATGCGGAAATTCGTCGAGATGGGCGGCACCCTGCTCGACACCGCGACGGGCTATCGGAACTCCGAGATGGTTTCCGGCCTGCTGGCCGAGCAGACAGGAGTGAACGACCAGCTATTCGTTGCCACAAAGGTCGGAGCGGACGACTCGGCGACCGGCCAGCAACAGATGGAGAAATCGTTCGACCTGCTGAAGCGTAGCGTCATCGATCTCATGCAGGTCCACAACCTGCGGAACTGGCAGGAGCAGCTGGCCATGTGCCGGGAGTGGAAAGCGGCAGGTCGCTTCCGCTACATCGGGATCACTACATCGAACGCCCGGCAGTACGAGAATTTCGTAGCGGTGATGGAACAAGAAGACATGGACTTCATCCAGGTGAACTACTCGCTTGGGCAGAGAACGGCGGAGGAGCGCATTCTGCCGCTGGCCGCCGATCGCGGCATGGCCGTCCTGGTCAACTTGCCGTACGGGCGCGGCCGGTTGTTCCAGGCCGTAGAAGGCCACGAATTGCCGGAGTGGGCGGCTGAGTTTGATGCGAACAGCTGGGGCCAGTTCTTCCTCAAGTGGATCATCGGGCACCCGGCCGTGACCTGTCCGATCCCGGCAACGACCAAGGTTCACCACATGGAAGACAATATGGGCGCGGCGTATGGTCGGATGCCGGATGAGCAGATGCGCCGTCGGATGACGGAGTTCTTCGATGAGATCGCGGGGTAGTTCGACGGTCGATGACCGACG